>CADCDK010000004.1 GCA_902800185.1 uncultured Prevotellaceae bacterium
TCGGTGCAGGTAGCGTTGTGACGAAAGATATACCCTCAAATTCCATTGCAGTGGGCAATCCTTGCAAAGTAATAAAGCACCTATGAAAGAATTACTTTTTGTCTGCATCGGCAGCTTCTTTGGAGGTGGCGCACGCTATCTGGTAGGCAAAGCCGTGCAGTCGTGGGTGGCTGTCTCGTCATTCCCGGTCTTAGACCGCCTACCCGTAGCCTTTCCTTGGGGAACGATGGCAGTCAATGTCATTGGCTGTTTCCTGATTGGCCTGCTTTCAGGACTGTCGCTTGGAGGACAGATTTCACCCACTACGAAGCTGATATTGGTCACTGGCTTTTGTGGTGGCTTTACTACGTTCTCTACGTTTATGAACGAGAATCTGCTGTTGGACCGCGATGGAGCAATACTTTCCGCTGTGCTATATACGTTGCTCAGCCTCGCTCTTGGACTGATTGCCGTCATCATTGGTTATCAAATTGTGAAATTATGACTCTCCCTAAGTTCATCATAACAATGGACGGTTATTTCCGCCTCGGTATGGTCAACCAGCATAAGCATCTGCTGAAGCCGGGGGACCAGTGCATCGGCGGTGGGTACTATCACTTTGACTTTGTTTCCAACCGCATCCTCCTTGACAGAGAATCATACGACTTTGGCCGTCCTAAATGGCATCTACTGGAAACATTGAAGGTTCCCTCTACCTATAGAGGCATGCGAATCGTCTATTCATATGATGACGGCTTCCATGATGATTTCAACGTCAGCGAAGAACTGCAAATAGAATACTATGACTGACTACGATTCCATCTGGCGCACACAAGACGAAATCAGAACGGTGGTGAATGCCGTTCTCGGCGAATGTATCTGGAATCTCAGCTACAGCGAGCGACGTATAGCCATTGAACTGGAACTGACTGTCACCCTCGATGATGATGCTATCAGCAATCTCTGCTGCCAGTTTCCTATCTCTGCCGATTACGATGGCCTGGGCGCAAGAGGTACAAAAATAGTGTTCGCATTGAGCGATAATATGTGAATAAAGTTGTAACTTTGCAAACGAGAGGGAAGAAGGAAGAGGGAAGAGTGGGACTTCACCTTAAAAATATATTTGCAAGCGGTGAATATATGATGAATTATTTGTACCTTTGCAGGCCGAAAAGGTTATATAATAACAACACGTACATCAAAATACCAATAAGATGGAATACAATTTCAGAGAGATTGAAAAGAAGTGGCAACAGCGTTGGGTAGAGCAGAAAACCTATCAAGTTACCGAAGACAAAGACAAGCAGAAATTCTATGTACTCAACATGTTCCCGTATCCCAGCGGAGCGGGTTTGCATGTGGGTCACCCACTCGGCTACATCGCCAGTGACATCTATGCCCGCTTCAAGCGTCAGCAGGGATTCAACGTGCTGAATCCCATGGGCTACGATGCCTACGGACTACCCGCCGAGCAATATGCCATACAGACAGGACAGCATCCAGCCATCACTACCGAACAGAACATCCGTCGCTATCGGGAACAGCTCGACAAGATCGGATTTTGCTTCGACTGGGACCGTGAGGTACGCACCTGTGAACCTGGCTACTATCATTGGACACAGTGGGCCTTCCAGAAGATGTTCAACAGCTACTACGACGAGGAGCTGCAGAAGGCTCAGCCCATTGAGAAGCTCATCGAGAAATTCAAGGCTGAAGGCACATGGCCCGCAGACGAAAAGGAGCAGGGCGAACTGCTCATGAACTATCGGATTGCCTACCTCGGCGAGACCATGGTCAACTGGTGCGCTGAGTTAGGCACTGTGCTGGCCAACGACGAGGTTGTTGATGGCGTTTCCGTGCGTGGTGGCTATCCCGTGGTACAAAAGAAGATGCGCCAGTGGTGTCTGCGCGTGTCGGCATACGCCCAGCGTCTGCTCGACGGACTCGACAACATCGACTGGACCGACTCTCTGAAAGAGACACAACGCAACTGGATTGGACGTTCAGAAGGTACAGAGATGGAGTTCAAGGTAGCCTCTCACTCACCCCAGGGAGAGTCGGAAGAGACCTCGTTCACCATCTTCACCACTCGTGCCGACACCATCTTCGGTGTTACCTTCATGGTATTGGCTCCTGAGAGCGAACTCGTGGCCCAGCTCACCACTCCCGAACAGAAGAAAGAAGTAGATGAATACCTGACCTACGTGAAGAAACGTACCGAGCGCGACCGCATCTCCGACCGCAAGGTGACGGGTGTCTTCTCGGGTTCTTATGCCATCAACCCGTTCACGGGCAAGGAGATACCCATCTGGATCAGCGAATATGTATTGGCAGGCTATGGCACGGGTGCCATCATGGCGGTACCGGCTCACGACTCGCGTGACTATGCCTTTGCCAAGCACTTCAACCTGCCCATCATTCCGCTCATCGAGGGGGCTGATGTCTCCGAGGAGAGCTTCGATGCCAAGGAAGGTATCGTCATGAACTCCTCCAATGGTCACTTCTCCCTTAACGGACTCACCGTGAAGGAAGCCATTCAGAAGACCAAGGAGTATGTGACCGAGCAAGGACTGGGACGTGTGAAGGTGAACTTCCGCCTGCGCGATGCCATCTTCTCCCGCCAGCGTTACTGGGGTGAGCCGTTCCCCGTCTATTACAAGGACAACATGCCCTACATGATTCCCGAGGAATGCCTGCCGTTGGAACTTCCCGAGGTTGACAAGTACGAACCCACAGAGACGGGTGAGCCGCCCCTTGGCCGTGCCAAGACATGGGCATGGGATGTAGTGAACAAAAAGGTGGTTGATAAATCCCTCATCGACGAGAAGACCGTCTTCCCCCTGGAGCTTTGTACCATGCCGGGCTTTGCCGGTTCCAGTGCCTACTACCTGCGCTACATGGATCCCCACAACTCCCAGGCTCTGCTCTCCAAGGAAGCCGATGACTACTGGCAGAACGTGGACCTCTACGTTGGCGGTACCGAGCATGCCACCGGTCACCTCATCTACTCCCGCTTCTGGAACAAGTTCCTCTTCGACCTCGGCGTCAGCTGCAAGGAAGAGCCCTTCCAGAAACTGGTCAACCAGGGAATGATTCAGGGACGTTCCAACTTCGTCTATCGTGTGAATAACCATCAGGAACTGCAGGGAATGCAAGGAGTGCAGGACAACACCCCTGTCTTTGTCTCCTATAACCTGATGAAGCAGTACAAGGATGTCACCCCCATCCACGTTGACGTGAACATCGTCAAGAACGATATTCTCGATACCGAGGCATTCAAGGCATGGCGTCCGGAGTACAACAATGCCGAGTTTATTCTTGAAGACGGGAAATACATCTGTGGATGGGCCATTGAAAAGATGTCCAAGTCCATGTTCAACGTTGTCAATCCCGATATGATTGTAGAACGCTACGGTGCCGACACCCTGCGCCTCTACGAGATGTTCCTCGGACCCGTGGAGCAGTCCAAGCCTTGGGACACCAACGGCATCGACGGCTGCCACCGCTTCCTGAAGAAGTTCTGGAACCTTGTGCAGGGAGCACAGGGAACGCAGGACAACACACAGAGCATGAAGAGCCTGCACAAGCTCATCAAGAAGGTGACGGGTGACATTCAGCAGTTCTCTTATAACACCGCCATCTCTGCCTTCATGATCTGTGTCAACGAGCTCTCACAGCAGAAGTGTACCGACCGTGAGATTCTGAAGACACTGGTGGTGCTCATTGCCCCGTTTGCTCCCCATATCGCCGAAGAGCTTTGGGAGATGCTGGGCGGAGAGGGCAGCGTCTGCGATGCACAGTGGCCCACATGGAATGAGGAGTATCTGGTGGAGAACAACGTGAAGTTGGGTATCGCCTTCAATGGCAAGACCCGCTTCGAGATGGAGTTCCCCGCCGATGCCGACAATGCCACCATCGAACAGACCGTGCGCCAGGATGAGCGCTCTGCCAAGTACATCGCTGACAAGCAAATCATGAAAGTCATCATCGTTCCCAAGCGCATGGTGAACGTCGTTTGCAAGTAATCTTCAATTTTTGAAAGTATGTCTATAGACCATAGAATCATCTGGAATGAGTTCAAGGATTATTTCTTCATAACCCTTGGACTCGTTCTATATACCATCGGTTTCACCGTCTTCCTCCTTCCCTACAAGATTGTAACGGGCGGTGTGACCGGTGTATCCGCCATCATCTTCTATGCCACTGGGTTCCCCATTGAGAACAGCTACCTGTTCATCAACGTCGCCCTCCTCATCGTCGCATTGAAGATACTTGGCTTCAAGTTCATGATGAAGACCATCTATGCCATCTTTGCCCTCTACCTCTTCCTGATGTTGGGTCAGTCGCTCATGCCTTCCACCCCCGAAGGACTGCCCATCAAGATCTTAGGCGAGGGACAGGCATTCATGTCGCTCATCATCGGTTGCGGCTTTACCGGCACCTCCTTGGCGATTGTCTTTCTCAACAACGGTTCCACAGGTGGCACCGACATCATTGCCGCCTGCGTGAACAAATACTATAACTTCTCACTCGGCCAGGTGCTCATTATTGTCGATCTCTGCATCATCGGCAGCTGTCTGTTTATTCCCGAATTCGGTGATGGCATCCAGCGTGCCCACAAAGTGGTATTCGGCCTCTGTACCATGGCTGTGGAGAACTTCATACTCGACTACATCATGAACGCCCGCCGAGAATCCGTTCAGTTCCTCATCTTTTCACAGAAGTGGCAGGAGATTGCCTACGCCATCGGAACCCAGATGGAACACGGTGTCACCATTCTCGATGCCCACGGATGGTACACGGGACAGGACAGGAAGGTGCTTTGTATCCTTGCCAAGAAGCGCGAGAGCGTTGCCATGTTCCGACTGATCAAGATGATAGACCCCAATGCCTTTGTCAGCCAAAGCTCCGTTATCGGTGTCTATGGCGAAGGATTCGAGGAAATAACCGTGAAGAAAGGATGAAAAAGATTGTCTTTGCCACCAACAATGCCCATAAGCTCGAGGAGATTCGTGCCATCCTCGGACAACAGTTCGAAGTGCTCTCCCTGAATGACATCGGCTGTCACGACGACATTCCCGAAGATTTCGACACGCTCGAAGAGAACTCCCGACAAAAAGCTGAGTATATATATAATAAATATGGTATCAGCTGCTTTGCCGACGACACTGGCTTGGAGGTCGATGCGCTGAACGGAGAACCAGGCGTACACAGTGCCCGCTATGCCGAGGGCACCGATCACAACAGCGAGGCCAACATGCAGAAGCTGCTACGGAAACTCGGCGACAACCCCAACCGCAGTGCCCGCTTCCGAACGGTCATCACCCTCATAGAGACGAATCCACAAGAAGTTCAAGACGATACCAAAGGTAATCACACCTATAACTTATTACCTATTACCTATAACCTCTTTGAAGGCATCGTCGAGGGTCGCATTGCCTATGAGAAAAGTGGAGCAGGGGGCTTCGGCTACGACCCCATCTTTATTCCCGACGACTACGACAAGTCTTTTGCTGAACTCGGCAACGACGTCAAGAACACTATCTCCCACCGAGCTCGCGCCGTTCAGAAACTTGCCGACTATCTATGCCGCAAATAAAAAATAGGAGCTTTCAAGGCTCCTATTTTTTATTTCAAAAGTAACTTTCCAGCAATCTTGGCCAATGGAATGGTTCCATCGGTCACACGCTCAATAATCAACCAGTCCGTGCGATAGTCCATTTTTTCCTCTATAGCGACAACATCTTTTGATAGCCACTTCACTAAATGAGTCTTATTGCCAACCTTATACGACTTTTTTCCATTGAATTCTATTTTGTCAACTAATCCTTTATTTGCCGCTATCATCGTGCTATATTTTGGAGCATAGACAATGAAACAGTCCACGTACTTACTGGTGGGATATTGCTCGAATAAGTTTCGGAGTTCTTTTTTGACATTGCGGAGTTCATCCATCATTCCAATGATTCGCCAAGTACCTGTTAATGGGTTATGGTTATCCACCTCTGACTTTCCGGTAATCGCATCAAAAAAATACTTACTCAATTCAGTATAATGTCCCGATTCATACTTTTCTATACACCAGTCGTTGTGAGGAAAATGTATGTGATGCTCGTAAGTACTCCACCATTTCTCCTTGAACTGCTTCTCATCACTGTCATAGACCAATATACTCTTGTCATCTTCCGACTTGGGTTGTTCTCCCGTATAGTTGAATACTTGATGGTCATTGTTGATGATGGTGAAATGTGAACCTTGTTCTGTAACCATCAGTGTGACACTGTCTGTACATATTTTGTACTGTTCGTAAGGAGCTTTAATTTCACCCATCTTACCCGTGAGGGTAATCATTTTGTAGATACCTCGTGGGTTCTCTGTTTGTGCATTCATCACTAATGGAAACGCAATGAATACTGCTGTTAGCATTTGAATTGTTTTGTTCATTGTAGTTTTAGTTTGAAAGTTTTACAAAGGTATGGGTTATTTTTGAAACAAACAATTTTTCTTATAAAATTCTGTGGAAAAACCTGTTCATAACCCTGTGGAAAACTACGGAATAATGAACAGGAATAGAACGGGTGTCAGCAAGATGGTTCATATAAAACAGTTTTTTACTGTCTTTTTCATAAGATTTACACAAATAAATAACAGAAAAAGATATAAACTTATTAATTTTGCACCGAAAAAGGGAATGGTGCATAAACGGGTTATCTCGCTGACAGTCAATAGAAAGATTTCAACAAGGGATATGAATATCGACGGTCTGAATGTGGAAACTGATATATGCAAATATTCGGTCAGAAAGTTTTCAACTTATCAACCGAACATCATCATCTTCTTTTCTTTTTTTCAAAAATAAAAATAAACATATAATATAAATGTTATGTTGAAATCTGAGAAATGTGAAGCTGGGAACGGGAAGTGTGAATTGGCAAAAGCCATTCGTCAGATGTGTGAGGAAAAGAATGCCGTTATCATGGCTCATTACTATACGGTAGGTGAGGTGCAGGATGTGGCCGACTTCATAGGTGACTCATTAGCGCTGGCTCGTAAGGCTGCAGAGACCGATGCGAAGATCATCGTGATGTGCGGTGTTCATTTCATGGCTGAGACGTGTAAGATTCTCTCTCCTGACAAACTGGTGCTGGTTCCAGATCTCTCTGCAGGCTGTTCATTGGCTGACTCCTGTAAGGCAGAGGACTTGGCGAAGTTCAAGGCTGAGCATCCTGGATATCAGGTTGTGAGCTATGTCAACACCACCGCTGCTGTGAAGGCATTGACGGATGTGGTCGTGACCAGTGGCAACGCCAAGAAGATTATTGACTCTTTCCCACAGGATGCGAAGATCATCTTCGGGCCCGACTACAACTTAGGTTCCTATATCAATTCAGTGACGGGTCGCGATATGCTGTTATGGAACGGCGGTTGTCACGTGCATGAACGTTTCTCGGTGGAGGAGATAGCAAAACTGAAGCAAGAGCATCCCTCGGCTTTGGTGATGGCGCATTTGGAGTGCAAAGGTCCCGTATTGGCGATGGCTGACGTGGTAGGTTCTACGGCTGTCATGCTGAAGTATGCACAGGAGCATCCAGAGCAGCGTGAGTTCATCGTGGCAACGGAGTCGGGTATCCTGCATGAGATGCAACGCACCTGTCCTGACACGATGTTCTATCCCGTTCCACCTGCCGTGAGTGAGGGTGGTGTTGGCTGTCATTGCAATGAGTGCGAATATATGAAGCTGAACACGCTGCAGAAAATATATGATTGTCTGAAGAACGAGTCGCCCAGTGTGGATGTGGACGAAGACGTAGCCCGCAAGGCAGTGAAGTCTATTCATCGGATGTTGGAACTGAGTTAAGGAGCGGTGAATAGGATTGCGTGGTTGTCGGTTTTACGGGGACTGAACATCGCATTGATTGTGATGTTTCATGTGCAGCTCGTTGACTTTTCTACGGGAATGAACCATCCCTTTTGTGAGATGATTTCCTCGCCGTTCACCCCGTTGCGCGTACCTCTCTTCATATTTATTTCCGGTGGTCTGCTGTATTTGAGCAGAATCCAGAAAGGGTGGTCGGTAGGCAGGCTGTATCTCGACAAGGCGCAGCGCATCCTGATTCCATTTGTTTTCTTTGTGACGTTCTACTACGTCTTCAAGCTGTCATTGGGAGCATTTGTCAAGACACCCATCCATGCGTCCGTTACGGACTACTTGGAGTCGTTTGTGGTGTTCGAGGGGCACGCTTCCGCTCCGCTGTGGTTTCTTGCCACACTGACTGTGCTCATGATGCTCTATCCTCTTTTTCAGTGGCTATGTGAAAAGAGTTGGCAAATGATGGTATTCTTCCTATTGAGTGGTGCTTTCTATTTTGCAGACTTTTCATCATTGGTAGAACGGAATTACTTTTATCTTTTCAAGCTGAACCGCTACTTGGTGTTTTTCTTTGTGGGGATATTCTTTTTCAAGTATCAGATTCATCAGTATCTGGATCGTATCGTTGTCTTTCTCTTCTTAGTGATGTGCTACGCTCTTTCCTACTGGCAGGATGTTCCCTTGCTAACACCACTGTTGGGCATTCTGATGATGTGTTCCGGCTGTCTGCTTGTGGCGCGTCGGCTGCCTGGCCTGTTCAGTAGTTTCAGTGAGTATATCTTCCAAATCTACTTGATGTCGATGATTTTTCAGGCGTTTGTAGAACTGATTCTTTGGAAGCGATTGTTCTACAACGAAACGCTCTTTCCTCTTTTCTATATTCTCAACGTGGCGGCAGGAATCTTCTTGCCTGTCTTGGTGGCCAAGGTGATGGAACGTTGTCCCTGGCGCTGGCTCCGGCTATGCTTTGGTTTGAAATGAGTGCTGACCGGTGATGAAGGTTAGCGACTGTGCCAACGGATTCTTCGGATGGCATTGCATCCATCTATATATATAATAAGGAATATAGACTCCTGCGACAAAGGCGAGCAGTGTTGTTGCTGGCCAAGGCAAGCTGACGAAGTGAAGCAACAATTGGTTGGCGATAAACTGTGGAAAGAACGACAGCAGGTAGATGGTGTAGGTGGCACCATATAAATGATGGAGGAATGTGAACCGATGACGTAGGTACAGCTGTCCGAAAGAAATGGTCATCAGAATACCGTTAAAGGCAATAAGACCCTCACAAACACCTCCTAAAGGGTAGGGGAAGTGTGTTTTTCCAAAACAGGAGGGTAGGGAGAGGAGCAGAGTGAAGGGGGCTATCCACCATGCATGAGTTTCCAACCTTTTTTCTATTGCATAGCGACAGAAGTAATAGCCTATTGTAAAATAGAGCATATAATGTGCTGCCCCGTTGAGATTGAGCAGTGACAACTTGTCGATGGGTGTGCAGAGATGGATGACCGTCAACGATAACAGGACGAGCAGAGGATGTATTCCATACTTTCTCAACAGATGATGCCTGAACTTAATGAGGGTCATAGCAGCCACATAGATGAGAAAGAGTGTGGGCAGGAACCAAAAGGAGCCTATGACATTGTGATAGGGGTGTAGCAGCATCTCCGCATAGCCTTGCCACGAGGCTTCAACAGGTCGGGCGGACAGATGATTCAGCCAGATTTTAGGAATAAAGAAGAGACTGCTGATGAGGAGGTAGGGAAATAACAGCCGGTAAGCTTTCTTCATGACAAACCCGTTCCATCCCCATAGGACCGACTGGTGAAGAGGTCTGCGGGCAGTATAGTGTAGCAGGTAGCCCGAAATGAAGAAGAAGAGCGGCATGTGGAAGCCATAGATCCAATGCACCAACGGATTGAACATGTTCTGATAAAACGAATGTCCGAGCACCACAAGGATGATGCCCACGGTCTGCATGTAGTATATCAGATAGTTTTTAGTCATGGAAGGGTGGAATGAGATGACTCTTTTTCTAAGACGGTGATGGTATGATGTTTTTGAATCCAGACGGCATCGTAACCCGTGGAGAGGGCATCGAAGATGAATGAATCCTTTTTTTCGTTCCATTGATCGACGGGAACAACAAGTTCAGTGATAGATTCAGGCCACTGATAGTGAGTTTCCATACAGACGGCTCTTCCCCATCCGAAGGCATCCGCAGGATTGACACAGAAGCTGGAATACTGAGGCGACTTGTCTTCCTGCATGATGAGAAAAACGTTGCGGGCGGGGTGCTTGCTCTGTCGGAGGACTCCCTTTACCAGTTGTTTACCTGTCTCTCCACTCTTCATAGACTTCTGCCAATGATGTCCCGTACTGATAAGCATGGCTGCAGCATAAGCGATGAAGGAGCCGATGAGCCAACGGTGACGTGTTTCCTGCTGTATGACATATCCTATCAACAGAGCACTCAACGACAGGGCGGCGTATGCATGGAGGACGGAGAAAATAGTGAGCAGGTGGGGCAATGCTAAAAGTAGTATGCTTGCCATGAGAACCCATCCGATTCGGGAACTGCTCTTCAAAAGACACCTGACAAATATTATAAGGAAAGGAATCGAAAGCAACAACGTTATTGCGATGAGCCACCCGTTGCGACTGGGAGCATGCACGATGCTTACATAGTCCAGCGGTATGAATGTATATCCGATGAGCATCATCAAACCCCGCACATGTTGTAAGAGTCCGTCGTTGACGTAGGCAGAATCTGTACGGATGACCTCCGTTGACCATGCAAAGCGAACTGTCAAGTACAGGAATGCTACAACGGTACCCCATAAGAATCCATTCTTCATAGCCCCTCTCTCGTTCCTTACACCAGCAACAACCAGCGGTGTGACCCATGCCCACATGATGCCATTCTCCTTGGAAAGGGTGGCGAGCAGGAGGGTTATTCCCCATAGCACGTATTTTCTTCTGCCGTGCATTCGTAGGCAGATGAGCAGTCCTGTCAATCCCCACAGCTGCGAATAGACTTGGTTGATGGAGTCGGTGTTGAGAACCGTCGCAACCATGGCTGGTGACAGGTAGAAGACAAGGGTGCTGATGTAGCGTGCAAGACTCTTGAAACCCAATTGTTGGCCGATGGAATAGACAAGTAGCGTGTTCACGACATGCCCCACGACAATCACCACATGATTCATCCATGGGAAAAGGGTGGGACGGAGAGCAAGCAGATAGCCGAAGATGGCATCAAACGGACGCCATTGGTTGCCGCGTGGCAACAGATAATCGGCTTTCATGAACCCATCGAAGTTGGGCACGGTAAGATAGGTCCAGTCATCGACGACCGGGTAACATACGCACGCTGCCCAGAGAAGTAGGGGAGAGGTGAGTAGAATCAGTTGACGACAGCGATCTTGCATACCGTTCCTTTTCCTCCTGATGATGTGGCGGTCTCCACCATATAGACGCCGCTTGCCACACGCCGTCCTTTCGTGTCACATCCGTCCCATGTGAAGGTACCGCCGTTGCTGCGCCCCTGTGCCACGAGTACGCCGTTGCTGGTGACAATCTTCACGTCGGCATCAAAGCTGAGGCCCACCACCGTGATGATTCCCGTATAGCCGGGACGCACGGGATTCGGATAGGCATAGACGTTGTTCTTCGACATACTCTCGTTGGTGTCAGTGGCATCACTCATGTAGGAGCACAGTCCCTTGTCGGTTCCGAAGAACACTTCGCCCGTTGTGCCGTTGATGGCAATGGATTCGATGTTGTTGGAGAGTAGTTTGCTGTTCTCGGCGGTGAAGTGTTCCAGCTGTGTCATGTTGTCGGCACTGATGAGATACACCCCGTTTCCGTAGGTTCCGAACCATTTGCGTCCGCCTCCGTCGATGGCCATGCTGGCAATGTCAACACCGTTGAGCAGATAGTCGGCATAGTTGGTACCGTCATTGCGCGGCACTTTCACCTGATTGAAGACAGGACTTTCGGCGGTCATCTCTGAAGGTTCCAGCATGAGCGGGCCCATATTCGTTCCCACCCAGATGTTCTTCTCATGGTCCTCTGCCACACAACGCATGTTTTCCAGGACGAGAGTTGTCCCGTCTTCGTTGACGAAGTTGCGGTAGCTGATGAGATGGTCACTTGTCATGTCATAGAGATAAAGCGATGGTAGCGTCCAGTTGTTGTTGACGAACCAGAGCAGTCCGCGACTATCGATGAACATGCCACAGAGCAAGGGCAATGAACGTTTGACGGGATAGCTGCTTGTTTCATAGGCGATGAGATCGGCTTTGTTGTGCGATACCCATTCTCCTTCTTTCGTGTATTCAATGATCGATTGCGACTCCGCCAATGAATTCAGCAACCACAGGTTTCCGCTGTTGTCGTATTTCACTCCCGTTGTCATTTGATACTCCACGCTCGGATTTTCGGAACGCATGTTGAAAATCTGAATGAGGCTGTTCGTGGAGTCGTAATACTTCACGAACTGTCCGTTTTCAAACTCATAGAGACCGTTGCGGCTGCCGACAAAGACGTGGTTGGGATTGTTGGGGTCTATGTCCAATGCCGCCATGTTGTCGTAATTGCGAAGCGTCTGTTCTTTGATTCCCTCGTATTGATAGATATTCCACTCATGGTCTTTCAGTACCTGAATGGCTGGATTGCTGATGGTATTGTTCCATCCGGGACAAGTGTAGAGCTGTCCGTTATGGAACTTCATGAAGCCGAAATAATTGTGCAGTGGACCGCCCGGATTGGCATTGCTGACGGCTTCAAGCAGTTCTTCGTCAAGCGGAAAGGTCTTGTGGGTATAGTTTCCTTCACGCTGCCAGTTGTTCTTGTCCAACAGGTTGTCGGAAAGGTTAGCAGTGTAGAGTCCGTTTGTTTCCGACTGGGCATAGATTTTACTTCCCTCGATATAACAGTAGTTCACCTTGAATCCCAAGTTATAGCTTTCACTGATCTCCGCTGCTACGGTGTTCAGCTTCAGGATGCCGAATCCCGTGCAGATATAGGCATACTGATTGTAGATATAGACATGGTTGATGGTCTTGTCTTCCGTCATGCTTTTATGGTAGTAATCGGAGACGTTGAAGACATTGTCATTGCGGTCGAGCAGGTCGATGTTCTGATTGGAGTAGATGATGACCAACCGTTTGGAAGTGGGGTTCCATTTGATTTGCTGAATGCCACAGTCACTCAGGAAGTTCATCTTGTCGTAGGTCTGCACGCTCTGGTCGTTGGTGTTGTAGGCATACAGGTTTTCGGATGCCAATACATAGTAGATATTCCCTGCTTTCTCCACACTGGTGATGTTGTGATAGGACATATAGGCATTCCAGGTACCCACAGAGGCCGCCCGACAATGATTCGCTGTCATTCTCAGCAATGCCAGAACCACTAACAAAACAATTGATTTTCTCATTCTGTTATTCTTTCTATGATAGTCAATAAGATAACGGAAAAACCGTCGGGAAATTATATATAACCGTCTTTTTCATCAGAACCGGAAGCGGAGTTGCAGGTCGGCATCGGTCTGAGAGCTTTGGTTGATTTGCTGATAGGAAGAGCCGATGTGGTCACGGTCGAAGTAGTTGGTGGTGCCAATCTTCATGGTGATCCACAGCCGTTTCGACAGTTCCAGGCGAGCCCACAGGCTGTAGCGGATGCCTTCTCCGTAGTACATGGGGAAGTAGAACTCGTGCTGCATGTTCCGTTCATAGAGGTAGATTCGGCTGTCGTAGTCATCCGTATGGAAATACCCGAACATGCCATTCAGGGAGACGCGACCCATCGTTAGCCCTGCATGCTGACTGAGCATGTAGCCTCGACTGCGAAGTCGCTGCGTGGTCTGTGCCCAGTCGGCCTGTGAGCGCAGGGTCATCCTTTGGCTTTCGTAGCCTAATGAGAGTCGGGCCCGATGCTCAGTACGTGGTTCAAGGGCAGTCTTCTCGGCATTGTCACGCTGTCGGAGCCTTAACCGATAGCGGGCAAGGATCTGCCAAGCGCTGCTCTTCCAGGTGATACCAACCAGATGGTCCCATGAGTGTGATGCCTGCGATATCTGGTATTTGGCCCAAGGCGAATAGGCGTAGTCGGTGTAGGCCATGAGTTGAAACTGTCGGGTGGGCTGCCATTGTGCGCCGATGTACAGGCCACTCTCGTTTCTGACGGTACTGCCGTCGCTGAAGCTGTTGCCCCGCAGGGCATTGTAGCGATAGCTGTAGAACCGCTGCAGTGCCATGAGTGTCAGCGAGGAGGTCAGTTCATAGCCGATGCTATTGATGGTTGCCAAAGCGTGTCCCTGGTCGATGGCGGTCTCACCGCTGATGTTCAGTCGCCGTGAGTTGTAGCCGTAGTCAGTGCTGACGTTCCAGAAGTTGCTGCCCGAGGGATAGTAGCGACGGAAGAGCTGCTTGGTGTTGGGTTGCAAGGGCAGACTGTAATGTGTCGCCACCGCCGTCACTCCAACATGGAACCCATTGCTGCGGAAATGGACGTTGGCTCCTCCCAATGTCTCCGTGGCATTGTGCTTGCGCCGGATCTCACTCTCCGTGCGGTGATAGCCTGATGTGAGCAGGGTGGTGATGGTCTGGCCGGCGCTGTCCAACGTAGCGTCAATCTTCCGGGATGACACAAAAGCGGTGACATCGAGTCCGCGAAGCAAGGTGAGCGTGGCAGCTCCACCTTGCAGATAAGTAGATTCCATGCGCGACGAATGCGGTCGGATACTATTGGTTGAGCGGCCGACAGATTGCAGCATGGCAAGCTTTCCGAGCGAGAAATCATTGTTCATAACCAGTCCCATACCCAGGTGCATGCGATAGCGTCCCACAACAGCCGACTTCAAGCGTCCTAATTTGCTGATGTAAAGGTAGAAAGAATAGTAGTCGTATCCCTTTTGATTTCTCCCCGAGAAAAACTGTTCGCCGGCATCCTGGGCACCAATCAGTCCCAGTTTCACCCGCTGTCCGTATTGGAAAGTGTAGCGGAACGAGTGCCGATAGGGATAGCCCTGATACCCCTTTCTGTCACCTTTGCGCCGGTAGAAGGGAATCCTACCTGTAAGTGTCAGGTCGTGCTTTCCATATCGGAGAATGTTCTTCAACGAAGGAAAGAGAGGTTGTTCCTTCGGTTCGAGCACAAAGAAGCAAGGCAGTAGCTTGCGCTGCGTCTCTTCCAGTGATGGGATTAAGATGAGTTCGCCCCAGCTCCTCATCACCTTATATTTATATATATACTCGAGGATGTCGGCCACTTGTGCCTCGCTGAGGAAAGGCAACTGTTCCAGCTCTTCTCGTGTGGCACTGTTCAGGTTGGGATGTTGCGAGGCCAGGTCTCCCAACAGTTCATAAAGCTGTTCACGATTGACGGTTTCTTCCTCTTCGCCATCGGAATAGTAGGCATCCAACATCTCCTGCCAAGCATCGGCGGGAACACCAATAGAATCCTGTGCCGCACCCGTGACGGTACAACACACCCATACCAACAGGGTTAGTAAACGTTTCATGAACAGAGTTTGATGGCTCAGATCTCCAAGAACTTCTCCAGGCGTTTCATGATGTCAGCAGGCTCAATTTTGTTCATGCAGGCAAAGTCGCCTCGCACACACGGCTTGCTTCCATAGACCGAACAAGGACGACAGGGCAGGTCTATCTGTACGGCGTTGTCGGTGGACTGTCCCCATCCCATGAAGCCGGCGTAGGGATGCGTGGCACCCCATACACTCACCACGGGTGTGCCCACCAGCGAGGCCAGATGGAGATTGGCCGAGTCCATACTCAGCATGACATTGAGATGGCTCATCAAGACAAGTTCCTGTTGTAGTCCTCCGAGTACCGATGAGGCACACGTACACTGCGGATAGGTGGCTACCCAGCGATTGAATACTTCCATTTCGCTCTTTCCTCCGCCAAACAGGAAAATACGGCAGGAGGGATGGCGTTCTATGACCTGGGCAATGACTTGCTCCATCCGCTCTATGGGATAGATTTTTCCAGGATGCGCGGCAAACGGCGCCACGCCAATCCATTGCTGGAAACGCCGTTTCTCGCCGATGGCCTTTGGCAGTGTGCTCAGGTCGGCACCCTTAGGAGAGAAGATAGACTTGAAACCTTCCAATTGGATGGGATAGCCTAACTTGGCAAATACCTCGGCATAGTTCTCAAACGACGTAGGCAGCTGTCGCATCACCTTATTCTGCTGTCTTGTGAGATTACGCTTCATCGAGCGGTGTTTGTTGATATGCGCCACATGATAGTGTGCCAGGTTGAAGCGTAGCCGCAAGTATTTGGAGCGTAGGATGTCGTGAAGGTCGGCAATGGCCGTGAAGCGCTTGGCAATCAGTCGGCGGAAAAGAGCGTTCAGGCCTTTCACACCGCGGTATTCCCCTTTGATGTCGGCAGCCATGAAGCTGACGTTGGGTGCAAGGTTCTCATAAAATGTACGGGCAAAAGGCCGACTCAATACCGTGATCCTCACATGCGGATACTGTTGAGCCAGCGCCCATACAACGGGAACGGTCATGGCAACGTCGCCCATGGCCGAGAAGCGAATAATCAGAATGTGTTCGGTTTTCATTATCAGGTCCCTTGGCTTTACTTTTTATACAGCACGGGATTGGTAGAGGGATCGTTGTACATCTTCATCTGCATGTAAACTTTCATGTACTTGCGCCCGGCCTCAATGTCTTCCAGCAACTGGTTGATGGCGGTGCCGAGATCTACCTGCTGCTCCAACAGGATGTCGAGTTTCTGCTGACACTTCTGACGGTGCTCGGGACTTGCCTCGGGACGCTCTACCTGCTCACGCATGTGGTAGATTTTCAGAGCCAGAATGCTCAGACGGTCTATGGCCCATGCGGGGCTCTCCGTGTTGATGCGTGCGTCGGGCTGTACCTGCACGTTGGCATACTGCTGTCTGAAGTAGGCGTCAATCTGCTCCACAAGGTCGGTACGATCCTGGTTGGACTTATCGATGCGACGCTTCAGCACCAGTGCTTCCGCCGGGTCGATTTGCGGGTCGCGGATGATGTCTTCAAAGTGCCACTGTACAGTGTCTATCCAATTCTTCAGATAAAGTCTGTTTTCAATACTTCCCTCTTCATAAGGATTATGGATAGGCTGGTCGATGTTGTCATATACATGATAGTCACGAATAGCCTGATTGAAAATCTCGTTGCAATGTTGTGTAAACGTCATAATGATATTAGTTTTTATTACTCCGCAAATTTAAATATTTATTTTTGAACAAACGAAAGAAAAGCAAAGTTTTTACTGGCAAAGGAGAAAAAAGTTGCACAATAGGGGGGTAGGTGTGCAAAGATAAGTGTATTTTTACAAAAAACATTTGCACAATTCAATAAAAATTTGTTCCTTTGCATCCGATTTTAAGACAAAAAGTAATTATTCAATAATTTAAAAAAGAAAAGATTATGTCAGAAATTGAAAGCAAAGTAAAAGCAATTATCGTAGACAAACTGGGTGTTGACGAGGCTGAAGTAAAGCCCGAAGCAAGTTTCACAAACGATCTTGGTGCTGATTCACTTGATACAGTTGAATTGATCATGGAGTTTGAGAAGGAGTTTGGTATCTCTATTCCCGATGACAAGGCTGAGAAGATCAGCACTGTTGGCGACGCTATCGCTTACATCGAGGAGAACAATAAATAAACATTTGCAGAATTATCAAGAAGTCAGGGAGCCAAGGAGCCAAGCAGTCATGACGCATGAGTCCTGGCTTCCTGACTTTTTGGCTTCCTGACTTCTTGGTAATTCCTTCTATCAATCCAACTTTTCATTTATGGAATTAAAAAGAGTAGTCGTAACAGGACTTGGTGCAGTGACTCCTGTTGGCAATACACCCGAGGAAACTTGGGAGAACCTTGTGAAAGGTGTCAGCGGTGCTGCGCCAATACAGTCTTTTGACACTACCCTGTTCAAGAGCAAGTTCGCCTGTGAGGTGAAGAATCTCGATGTCAATAAGTACATCGACCGTAAGGAAGCCCGCAAGATGGACCGCTATACGCAGCTGGCACTCATTGCAGCCCAGCAGGCGGTTGAGGATAGCGGCATGGACTTGGAAACAGAAGACAAGAACGAGATAGGTGTTGTGTTCGGTGTAGGTATCGGTGGTATCAAGACATTCCAGGAGGAAGTCATGTACTACGGTGCCCATAGCGAAGCAGGCCCGAAGTTCAACCCCTTCTTCATCCCGAAGATGATTGCCGACATCGCAGCAGGTCAGATTTCAATCAAATACGGCTTCCGTGGTCCCAACTTCGTCACGACGAGTGCCTGTGCCTCTTCCAGCAACGCACTGGCAGACGCCTTCAACCTCATTCGCCTGGGCAAGGCTAACGCCATTGTTGCCGGCGGTTCCGAGGCTGCCATCTGTGAGTGTGGCGTAGGAGGTTTCAATGCCATGCACGCCCTTTCCACCCGCAACGACGAGCCCGAGAAGGCCAGCCGTCCGTTCAGCGCCAGCCGCGACGGATTCATCATGGGTGAGGGTGCCGGTTGCCTGATTCTGGAAGAACTGGAGCATGCCAAGGCCCGTGGCGCGAAAATCTATGCTGAGATGGTGGGCGAGGGCGAGAGCGCCGATGCCTATCACATCACCGCCAGCCATCCCGAGGGTCTCGGTGCAAAGCTGGTCATGGAGCGTGCCATCAAGGATGCCGGACTTCGTCCCGATGAAATCGACTATATCAACGTTCATGGTACATCCACCCACGTGGGCGACATCTCCGAGGCCAAGGCCATCAAGGATGTCTTCGGCGATGCAGCCTTCAAGCTGAACATCAGCTCTACGAAGTCCATGACGGGTCACCTGCTGGGTGCTGCCGGAGCCGTAGAGGCCATGGTGGCTGTGTTGGCAGTGAAGAACGACATCGTTCCCCCGACCATCAACCACGAGGAAGACGACCAGGATCCCGAAATCGACTATAACCTCAACTTCACCTTCAATAAGGCTCAGAAACGTGAGGTTCGTGCTGCCATCAGCAACACATTCGGGTTCGGCGGACATAACGCCTGCGTTGTATTCAAGAAGTATGCTGAATAAGTTTTTGAAAGTATGCTCAATAACTTGATAGATCTAATAAGGCTCCCTTTCCGTGCGGAAAAGGAGCTTTATTTGTCTTTGTACAAAATCATCGGTTTCTATCCCCGGCACATCGACTATTACAAGACTGCCCTCTTGCACAAAAGCCTCACACGCCGCAACGAAAAAGGAAAATACATCAACAACGAGCGACTGGAGTTCCTGGGTGATGCCATCCTCGATGCCGTCGTCGGTGACATCGTATTCCGACACTTCCCGCGTAAACGGGAAGGATTCCTCACCAATACCCGCAGTAAGTTGGTGCAGCGTGAGATGCTTGGCAAACTGTCGAAGGAGATGGGAATTGAACAACTCGTCAAAAGCGACGGACGCGGCTCGTCACATAACAGCTACATGGGCGGCAACGCATTTGAGGCACTGGTAGGAGCCATTTATCTCGACCGTGGCTACGATGCCTGCATGCAGTTCATGCAAAAGCGCATCCTGAAACAACTCGTCAACATTGATAAAGTGGCCTATAAAGAGGTCAACTTCAAGTCCAAGCTGTTGGAATGGTCACAGAAAAACCGTATCAACATGGATTTCGTGCTTGTCAGTCAGAAGCAGGACACCACCAACAGCCCGGTCTTCAACTACAAAGTTGTTCTGGAGGGAATAGACGGCAGCACCGGCACCGGCTACAGCAAAAAGGAGAGCCAGCAGCAAGCCGCCAAGCTCACACTTGAACAGCTTCGCAAGCATCCCCAGTTCATCGACCAGGTGTTTGCCGCCAAGAGCGACCGCACCAAGATGGAGGAAGAGCCCGTGCTCAATGTGCCCGAAACCGAGACCAATCCCGTGCCGACCACCGAAGCTGATACCCTGGAACCGATGGATACCCAGGAGAAGTCCATCCCCAACGAGCCAACCGCAACCATAGCCGACGAGTTTGATTTGAGCGACATCAGTTCACGACCGCTAACTCGTGAGGAAATCATCGCTGAGGCAGAGGCAGCAGCATTCGGAGAATCAGCTTGATCAGCGATGAGATATTTAATACTTTCGGTGTTTTCTAAAGAGAAGATATATCTGAAGTAAACGAATACCCTTTAGAACAGTGTCATCTACATTTTGGAGAGTTCTGCAAAAAACTCCTTAAACTCAACTTTCGCAAGCAGAGCTTGCCTTGTAATGTCCTTTATCTCCCTCAATCTTCTTCTTGAAAGTTTGTTACAGATTCTTGGAAGTTAAGGGAGTTCATGAAGTTAACGAAGTTAAAGGACGATACTCTTCGGATGTGGCGTGCTTTCAGTTTTACAAAAAGCAAACATAATTCCCCTGTTTGCTTTCTTTTTGCCAAGTAAAACGGTTGGTTCAAGCAAAAACGTCAGTACCAAGTGGGTTGGTACTGACAGTTCCAAGTTTTGTCCACTTGCTGGTACTGAAAATTCCACTAAGTGGTACTCCCAGTAACAAGCCTACCGCTTAGTGGAATCGATGACAAAAAATCTTAACATGAAAAACCTAAAACCTAAATTTAATTCCCTCTTGATACATTGATATAAAGAATTATTTCGTATCTTTGCAAGTGCATTGCGGCATTTCGGCTGTAGTGCAGGACATCGTGGGTATAAAGAAGAACTCGTGTTCTCTTGTCGAATGACGTTTGAAGTATAAAGGCTCCTACCAAAGCAAATTGTACTAAAAAAGACAAACAGTTCGAGAGAGTCACGCCTGTATAGGCGTACTCTTTCCTTTTGTGTTTGTCTTTGCGGCTATCTGTGGTAGGAGCGGCCTATACTTCGAATACATTGGAAAGTCAGTACGCCTTCTTTTTGTGCCTGCGTATTGAGAGACTAAAAACCAGATTGCTAACAGATTTAAAGCTCCTACCAAGCATGAAGAATCTAATAGACAAATCTGAACTCATCAGCAAGTTGCAGACCTTGGAGGGTCTGACCAACGACGAGCGTAGCAGCCTTATCGGGCTGTTGCGTGAGCATAAGAAGTATGGGCTGGTGTGGGAAGATAAACCAGAGGACGTAGAAGAACGACTGCGAGAAGAACTGCCCGTGCTTCGTGAGGTAAAGGACAAAGCCATATTAAGCAACGAGCCTGATGCCCCCAACCATATTTTGATAGAGGGTGACAATTTGGAGGCGCTTACCGCTCTCAGCTATACCCATGAGGGAAAGATTGATGTCATCTATATCGATCCACCGTACAATACGGGCAACAAGGACTTTGTTTATAACGATTCGTTTGTAGATACAGAAGACTCCTATCGTCATAGCAAATGGCTTTCGTTTATGAACAAGCGCCTGAAGATTGCCAAAAAGTTGCTGTCGGACAAGGGTGTTATCTTTATCTCTATTGATGATAATGAGCAGGCAAACTTGAAATTGCTGTGTGATGAAGTGTTTGGAGAAGATAAATTCTTAGGATTAATATCTAGGGCAACTGGCACTACAACAGGTCAAGATACAGGTAGTCTAGGGAAAGCTTGTGATTATATAGTCGCTTACTCTAGAAATCCTAATTATCAGCTTGGTGGCATACCTTTAACAGAAAAAGATTTGAGTCGATATGATATGGAGGATGAGAAGGGCGCTTTTTCTATTTTGCAGTTAAGAAGAACCGGAGGAGAAGATAGGCGTGAAGATAGACCAACAATGTTTTTCCCAATAACAGCACCGGATGGAACAGATGTGTATCCGTATGGGCCTACAGGTTATGAAAGTAGATGGAGAGTCGGTCCAGAAAAAGTAAAGAAAATGAGAAAAGATAATATGCTTTTCTTTAAAAAGGACAAAGATGGTGCTTGGAAAGTCTATTATAAATTCTACGCTGAAGGCAAGACAAAGCGTCCATCTAATTTATGGGTTGATTTAGACGGGAATAAAAAGGCCCAGATTGAATTGAAATCCATAATTCCAGATGCAAAATTTGAAACCCCAAAACCAATTCAGATTATTAAAAGAATTCAAGAATTAACCGCAGACGACTATTCTACTATCCTCGACTTCTTCGCTGGCTCAGGCACCACTCTCCATGCTACCATGCAACTGAATGCCGAAGACGGAGGCCACAGACAATGCATACTTGTGACTAACAACGAGAATAATATATGTGAGGAAGTAACCTATGAACGTAACAAGCGAGTAATCAATGGCTATACAACTCCAAAGGGTGTGGAAGTGGCTGGCTTGAAAGGCAACACGCTGCGCTATTACAAGACGGACTATATCTCTCGTGACAGGACTCAAAAGAACATGCGCGACTTGGTGGCTGCGGCTACTGACCTTCTTTGCATCAAGGAAGATTTGTATGAGGAGCAGAAGACTTTCGGGCGGTTTAAGCTAAAACCACAATTAGCGAGATACTTCAAGGATGCAAAGAAACACATGCTGATTATCTATCGCGAGGAACTGATAGACGAGATAGCAGCAGAAATCAAGACATTGGACTTTGGTACAATGCGCCTGAAAATCTATGTGTTCTCGCCTGGCCGCTATGCCTTTACGGATAACTTCCGAGAGGTGGAGGACAAGGTGGAGTTGGTTGCTTTGCCTGCCGCCATCTACGATGCCTATCAGAAGGTGTTGCCCAAGCGCAGGGAGAAACTATTTGAAGAAGAAAAGGAACAGATAGAAACAAAAATCCCTGCCGACTTGTTTGAGGGGCAGGGAGTATAAAGGTATGCAGGAAAGACAGTTAATCCCATCGCTCCAGGAATTCTGTTGCAGTCATGTATGGCAGATCACAGAATTCTGCGAAGTCCTTACCATTGTTGGTGACGATGACATCAGAATGTATTGTATATGCTCGTCTTTCATGTCTTCTTCTGTAAGCTTAATGCAACCACGCTTATTGCGCAGCTTGGCAGGAATCTTTAGATCTTTTAGTTTGATTCTTGTTTCTGCTTCATCCGGCATATTGTTGACCACGCCAACTGTTGAGAAGCTTCTCAAGAATACAAGGACTTTCTTTAGAGCATCCTCATTGTCAAGCAATGGATTTATCTCACGGAATAGTTCCGCACGAAGTTGTACGTTTGTCATAAGCTTATGCTATATATATTTGATGTTGCAAAATTAAGAATTATTTTTGAATAAAACAAGGAATATAAAGATAAAACGATATGAAAGAAATAAAGTATCAGCAAAAATATGTGCGGCAGTTGGTGGATATGACCATCGACCTGCTGCGACTCAGCGGTCACAGGAAGACATTGATATTCAAAGCGCCCACAGGCTCTGGTAAGACGGTGATGGCCTCGCAGATGTTGGCAGACCTGACGGAGGAGTTGCAGAGTCGTGGCGACAGTCCTTACCAACAGGTGGCATTCATCTGGATTGCGCCCAACAAACTGCATCAGCAGAGTTACTTCAAGATGAAGAACTACTTCACGGAGACGCGCCTCTTGAAGCCTGTGATGTATGACGAAATAGACCAGAGTGAGGGTACGATTAAGCCCGGCGAGATACTGTTTGTGAACTGGGAGAGCATCAACAAGGAAAAGAACGTGATGGTGCGCGACTCTGAGCAGAATGACTCGCTCTATGAGATAACGCGCAGAACGCAAGAAGAGCAAGGACTGCCCATCGTGGTGGTTATTGACGAGGAACACCTGTTCTGGTCGAAGTCGGCAGACAAGAGTGCAAAGGTGTTACAGAAAATCAACCCGAAGGTTGAGATTCGCATCTCGGCTACACCAAAAACAAATTCCGACCATAAGGTTACTGTGGCCCGTGAAGAAGTGGTGAAGGAAGAAATGATCAAGAAGCAAGTCGTGCTGAACCCGGATATCTCCAAAAGCTATAACAACGAGAACGAGCTGAACATCCACCTTATCCAATGTGCCCTTGAGAAACGCCGACTCCTGGCAGAAGCATACAAGAGGGAAGGCACAAACATCAATCCTTTGCTGCTCATTCAACTGCCCAACGATACATGCGAAAGTATGACCTCGGAGGATTCTGCCATTGCCGACTTGGTTAAGACCTATCTGAGAACCGTCAAGGATATCACGACAGAGAACCAGAAACTGGCCGTCTGGCTGTCAGGCGAGAAGGTGAACCTGGAAGGACTGGAACAGCCGGACAATATGACAGAAGTGCTCTTGTTCAAGCAAGCCATCGCCCTCGGCTGGGACTGTCCGCGAGCCGCCGTGTTGCTGATATACAGGAAACTGGAAAGCAATCAGTTCACTGTCCAAACCGTAGGCAGAATACTGCGAATGCCTGAACAGAAGTTCTACAAGAACGACCTGATGAACGTGGGCTACGTCTATACAGATATCAGCAAAGACCAGATACAGATTGTTGCAGAGGATATGGAGTATCTGAACAAGGATGCCCTGCAAGCCATTCGCAGGGAAAACCTGAAGAATGTAGCCTTGCAGTCCTATTACAGCGTCTATAAGAGTAGCGACCGTAACCGTTTGGGGCCAGACTTCAAAAAGGTATTGATAGACTGCTTCAAAGAGAACTGGCTGGTGGAGTGGAAGCAGTACAAGTTCAGCTTTGACGAAGAAGACGACGACTCACAAGAACCTGAGAACTTTGCGATGAAGAATGTGAAACTGGTGGCAGAGAAGGAGAATATCAAGTTCGACGTGATGAGCATAGGCGTGAAGGTGCCTGAGAATTTAGTGTTCCAGAACGAGCAAGGCATCATTGACGTAGAAGGACAAAAGCACGAGTTTGCCAAGAGTGCAGGCGAGGTGCGGCGTATCTACATAGTCTATTGCCACTCGCTATTGGGGAGTTTTGAGAAGGCGCACAGCACAGACGTGTTGGCAGGTTACTTGTTGCAGGCAATGGAGGAGCTCTTCGAACTGTTTGAGACAGACGCCATGAAGGTCATACTCTATTATGCCAACAAGCCCAAGTTTACTGACATTATCCAAAAGGCATTGACCAACTATGAACGTAAATTGCAAGAACGCCAGCGCAAGGCCAAGGAACGTGCCTTCGAGCAATACACATGGGAAGTGCCTGCGGAACGACTCTATAAGGAAAGTACCCATCACGTGATGCCGAAAGTGGAAGAACATGCCTTGTTGCCGTTTATCGAGTTGAATACGGTATCAACCCCAGAGCGGCGCTTCTCTGAATTCTTAGAGGAGAACAAAGCGTATATCGACTGGTGGTATAAGAACGGCGATGAGGGTAAGCAGCATTACAGCATCCCCTACGAGAACTCGCAAAAAGAGAAGGCTTTGTTCTATGTGGACTTTGTGGTAAGGATGAAAAACGGACAAGTGTTCCTGTTTGACACCAAGACGGAGAATAGCGACCCCGAAGCACCCAACAAGCATAATGCGCTGATTGACTACATGGCAGACAAAGACTTACAGGGAGGCATCATTGTGGAAAAGAACGATGTGTGGCACTATTCACGTTTCCACATCAATACAACAGAGAATGTTGTGGGATGGGAGACGTTCTTCCCTGACCAATATGTTTAACCCCAAATACAATGACTATATATGAGAAAAGGTATCGACAGTACGTTTCTGCACTATGGTGTGAGAAGGGAAGATATGGCCCTCATTGAGCAATCGTGTCAGGACAGTGGTATTGATGCAGAATGGCTGAAGGAGAATCTGCTGAAGCCTTACAACGAAGAGCGGAACAACCAGAACGTTGTAGAGGAGAAGAAATTGGCCAAGATAGTAAAGAAAGCCCTCAAAAACCTATAGCTTATGAAAATCAAAAAGATACATGCCGAGAACTATAAGACCTACAGGAGTCTTGACCTGAATCTGGAAGTGACAGACGACAGACCTATCATTCTGGTTGGTGGCGGCAACGGCTGTGGTAAGACAACGTTGTTTGATGCCATCTACCATGCATTATATGGCCTCAAGATTGAGAATGCCCGTCACTTCGAAGAACTCTTCAACGCGGGTGTGAAGAACGAACAGGGTATGAATCGCAAGCAGATTGTATTGGAAATCCTGTTTTCTGGAATGGTGCTCAACCAGGAACAGCAATATCGTTTGAGGAGAGCGTATATGCTGGAGGACAAGAGGGTACTGGAATCTGTTACATTGTTTATGGGTGGCAACCAGTTCACGTATGGCAGCGGTACACCAGCCTCACAGCGGGCAAGCAACGAAGACATCGTCAACAAGATAATTGCTGCCAATTTGCCTGCGGAGTTGAGCAACTATTTCTTGTTTGATGCCATGAAGACCTCGGACTTGGTGAAGGAAGAGCAAATCAACAAGCTCATCATGAAGAACATCAATTCTGTCATGGGCTTCAATAAGTATGCTCAACTTCGAAAGGTATCTGAAAGTTTGCTGGCTGAAAAAAAAGCCGAGCGAATGGAGAATGACAAGATTCGTGATGAATATTCCAAACTCACCAAGAACAAGCAAGACCTTGAAGAAGAGATAGGCAAACTGAATGATGAGTATGCTGCAGCCCTTAACTATGCCAATGACAACAAGGAGCAGTATGACCAAGTGAAAGCTGGAAAAGATGCTGACGAGGTGACTCGTGAGATGATGGACAAACTGGAACAGAGTATCAAGAATACCATTGAGGAAGAAGGCAAATACAGCCAGGATATTGATTCGTTGGTGAAAGACCTTGAGACGAAAGTTATTTATCCCAAGTTGGCAAGCATCATCAAAACGGAAGTTGACGTTATCTTACAGGCCAAACGAGACGTGAAAGCTGCTCGTGTGAATATGTTAACGGACAGTCAGATTGAGGGCATTACAAAGCAATTGGTCCACCTGATAGAAGAACGATATGTCAGGACAGGAACTATTGATGTAGGTTCTTTGGTCAATGAGTTGAAACTCCAGCAGGAAAGGGCCAATACCGTAGAGGACAAATATTCGTATCTGACTGCATTAGAGATTGCCGTTCTCGACAAGCTCATCGCTACAGCTGTTGGTAATCCATTTGTTGCTTTAGACGAAAAACGCCATCGTCTGAATGAAGAGATAAGCCAGATGCCCAGCCAGAAAGAGAAACTGAAAGAGTATCAGAAGACATTGAACGGCAGCGACTATACCTTCTTGGAACTTTATGAGAAGAACAAGGCAAGGATCAAGGAACTGAAAGAATTCATTGAGAGAAAGAAAGGCGAGGTGGAGGAAATGAAAAAAAAGATTCAGACCTATGACTATGACATTCCCCAGGTTCCAGACCCACAATACGATATGCTCTGCATCCTGCCCGACTTCTTCAAAAACCTCTCCGCGAAACTGCTCAGAGCCAAGAAAGCCAGCATAGAAAGGATGATGCGTGACCAGTTGAATATCAACCTCATTGTCTATGCAGGCGTTGTAGGGAGAGTGGAGTTGTCGGCAAATGACAGTGATGACATCTCCTTCAAGATATTCCATAAGAATGGCAACGAAATATTTCTGAGTCAATTGAATGCTGGAGCCAAGCAGACTGTGATGCAAGTGCTCCTGAAGGTGCTCTATAACCTTGGCGACTATGAGCCGCCTGTGATGATTGACACGGTAATGGGCGTGCTTGATAAAGAGAGCCGTGAGGTTATACTGGAGAAGTATTTCCCGGACTTGGCACATCAGACCATCCTACTCAGTACAGATACAGAAATAACCACAGAGCGTGACTTTGAGAAGATAGAGGCGTATGTGGCTAAGACCTATACGCTGCATAGAGATAAAGAAAACCAGTGTACCACTATATCCGAAGACTACTTCGGACAAAAATTGAGTGACCTATGAGTAACATCAACTTATTAACCGTTAGAGGTGTAACCGCTATCGTTGGCATGCATGAACGTATAGCAGACGTGAAGGCGGCATTGGAACAGCGAATCAATCTCGATGAATACTCAGATAATATTCGTCCGGTAACATTGAATCATAGCGTGGCACTGCGAATCTGCCTTTTGGCAGGATTGAGTGATAAGTCACCAAGAAGGGTTGATGACTTAAATGAGTATAATTTAGCCAAGTCAAACACGCCATACGCAACGACGTTCTTCACGAAGTCTGAAATTGGAACAATGTTTGAAATACTCCTGAAAATGCGATACCACGATGTTGAGGCGGATTGGACCTCTCCACTACTTGTCAGCAGAGTGATAGGACGTGAGATTCTTCGCGGCAGAGACATATTGTTGAGGGAAGGAGGCATAGATGAGTGGCTCACATTTGTTCCCTTGCGTGCAGGTCGTTCACTGACGGATATTCCAGAACTGAATCTCAGGATTGGTGAATATGAGAATGGTATGGACGCTTGTCTTGACATCAACAGTCGCGATATTGCCAATACGCAGATACTGATTACAGGTACGACAGGTTCAGGTAAGTCAAACCTAATATCGTTGCTGATTAACCAGATTCGTAGTGCCTCGTCAGACACTCACTATCCAGTCAACTTTCTGTTGTTTGACTATAAAGGCGAATTTTCTGACCCAGCCAATGTATCATGGTTGCAGCACTTCGATACGGATAGATCGGCCATACTTGATCCTATCAAAGAACCATTACCCTTTACACCATTCAAGGACTTTACAGGACGACCCATCAACGAGGTAAACCTTTATGCTACGTCTTTGGCTTCGGCGCTAAGTGCAATCTCTCCTGCAAGGATTAGTGCCAATATGGATAATAGGCTAAGCGAGGCTATCATCAATGCGTATAAGGACAACAACCTAAAGCCTGTGACTTTTAGACAGGTGTTGGAGAATTATATCGAATTGTTGCCCCAGAAGAAGCAGGATGACACAGATAGCGTTATTTCTGTGCTGAGTCAGTTGGTACGAAATAAAATCTTTGCTGATGTGGACAAGATAGACTTGATAAAGAACTGCTATATCATCAATCTGGGTGGATTTGAGAAGGATGGTATTATGGCAAAAGCCATTGTCTATTTTGTTATCTCGAAACTGAATACGATTTATGAAAAGCTGCCCAAACAAGCAACTAATGATGAACGGGTGGAGATACGACATTTCACAATCATTGATGAGGCACACTATATGTTGGGCTTTGAGAACAAGCCTTTGCAGAACCTGATTGCTGTTGGACGAAATAAAGGTATGAGTATTATCTTAGCCACTCAGAATATGGAGAGTTTCAAGAGCAGACATTTCGACTTCTATGCCAATGCTCAATATCCGCTTATTATGAAACAGCAACAACAGAATGAGATAGTCATCAAAGACCTGTTTGGAGTATCTGGTGCTGCATTACAAGAAATCAAGCAAGCCATTGCTGGTTTGCAGAAAGGTGAACTGATAACGAAGGATGCTGCAAACATGGCTCTTGGAATTGGCAAACATTGGCAGAAGATAAAGGTTACTCATCTTATATAAATGTGTATGGGAGAACATGATAATTATCAGGACGTAGAGTTAAAAGCATAAGGGTAAATTTGTGACAAAAATATGCTAAACAAAAAATACATAAGCACCAAGGACGCGGTTCGGCTAACTGGTCTTTCAACGCAGGAGATATACGACCTGATTCACAGTGGGACTCTTCCAGCTCGCAAGGCTCCCAAAAGTGGGTGGCGTATTTCCCCACAAGACCTGGCGGCATTGGGGCTTATTCATGAAGAAGAGTCAGACAATATCGTTGAGGAATCTCAAACAGTAGGCGGTGTTTCTTATGTAGCAGATGAAGAGCATTACACACTGGTATTCAAAAGAATGACAGAGGTAAAGCATAGCTTGAAAATAGCAACGGCTAATCTCAAGAACTTCAATGTTTCTATTGAGTATGATGACAAATCTGAAATGCTTCGCTTATGTGATTTCTTCCTGGCACTCGTTGAACGTGGTGTTCAAGTGCAGATAGTTTGCATGAAGCCATTTGGCTTTTACCTTTATGCAAAAGAAAACTGTCCTCAGCTTCTGGAGAATCCTCTTTTCGAGTTACGCTGCAACGAGCGCAATCACATGAAGATTTTCATCTTTGATGATGAATGTGCATACATCGGCTCAGCGAACATAACTGCTGCTGCCATCGGCAAGCGTGCAACTGGAAGCAGAAATCACGAAGCCGGAATGCTGGTGTGGGGGCCGAATATGATACAGGCACCGCTACATCACTTTGAAAGGGCGTGGAATGATCCTGATATCCTTAAATCTACCTGGAAACGTTTTGCTTCAAAGGCAAAGGAGTTAGATAAAGAACTGAAGAAGAAATACGGAAAATAAGGCCTATAGCTCATTTTGCAGGGTGCTAAGGCGAATGATTGCTGCGATATTACAGGTTACGAAAACTCCACTCTTGCCAAGAGCAGACGGCAAGGGTGGAGGAATTTCAGCTGATGGTCATTGGCCAAATGCCGATGCCTATAGTGAAAATGTGAGGAAATGGGCAGAATAAACAAAACAAAATGTGAGATTTTCGGCAAAACGTCCTGAATCTTGAGATTTTCGGCAGTTTGTACGAAATAAATTTTGAGATTTTCGGCATTTATGACTATGTTCTTGTAAATTGAGGCCTATAGCTCATTTTGCAGGGTGCTAAGGCGAATGATTGCTGCGATATTACAGGTTACGAAAACTCCACTCTTGCCAAGAGCAGACGGCAAGGGTGATGGTGGTCAGCCCGTTGTTGGCAATATCATATCTGACGGGACGAGCGAAGCTGATGGTCTTACCGTCATAGACAGAAGAAATGTCATAGATAAGTATTATTCCACAGCCATAAGTTCTCGGCCTATTTTATGCAGACCTTCAACGATGCGACGACGTTGTTCTGGACGAGGCTTTTTAATGCCGTTAGCATAGTGACTTAGCTGATGTTGATTGATGCCGGAAACACGGCTGATAGCAGCAATAGAGGCATAGGGAGAGCACATCTGTAATAGAGCTGCTGCATCCAGATGATACTCGAATTCGTAGTCGCCATCGCGAAGCCACTGAGGTATTTCATCGCCATCTGCCACCATCCCTTCTATATGAAAATTCAGCGTGTTGCGCACCTCATCGATTAGTTCGTTATATGATTTGGCTGTAACAACTACTGCTCCAGGTACATTCTCGCTCAGAGCTGCACCATAATTCTTGTCGCACCAAGATACATTTACAATAATTTTTTCCATATCCGTTCCTTTTATTATTTCCAACCTGCCTGTTTCCAAATACTATTCAAGAGGAATTGGCTTAACACCTCATTCTTGTGTCCTCTGATAGTCACCTTACCTTTTTTCTGAGGATGTTTGTATTGCCGATGGTCACCTTTGATGGCTACCAGAAACCATCCGTCAACTTCAAGCATTTTGATGATTTCAACAACCTTATATGCTTTCATGTTTGTGCTTTCTATTGGTGCAAAGGTAATAAAAAGAATACTATTTAGAAAACAAACCTTTAGAAAAGTATTCTTTTTAATACTCTTTAAGAAAAGTAATGCCATGGATATGATGGTGCATCTTCAATAAAAAGACAGAGTAGCCAAAACGGTTACTCTGTCTCCTTTTATTCTTATGGGATGCTAACACATCAACGTGTGTTGGCAACGTCCATTAAACTTCCTCTTCGGGAATGTCAAAGCCTGAGACGGGATTAGCATTGTCTTCAGCAGTGAGCTTTCCGAACTGATCCTCGTAGTCTTTCTTCTGCATGGAGATGACACGCATGGAAGCAGCACCAGCATCAACATTACCGGCATTCACCTCTGCATTCAGAGCCTCAACATCATCAATGTTACCAGCCTTCAGAGCCTTGATTTGCTTGGCTTGGGCACGGGCGCGCTTGTAGATTTCCTTCATCTGCTTACCACCCTCGCTGCACATCTTGGGACCGGCCTTGAGAAATTTAGAATATTTTAATGCCTTCATACCAAGACTGGGAGCAGCAGCCACAGCCGATGCCTCCAATGCCATGACGTTAGCCATCTGCAAGGCAAGGTCAGGATATGCCATAATGAGCTGCATGTTCTGTTTGAAAGCCAGGTTGGAGCTTCTCAGATTACCTTCTGCGTCAACGACATGGTACTTGATGTCCTTCTCGCCATCGTCGCCCACAACCTCAATCTTGGCCACTTCGTAGAAGGTGATGCCATCTACATACTTTGACATGGTGTTGTTCAGCGTGTCGCAAGTAAGCAGATACTTGTCAACAGTCTCGTTGCCAGTCAGTTCGGGCATCTCCCAAACAAAAGGTGTCTTTTCCTTCTTTGCTTTTTCTTTCTTTTGTGCGTTAGCCTGTAAGGGCATCATCATGCAAAGTGCCAATGCACAAACCAATAGTGAAAATACTTTTTTCATTTTCTTCTTTGTTTAAATTAGTTAGACATTGATTGATTCTTTCAAATTCTCGGATATTAGTCTTTGGGGAAACGGATCTTGACATTGCGGTCATCGGAGCGTCCCTCCACACTGACATGCTTATTCTTCTTGATATCTTTGTTACCAATGGCTTCAAAGATGATGGTCTTATACTCGTCTGGCTGCAAATTGAGGTTGAACTTTCCATCGGCAGCGGTTACCGTCTCTATGACCTCTCCTTTGAAGGGGAACTTCGGGCTGTCCATCTCGTCGCTGTTGGAACGCTGTGAGCCATAGATGCGCACATTGGTGACGGGAACTTCTTCGAGTGCTCCACCCTTGTACTCGCTGATGACAAAGCGGCCTTTCAAGACAAAGCCCACCTTGTTTTTCTCTGCCTGCAGACGGTTGGCCTCATCAAGGAAGTAGGGATCCTGCGTCTCTAAGTTCAACGTGCGATAGCGCTCACTGATCTCATCAATGAGGGCGTGGAGCTGTTGTTTGTTGACGCGCTGGTTGCTGTGCGTAACCTCGTAGAGACGGTCGCGGAGACGGTCGGTCTCCTCCTTGAACACATTGAGTTCTTCCATCTTCGATGCACTCTCCATCGCTGTTTGTTTGTCAGTGGAACTGGCATCATCAGCAAGGGCAGCACTTTCGTAGTATTGCTTGGCAAGCTTATAGTCGTGGTTGGCACGATGCGTGTTGGCCTGACTGAGCATCTCTTCAAACTTTCCTGTGAACACCTTCTCGGTATGCAGGGCATCGGTAACGTTGACCGTGAGCTTTGATTTCGCACCAAGGGCACGTAGCTTGGCTGCATCCAGATAAACGGTGTTCGACGATTCGCCCGTCAGACGGACAAAGGGAGCCACGGTCGCCTTCTGCGCCTGTTCCAGCTCCTCTTTCATGGCCTTTTCCTTGGCCTCGGCCGCATCGATGTCGTAGCTGGCATCGCTGGCTTTCTCGTCAATCTCACGCTTCAACGCATTGTATGCCTCGTTCATCTGCACCAGCTCCATTTGTTGCTTGTCCGAATAGGCCAGGAACTCCTGCAAGGTGTTGACATCCAGCTCAAGCGAGATGATGTTCACGCCGTTCTCACTGCTTGTGTTCACCTTGCCGCGCAGTTCTTTGTTGCACTCCACCTGCAAGTCAGTGATGTCCTGCGGGATGTTGAACTCCACGCAGGCCTTTCCTTCTACGGGATAGAGGATATTGCGAGTGTCGGGATAGATGAGTCCGAGCATGTGCTGGGCTGCGTCCACCTCAAAGAAGAAGCGCTTGCCAGCCACCATCGTCTTTTTCTTCTCTCCCTTGAGCGTTGTGCCTTGAATAAGGATTCCAAAGGTACGGCTGCGGTCAGCACCTTGACTCATCTCACAAGTCACCTCTGTGGCGTAGCGACCGTCTGCCATCTTGGTGGCTTTCTCAACCACGTCGGAATGGTTGGATGAGGTGATGACAAGGTTGTCACGCTTGGAAATAAACACTGCTACCGATTTCTTGTCAAGCGTTACATCGTCTTGCATCATGGATGTAACCTCATCAATCGTCACGATAGAATTTTGCGCATGAACCGCACACACGCAAACGAGCAATAAAAACAGTGCTGTTATTTTCTTCATTTCCCTTTGTTTTTGTTCTGTTATAGTTCAAAATCACTCAGAGAGAAGATTTCCTCTTCGGCCATCTTTTTGCCTCCGACAAACTCCGGCTGCCATGTACGCACATGAATCACGGGGCGTTCTTCGTCAGTGAAGTCCCAAAGCAGGAAGACATAGCCCTCGTCACTGTAGCGCGAAGACTTCCACTCTTGGAACAACGTTACACCATACATGTTGGGATTGTTCTTTGAACGGGTGATACCACCACATTCATCCTGGATGCCTCGTTCACCAATCTGACTGAACTTCACCTCTATATATTTATTACGTGCGAAGGCACGTGAGAGGCTGCTGAGGTATTCTTCCTTGTTCTGCTTCTTGTAGGTCACGCTGGCAGCCGAAATACCGGTTTCCTTGTCGTACTTCTCCACCACGTTACCCGTGATGATGAGAGCGTCGTCAGAGAACACCTGTTGAAGCGTGGCAAGGTCTTTCTGACAGTAGGCTGTGCGGAAATGCTCCACATACTTCAGAATCTTCATACGGCGTTCCGTCTCTACGACATCCTGACACTGGCCGAAGGTTGCGGCAGTATGGACATCAAGCGAAAAACGGAAGTCGGTAATCTGACCGCTCTTGTCAAACTCCACACATCCCATCTGCAACTGCTGGCTTTCGAAAGCTTCGTCATCGGGCTCAACAATGTAGGCGATGTTCTGCATGAGCATACCATTCTGCAAGGGAAGTCCTTCTTCAACGACCTCCTCGTCATCGCAATAGAAGTGCATATTGCTCCAGATGTTGGTCAGCATACGCTTGGAGTAGTCGTCCATGGGCATGCCGGCGAGGTTCAGGTCACGATTGTCCTGATGGGCAGCGTTGATCTCGGTCAGCACACGACCTAAATTTGATTGCATCGTTTGTAGCAATGCCTGATTATTATAGTTACTCTGCTGAGTCGTTATTGTGACGTTTACGGCATTTACATGGACATTGAATGCCATCGTCAAGATCAGGCATGCTGATAAAAGAATTCTTTTCATATCTGTATGTTTTTATAAATCACCCACTAAATCTTCACGCCGACAGCTCCTAAGCCTTTATAGTTATGGATGTCATCGGCGGTATTGGTCTTCAAGTTCACACGATTTTTACCCTCACTCAGCACACTACGCACATTTCCGTCAGCATCGAAGATAATCAGTATGAATTCCTCGGGCTTAGCAAGATTCTTGTACATGGCATAGCTCTGGATTTTGCCCTGCTGCTTCATATCAGCCAACTGTGTCTTCAGTTCGGCAAAGGTCTCGAAACTGAGGATTTTCGCAAGGACTTGTTCACGGGGAGAGGCTGCAGGAACTGGTTCTTCCGGAATTTCCGATGATACGGCATTCTCGGGAACATCCATGCTTCCTGATGCGTCTTGAACCTCCTCCCCAGGTTCCTCCTCGTCAGGCACAATATCAATAGCCTTGACGTAGAGGAAGGCACGGAACAGGTTGGCACGCGGAATTTCGATCTTCTCGACATTATAAACATCGCTGGCCTTGGCATTCTCGTTGACGTACTTCGCCTTTGCAATATAGGCATTGATGTTGGAGTATAACTTCTCTTCAGCCTGTTCGAAGGCATCCTGTTCGGTGTTCGCTGTCACGTCGGCATAGATATACTCACCGCTCTTCTTGATATCGGCTATCTGCCGTTTGCGCTCGTCCAGCGACTGCGCCAAACAAATCACAGCAGACAACATCAGGAACAATATGGTTGTGAATCTTTTCATGTAGTCATTCATTGATAGGTTGATAATCTTTTGGATTCAGTGTCTTTTCGGAGACATTAAACAAAGGAATATAGGTGTATAACCGTCCATAGACAGTACTCAGCTCGGGCGCTGTAACCACGGTCGTAGGCACTCGCACACTGAGCATGTGAAGATATCCTCCCTTTCGGTTGACCAGGAAAACCGTTCCTGTATAGTCACTTTTTTCCTTTGTCTTCATTCCGTAATAAGGTTCACATCCCTCGTCCAAGCATTGCTGCAGGAACTGCCGGTATGTGGCATGAAGGGAGTCTGTTGTGTATCCGTACTGATCAGAGACGACGATAAGTCCGATGCGAGGGTCACAGTTTGCATCCAGCATCACATTGGCGATAGACTGGGTCGGCCGGTTCATGGATGCCACAAGATGCCATTGTCCGTCTTGGTTTGTATAATAACGGTCGCCACGCACTTTCGAGGTAATAAAAGTTCCCCCTTTATACACGTATTCATGTGCATCTTGAGGAAATACTATTTGCATCGGAAAATCGGTTGGTTCCTTGATGCGGGAAAGTGTAAGCATGAACCTTTTTTCCAACTCAATCTCTGTGCAGCCCGATATCAGCTGGTAGTCCATATCGAAGGAGAACTGCAACTTCACCTGTCCATTGACAGCCCATTCCACTCGATACACCTTGAGGTCAACATGATTCTCCGAGAACTCTGCCGTAGAATCTAATGACAAGGCTGTGGCCGCGTTTCCAACACCAAAGTGAACCTTGTCCCACCCCATCTTTGTTCCAGTTTCCGTCTCTCTTGGTGATGCGTTGCGCTCCAGGAGATAACGTTCCAAGAAATCATAGATGGGTGAAGGATAGATCGCTCGCAAGGCGGAGGGGAAGAGTTTCAATCCGATGTGTTCCACCTCGCCCCACTCGTTGACACGCACGACCAACGTGCGACCTTGATACCTATAGGCTTCGCAGACTCCTGTCTGCAGGGTATCCAGCTGCGAGAGTTTCAGGTAGTTAGCCATGCCCTGCAGCCGCTGGGTAGCAAATGTCGCTGTGCCGGCTTGCATTTGACAAGTCAGCAACAGCGACATCAGGGTTATGAACATCGGTTTGAACTTCATACGTTCTCCTCCTTGACTTCAGTTCCTTAGTACTTGATCTTGATGACGTTTCCGTCCTTCTTGGAGATGGTTCCTACCTGAAGGAATCCATTGCTGAAGACACCATCAACAGTCTCGCCCGGCTCTCCAAAAACATCTTCTCCTGTCTTGAAGTTCCGTCCAGCCTTATGACTGCTCTTGAATGTCATCACACCAGCACCATCTGGCTTGCCATTTCTCAACTCACCAGAATAGGTTGCATAGCCGAGGTTGACAGTTCCGCGTCCATTGGTAACGGCTTTCGGTGCAGCGGGCTTGTCAGCCTTTGGAGTCTTGGCTACGTCCTCAGTCTTGGGGGCTGCCGGTTTTGCTTCTTCAGCCTTTTTCTCTGCGGGAGCTTCTGCTACCTCAGTGGCAACCGTGTCCACTTTCTCCGCAGCAACTTCGGTCTTCACGGGTTCTTTCTTTTCAGAATCGTCACCACCCATTGCGAAGTAAGCACCAGCACCACCGCCGATCACGACGAGCGCAGCGACAATACCGCCAATGAGCTTCGTGTTCATGCCCTTCTTGGGAGGCGGACACTCGCGGAGGGGTTTGCCACATTCAGGGTTAGAGCAAACGAAGTCCTTACGGGCAGGGATTTCCTGTACTTCTTTTTCTTTACACTTGGGACAGTTGTCATTCAGACAGATACCATATCTGTAACGCAGACGTTCATTACTTCTTGTTGCCATTGTTTTCGTTATTTTATTTTGTCGATATTACCTTATTATATATTACATCATTGGGGGAGGGGTTGGTCCACCCATTGGCGGGGGCACAGCACCGGGGGCAGGAGTTGCGGGGGCAAAGAGTGCCTGCAACTGTGGAACCTGACTGGCGGGAGCCCATGCCGGCATTCCTTCCATCCAAACCATCGTCTGAGCGGTGAATACGCCTTGCTGTGCGTATTGCTTGCACTGGTCGTAGCTGTAGGGACCATATTGCTGCCCATTGATGAACATATAGAGTTGGATGGCCGGTACTTGCGGCTGAGGGATAGCGCCTGGTCCGGGAGGAGGTCCACCGGCAGGAGAGCCAAATGGATTGGGAGCCGGCTGCTGCGGTCCGACGGGATTCGGCTGCTTAGCGGCTGCTTCTTTTTCGGCATTCTGGCGAGCAATCTCCTCTGCGTTATCTACTGCGAAGAGTGAAGGCAGCTGAGAGCCGTCGCCCTCGCTGTGCAACAGAATGGCATTGCCGGCATCCGTAGCCTGGTTGCCTGTGTGCAGGAATTGCTCGTAGCGCTCTTTGTACGGGCTCATCCATTCGATAGCGCGAACAGGGAAGCAGTAGGATACGGTGATGATGCTCAGTTCGTCCTTGCGCGGGCTCTTGCGATTGATGGTAATCGTTGTGCGCGATGTGCTTTGGTTGAACGAGTTCTTGAAAGCTTCCTCCAGCTTGTCGGCAAACTTCTTCAGGCCTTCATTCTCATCGGGCGAAGGAATGCTGACCAGGATGGCCTTCTTGTTGATGCTGGCGGGATTGGTCGGACTGAGGTTGCCCTCGTTATTGCGCAGGTGCAACTGCATCTGATCGTTGTTGAGCTTCAGATAGACACCGCTCTGGTTCACAATCTTCGTGGCAAAAGCCTTGATGTCATCATCTGTCTTCAGCTTCTGTTGCAGCTGAGTGAGGATATTGAGTCCGAGAACCTTGCTGTCACTCTCGGCTTTTTCATCATGCTTGGTCTTCACAATCTGTGAGAGCTTCACATCGAAAGCATCCTTGATGTCGTCAACGCTGATATCGTTGGCAAGATGTCCGAAGGTGGTGAAGTCGCTTTGCGGCAGGATGGTCTCACGCAGTTGGCGTGCGATGTTCGGCATGTCAACCTTGTCAACCTTCACTTCTACCTCAAACTCGCTCATGGCTTCGTCCTCGCTCACCTCGATGATGGCACCACGCATGTCTTCCAAGCCCTTGTTGACCTTGTTCTGTGCAGTAACCAACTTCTCTGTTTCCTCAATGGCATCATTGATTTTCTGTCCGAAGACGGAGATGTCGGCATCCATCTTACCAAGTTCCACGAATACACGTGCAGCCAGTTTCTTGGCAAACTCCCAAGCCACGAGCTTGGTCTTTGCCGTATAGTAGTCGGTCAGGATGTCCTGATGCTCCGCATAGCGGCGTGCACCGACGTTCACCATGCGCTGCAGAATACCGAGATTGCTCCATTCAGCGACATTGTCCTGACGGTCGGCATCAATGGCTTCGTAGTTCTCTTTTTCTTCTTTGGATTTGGCTTCTAACTCCTGACGGATTTCTCCCATGCGTTCCAGCAACAGTTTGGAGACTTTCTGCAGCTCAACGATGGAAACATCGCCAATCTTCCACTTATTGAAGAGTTCATGCTCTACCTTGCGGCGCACCTCACGTGCAATTTCCGGAATGGCTTTCTCCTTGCCGGCATAGAAGGCCTCAACACCTTCTTCACGGAAGTGGTTGTTGTAGAACTCGCCCATGATGTTGTCGAGTTCGTTCAGCGGACAGCTGGCGCGTTTGGCTTCCTCTGCATATCCAATGGCCTTGTCATGCCAATAGTCATTGAAGGTCTGCTCGTCCTTGTCACTTTCCAGAATCTTCTGTTCGTAGGTAAGGTGAAGGTCGTCAAGCATCCAGTTTTGCATGTTGTCCTTGTTCAGGTAGTCCTTGCGGTAGTCCTTGTTACGCTCCTCATTGACGAAGCCCTGATTCTCACGCCAGTTGTTATACTTGAACTGATAGAGAACACTTTCACCCACCGTGTAGGTGATGTGCTTCAGTACGCGCAGCTCAGGATACATGACACGCTTGATACCGAAAGAATTGACTTTCTTGGTACGTGCTACGGGAATACGGCCGTCAGCTCCAGCGTTGGCGGTTTCGTCGTACTCGTAAGCAAAGTCATCCATGTTCTCAAAGTTGTATGCGCGGACAATGTCTTCATTCACAGAGTCGCCCTCGTTGACGAAGAATACACGTGCAAAGACGTAGTCGCTGACAATCTTGGGCAGCTCCTTCAGTGAGTTGATGGTCAGACCATTCTCGTTGACGTTGCTATAGACGGTCAGACCGTCAGCCACGCCCTTCACGCGATCGTTCTGCAGCTTGGCTGGGCCACTGCCTGTTACGTCGTGCGGGAACCAGCGTCCTGCTTGCAAGGCATTCAGTTCATTCAGGGCTGCATATCCGTTTTGATAGTAGCGTCCCTGGTCCATGTCGCTCTTCGGGAGGTTCATTTCCGGAATCATGGCATAGACGAGAATCTTGGCATTGGGGAATGTCTTGCGGGTCTGTGTGGTGACGTCGATGATGGAACCAGAGCCTGTTCCACCTGCCAGACCAGCGAAAATATGAATGGTTGTCTTGCTGGAATCGCCGGAAATATGTTCGCAACGTGCATAAGCATCACGCAGACTGTTGACATATCCCACTGCATTAGCGGCAAAGAGCAGACGACCGGCGCGGCGCTTCTGTCCTGCTGCTTGTCCGAGTGAGCCGATGGCAGACTTCACGGCGCCAACGTTCTCAACGATACCCTTGACTGAGGGATAGTTGCCAATGTGGTCAAGGATATGTTCCACATCTACTGCCTTGATGTTCAGGAATTCGTTGCGAGTGAACGAGGCATCCTGTCCCATGACGCGGAAGTCGGCGCGGGCCTTTCCGTCCTGTGGCATCATCTCGTCTGTGGAGTCCACATAGAGCAGGGCTACAGGCTGTTTCTTACGTTCTTCCTGTGTAGGAAATTCCTCAAACATGCGCATCTTGAATGCGCGGAGAATCTTACCTCCAGTACCACCCAGTCCAACAAGGATGTGGTTACTGTTGCAAAAGCTTGTTTGTGCCATAGATTGTTTAATATTTGTGTGAATATATTTTCGATGATCAATGATGGGGCTTCAAGTTGCCTTATACCCTTCTTCTGCGTGATCCCACTCGTTGGCGCGAGCTGCCGTAGGCCGAAGGCCGACTGCTGTCGGTACGGTTGCGCGACTGTCGGTCTTCGCGGTTGATGTTACGCTGTAGGTCCATGGTCTTGATGACGGCAACAGCTCCCACGACAACGAATCCGAGACACCAAAGCAGTCTCCGTATGATATAATTGCGCATGAACGAGCGCATCTCCTCAGCAATGGCGTGCGGCAGCTGTTCTGCATTCCAACCGGTAAACTCACCGCCGGAGATATAGTGTTCAAGCAAGGGGAAATCGGCTATCAAATGTTGGATGGCATCATCAGCCTGCTCTTCGGAAATCTCCTGGAAAGGCCGATAATACTGTTCCATGATCGTTTGTACCTCTGCCTCGTAATAGTCGGTCGTACTGATGATTTTCAGCGCACCGACAATGAAGGTACACTGGAAAGAAAGCAACAGGAACAATACTCCTCCTATGACGTAGCTAATAGGGGTGAACATAGCATTCTTGTACCAGCCCTTGATGAGGAAGACAAACAGTCCCATGCAAGCTGCTGCAATAAAAATACCCCAAAACAGGCTGCTCAGAGAGTATTTCAGAATATCTGCAAGTACAGAAAACGAGAACATTTTTTCTTTTTTTTAAAGGTTAGTGGAGACAAAGGTAAAAAAAGTTTTATAAAAAAGAAATATTTTCCTCGCTTTTTTTTGTTGGAATGACTATTTTTGGGCTTATTTTTTGTATGATTGAAACATTTCGGGACGTTTTTCAGTCGATTTCCATTTCTTCCGCATCGGGCAGACAACGCCGTACAAGATCATACGAAAAGCCGCGTCCGAGTGCGAATCTGGCCAGCTTCATGGTATGTTCGTAGTCGGAAGAGGCTTTCACCGTGCGTGCCTTTGCCTTCAGCAACGGGCGAAGTACGTTGAGATAGGTCTCATCGTCAACCTCGTCGAGCACCTGCTTGCGCAGGCCTGGGTCAATGCCTTTCTGCCAGAGTGCCTGCTCAATGCGCCGCCTTCCCCATTGGTTATACGTGATCTTGTCGTTGACAAAGGCACGTGCAAAACGTTCATCGTCAACATATCGCTCGGTCACAAGCCGTTCCATCAGTCGTGTCTGAACAGCCTCGTCGAGATGCCATTGGCGCATCTTCTCAAGCATCTCTCCCGAAGAGTGCTCTCCGTGGGCGCAGAGTGCCATCAGTTTCTGCAAGGCTTGCTGCTCGTTGATTTCCTTTTCCATGGTTCTCTGGTTAGTTCTTTCTACATCCTCTGACGAAGCGCTGCTTGTCGTAGGGGTCTTTCTTCACCTCGACATCGGAGAAACCGAAGTCTGTGAGCATCCGACAGAGCGGCTCTGCGTAAAGCGGGTTGATCTCAAAATACAACACACCACCCTTTTTCAGGGCATCCTTGGCATAGTGGGCGATGGACCGGTAGAAGCGCAACGGGTCATCGTCGGGTACAAACAGGGCCATGTGGGGTTCCCAGTCCAGCACGTTGGTGTCCATGTCTGCCATCTCTCTTCTGCAGACGTATGGCGGATTGGACACGATGAGATCCCACTTCTCGCTGTCGTCAGGTGGAGAGAGTGCGTCTTGCTGTTGGAAATCAATGTCACACAGGTTGCTGAGTGCGTTTTCACGGGCAATGTCAAGAGCGCTGGAAGAGAGATCCCATGCCGTGACATGAGCTTTCTGAAGTCGTTTTGCTAACGTACAGGCAATACATCCCGACCCCGTGCCGATATCAAGCACGTCACAGCCATCGACTCTCCTTTTTTCGTTTTCCTCCATCCATTCACACAGCGCTGCTGTCTCCGGACGAGGAATGAGCACACCTGGTGCCACTCGATAGGAACGACCGAGGAACTGAGCCGTTCCCAACACGTATTGCAAAGGTTCTCCTGCCTTCAGGCGGGTCATGAAGTGGACAAGCAAATCCTTGTCGGTATCAGACAGTTGCTCGATACCACCCGTCAGCACGTCGCACGTAGAAAGATGGAAACGATCTTCCAATAGCATCAGTACCATAGCACGGGACTCACCGTGAGGGTAGTCGGAGAGATAAGAGACCAGAGATGGGAGGTTCAAGTGAGCTGTGTCGAGCGGGCACGCCTTTCCCCCAACTCTCTTTCTATGCAGATGAACAATCTCATGGCCTTCCCACGACTCCCTTCCATATTCTTCCGCATCGGTCGGAATGGTAGGAGCGGGGGTTCCGCCTTCCACACATTGGGGGGACGTTTCTATACGCAACTCGTCCCAAAGGCCACGATCAAGGAACGACTGCAACGTCTGGCGACCGCCTTCCACTACCAGCGACTGCCAAGAACGCCTCCTGCATTCCTGCAACACCTCGTCGATATTTCCTGCGAAGACCTCATTTTCTTCAAAAACCGACGGTTTCATCGAAGCATTTCCATCCCGCTGAGAACTTGTAAGCACCATCTTTGCAGGCGATTTCCCACTCCATTTCCTGACATTCAACAGAGGATGTTCACGCTCATAGGTGGTACGTCCGACGAGGATGGCATCCTCCTCGGCACGCAACCGATGAACCAACATTTGGGTGAAGGGAGTGGAGATGGCTGCCGCCTGTCCGTTGTTATCGATCACCGGCAATCCTGTTCGGTCGTGCATCTGAGCCCATTTCAGGATGATGTAGGGACGATGGGCATTGTGGAAGGTGAAGAAACGGCGATTCAGCCATCGGCACTCGTCTTCAAGCACCCCCACCGTCACGGAGATGCCTGCCTCACGGATGCGTTGTATGCCACGCCCCTGCACCTTTGCAAAGGAATCTACACATCCCACTACCACACGACGCACGCCCTTGCTGACGATGAGGTCGCAACAGGGAGGCGTTTTCCCGTAGTGGGCACAAGGCTCCAGACTGACATAGATGGTGGCATTGTGCAGTAGCGGCTCATCCTCGGGACTGACTGAGGCAAAGGCATTCACCTCGGCATGTCCCTCGCCGCAACGCACATGATAGCCTTCGCCAATGATACGCCAGTCGTGACCGCCGTCTGCTGTCACAACGGGAACAACGATGACCGCTCCCACCATGGGGTTGGGACGTGACTCTTGCCTGCCCAGTGCCGCCAACTGCAAGCAACGCCGCATGAACTTCTCATCGGTGATGCGGTCGGCAGCAAAAGCCGTTGTTTCGGTGTGCAGGCTAAGAGGATGGGTTGCTGGCATATCTATATATTATAATGTGTAATGCGTTTATGAAATGTTTCGGGGATGGTGTTCCAGAATCTCTCGTCTGAGGGTTGTGGTATCCACATGCGTGTAGATTTCCGTGGTGGCAATATGCTCATGTCCCAACATGGCTTGGATGGCACGCAGGTCGGCTCCGCCCTCAAGCAATGCCGTTGCAAACGAGTGGCGCAAAGTGTGGGGAGAGATGGTCTTCTGAATACCCGCCTCCACCGCCAGCCGCTTGATCATGATGAGAATCATTGTACGCGTCAGGTGGGCACCCCGTCGGTTCAGGAACACATAGTCTTCCTCTCCTTTCTTGATGTCCATGTGGCAACGCACACTGAACCACAGCCGCACCTCTTTCACTGCTTGCGCTGAGATGGGCACGAGACGTTCCTTGTTGCCCTTGCCGACCACACGGATATAGCCCTCGTCCAGATAGAGATTCGACAAACGTAGGTTCACCAGCTCGGAAACACGCAGCCCACAGGAGAACAACACCTCAATGATGGCCAGGTTGCGTTGCCCCTCCCATTTCGACAGGTCGATGGCATTCTCCAGGAGATCTACTTCCCTCGTTGAGAGCACTTCGGGCAGATGCTCACCCAGCCGAGGCGATTCAAGCAGCTCGGTCGGGTCATCGTCTCTGTACCCGTCCATCTTCAGGAAACGGTAAAACGAGCGAACCCCACAGAGCACACGCGCCTGAGAAGTCGGACCAATGCCCATGTCGTGCAGCGATGATGCGAACTCCTGCAAATCCTGCAGTTGAAGGTCGTTCAGCTGAAGCTGCTTCTGGGTGGCAAACGCAGCAAGAAATTCCACGTCGTGCTGATAGGCTTCAAGCGTATTTCCCGAATAATTACGCTCGAGCTTCAGATAACGAAGGTATCGCTTGATGATATTTGGCGTCTTTTCCTTGCTCGTTTCCATTATTTTTCTTATTTTTGCCTGCAAATTTACAAAATATTTTCGATATGAAGATACAAATTGTCAATGGTCCGAATCTGAATCTTTTAGGTCAGCGTGAACCCGGCATCTACGGAAAGCAGAGATTCGAGGATTTTCTGCAAGCGCTCAGAGCCCGTTACCCCCATGTTGAAATAGGCTATTTCCAAAGCAATGTAGAGGGCGAGCTCATCAACCATCTGCAGGAGATTGGCTTCCAAGGCGATGGCATTGTGCTCAATGCCGGTGCCTACACACACACCAGCGTGGCACTGCGCGACTGCATCAAGTCGATAGACAGTCCTGTTGTTGAGGTACATATTTCCAATGTTCACCAGCGCGAAGAGTTCCGTCACCACTCGATGATCTCGGCCGTTTGCCGAGGTGTCATCTGCGGATTCGGACTTGACAGCTACCGTCTGGCAGTGGAGGCGCTGCTGGAAGTTGAGAGATGAAAGAACAGCTTGAGCAGTATATCGCCGACCATATAGACCGTGAGCCCGACTATCTCTATCGGCTCTATCGGGCTACCAACATCCACACCATCCACGGACGGATGGCGAGCGGACACCTGCAAGGACGGCTTCTGAAAATGCTGGTGCAGATGGTGAAGCCCCATCACATTTTAGAGGTGGGCACCTTCAGTGGCTACTCGGCGCTATGCATGGCCGAAGGACTCGCCCAACTGGAAGAAGAGACACCTCAAGAATGGGCTGACAGCCAAGTGTGGACTTTCGAAATCAACGATGAGATGGAGGATTTTACACGGTCGTGGATAGAACGCTCACCTGTTGCCAAGCATGTGCGTTTCATCATCGGCGATGCCAACCAGGAGGCTCCCCGACTTGGAGTGGAGTTCGACATGGCCTTTATCGACGGCGACAAACGCACCTATGTTGAGACCTATGAAACGGTACTGGGCCTACTGAAACCCGGAGGATACATCCTGGCCGACAACACACTGTGGGACGGACACGTCACCGACCCCTCCTACGACCACGACCAACAGACCTTGGGCATCCGCCGCTTCAACGACTACATTCAAAAAGACCACCGCGTGGAGAAAGTGATACTCCCTTTGCGCGATGGACTGACCATCATCAGGAAGCTTCCCTGACACAAAAGTTTTACCAACGAAGTTACCGCATCTCGATTTTTCTTCGTAACTTTGCAAACAAATCTCATTCGTAACAAACCGCAGAGCGTATGCAAGAAACAAGACAGAACAAGATAGCACGGCTCTATCAGAAAGAACTGAGCCTGATTTTCCAAGGCCAGACACGCATGATGCATGGCGTGATGGTGAGTGTCACACGCACCAAAGTCAGTCCCGACTTAGGCATCTGCACAGCGTACCTGAGTGTGTTCCCCAGCGAAAAAGGCGCAGAGATTCTTGAGAATGTGAATGCCAACGTCAAGACCATTCGCTACGAGCTGGGAACACGGGTGGGAAAGCAAGTGCGTATCATACCCGAATTGCGATTCTTCATCGACGACAGTCTCGACTATATCGACCGCATTGACGAATTATTGAAGAAATGAACTTTCCCTTCTACTTCGCACGGCGTTATCTTTTCTCGAAGAAAAGCACCCATGTCATCAACCTCATCTCCGCCATCTCCATGATTGGCGTAGCTGTAGCAACCATGGCACTTGTCATTGTGCTCAGCGTGTTCAATGGCTTTCATGACCTGGTGGCCTCGTTCTTCACCGCCTTCGACCCACAGATTGAAGTCGTCCCCACACTCGGCAAGACCGCACCTGCCGACGACGAACTGCTCGCCAAGCTGAAACAGCTGGACGAAGTGGACGTGGTGACGGAAAATGTGGAGGAGCAGGCACTGGCCGTCTATAAAGATCGACAGGCCATGGTGACCGTGAAGGGAGTGGAAAACAATTTCTCTGAGCTGACCCACATCAGCGACATCCTCTATGGCGAGGGCGAATTCTCATTAGAGGCAGCCAACTTGGAGTATGGCATCATGGGCATCCGACTGGCACAGGAGATGGGAACAGGATCCTACTTCCCCGGCTACATGAAGATCTTCGCACCGATGCGCGAAGGGCAGTTAGACCTCTCCGACCCTGCTTCCGGCTTTGTGGTCGATTCACTCATTTCCCCTGGCGTGGTGTTTGCCGTGCGCCAGTCGAAATACGATAAGAGCTGCATCCTCACCTCCATTGCCTTTGCGCGCCGACTCTTTGGACTGCAAGGCGAAATATCCTCGTTGGAAATACGATTGAAGAACGGTAGCGACATCGACAAGGTGAAACAAAAGATGCGCGACATCGTAGGCGACAAATATCAAGTGCTCGACCGCTACGAGCAACAGGCTGACACGTTCAAGATTATGCAGATAGAGAAGTTCATCGCCTACATCTTCTTGACCTTCATCCTCATGGTAGCCTGCTTCAACATCATCGGTAGCCTTTCCATGCTGATTATTGACAAGAAAGACGACGTGATGACGTTGAGGAACTTAGGGGCTACCGACCATCAGATTACACAGATCTTCCTTTTCGAGGGACGCCTCATCTCCGCCATCGGTGCCATTGTCGGCATCGCACTCGGCCTATTGCTTTGCTGGATTCAGCAAACCTTTGGTGTCGTTGCGTTGGGCGAGAGTTCAGGTTCCTTCGTGGTCGATGCCTATCCCGTCAGCGTCCACTATAGCGATGTGGTTATCGTGTTCTTCACCGTTTTAGCTATTGGCTGGCTCGCCGTTTGGTATCCGGTACGCCATCTCTCACGCCGCCTGCTGAGCCCCCAATCAGAAGACCTTTCCTATTGAACGACGGCTGTGAGTGTCAGAAGCGGATATGCTTGAAGGGCACCCCTCCCATCTGAGCCGCACGGCGCGGGAAGCCACTGTTATACATCTTTCCCGTTTGAAGCAGGAAGGCACGTTCCGAGCGACTAATCATAAACATGTCCACAAACAATTTCATGTTGGTGTCATCCGAAGTTGCGTCTTGATAGTCAATGTGAACAACTTCCCCTGGGATGTAATATATGAACGCAAGTCTTTCTGAAGCATAGTGAAGGAAACGTGTACTGTCACTGGTCAAGAGAACCTTTTGAGTTGGAGCATATTTTTGATGTATTTGCTGAATCTTTTCAACGCATCGTTGCATGAGAACCTCTTGTTCTTCTGGAGTGATATACCTTTCATCTTTTTCATAAAAGTCCCCCAAAAGCCCGATGAAACGTAAAGATATCGTGATATAGTTTTCAGATTCCAATTGCTTCCTGTAATATGTCAACGCATTCTCCAGCCGTTCACTGGGCTTGAATAGCTCACTGAAAATCAGGCTATATTTTTTGTTTGTTAAGACGTGTGCATTGGTATATACGTGGAGCTGCTTATGCGCTTTGAGACAACGTTTCCTGATCCATGTCTTTTGAAACCAAGTCTCAACATGGGTTGCCTGACTGCCACAGAACATGGGCTCTGCATCCTCACTGTTATAGCACAGCTCCTCTTGCGAAATGCGCCAATCCACCTTGTTGGGGACCAGATAGTCAATCAAAGGAAAGGGATGGACAAAGTTGACCCGGAAGTCATAGCCCAGCTGCTTGGCAATATAATAAGTAGATACAATGCCTCTCAGACGATCTGCCAAACCTCCATGCGGACGCCTGCCATCAAGCATACAGATTATCTGCTTTGTCTTGTTGGTGGCTCTTGGAGCGTCCTTGGAATAGTGAATCAGCAGCTCGTCTCCCTCACGCTGCCATCTTCCTCGCATCACAAACAAGTTCTGAAACACATTCTGTATGTCTTTTCCTGTGCGGTGGATAAGACCTTCCTTTCCTCGTATCAGTATCATCTTATGGGGGTATTATTATTTGTTGCGAAGTTACGAAGAAAGTTAAAAACCTCCAAATTTATTCGTCATTTTATGATAAAATAATTGTTTTGTTCCATGATTCCGAATAAAAGCCGTAACTTTGCACAGAACAAAAGAAAACATGACAACAGATATGGAAAAATCGAAGAAAGCATTTGCATCGAAACTGCTGAAGGTGAAAGCCATTAAGCTGCAGCCGCAGGACCCGTTCACATGGGCAAGCGGCTGGAAGTCGCCGTTCTATTGTGACAACCGCAAGACCCTCTCTTTTCCCGACCTGCGTAGCTATGTGAAGCTGGAGCTGGTGCATGCCGTACAGGAGTTCTTCCCCGAGGCTGAGGCCGTGGCAGGTGTGGCAACGGGAGCCATTGCGCAGGGTGCGCTGGTGGCAGACGAGCTGAACCTGCCCTTTGCCTATGTGCGCTCGAAACCCAAGGACCACGGTCTGGAGAACCTCATCGAGGGTGAGCTGCGTCCGGGCTCGAAAGTAGTGGTGGTCGAAGACCTGATTTCCACGGGCGGCAGTTCACTGAAGGCTGTCGAGGCCATTCGTCGCCACGGCTGTGAAGTGGTGGGCATGGTGGCTTCCTACACCTATGGATTCCCCGTTGCCGAGCAAGCTTTCGAGGAGGCTGGTGTAAAGTTGGTTACGCTGACCGACTATGAGCATGTCGTTGCCGAGGCCCTGGAAACGGGCTATATCGCCGAGAGCGATGTGGCCCTGTTGGGCGAGTGGCGCAAGGACCCTGCCAACTGGAACAAATAGAGCGTGTGGCGGAGAAGCCTACACAGTCATTAATATAATAAGGTATCAAGGAACATGAGCAGTAAATTTGAAAGTAGCATACGCGAAATACAGGCACCGCAGCAACGGGTATATGACATGTTAAGCAACCTGGAGAATCTGGAAAAGGTACGCGACCGCCTTCCCGAGGACAAGCTGAAGGACTTCTCCTTCGACCACGACTCGCTCTCCATCAGTGTTCCTCCCGTAGGTAGCATCCGCATGCGTGTCGTCGAGCGTGAGGAACCCAAGACCATCAAGTTCGAGGCAGAGCAGAGCCCTGTGCCTTTCAACTTCTGGATTCAGCTGTTACCCGTCACCGAGACAACCAGCAAGATGAAGCTCACCATCAAGGCGGAACTGAACCCTTTCATCAAGGGGATGGTTGCCAAGCCCCTGCAGGAAGGATTAGAGAAGATTGCCGATGCCCTGCAGATGATTAGTTATTAATTATTTTTCTACAGCAGCAACATGAGCAGCAAACTTTGGGAAAAGAATTTCGAGATTAACAAGGAGATAGAGCGTTTCACCGTGGGACGCGACCGCGAGATGGACCTTTATCTTGCCAAGTACGACGTGCTGGGCTCCATGGCCCATATCACCATGCTGGAAAGCATCGGACTGCTCGGCTCCGACGAGTTGCCACAGCTGCTCACAGAGCTCCGCAGCATCTACGACACCTGTGAGCGTGGCGAATTTGTCATCGAGGACGGTGTGGAGGATGTTCACTCGCAGGTGGAGCTGATGCTCACCCGCCGGTTGGGCGACATGGGCAAGAAGATTCACTCCGGCCGCTCACGCAACGACCAGGTGCTGCTCGACCTGAAGCTCTTCACCCGTGCACAACTGCAGGAGATTGTCGGACTTGTCAAGGAACTCTTCAACGAGTTGATCCTGAAGAGCGAACAACTGAAGGACGTGCTCATGCCCGGCTATACACACTTGCAGATTGCCATGCCCTCCAGCTTCGGACTTTGGTTCGGAGCCTATGCCGAATCGCTTGCCGACGACCTGCTCTTCCTACAGGCTGCCTACAAGCTCTGCAACCGCAATCCCCTCGGTTCGGCTGCCGGCTACGGCTCGTCGTTTCCGCTCGACAGGCAGATGACGACCACTCTGCTCGGCTTCGACACAATGAACTACAACGTGGTCTATGCGCAGATGGTGCGCGGCAAGATGGAGCGCAATGTCGGCTTTGCCCTCGCCTCCGTAGCAGGAACACTCGCCAAGCTCGCCTTCGATGCCTGCCTGTTCAACTCGCAGAACTTCTCCTTCGTGCGCCTGCCCAAGGAATGCACGACAGGGTCGAGCATCATGCCGCACAAGAAAAACCCCGACGTATTTGAGCTCATCCGTGCCAAGTCGAACAAGCTACAGTCGCTGCCACAGCAGGTCACGCTCATCATGAACAACCTGCCTGTGGGCTACTTCCGCGACCTGCAGATCATCAAGGAGGTCTTCCTCCCCGCCTTCGGCGAGCTGAAGGACTGCCTGCAGATGACAGCCTATATCATCAACCGCATGGAGGTGAACGAGCATATCCTCGACAATCCCATGTACGACCCGATGTTCTCGGTGGAGGAGGTTAACAGACTTGCTGCTGAAGGCATGCCCTTCCGTGATGCCTACAAGACCGTGGGTCTGCAGATTGAGGAGGGCACCTTCCATGCCAGCCACGACATACATCACACGCACGAAGGCTCCATCGGCAACCTCTGCAACGACCGTATCGTCCAGCTGATGGACCGCACCCTCTCTGGCTTCGGTTTCGAGCGGGTGGAAGCCGCCGAACAGAAACTGCTGAGTCCTTCAACCGCAAACCCCAAACCATGAAATATAAACTTCTCATCCTCCTCCTGCCCTTGCTCATGGCATGCGGAAACGCAGAAAACGAGTACTCCTCGCAGTACTGCCAACTGCTCATCGACAACAACACCGAGCACCGGGATCCCACACTCGCCCGTGCCATGACCCCCTACTCGGGTGTGTTCGTGTGCATCACTACGACCGTCCACAATGGTGCCTCTTTCTTTCGCTTCACCGACAACCAAGGCTCCGAGCCCACCGAATCCCGCTTCTCAGCCATCGACGACCGCCGGAAACCTGTTATCGGCATGAACAACGCCGTCATTGTGGGCTATGGCAATGTCTCGGACCCGGCTCCGTTCTTTGCCTATGACCGTGAATGCCCGAACTGCTTTGAGTTCAACCGCATCCCCGTGCGCAGCTACCCCCTGCAGATGCTCCCTTCGGGACTGGCGGAGTGTAAGACCTGCAAGCGCAAATATAACCTGAACAACCGCGGACTGGTGGCCGAAGGCGAAGGCGGAAAGGCGCTCACCCGTTACCGCTCTTTTAGCTCAGGAGACTACGGAGTGCTACAAGTGAATTAAAATATCTTAAATCTTTTGGCAGTTCGCCCACAAAAGGTTACCTTTGCAGTCACTTTTGGACTTTGTCCATGACGCATCACAAGCCGCAATGGTGGAATTGGTAGACACGAGGGACTTAAAATCCCTTGGCCAGTAATGGCTGTGCGGGTTCGAGTCCCGCTCGCGGCACTTTCCAAAACACATGTTTATAGTTATGCGTAAAAATCTTTATTTGGCTCTTTTCGCATCAGCCATCCTCATCATCACATCATGTTCTGGTAAACTCGGCAACCTTTCTGCCGATAATTTCGAAGTAACCCCCAACCCACTGGAGGCTACTGCCGGACAAGTTCCCGTAACCATCAATGGCAAGTTCCCCGAGAAATATATGAACCGCAAGGCCGTTGTCACCGTCATTCCGCAGCTGCACTACGGCAACGGACAGGTAGCAACGGGCGAGGGCGCCACCTTCCAGGGCGAGAAGGTTCTTGGCAACGACCAAATGATCTCCTATCGCATTGGCGGACGCTACACCATGAAGACCAGCTTCGACTATGTGCCCGAGATGCACAAGAGCGATATGTATCTCACCTTCGATGCCAAGATCGGCAAGAAGCAGGTACAGGTGCCCGCAGTAAAAGTGGCCGAGGGTGTCATCTCTACTGCCGAGCTCTTCCGCAAGACCCTCCTCAACGACGGAGCTTGCATGGCTGTTGACTCCTTCCAGCGCATTCAGGAGCAGAAGCAGGAAGCCAATATCCGCTTCCTCATCAACCAGGCCAATCTGCGCCAGAGCGAACTGAAGAACAACTCCGTTCAGGAGTTCGTGGAACTGCTGAAGAAGATCAATGCCGACAAGGGTGCTACTATGAATGTCAGCAACATCGAGGTTGCTGCCTTCGCATCACCCGAGGGTGGATTTGAGATCAACGACCGCCTGGCCAGCAAGCGTCAGGACGTTTCGGAAGAATATGTCAGCAAGCAGTTGGAGGCCACACAGGTAGAGGCCGACATCGATGCCCACTACACAGCCGAGGACTGGGACGGTTTCCAGCGTTTGGTGCAAGCCAGCAACATCCAGGACAAGGATGTCATCCTGCGCGTTCTCTCCATGTACAAAGACCCGCAGGAGCGCGAACAGCAGATCCGTAACCTGAGCGTTGCCTTCCAGGATCTGGCCGGTGCCGTGCTGCCCGAGTTGCGCCGTGCGCGTCTCACCGTCAACTACGAGCTCATTGGCCGTGATGATGACCAGATTATGCAGCAGTATAAGGAAGACCCCTCCAAGCTGAGTGCCGAGGAACTGCTTTACTCTGCCACCTTCGATGAGAACGTCAACAATCGTGAGGAGATTTACAAGACGGCTGCCCGCCTCTATCCCAACGACTACCGCCCGCTGAACAACCTGGCAGCACTGGCCTTCAACAAAGGCAACGATGCTGAAGCCAACAACTACATCCAGCAAGCACTGCGTGTCAATCCCGATGCTGCCGAGGCATACGCCAACAAGGGACTCATCGCCCTGAAGAACGGTAACCTGGCCGAGGCTGAGAACCTCATCGGACGTGGTGTCAATGCCAACGGATTCAATCAGGCCTCCGGTCATCTCAACATTGCCAAAGGCAACTATGCCCAGGCAGAGATGAACTTCGAGGACAAGGCCACCAACAGCGCAGCACTGGCACAGCTTCTGAACAAGAACTACGAGAAGGCCATCGAGACACTCGACCGTGTGAAGCAGCCCGATGCCATGACCATGTATCTGCACGCCATCGTCGCTGCACGTCGTGGCAACAAGTATGCCACAAAGTCCTACCTGAAGGATGCCCTGAAGATGGATCCCTCCCTGCAAGAATATGCCGACAGCGACCTGGAGTTCTCAAACCTGAAGTAACTTTTTGTGAACAACAAACTTCTCATACCGCTCCTGTCCCTGCTGCTCCTTGCCTCTTGCGGCACCGATGGCAGACACTTCCGCATCGACGGACGTTTCCGCCATCTCAACCAAGGAGAGTTCTACGTCTATAGTCCCGACGGAACCATCGAAGGACTCGACACCATCAAGATACAGGACGGGAAGTTCACCTATGAGACCCCCTGCACCCGCAAGGGTACGCTGGTTCTGCTGTTTCCCAACTTCTCTGAACAGCCCGTCTTTACCGAGCCTGGGAAGACCGTGAAGGTCAAGGCCGATGCCTCCCACCTGAAAGAACTCGTTGTCGAGGGAACCAAGGAAAACAAGCTGATGAACGGACTGAGGGAACAAATGGCAAGTGCCTCGCCCCCAGAGATCAAGAAGTTTGCCGAACAGTTTGTGAGAAACAACCCCGCCTCTCTGCCCAGTGTGTATGTCACTTATCGCTACTTCATTCAGGATGATAAGCCCGACTACCGCAAGGCAAATGAGTTGGTGGCACTCATGAACAAAGAACAAGAGAAGAACACCTTCCTACAGAAACTGACAGCGGCGGCAAAAACCATGCAGTACACGACTGAAGGAAGCCGCCTGCCTGCATTCCAAGCCAAAGACACCCAAGGGAACACCGTGTCACAGGCCGACCTCAACAAGGCAAAAGTGAGCGTGGTGACCCTTTGGGCTACTTGGAATGAACATAGCTGCACGGTCCACCGGCAGTTGCTTCCCCTTTATAAGCAGGCCAACGGGAATCTCAAGATCCTGAGCATCTGTGTGGATGCGGAAAAGGCCACTTGCCTCCGCTATGCCGAGCGCGATTCCCTGAAATGGTCAGTGGTATGCGACGGGCTGATGTTCGACAGCCCCCTGATCCGCCAACTGAGCCTTGGCAATGTTCCAGACAACATCGTCATACAGAACGGACGTGTCGTCAGCCACGGTCTGGCAACCCCCGATCTTATCAAGAAAGTTGAGAGCCTGCTATAAAATTCTACCATACTCTCAACTCTCAACTCTCAACTTTTTATTACCTTTGCACCCATGAATTCATTGAAAGACTTTGAGATCATGGCTCCTGTGGGGTCGCGCGAATCGCTGTCGGCTGCCATACAGGCGGGTGCCGATTCCGTGTATTTCGGTATCGGACAGCTGAACATGCGCTCACACTCAGCCAATCATTTCACCATCGACGACCTGAAGGAGATTGCCGCCACATGCCACGAGCACGGCATCAAGACCTACCTCACCGTCAACACCATCATCTATGGTGAGGACTTAGAGACGATGCGACAGATCATCGATGCCGCCAAGGAAGCGGAGATCACGGCTATCATCGCCTCCGATGTGGCGGTGATGACCTACTGTCGTCACTGTGGCGTGGAGGTACACCTCTCCACCCAGCTGAACATCTCGAACATCGAGGCCCTGAAGTTCTATGCCCAGTTTGCCGATGTGGTGGTACTCGCCCGCGAGCTGAATATGGATCAGGTGGCCGACATCTACCGACAGATTCAGGAACAGCACATCTGCGGACCGCGCGGTGAGCTCATCCGCATCGAGATGTTCTGTCATGGCGCTTTATGCATGGCAGTTTCGGGCAAGTGCTACATGAGTCTTGCCGATGCCGACCGCTCCGCGAACCGCGGGCAGTGCATCCAGATATGCCGGCGCTCGTACATCCTCACCGATGCCGAGACGGGCAATGAGATTGAAGTAGATAACAAATACCTGATGAGTCCCAAGGACCTGAAGACCGTGCGCTTCATCGACCGACTGATGAATGCCGGCGTGCGGGTGTTCAAGATCGAGGGCAGGGCCCGCGGACCAGAGTATGTCTATACCGTCGTCAAGACCTACAAGGAGGCGATGCAGGCAGTGCTCGACGGCACGTTCACCGAAGAGCGCAAGGACGAGTGGGATCGTCGGCTCGCCACCGTCTTCAATCGCGGTTTCTGGGACGGCTACTATCAGGGACAGCGCATGGGAGAGTGGAACGCTAACTATGGTTCCAATGCCACGGAGAAGAAAGTGCTCGTGGGCAAGGTCATCAAGTATTTCTCCAAGCTCGGCGTGGCAGAGGTTGCTGTCGAGGCAACGACATTCAGCGTGGGCGACCGCCTGTTCATCTCCGGCCCTACGACCGGTGCCATGTGGCTCGATGCCACGGAGATTCGCTACGAGCTGAAGCCCGTGGAGACCGCCCTGCAACGCCAGCGCGTCTCCATACCCGTGCCCGGCAAGGTGCGACCCAACGACAAGCTCTTCAAGTTGGTGGAGAGTGGAGAGACGAAAGAATAAAAACAAACCAGATATGAATATCAACGACATACAAGACGAGATTATTGGCGAGTTCGAGGAACTCGACGACTGGATGGACCGCTATCAGCTGCTCATCGACCTGGGGAACGACCTGGAACCGCTCGACGAGCGATACAAGACCGAGCAGAACCTCATTGACGGCTGTCAGAGCCGCGTGTGGGTACAGTGCGACTATTCCGAAGGACGGCTGCACTTCCAGGCCGAGAGCGATGCACTCATCGTGAAAGGCATCATCGCCCTGCTCATCCGTGTGCTCGACAACCACACGCCGCAGGAGATTTTGGCTGCCGACCTTTATTTCATCGAGCGTATCGGACTCCGTGAACACCTCTCGCCCACACGCTCCAACGGTCTGCTCGCCATGGTGAAACAGATTCGGGCATACGCTGTCGCATATTCAGGCAAGATGTAAAAGGTAAGAAGTAAGAGGTTTGATTACCTATTACCTATAACATAATAAAATGATGCGCAAACTAAGGACCATAGAGATGAACCGTCTCACCATTGACGAGTTCAAGCAGGCAGAGAAGATGCCGCTCATCGTCGTGCTCGACGACGTGCGCTCACTGCACAATGTGGGTAGCGTCTTCCGCACCTCCGATGCCTTTCGGGTAGAGGCGGTATGGCTCTGTGGCATCACGGCCACGCCTCCGCATCCCGAGATTCACAAGACGGCACTCGGTGCCGAGGACTCTGTGGACTGGCGGTACTTCAAGACCGCTGACGAGGCAGTTGCCGAGCTCCATCGCCAGGGCTACTTCGTCTATAGCATTGAGCAGGTGGAAGGTTCCACCAAGCTGCAGCACCTTGATGTGCCTAATTCCCCTTACGCCATCGTTCTCGGCAATGAGGTAAAGGGTGTACACCAGAGCGTGGTTGATGCCTCCGACGGCTGTTTAGAGATTCCACAGTTTGGCACCAAACACTCGCTGAACGTCAGCGTCACCGCTGGCATTGTCATTTGGGAGTTCGCGCGACGTTTCCTCTGATGTCCCTCTTTTTTTCTTGAAAGAAATTTGTTTCTCCAAGAATTATTGTAAATTTGCAGCCGAATGAAAAGTATTCTAATCATATTGTTTGCATGGACGAGCATGGCGGTACACGCTCAGGAGCGTCAGGTTGACATGAGCAACCCGACGTTTGTGCCGATGGTGAAGGTGGGCAAGGCACTGGTCGATGGCGACAGCATACAATATGTGGAGATGAATGACCTGTACGTCTATCCTGTACCCGAGTTCAAGAGCGAGCGACAGCGACAGGCGTACAACCGACTGGTCTATAATGTGAAGAAGGTGCTGCCCATTGCCAAGGAAGCCAACGCCATCATCATCGAGACCTACGAATACCTGCAGACACTGCCCGACAAGAAAGCGAAAGACGAACACATGAAACGGGTGGAGGCCGCTATCAAGAAAGAATATACCCCTCGTATGAAGAAACTCACCTACGCCCAGGGCAAGTTGCTCATCAAGCTCGTCTATCGTGAGTGCAATTCTTCATCCTATAACCTCGTGCAGGCTTTTCTCGGCCCCGTGCGTGCCGGTTTCTATCAAGCCTTTGCTTGGACCTTCGGTGCCAGCTTGAAAAAGAAGTACGAACCCGAAGGGGTTGACCGCATCACGGAGCGTGTTGTCCTCATGGTGGAGGCAGGGCAGCTGTAAGATGGCAAACGAAGAAGGGTCTTTGAGGTTTTTTGTATAGAAAAAAAGAAATTCTGTAATTTTTTTCCCGAATAGCTTTGGTGGTTCGGTTATTTCGTTATAACTTTGTGGTCGGATTAAGAAGGTCAGTGGACCGGAAAGTTCTGGTTTTAGTGGGGCAAAGAGAGGACAAAGCGCCTTGAGGAGGGTTCGCAGAAGTGAAAACTATTCTGCGCACTTTTTTATTTGTACCCACTCGACCATCCCTTAAACAGCATATTATCTAACAAAAATAAAAACTTAAAACAATGAAACAAAAAACTCTACTTAATCTTTGGCTCCTACTATTCGCCCTGATAGTAGGGAGCGGAAATGCGTGGGCTGCTGAAAATGACACACATGACTTTTCTCAATCGCTGGAGCAATTGCTTAATAATAACGCCACGATTGATCCTATTGAAATTGCTCAGCAGAATTATCCTGTAAAAGAAGTAATAATTACTTATCGTACGACACAATCGGCGAGTAAATTTGATATGGATGTTTCTGTAGGTTCTACAGATTTTGGTACATATAGCAGTTCTGGGAAAAAATCTGCAGGTACGACACAGTCTTTCACAGGTACTGCGACACAGGGAAAGGTAACAATAACTTTTACTAATAAGTCAGGAAGTGGCACAGGAAAAGGTACGTTGTATGTTACCAATGTTCGTTTAGTTGAAGGGGCTTCAGGTCCTATCACTTTCACCGTCACCTACGATGATAACGATGCAACCTCTGGTTCTGTCCCCGAGGACGATAACGAGTATGAGGATGGAGACGAGGTGACCGTTCTTAGTAACACGGGCAGCTTGGCCAAAACGGGTTATGCCTTTGGTGGCTGGAACACGAAGGCCGATGGAACAGGAACGAATTATTCCGCAGGTGGAAAATTCGATATTACTTCTGACATTACCCTCTATGCAAAATGGAATCCTTATTCCCTTTCTGCCACATCCTCTAATAATTCACATGGTACCGTAAGCGTACTGGACTACGTTATTTCTGCTGAACCATCATCAAACTATCGAGTAGTGGCTGGCGACGGAGGTTACACGGTGACCAGCGGTACAGCAACGGTTGTCAACAATGGCGATAACACCTTTACCGTTACTCCAAGTACTGACTGTACGGTGCAGATTAATTTCGAGGAGATTCCTACTCACGAGATAACCATTTCTACTCCTACAGGTGGAACCTTGACAGTTAAGAATGGTGATGATGTTATTAGCTCTGGCAGTAGTGTTCGTGAAGGAACTACCCTCACCATTGTTCCTGAGGAAGACAACTCACACATCTTTGCCAAGTGGACGGCCACGGTTGGCAACACTTCCACCGATTATACAGATGTCTTTACTTATACGGTTCCCGCAAGCGACTTCACCTTGTCGGCCACCTTCGACGAGGTCGTGAAGTATGCCGTCAACTGGAGTGTCAACGGTAATGTCACCACAGAATACTATCAGGAAAATGAGGACATCGTATTCCCTGATGATATTGCTGACATCAATGGAAAGACTTTTGTTGGTTGGTATGGCTCAACATACGAGAACGCCTCTACTGCTCCTACCTATGTTACTTCTGCAACGATGGGAACAAGTGCCTTGACTTATTATGCTGTATTTGCAGATGTGACAGAAGAAGAGTCGGATGATGTTTCAAAAGCAGAAAAGGATCAAACACTGCAATATGACACATGGACTTATAATAATGGTACTGGTGCTACTACCGATAAAACATCGTACCGTTTGTTTGGTAATGGTAGCTATATCGAATCAGCTTCATTCGATTTAAGTAAGTTGATGAAGGTTATTGTGTATGGCGGCTATTATGGTGGCGGTGATTATAGATCATTATCAATTGGCGACGGAACTAACACATGGATAAGTGGTCAAGTGGGAAACTCTAACAGCGCGACACAATCTAACACCTTTACAGGTGGAACAGCTCTTACAGGAACAGGTAAACTGCGCATAACAGCAACAGCTGGTAATGGTACCTCAACAGGATTACGCATATCTAAGGTAGAAATATTTGTCAAAGGAACTGTTGTTACAAAGAAGAATTTCAACACGACAGTCTCTTTACTGCCGAAACCCGTTATTACGGTTTCTGACGTAGAGATGACTTGGGGCGATGACGACAAGAGCATTGATGCTTCGGCAACGATTGCCGATGAGGATTATGATGGTTCCTTCATCTATGAGTGCGATGACGATAATCTTACAATAGAATCTGATGGCTCTCTGTCTTGTGATGTTCCTGGCGAATATGAAGTTACGGTTTCTATCGCTGCTACTGTTGAGCATCAGGCTGCATCAGAGACTATAACTGTAACAGTCAACAAAAAGAATGTCTTGTTGACCTTTGAAGATCCAGTAGCCGTGGAAATGGTATCTACGGGTGAATATTCGCAGACGCTTGCCATTTCTCCCGCAGCATACGATGGAGATGTTGAATATGAAATTACGTCAAGTACAAGCACAGGTGCCTTGATAGATGACGCAACGGGTAAGCTTGCATTTGACAAGACTGGTATAATCGTCGTAACAGCTACCGCTCCTGCTACTGATTACTATAATGGTAATACTGCAAGCTACACACTCTATGTGAAGACCACTCCGACCATTACTGTTAGCAACCAGACCCTAGCATACGGTGCCACCTATACGCCGACCATCACTGGTGGAACAGCATCTATTACGACTGTTCCTGCCAATATGGCAACTATCAATGATGGTGTTATCACCGCTGCTGTTGTTGGAACTTCTACCGTTACTATCACTACAGCAGCCAACGATACTTACGTTGCAGGAGAGAAGAGCTTTACACTCACTGTTACTGCTCCCACGCCATTGGCTGCTACGCCAACTCCAAGCCCGGTTGTTCTCTTTAATGAGACCTTCGATCAGTTTGCTGGTTCTGGTGGTCGAGACGATGTCTTCTCGGGAAGTGTTGGTAGTGGGTCCACGTCTGGATTGTTAGACGAGACCTGGGATACAAGTTTTGGTAATTGGGGAGGAGAAGAATGTGTTAAATTAGGTTCCAGTGGTTCAGCTACTGCTATCACAACGGGTGAAATTAACCTTACAGGAAGTGGGACTCTGACCTATAGTGCTGCAGGTTGGAATGACAGCAATACAAATACTTTAACAATTACTGCTACCGGTGCAACATTATCTGGAGATACTAATCCAACATTGACAAAAGCAAGTTGGAAAGAAGATTATACGGTAAACATTACTAATGGTACAGGAAAAGTAAAGTTAACATTTAGCATGAAACGTGGTTTCCTCGATGATGTGAAAGTAACTCGTCCTGGTGATCCCATAGAGTCTGTTGCAGTTACGATTCCGAGCAGCGGTTTGGGTACCTATTGCAGTCTGTATCCTCTGGACTTCTCTGACACGGGGACCAACGACAATAATTTCAAGGCATACGTCGTTACTGGCATTGATGGCAATAACATCACATTACAGAAGCTGACAACAGAGGTGAAGGGTGGCGTACCGTTCGTTATCGTGGGCGAAGGAAGCAGCCAGGTTGAAATTCCCACTGCCGATAATTGCTCTTACGTTCCTTCTAATGAGTTAGTTGGCACACTGGCTCCCACTTACGTGACAGGCACAACAGCTGGTTATACCAACTATGGCATGAGCGGTGGTAAGTTCAAGAAGATAAATACGGGTATAGTACCTGCTAACCGTGCTTATCTGCCCATTGCAGACGCTGAAGCACGTGAGTTCAACCTTGTGTTCTTGGATGACGAGGTTACGGGCATCCGTACTGTTGACAATGGAAGATTGACAATGGACAAGAATGCGGTGTACGACCTGAGCGGTCGCCGTGTTCAGAACCCGAAACACGGTTTGTATATTGTAAATGGTAAAAAAGTGATTATAAAATAAAGAAACAATGAAAAAGAACTATATAGCACCCGAAACTCTATCTACAAAGTTGCGTACTGAAGGCTTGATGCAGGTCGCCTCACTGACGGGTCAGAATCTGGTTGATACGAATGAAACGGTCGATGCAGAAGAGATAGAGTCGCGCGAGATCTACTACCCGCGGAACTATAACGTCTGGGACGAGTAAGGCTCGCTTCCACTAAGTGGTAGCTTTGTTACCTGCCCGTGGTACTGAGAGTACCACTGAGTGGAATTCTCAGTACCAGCAAGTGGCCAAAACTTGGAACTGTCAGTACCAACCCCCTTGGTACTGACAGTTTTGTTTATATCCACCGTTTCACATGGCAAAAAGAAAGCAAACGTGAAAATTCTATTGCTTTTCAAACAAAAGAATCTATATACAATATGCCCGCCGAACTTTTAATAGCTCGGCGGGCATTCCCATTCATCACTAGAACTTTACTTCTTCTCTAACCATAGTTGAAAGAAGCGGTCGTAAACATAGTAGGTGTTGTCTGTCTGAGTGATGAAATCTTTCTCAAGCAGCCCTTTGACGGCAGAGACAACAGAACTGGTGGACGGCAGGTGGTATTTTTGAGTGAACTTACCACCTGATATGGTTTTGACCTGTCCCTCTGCGGCAATGGCAAGGAATACGTTGCGCTGTTTCACCGGCATCTGACGGAGCAATTCAGCATAGTATTCGGATGACATTTGCAGATAGGTGTCAATGGCTTGGTCAATCATTTCCACACCACAGGTCTCACCCTTGGGAGTCAGCATATAAAGCATGTTCATGATGCGCTGTACATTAGCTGTTATGCCCTCAAATCGCTGATAGACAGTTTCGACAACCTCGTATGATATCTGCCTGTTGCCATTTTTAGCAAACTGGGGTTGGGCAAAGTCCCAGTAACGTTCCAATGAGATTGGATAGAGGCTCATGGGCACTACCGACTGATAGAAAGGACGGGCAGGAGAAAGAAACATTTCGCTCATCAAATGACGCTGTGAACCTGCGAAAATGAAGTTGGCATTGGGACACTGTTGGATTTGTGTGCGCAGTGCAGCTTCAACATTCTGATTGTCGTTATAATATGATATCTGCTGAAACTCATCTATTGCCACCAGGCAATGTTTGTCTGCAGAACGTAGATAGGCGAATATCTCATCGAGCGTAATCTGCGGAGGGGTAATGCTTCCCACCCCCAGTCCCCACACGGGGTTGCCGTTGATGTCAAACGATATCTCCGAGCGTACTGAAAGCAATGTGTTCAGAAACGTTTCCCATACTTTGCGGCCTTTGGGCTTCAGGGCTTCAAGGATGGACTTGCCAAACACATTGACGAAGTCGTGTAAAGAGTTGGTGGCATAGATATCAATGAGGAAACAGTAGTAATGGTCACTGATGCTTTCTTGCTGGAAACAATGTTTCATCAAGTCTGTCTTCCCTACACGACGTGGGGACATCAACGCAACATTGTTACCATTAGTCAGCAGATTGGTCAGCAAAGCTGTTTCTTCAACGCGGTCACAGAAATATTCTGGTCCTGCGTATCCATTCGTTACAAAAGGATTATCAATCATTTCTTCTGCTTTTTAGCAGCAAAGATAATACTATTATTACAATTATCAAAAAATAATTATCAAAAAATGACAAAAGCAGATTGATCACTTCTTGACTTCTCAGTAACTTCCGAAAGTTATTTCTCTGTGAACAGTACTTGGATGAGGGTCTGGCCGACGGCTTTGAGGGTGTTACGGTCGATGTGTGCAAGGTCGTCGTTGACGGTGTGCCACGTGGGGCCGAAGGAGCTCTGTGGGCAGTCGGGGTAGTAGGGGATGATGTCGATGGTGGGAATATTGGCATGCTGGTTCAGGGGCAGGTGGTCGTCGGTAATCATGCCGCCGTCCATGCGCGGGAAGAAGCTTCCGTAGCCTGCCTGTCGTGCTGCCTTCCATACTTTCTCGACGATGGCGGGAGCGAACTGCATGCTCACACCCTCTTTATAGAAGCGTGCGCCCTGACCGCCGACCATGTCAAGCAGGATGCCGTAGCGGGCTTCGTAGCCCTCGGGCAGGTTCTTGGCAAAGTATTGGGCGCCCAGTGCCCATGTGTTGCCACTGCCCACTTGGTTTTCCGCCCATTGTGGGGTTCCCCAGTCCTCGGCATCGAAGCAGACGAAGTCAACACCCATCTCCAAGGAGGTCAGCAGTCTCGCAATCTCCAGCATGACCGCCACACCGCTGGCGGCATCGTTGGCAGCGATGATGGGCTTGTGCCAGTTGGCTTCATCGGGGTCGTTGTCGGCCCACGGACGACTGTCCCAGTGGGCGCAGAGTAGGATGCGCGTGGTCAGCTCGGGACGATATTGTGCCATGATATTCGTGCTGTGCAACGTGGTACCGTCGTAGCCTTTGAGGTCGGCTTTCTGTGTGATGACCTGACAGCCGTATTCCTTGAACTTCTGGATGATCCACTCGGCACACTGCTCATGTTCCGGTGTGTTCATGGCACGTGGACCGAACTCGCACTGGCGGGCGATGAAGGCGTAGGCGGAGTCGGCATTGAATTCAGGACCTACGGGATTCACCCGTTCTGCCTCGTTAGCTTCTGCCAGTGCCTGGTCTGCCTGATACTGTGCGATGAGCGGTTTCACACCGAAGGTATATGCCGCAAACAGGGCGGCAGCGATGAGTAGGATGACGATGATTTTTTTCATGATAAACGATGCTTTTGTACGGTTTGCATCACCCTCAGCCAGTTGCCGCCCCAGATCTTGCGGATGTCCTCTTGGCTGAAGCGTCGGCGCAGGAGTTGGAGCGTGAAGTTGATGAGCTCGGACGAGTCGGCAATGCCCCGTACACCACCGTCACCGTCGAAGTCTGTGCCCAGTCCGACGTGGTCGATGCCCATGACACGGATGGCATGCTCCAGATGTGTCATCGCGTCGAGGATGGAGGCTTCGCCTTCTTGACGCAGGAAACCGTGGTAGAGGGTGATATGTGCCACGCCCCCACATTGGGCAAGGGCACGCAGCTGGTCGTCGGTGAGGTTGCGCGGATGGTCGCAGAGCGAGCGGCAGTTGGAGTGGCTGCACACGATGGGGGTGCTGCTGATGTCCAGTGCGTCATAGAAGGACTTCTCTGCGGCGTGGCTGAGATCGACCATGATGCCGAGGCGGTTCATCTCGTGGATCACCTGTTCGCCGAAATCGCTCACACCGTTCCAGGTGTTGCTGCCCCGTGCGGAGTCGCAGATGTCGTTGTCACCATTGTGACAGAGGGTGATATAGACGATGCCGCGGTCGGCAAAGTGACGGATGTTGTCGAGCTGATGCTCTAAGGCGAATCCGTTCTCGATGCCAAGCATGATGGATTTCACGCCCTCCGTCTTGTTCTGATAGAGGTCGGCAGGGGTACGGGCGATGCGGACGCAGCTGCTGTTGGCAGCGACAATGTCTTCAATGCGGTTGAAGATGAGGTCGGTATAGACGGCGGGGGTGATAGGCTGGGAGGTGTTGCACCAGGAGGCATCAACCTTCTCGGCAAACTCCTCTCCCGGCTTGGGCTGTGGCAGGTAGGCCACCATGGTGACGGCATCCTGTCGGCCTTCGTCCATCTTGTGCAGGTCAACGAGAATCTTCGGGTCCCGCCGGTCGAAATGAATGTCTTGATGGAAGAACATCGGTGTGTCGCAGTGGGTGTCGAGGGTGAGCGTGGTGCGGTGTACCTCTTTGGCGCGACGGAAGGCATCGGCCTGTTCCACTAACCAACGGAAGAGGGGGAGACCGTCTTTGCCAAGCCATTCGGGATGCCACTGCACACCCATGACGGCTTTGTGCTCATTGCTCTCGATGGCTTCGATGATGCCGTCGGGAGCCGTTGCCGTGACACGGAAGTGAGGCCCCGGTGTACGAACCGCCTGATGGTGGAAGGAGTTGACAGGCAGCGGGGAAAGCCCTCCCTGCATTTCCTTGCCATAAATGGAGAAGAGGATGGAATCCTCAACGATGTTCACGGTATGAGTAGATTCCGTGCGATCAGCATCCTGCGAGTGCTTGATGGGACTTGCGCCTAACTCCTTGTCCCTGGCCCCTTCTTCTAAATCCTGCGCCACTTGTCCGCCGAGTGCCATGGCCAAGGTCTGGATGCCGCGGCAAATGCCGAGCATGGGAATCTGGCGGTTGAAGGCCAGACGGGTGATGAGCAGCTCGGGCAGGTCGCGCTCGGCGTTGACATGGCCGAGCCTCGGTGATGGCTGTTCGCCCGCCCACAGCGGGTTGTAGTCACCGCCGCCGGATAGCAGCAGTCCGTCAATGCTGTTGAGGGTGTTGATGATGACCTCTTTGTCAGCAACGGGCGGAATGATGACGGGCACACCACCTGCCTCGACCACCTGTTTGTAGTAGCGGTCGCGCAGCGTGGCGTCGATGTTCTCGTAATTGGCGGTGATGCCTATCACGGGTTTGTGACTGGCCGCGGGGAATGTCGCATGGATGTTATCGAGATGCGACACAAGGTGATAGTTCTTCATGGCACAAGTTTAGTCCTCAACATGCACGGGAATCTCGCGCTTGATGCTTTGTTCCAAGGAGATGAGGGTTTCGGTGGAGACCACTCCCGGGATGCTCTGCAACTTGTTGTTGAGCAGGTTCATCAGGTGCTCGTTGTCGCGTGCGTAGCATTTCAGCAGCATGGTGTATGTGCCGGTGGTGAAGTGGCATTCCACAATCTCGGGTATGTCCATCAGTTGTTTCACCACATCCTTGTACATGCTACCCCTCTCCAGGTTGATACCCACGTAAGTGCAGGTGGTGTAGCCGAGGCTCTTGGGATTGACATCGAAGCCGCTACCGGTGATGATACCGTCTTCAATGAGTTTCTGTACACGCTGATGGATGGCAGCTCTTGACACGCCACATTCAGCAGCAACATCTTTAAAAGGAATACGCGCGTTTGTTGACAGGATGCTCAGAATCTTCTTATCCAGTTTGTCAATCTTTTCCATTTTTTGATTTTGATAGTTAGAAGTTTACAAATTGTCAACAAAAGTAAGAAATATAAATGATATAAACAACAAAATGCACGAATATTTTCCAATATCCGTGCATTTTGCTATTAAAAAGGCAAATTACTTTGTCACGCTTACGAGTTCGACGGTGAAGATAAGGGTCGAGAACGACTTAATCTTGCCGGTCTCACGTGCTCCGTATCCCAACTCCTGCGGGATGCAGATCTCCCACTTACTGCCGATAGGCATCATGAGAAGCGCCTCTGTCCAGCCCTTGATGACCTGACTGACACCGAAGGTGGTGGTGTTCGGGTCGCGCTTGTAGGAGCTGTCGAAGACGGTTCCGTCGATGAGCTTACCCTCATATCTGACGACCACCTTGTTGGTAGCATCGGGCTTGATGCCCTTACCCTGTGTGATGATCTTGTAGAGCAGTCCGCTCTCGGTCTTCTGCACGCTGTCGTTCTGGGCATAGGTCACGAGGAAGTCCTCGTTCTGCTTCTTCCATTCGGCAAAGGCGACAGACTTGGCCTCGGTGACGTACTGGTCCTTGAGGACAGTGGCCACGGAGTCGTTGAAGTGACGATGGTCACCCAGCACGGCATCGGCGAAGCCCCGATAGAACATCTCTTTGTTGATCTCGGTGTCAGGGTAGTCGTTCATCATGGTGGGCATGACACGCTGCAGGGTCATCTCAGCAATCTGGGTGCCGACCACGTAGGCGTGGAAGTCGGGCATCGTGTCGCGTGTGACTCCGTCGTAGAAACCCCTGATGAAGTCTTCCATATAGGCATCGTTCACCTTGTATTGCATCTTCAGATAAGGAAGAAGTCCTTGGGTGACAACCATGCCCGACACGTAACCGATGGAGTCGTTGCGTGTAGCGAGGACAGCCATAGGCTTCTCGGCAGCCTGGGCAGGAATGGTGTCAACCATTTCAAGGTCGGCCTTCTTCTTTTTCTTATCTTTCTTGTCTTTCTTTGCGGCATTGGCGGGGCAGAGTGTTGCACCTGCCAGCACGACCATTGCCATCAAGATTACTTTCTTCATTGCTTAGCGATATTTATTTGTCAACAGAGATGAGGCTCACCTTGAAGATCAGAGCAGAGAAAGGTTTGATCTGTCCCTGTTCGCGCTCGCCGTAAGCCAGTTCCTGCGGAATGTAGATCTCCCACTCAGAACCCTCGGGCATGTGGACAAGAGCATCGGTGAAGCCCTTGATGACTTGGTTGGCACGCAGGGTGATGGGGGTGCCGTTCTTGTAAGAGCTGTCGAAGACGTTGCCGTCGATGGTGCGACCCTCATAGTGAACCTTCACACGAGAGGTGTCCTTCGGCAGGGGACCGTTGCCCTCTTTGAGCACTTTGTACTGCACACCGCTCTCGAGCACCTTTACATCGGGCTGTTTCTTGTTGCCGGCAAGGAATTTCTCGCCTTCCTTCTTGTTGGGACCATACTCCTTCTCCATGTTCTTGGCCTTGATCTCGCGCATCTTGGTCTCAGCAACAGTCTGAGCCTGCTCCACGGTCATCTTGGCGTTCTTGCCAGTGGTACCGGCAATGAAGCCAGCCATGAAGTTCTTCAGCGAGATGGTCTTGGTAGAATCCTGTCCGAACACCTCGTGGTTGATACCTACAACCATCTGGTTGGAAATCTGCTGTCCGATCTGAATACCAGCATAGTAAGCAGCCTTCTCCTTGTCGTCGCCAGCGTTGGCACCATCGTTCAGACCCTTGATGAAGACCTCCATGTAGGTGGTGTCGATATTCATGCGCTGTACGAGGAAGTCTTTCAGACCCTGTGACTGTGCCAGACCCATGCCGTAGCTCATAGAATCTACATCGGTCTTCAGGTCGGCCTTGGGAGTTGAATTGCCGCAAGCGGTGAAAGCTGCGGTGATAGCCATCATAGCGGCTACAATTGTCAGTTTTTTCATTGTTTTGTTGTTTATTATAATTGTTTGTAATGTTTCTTGTTCGCTTCTCTCCTCAGAGAGGTCGGGCTTTTATACCACCTCGATGAGCTCCACGTCAAACACCAGGGCAGCGAAGGGAGGAATCGACTGACCGGCACCACGCTCTCCATAACCCAGGTGATAGGGAATGAAGAAGCGGTACTTGGCACCCTCTTCCATGAGCTGCAGACCTTCGGTCCATCCGGCAATGACACCGTTCAGGGGGAAGGTGGCGGGTTCGCCGCGCTGGATGCTGCTGTCGAACAGGGTTCCGTCGATGAGCATTCCCTCATAGTGGCATTTCACGCTGTCGGTGGCTTTCGGCTTGCGACCGTTGCCAGCCTTGAGCACTTTGTACTGCAGTCCGCTCGGCAGGGTCACAACACCCTCTTTGCCGGCATTCTCTGCCAGATATTTCTCTCCGTCTTCTTTCTGTGTCTTGAACTTCTCGGCAGCAGCGGCACGCTGCTTCTTCTCCTGTTCGGCAAAGAAGTTCTGTACGAGCGTCTGGGCCTCTGCATCCGAAACCTGCTTCTTGGCACCAGCAATGACATCCTTGATGGCCTGAGCGAAGTCGTCGATATTCAACTCACGGGCACCCATGTCGCACAGCTGGCGACCGATACCAAGACCAAGGGCGTAGCTAACTTTATCCATATTCTTTATACCTTATTATAATATATGATTTCGATTTCAGCGTGCAAAGGTATAAAAAAAATGAAGAACGGGCACAACTTGCGCATACAAATTATATATTTTTAAACGCTCGGGGTGTTGTATATCTCGGAAAAAAGCTGTAAGTTTGCAGACAAAGCAAGAAAGGAGACAGAAGATGAAAAAGAAAATTGTTTTTTTGACTGGTGCCGGAATGTCGGTAGAGAGTGGTTTCAAGACGTTCCGTGGTAGTGACGGACTATGGGAGAACTACCCCGTAGAGCAGGTGGCAAGCCATGAGGGATGGCTGCGAGACCCCGATTTCGTGAACAAATTCTATAACGGACTGCGCCATAAGCTCTACGCGGCACAACCCAATGAGGGGCATCGCCTGGTGGCCGACTTGCAGCGAGACTTCGACGTGACGGTGGTGACGCAGAATGTGGATAACCTGCACGAGAAGGCAGGCTCGAAGAATGTCATCCATCTGCATGGTGAGCTGACCAAGGTGTGTTCGTCTTACGACCAGTTCGATGAGCGCTACGTGCGTGAACTGTCCGAAGACAACTGCGAGGTGATGCCTGGCGAGAAGGCGGGCGACGGTTCGCTGCTACGCCCCTACATCGTATTCTTTGGCGAGTCGGTTCCCATGATCAGCGTGGCCGCCGACTATACCGGTGTTGCCGATATCTTCGTCATTATCGGTACGTCGCTCAACGTCTATCCCGCTGCCGGCTTATACCACTATGTCCGTCCGGGAACGCCTGTCTATCTCATCGACCCCGAGCCCGTGGGTGCCTCGCTGCCCAACCTGACGCATATCCAGAAGGGAGCTTCCGAGGGCATGCGCGAGCTGTGTGAGCTACTCAGGAAATAAAAAATGAGTCCAAAACCTTGGACTCATAGAACTTGTATCATTTTCAGGTATTCACGCCATTCCCCCATGTCATGCCATGCATGCTCACTGACGGGGAAGCAACCGACGCGTCCTCCACGGGCCTTGACCTTCTCCATGAGGTCGGTGATGTGGAAGAACTCGCCATCGGGAATCTCGTCAATGCACTCAGGGTTGAGGATATACACACCCGTGTTCACCATGTGGGTCTGCTCGGGCTTCTCCTTCAGTGACACCATCAGTCCGTCTTCGCCGGTTTCAATAACGCCATACGGAATCTGGAAACTTTTCACCATGGTGACGATGGTCATGTCATTGTGGTTCTCACAATGGTAGTCATACACGTCGCGGTAGTCCTGCTCGTTGATGCTGTCGCAGTTGGACACAAAGAACGGGGTGTTGATCTTGCCTTTCAGGAGCGAAACGCTGCCAATGGTTCCCAAGGGCTTCGGCTCCTCGAAGAATTCGATGTCGTAATGATGTTCCAAGTTGTCGATGTAGAAGCGCATCATATCGCTCTTGTAGTTGACCGACATGTAGAACTTCCGACAGCCAATCTCCTCGAACTGATCCATGATGATTTCAAGGATGGTCTTGTCGCCAACGGGAATCAGTGGCTTGGGAATCACATTCGTCAAGGGTTTCAGGCGTGTGCCCTTGCCGCCTGCCATGATGACGACGGGCAGGTCGAGTTTCTTGCGCGTTGCCGTTACCGACTGCTGGAAGATGTCTGCCCAGTATAGGATATCGACAATGCGGCGTTCCGAGTCGAGCACAGGCATGCAGTCAATGTTCTCGCGGAACATCACCTTCTTGATTTCTTCTATCGGCTCACCTTCATACGCGTAAATCTTCTGGCGGTCCAGAATGGTTGAGACGCTTTCCGTCAGTTCCACATTGCGGATGATGGCACGCTGGATGTCGCCGATGGTGAGGAGACAATCGAACACCTCTTCGTTGAAGACAAAGAGGAGCTTCGACTTCACCTCGTCCATCTTCTTCAAGGCGGCAAGGATGGTCAAGTCGGCGCTGACAATCTTGTCCTGGATTTTGCTGATGATGTTCATGGGAAACTATTTGATTTCCGATACAGCTTTGATCATCGTGTCACAGATGAAGTCCACCTGTTCCATGGTCAGTGCCGCATACATGGGCAGTGTGATCTCGTTGTCGGTGACATATTCCGTCTGTGGCAGCACGGCACCCAGCTCCTGATAGGTTGAGAAGAGGTGGGCGGCAGGATAGTGGACGCTGGTCTGGATGCCTGCGGCATGGATGTAATCACGAATCTTGTCGCGTCGCTCCTTGGTGGAGTCGGTCAATACCACGGGCATGATGTAGTTGCTTACAAACTCCTTGTTGTCGGCGAAGGGAACGACAATTCCCTCCACGCCGGCAAGCCGTTCCACATAGCGGGCACGCACACCCAGTCGGACATTCAGGTCAGTGGGCAGTTTCTTCAGCTGCTCAATGGCAATGGCCGCACGGATATCATCCATGCGGAAGTTATAGCCTAAGCAGGTGATGTCGTAGGAAGTAGCATGTCCTGAAGCACGCTGATAGCTCATGGTACTCATGCCGTGAGAGCGGATCAGGCGGGCTTTCTTCTCCATCTCCTCATCGTTGGTGATAAACATGCCGCCCTCACCCGTGGAGATGTTCTTGTTCGAGAAGAACGAGAAAGCGGCACAGTCGCCGATGGTGCCGAGCTTCTGTCCCTTGTACTCCGAGAGAGGCCCGTGACAGGCATCCTCAATAACTTTCAGGTTGTGTTTCTTCGCAATGGCCATGATCTCATCCATGCGGGCAGGGAAGCCTGCCATGTGAACAACCACAATACCCTTGGTCTTGGGGGTAATTTTGCGCTCGATGTCCGCAGGGTCAATATTGATGTGGTCCGGGCCAACAATGTCGGCAAAGACCGGTGTTGCACCCACATAGCGGATGCAGTTGCACGAGGCCGCGAAAGTCAACGAAGGACAAATGACCTCGTCGCCAGGGCCGAAGCCGCATACCATGCAGCAGACGTGCAGTGCGCTGGTGCAGTTCGACATGCTCACTGCATACTTCACCTTCCACATGTCGATAAACATCTGCTCTAACTCGGCGTTCTTGGGACCTGTGGAAATCCAGCCAGACTTGATGGTGTCGTAGGCAGCCTGCGCCTCACGCTCATCGAAATTCAGATTGAATAAAGGAATTTGATATGCCATATATGATTCTCTTTTAATATTTCCTTTTTTACCTTTCCCCTTTTCTCCTTACATCTTCTGATCGAGGTTCTTTCCTTTTTCCTCGTGTTCGAAGTTAGGAATGAATTCCTTAATTGCTTCAACAACCTGGGCCTTCGTGAAATTCTCCTTTTGGAAGATACCTTCTAAATGGTCGAAGAAGCCATTCACCTCGTCCATGCTGTGACGGGCAGTCTGCTCCACCACCCCTAAAGCCTTGAAGCGGTTCATGTCTATCTTCTCGCCAGGCACGTAGAACTCTTCAAAAGACTTTTCACCTGTCGTGTCACTCTTGAAGTACACCGTTGGGTACTTCACAGGTTGAGAGTTTAGAGTTGAGAGTTTAGAGTCAGTTAAATCAAGTTGAGAGGCTTTAAATTTAGCTTCTTCATCCGAAGAGCATGGATCTTTCTCCAGCCCATTGGCCGTTACGAACTTGTCGCAAATGCTGCTAAATGTTAGCATCTGGTCTTCACCGAGCTTCGGGAAGAACACCTCGCCGCCGTTGCCCAAGATGCAGGCGAGCATGCAAATCTGCCCCGACTCTTCGGGCGAAACGAAATAGCGCTTCACATCGCTCGGTGCTGCTAACGGCTGCTTCTTCTGCAAGCGGTGAATCCAACCGTCGGGCAGAGAACCGTTGGAGAAGGCAACGTTGGCAAAGCGCGCTGTTGTCACCTTGAAATGAGTGTTGTAGGCCATCACCAAGTCTTCCATGATGCGCTTCGATGCGCCCATGATGTTCACGGGGTTGGCGGCCTTGTCGGTGCTCACGCAGAAGAAGTGCTTGGGGGGATAGACCGTCAACAGATCCATCAGCTTCTTCGCCTTGATGTCGTTGTTCTCGATGAGAGCCTGAACCGAGTAACGGTCTTTCTCGCTGCGCACATGCTTGTGGGCGGAGAAGTTGGCAACGATGTCGAAGCCCTTCTCTTCACGGAAGATGCGCTCGAAGATGGGGTCGGCAAAGTTCAGGGTGTAACAGCGGAACTCATCGGGAACGTACAGTCCTTCTGTAGAGCGCACATCGCGCACTAACTCTGCCAGTCCATTCTCGTTCAGGTCAACGACGACGACTTTCCGTGGTTCAAAGCGCAAGAGAGCCTTGATGAACGATGAGCCGATAGAGCCTGCTCCGCCAATGACACAGAGGCTCTTGTCCTTGATTTCGGCACTCAGTCGCTCCTTGTTGTTCTCAATATCCTGTTGGAACATACTCTGCTGACGCTTGGTCACGCAGTCTGCTATGAATTGGTCGAGGTTGAACATGCGCTTTTTTCTTTTACTACGTAGAGTGCAAAGTTATAACTTTTTTTCCAAATGCGGGGCTTTTTGCTGAAAAATGTTCTTCTGCTTACTTGTGTTAGTTGATATTGATTACCACTTTGAACGTGATGTTACGTCCCATGTCGTACACTCCACGACGGCCGGTAAGGATATTCTCGTCGGCATATTTCAACCGGTTCATGTGATTCTGGTAGGCTTTGTCCAGCAGGTTGTCGGCAGTGATGTAGAATTCAGCGACCTTGTTGCCACGCAGCAGGATATCCGTTCCTGCCGAGAGGGAGAGCAGGGCATAGCCGGGCGTTTCGGTTTCTGTATCGTCGGCACGGTAAATGTGCGTCTGCTTCAGATAGCAGTCAAGACCGACAGCGATGTAGAGGTTGTTGAACACGGAACGTTGCACCTTGCACGTTGAGTGATGATGGTTGATTGTGCTGTGCGAATGGTGAAAGAGTTCCCACTTCAACTCAGATGACCATTTGGGAGCTGGGGTGAAGGGGAGGTGCTTTGTATCAGCATCAGCGTGTAACAGCTTGGCATCGACATACGAGAAAGTGTTCGAGAAATGAACGGAATGGACGGGGTGGAAGTCCACGCCGGCCTCAAAGCCCAGCAGACGGGCATCACCCTGTGTATAGACGTAGGTGAGGTAATTCGGATCGATGACCTCTGCCACACGATGAGTGAAGATGTAGTTGTCGATGCGGTTGGCAAAGAGGGCCAATTGTGCAGAGACATAGCGTGAGGTGAAGTCGAGCCCGAGGTCGGCCTGCAGGCTGTATTCCGCCTTCAGTTGCTGGTTTCCCAACTCATAGCGTAGAGAGCCCTCATGAACGCCATTCGAGGCCAGCTCACTCATGTTGGGGGTTCGGAAGCCACGGGCGAGGTTCAGGCGCAGGTTGAAGTGGTCGTTGATATTGCAGACGGCACCGAGGCTGCCCGTCAGACCATTGAAGTGACGCATGAAATCCGCAAAGCGCGTCTCACCCTCCTCCGTCAACTCATACCCATGCAGCCGTCTGTAGTCATAACGCAGACCTCCGTTGAGTGTCCAACGGTCGCCCAAGGCTTTCGTGGCAGTGGCATAGAGACCGAAGTCAAAGAGTCGGTAGTCAGGAATCAAATATTCCTCTCCCTTGTTGACAGATCTCTGATACATACCGCCGATGCCTGTTGAGAGCTTCCATCCGTTCCACTCGTTGGTGATGTAACGCAGGTCGTAGGTCGTGGTGTGCAGCTTGAAATACAAGTCGTAGTCATCCTTCGACTCCTCAAACTCCTGACGGCGGTTCTGCTGATAGCCGATGATGGCTTTCAGATAGCCCGATGAGAGGTTCAGTGAGTTATCCCACACGGCCTTGTAGTGTTTCACCTGCTGGAAGGGAAGCGACTTGCCGTATTGATGTCCCGTCCAACCCTCTTCGTGTTCCAGTTGTCCTGTCTCCGGGTCACGCTCACCCTCCACGATACTTGGCGTGAGGTGATAGGCCGTCCATACCAGTCGTGAGTATCCCCACGCCTTATGAACACCCAGCATCAGACGCCCGGCACGTTCACGGAACTGTGAGCCTGGCACATAGTCGTCGTACTTGTTCTTATAAGCGTGGGCCATCTTGTCACTGTATCGGGCATCCCACACGAACCCCTTTTGGTTTCCCGCCATCTGTAGCGAGTAGTGAAAGAGTCCGTTGTTGGTCTGGTACTCTGTGCTGGTGTTGGCCCTCAACTCTCCCTCTGCCAATGTAGGCTGTGCGTGCAGGATGACCACACCCGCCATCGCATCCGAGCCGTACATCAGCGAGGCGGGCCCCTTCAAGATTTCTACCGAGCCGACGCTGCCCCCATCGACCTCCACGCCGTGTTCGTCACCCCACTGCTGTCCTTCCTGTCGCACACCTTCGCTCATCACCACCACGCGGTTGTAGCCCAGTCCGCGGATGATGGGCTTCGAGATGCAGCCGCCCGTAGTCAGCTGGCTGACACCTGGCTGGTGCGCGATGACATCGATGATGTTTGTCGAGGCCGTGGCCCGCAACACCTGAGGTGAGATGATGGATATGGGTGCCGTGGCGTGCTTCAGTTTTGTATCGCCTGTCACACCCGTTACTGTCAGTTCATTCAATTGCAAATGGCGGAAGAACATATCCGTCGAGTCCTCCGCATGATGATGTCTTAAACTATCTTGGCCTGCCACTGTCGTGCATATACACAGCAATAGCAGAATGCATTTCGTTTTCATTCTGTGATAAAATTGAAGGGATGTAATAAAAATGTATGTAAAAGTCAGGGGAAATTAAACCGACGGAGGTCCCCTGGTAACGATGGTGCCACAGCAGACGGCATGACTGCCGCACAAAGGCTGGGCGTGATGTTTCTTACATACATGGACATATATGGTGACAGCCATCACAACGGCTATCAGCATCGACAACGTGAGGAACTGGCACAGCACGCAGTCGTGTGCCCATGTTGCCATCGTCGTCAGGTGGCCGTGGCAATGATGGTGTACACACTCGCTACATTCTGTATCAGTTGTCAGCGGGATTTCGTGAAAATGAAGCGACGAGAATACCAGCATTGACAGGAATACTGCCAACAAAACACCTGCTGATATTTGTCTCCAAATTGCTTTCACGAATGCAAAGTTACAACATTTTATTTATATTCGATGGAAGTGAATGATACTTTCAATGATTCTTTCTTACTTAACAACTTAAAATAATGACTCCAAGTCAATTAGTGAGACACGTCTCACTTTTTGGGAAGGTTAGGTAAAACTTGCGCATATAGACCTTTTTGTTTAGACGATTTTTGTCTCTTTTATATTAAAAATGACCCTCAATAGGTATTTTCCTGCGATAACATTTGGAGGTTGTTTACTACAATGATGATAATGGCACACTATATATTAAACAATGAAAATTGTCATCGTTTCCACTAAGCGGTAGGCTTGTTATCACTTTGTCTTATTCATGAATGGGGTTGCATTGAAAGTAAATGAAAAATTCTTATGATAAAATGGTGGTGGTCTGCAAAAAAATGACTACCTTTACGCCCGATGAAATGAAGAAATACTTCGACATTTGTGATCTAAAGCCAATATGGAAGAAAACAAAATATCGGTTGTTATCAATACCTATAACGCGGAAGAGTTTCTGCAGCAGGTGATTGATTCGGTGAAGGAATTCGACGAGATCGTGATTTGCGACATGGAGAGCACGGATCATACCGTGGAGATTGCCCAACGGAACGGTTGCCGTGTGGTAACGTTTCCCAAAGGCAATCACAAGAGTGCCGAGCCCGCCCGCACGTTTGCTATACAGAGTGCGACATCAAAGTGGGTGTTGGTGGTCGATGCCGACGAACTGATCAGTCCTGAATTGCGGCAGTATCTTTATCGGCGCATCACCGAACCCGATTGTCCTGCCGGGCTCTACCTGTTCCGTCGCAATAAGTTTATCGGGAAATACGGGCGCGACTGGTCGCACGACTACCAGCTGCGCTTCTTCATCCGTGAAGGAACGGTGTGGCCTCCCTATGTCCACACGTTCCCCGAGGTACAGGGACGCGTGGAGCGAGCCCCCGTACAGTATGCCATCATCCATCTGGCAGACGAGAGCATCCGCTACTGGGTGACGAAGATGAACGAATACACCGACAACGAGGTTGACAAGAAGGCGGAGCGCAACTATGGACTGTGTGCGCTGTTCATGCGTCCGACGTGGCGTTTCTTGCGCAACTACCTCCTGATGGGTGGCTTCAGAAACGGGCGTCGCGGACTGTTGCAGGCGCTTCAGTGGGCACTCTATCAGCAAATCATGGTGATGAAAATCATGGAAAAGAAATTACGTTCTGAGTTATGAGAAAGATCATCCATATCGTTTCCAATCGAGTTTGGGGTGGGGGCGAGCAATATGTCTATGACCTTGCCCAGCGACAGCTTGCCGACGGCATCCCAGTGGAGATTTGCTGCCGACCGTCGGAAGTCGTCATCTCCCCATACAGACAGCTCGGCATCCCCATCCACACCCTGCCTTTGCGTGGCGCGTTGGATGTGAAAAGTGCATGGAGCCTGTCGCGCATCGTCAATGAGGCCGGCCCCTGTATCATCCATGCCCATAACTTCAAGGATGCCTACACCGCCGCCTACGCCCGCAGTCTTTCGTCCAACAAGGATGTGCGGGTGGTGATGTGTCGCCATCTGACCCGCAAGGGCAAGAACTCGTTGCTCTATCGCTGGCTCTACAGGCATCTCGACCGCCTGATCTTCGATTCTGAAATCTCCCGTAGCGAGTTTCTCAGTACCCGTCCCACCATTGACCCGCAGAAACTGGGCATCGTACATACCAGCATCATCGTGCCCGAGAAGATGCAGGACATCGACGTGCGGGGAAAATACAATATTCCTGCCCATCATGTGATAGCGATGTATCATGGGCGACATGATGCCGAGAAAGGACTTGACGTACTGATAGAGGCTGCTGCCCAGCTGCGTGACAGGCCTTTCACACTGGTTTTGTTGGGGAGAGGTTCTGATGAATATACTGCCCATCTGAAAGCCGTTATTCAAGAGAAGGGCCTTCAGGAGAAGGTCGTCTTCTCAGGTTTCGTGGAGTCAATACCTCCGTATGTGAGCAAGGCCGACTTCGGGATTCTGCCCTCGGTGGTGCGCGAAGGCTGTCCGCTTTCACCCATGGAATACATGTCGCAGGGGCATCCTGTGGTGACAACCGACAATGGCGGTCAGCGCGAGTATGTCGTCAATGAGGTCAACGGACTGCTGGTTCCTCCTGGTGACAGCCATCAGTTAGCGAAGGCCATGGCAAGACTCATCGACGATGCCGGTCTGCGCAACCGTCTGGGCAGTCAGGCCAAAGCCGACTTTGACGCGAAACTGAATTATCAGATATTCTATCAACAAATCCTTGAGCAATATGCCAGTACTTTGTAGCATCTTTCTCCTGTATCTCTTGCTGTGGGGCGGGGGGTATGCCGTCTATATGTCGTGCAACCGTGGGCTGGCACCCAATGCCCGTCTGCAACAGTTCCTGCGCTACATGGTGGGGGCTCTGGTGGCGGTGCTGCCTCTGGCGGTGATGTGGTGCAGTCCGTGGCAGCCGGCCCTCCTGCTGTCGTTGGGTGTCAGTGCCAGTTGGATGGTGTCCTATCCCTTGCTTTACCACCTCACCAACCGCAAGGTGTCGCCCGACTATGACAACCAGATAGACATTTCCTTTGGCATCTACCTCTTCGGTTGGCTGTCGTCGCTCTTCCTGCTGTTGCCAGTCGCCGGTTATGGGTGGGGCGTATTGCTGTTTCTCTTGTTCATGCCGATGGTGGTCCTGTGGGTTTATTACATCACCTGTCACGTGGTGCTGGACGAGAGCGGCATGAAGATGTTACAGGAAACCGACTATAACGAGGTCATCGAATTCCTGCATTCCTATTCGGCGTGGCGCATTCTCACCACCGCCTTGGCCGTTCTTCTCTTGGCAGCGGGCTGCATCTACACGGCAGGCAGCTTCCGTCCGATGTTTGCAGAGCCGGCATGGTGGCAGCAGGTCATCGTGGGAGGTCTGTTGGTCTTCTCTACCATCTATATGTGGAAGCCCAGTCATGGCTTGTTTGTGCGTTGCGGCCTGTCGCGTCTTTATCAGGTGGTGAAGGAGTATGTGGAGAACAACAGCCACTACATCAGCAACCGCGAACAACGCATGACCCATCTGGACGTAGAGACCTCGCGCCCGCTGAACACTCCGCACACCATCATCATGGTGATTGGCGAATCGGCATCGCGCGACTATATGAGTGCCTTTGTCACCCTGAACGAGGACACCACCCCGTGGATGCGCTGTCTCTCCGAGGACAAGGCTCACTGCGTGCTCTTTCCCCATGCCTACAGCTGCGACATACAGACGGTGCCGACGTTGGAGAAAGTGCTCACCGAATACAACCAGTATGACGGTGGACAGTTCTACACCTCATGCTCTGTGGTGGATATCGCAGAGAAGGCGGGCTATCATATCCACTGGTATAGCAACCAGGGGCATTTGGGAGCTGCCGACACCCCCATCACCCTCGTCGCCAACTCTGCCCACGTGGCAAAGTGGACCGAGCAGGTGTTGAACAAGACGCAGTATGACGAGTCTCTCATCGACTTCTTAAGCGAGGTGGATCCCAAGGAGAAGAACTTCGTGGTCCTGCACCTCATGGGAAGCCATTTCAACTATGAGAACCGGTTTACGGAGGAAACCCGACAGTGGGGCGAGCCCGGCAACCATGACAGGATTCTCAACTACAAGAACTCGCTCTACTACACCGATACGGTGCTGCGCCACGTGTTTGAATATGGCCGTGAGCACCTGAACCTACAGGGCATGGTCTATTTCAGTGACCATGGTGACATCCCTGATCGTCACCGGATGCCCAACTTCTCCGGCTTCCTCGATACCCGCATCCCGCTCATGGTATGGCTTGGCAAGGAGTACGTCGCCCTGCGCCCCGACCGCCTGGCAGCGCTGCAGAACAACAGTCTCCGCTACTGGACCAACGACCTTCTCTATGAACTGATGTGTGGAATCTTTGACATCAAGAGCAATCATTATCGCGAAGACAACTCGCTGGCATCCGACCAGTACCGCTTCTCGCTGGAACAGCTCACAGCCATGAACGGACGGTTCAATATTTCTATCGATGCCAACGATACCCGCATCAACACATAACCTATAAGTTTTGAAGTATGAGTCAACATCATCACGCACACGAATGTGACTGCCACGAACACGACGGGCACCATCATGAACATCATCATGAACACCACCATGGAGGCATGGGGACGCAGCTGAGACTCATTGTCATCACAGCCGTTCTGTTGGCTGGTGCCGCAGTGATAGAACATAGCTGTGACCTGCCGATGTGGCAGCTGTTGCTGGTCTATCTTTTACCTTATATTATAATAGGTCACGAGACCTTGCATGAGGCTGTTGAAGGGATTGCCCACGGCGATGTCTTCAATGAGCATTTCCTCATGTCGGTGGCCACCATCGGTGCCCTTCTCATCGGGTTCCTCCCGGGAGCCGAGGCGCAGTTTGCCGAAGCCGTCTTCGTCATGCTGTTCTTCCAGGTGGGTGAGCTGTTCGAAGGCTATGCCGAGGGCAAGAGCCGTGAGAGCATTGCACACCTGATGGACATCCGTCCAGACGTGGCGCATGTGGAGAATCCTTCGGGTGCCTTGGACGATGTCAATCCCACCGATGTTCCTCTCGGGGCAACCATCGTTGTGCGTCCTGGCGAGAAGATTCCTTTGGATGGCGTTGTCATTGAGGGGGTGTCGGCTCTGAACACCGTGGCACTGACTGGCGAACCCGTGCCGCGTGACGTGGCGGTGGATGACGAGGTCATTTCGGGTTGTGTCAACCTCTCTGGGTTGTTGCGCATCCGTACCACCAAGTCTTTCGGCGAGAGTACGGTGTCGAAGATTATCAATCTTGTCGAAAGCGCAACCGATCATAAGTCGAAGAGCGAAGCTTTCATCACCCGCTTCGCCCGAGTATATACGCCCATTGTGGTCTGTGCCGCCCTCTTTATTGCGGTAGTTCCCCCGCTGGTATTACCGCTCTCCCCGCTCCATTCTTCTCTCTCTGCACTTTTCGTCACATGGATCTACCGTGCCTTGCTTTTCCTGGTCGTGTCTTGTCCGTGCGCATTGGTCATCAGCGTGCCCCTTACCTTCTTTGGCGGCATCGGTGGTGCTTCGCGCAAGGGAATCTTGATCAAGGGCTCGAACTATTTCGATGTGTTGACGAAGTTGGGCACGGTGGTGTTCGACAAGACAGGAACCCTTACCCATGGGAAATTTGCCGTGGAAGCCGTCCACCCCGATATGTGCGACGAGCGTGAGCTGTTGCACTTAGCAGCCCATGTTGAGCATTTCAGCACCCATCCCATTGGTGCTGCTCTGCGTGATGCCTTCCCCGATGAGGCTACCGACGGTTGCAAGGTCTCCGAGGTGGAGGAGCTGGCTGGCGAGGGCATCCGTGCCAAGGTGGGCGAGCAGATGGTCTGTGTCGGGAATACCAAGTTGATGGACAGGGTAGGGGCGCAGTGGCACGACTGTCATTGCACGGGAACCATTATCCATGTTGCCATCAACGGAACGTATGCCGGCCATATTGTCATCAATGATGTGGTGAAGGAAGACAGCGCTGATGCCATTGCCGAACTGAAGTCGCTGGGTGTGACACATACCGTGATGCTCACGGGTGACAGTGAGGAGGTGGGCCGCAAAATAGGGGCTCAGCTGAACATCGACGAAGTACACGCTTCACTGCTTCCCGCCGACAAGGTTGCTCATGTGGAACGTCTGCTTGGCTCTTCTACAGGCTCCCGTCCCTCCTATCTTGCTTTCGTGGGCGACGGCATCAACGATGCCCCTGTGCTGGCACGTGCCGATGTGGGCATTGCGATGGGTGGCTTAGGAAGCGATGCCGCGATAGAGGCCGCGGATGTCGTGATCATGGATGACCATCCCTCCAAGATTGCGTTGGCCATTCGCCTGGCCCGTCGCACGCTCTCCATAGCCCGTCAGAATGTGGCCTTCGCCATCGGGGTGAAGGTGGCGGTGCTTGTCCTGGCCGTCTTGGGTCTTGCCACGATGTGGATGGCTGTCTTTGCCGATGTCGGCGTGACGGTCTTGGCCGTGCTGAATGCCATGCGAGCCTTGCAATCTCGAATTTCCACGAAAAAGTATCGGGATATTCGATGAAAATATGTACCTTTGCAAATAGAATCCAAATTGAAGACCATCATGAAACGCAACGTAATGACTTGGCTGCTCGCGGTGATAACCTTGACAGCCCTTGCGCAGAACGCAAAAACCGAAATCAAGGAGAACATTTTCCGCTCAGGCAGTAACTATTATGCTTATCCCGGACCGTTGCAGAAGCAGCTCACAGCCGCTCCGAAGGGCTATGAGCCTTACTACATCTCGCACTACGGACGGCACGGCTCGCGCTATCTCATTTCCAACGGCGACTATGACAACGCCTACAAGCCGCTGGTCAAGGCCGACAAATACGGTAAGCTGACCCCTCTGGGCAAGGATGTGCTGCACCGGTTGACGCTCCTCCGTGAGGCTGCCGTGAAACGCCATGGCGAGCTCACCCCGTTAGGTGCCGAACAGCATCGTGGCATCGCCCGTCGTATGTACGAGCGTTTCCCCGAGGTGTTCAAGGGAAAGACCAACATCGATGCGAAGAGTACGGTGGTCATCCGCTGTATCCTCTCGATGGAGAACGCCCTGCAGGAGCTGTCCAGCCTGAACCCGCAGCTGCAGATTACCCACGACGCATCGGAACACGACATGTGGTACATGAACTTCGATGCCAGTGACATCAAAAACAAGCGCTGGAACGACAATGCCAATCGTGTCTTCAATGACTTCAAGCGTGAGCACGCCAACTACAAGCGCCTTATGGGTACTCTTTTCAATGACGAGCAGTATCTGAAGGACAGCGTTGACCAAAGTTCGCTTAACTATTACCTCTGGAAGCAGGCCAGCAACGTGCAGAGCACCGAGTTGCGCCACACGCTTTCGCTCTACGATATCTATCAGGAGGATGAGATTTACGACAACTGGCTCGTCGAGAATGCCAGCTGGTATGTCAGATATGGCCCCAGTGCGCTGAACGATGGCGCCATGCCTTTCTCGCAGCGCAATCTGTTGCGCGTGATGATTCGCGAGGCCGACTCGCTCCTGGTCGAGAAACACCCGGGTGCCACGCTCCGCTATGGTCACGAGGTGTGTGTCATGCCGCTGGCATGCCTGTTGGAGATGGATCAGTTCGGCTATTCCACCGACAACCTCAACGAACTGGTAGAGAAGGGCTGGCTCAACTACCGCATCTTCCCCATGGGATGCAACGTGCAACTCGTCTTCTATCGCTCGAAGAAAGCCAACGATCCCATTCTGGTCAAGGCCCTGCTCAACGAGAACGAGACAACATTGCCCCTGCAGGCGGTGAGCGGTCCTTACTATAAGTGGAGCGACTTCCGCGACTACTTCCTCCACAAGCTTGATAGCTATAAGGAATAGTGAGGGGCAAGGATAAAAGAAAGATGAAGAAACTGTATATAGAAACCTACGGCTGCCAGATGAACGTAGCCGACTCGGAGGTGGTAGCCTCGGTCATGAAGATGGCAGGCTACGACACCTGCGAGGGTGTCGAGGAGGCCGATGCCGTCTTCCTCAACACCTGTTCCGTGCGCGACAATGCGGAACAAAAAATCTACCATCGGCTGGAGGAGCTCAATGCCGTCAGGAAGAAAAGAAAGCCAGAGGCCGCGAACCTCATTATCGGGGTCCTTGGCTGCATGGCGGAACGGGTGAAGGACGAGTTGCTGAACAACCACCATGCCGACCTCGTGGCGGGGCCGGACGCCTATCTCACCCTGCCTGACCTCGTGGCACAGGCAGAGCAGGGGCACAAGGCCATCAACATCGAGCTCTCGACCACAGAGACCTATAAGGACGTGGTGCCGCAGCGCATTGCCGGAAACAGAATCGGCGGCTATGTCAGCATCATGCGAGGCTGCAACAACTTCTGTCACTACTGCATCGTGCCCTACACCCGTGGACGGGAGCGCAGCCGTGACGTGGAGAGCATCCTGCGAGAGGTTCGCGACCTGCGCGACCGCGGGTTTAAGGAAGTGACCCTGCTCGGACAGAATGTGAACTCTTATCGTTGGCAGGGAGAACAGGACATCACTTTCCCGGCGTTGTTGCGACTGGTTGCCCGCGAAGCTCCCAACATGCGGGTGCGCTTCACCACCAGCCACCCTAAGGACATGAGCGACGAGACACTGCATGTGATAGCCGAGGAGTCCAACGTATGCAAGCAGATTCACCTGCCGGTACAGAGCGGATCGGACAAGATCCTGAAGCTCATGAACCGCAAATACACCCGTGAGTGGTATCTGGACCGTGTGGCTGCCATCCGTCGCATCATTCCCGACTGTGGACTCTCCACCGACATCTTCGTGGGCTACCACGATGAAACCGAGGAAGACCACCAGCTCTCGCTCTCGCTGATGAAAGAGGTGGGCTACGACTCCGCTTTTATGTTCAAGTATTCTGAGCGGCCGGGCACCTATGCGTCGAAGCACCTGCCCGACAATGTGCCCGAGGATGTGAAGATACGCCGACTGAACGAGCTCATCCAGCTACAGACGGAGATGTCGGCACAGGCCAACCGGCGCGACGAAAGGAAAGAGTTCGACGTGCTGGTAGAGGGCTACAGCAAACGCTCACGCCAACAGCTCTGCGGACGCACTGAACAAGGCAAGATGGTTGTCTTCGACAAGGGCAGCCACCATGTGGGAGAAATCGTCCGCCTGCACATAACAGGTTCTACCTCAGCCACATTATTTGGCGAGGACATCAAATAAAGCCGCAAAACATTTTGCGGTTTTAACGTTTTATATTATTTTTGCAGATTATGAAAGAATTCCTACGTGTCCTGCGGCGATTCGTGCCGCCCTATAAGAGGTATTTGGTGTTGTCAGTGATCTTCAACATCCTGTCCGCCATCCTCAACATCTTCTCGTTTGCGGCTCTCATTCCGATGCTGCAGATTCTCTTCAAGACTGAGGATGCCCTCAAAGCGGTGGACCTCATGCCGTGGGACTGGAACAACATCAAGGAGGTGGTGAGCAACAACATGTCCTACTACATGCAGGAGCTCATCATTGAGTACAGTGCCACCACCACGCTGTTCATCATCGGACTGTTCCTTGCTTTCATGACGTTCCTGAAGACGGGAGCCTACTTCCTGAGCTCGGCGACGATCACCCCCATCCGTACAGGTGTGGTACGTGACATCCGCAACCAGCTCTACCAGAAGATCACATCGCTCTCCTTAGGATTCTTCTCCGAAGAGCGCAAGGGCGACATCATTGCCCGCATGAGTGGAGACGTGCAGGAGATAGAGAACAGTATCATGTCGTCGCTCGACATGCTGTTCAAGAACCCCATCCTGATCATCGTCTATTTCACGACCCTCATCATCATCTCCTGGCAGCTCACGATGTTCACCATCATCTTCGTGCCCATCTTCGGATGGTTCATGGGATTTGTCGGCAGGAAGCTGAAGGCCAACTCCGTGAAGGCACAGGCGATGTGGAGTGACACCATGAGCCAGGTAGAGGAGACGTTAGGCGGACTGCGCATCATCAAGGCATTCTGTGCCGAGGAAAAGATGAACGACCGCTTCGACCGCATCAACTCCGAATACCGTGACATCCTCATGCGTGTGAATATCCGTCAGCAGATGGCACACCCCATGAGTGAGTTCCTCGGAACGCTGATGATTGTCATCGTGCTCTGGGTGGGCGGCATCCTCGTGTTGAACTACGAGGCCATCAGTGGTCCCACGTTCATCTACTACATGGTGATTCTCTATAGCATCATCCAACCCCTGAAAGACTTCTCCAAGGCTGGCTACAACATCCCGAAGGGACTGGCATCCATGGAGCGCGTGGACAAGATTCTGATGGCAGAGGTCGATATCAAGGATATTGAGAACCCCAAGCACATCAGCAAGTTTGAACACCAGATAGAGTTCCGCCACGTCTCGTTCCGCTACGGCGAGCAGTGGGTACTGCGCGACATCAACCTCGTGATTCCCAAGGGAAAGACCGTGGCACTGGTGGGACAGAGCGGTAGTGGAAAATCGACGATGGTGGACCTGATACCCCGCTACTACGACGTTCAGGAGGGCGAGGTGCTGATTGACGGCATCAACGTCAAGGACTTAGGCGTTCACGATTTGCGTAAGCTCATCGGCAACGTGAACCAGGAGGCCATCCTGTTCAACGACTCTTTCTACAACAACATCTGCTTTGGTGTGGATAACGTCTCGCTACGACGAGTGCAGGACGCAGCCCGCATTGCCAATGCGCATGAGTTCATATCGGCTACCGAGAACGGCTACGACACCTTTGTCGGCGACCGTGGAAGCCGACTCTCCGGCGGTCAGCGACAGCGTGTGAGCATTGCCCGCGCCATTCTGAAGAACCCGCCCATCCTGATTCTGGACGAGGCAACCTCAGCCCTTGACACCGAGAGTGAGCGACTGGTGCAGGACGCGCTCGTCAGACTGATGAAGACCCGCACCACCGTGGCTGTTGCCCACCGCTTGTCCACCATCAAGCATGCCGACGAAATCTGCGTGATCCACGAAGGACGCATCGTCGAGCGGGGAACGCACGACGATCTCCTGCAGATAGACGGATATTATAAGAAACTACACGATATGCAAGCAATATGAAAAAGTTCAATCCGCTTCATACGATGTTGGCCCCAGCGATTGCGTTGGTGGTCAACTTGTTTTTGGCCTACATGGTTTATTTCATCGCCCGTGTAGCCTACATGTTTGAAAACTTCAGCCACTTCTCCGAGAACATGTCGGTCAGTCATTTCTTCGACTTGTACGACGGCGGCATCATGTTCGACACTTCTGCCATCATCTATACCAATATGCTCTATATTGTGATGATGCTCTTCCCCCTGCATCTGAAGGAGACCAAGACCTACCACAAGATCTGTAAGTGGGTGTTTGTGGTTGTCAACAGCCTGACGTTGGTTCTCAATCTGGGCGATTCCGTCTATTTCCCTTACACCCAGCGCCGCACGACGACCAGCGTGTTCCAGGAGTTTGGCAATGAGAACAACCTTGCCGGCATCTTCTTCCATGAGTTCATCAGCCACTGGTATCTCGTGCTGTTGGCTGCGCTCATCATCTGGGGCATGTGGAAGCTCTATGTGACTCCCGCCATCTCCAGCAAGGACTATCGTACCTGGAAACGACAGTTGGGTTTCGCGGGCGTCATGCTGCTTTGTCTTGCCATCGCCACACCCCTTGCCATTGGTGGCTGTCGTGGCGGACTGGGTTCCGGCATTCGCCCCATCACCATCAATAATGCCAATCAGTACGTGGAGCGACCGGTGGAATGTGCCGTGGTGCTCAACACTCCCTTTGCCCTGCTGAGAACCATTGGCAAGAGCGTTTTCAATGTACCAGCCTATTATGCCACGCAGCAGGAGTTGGATGCTGTCTATACCCCCATACACCATCCGCAGCCCACGCATCCGTTTGTGAAGAAGAATGTGGTCGTCCTGATTGTCGAGAGCTTTGCCAGAGAGTTTATCGGAGCCTTCAACCACGACTATCAGGACTTTGGCGGCGGCAAGTATCAAGGCTATACTCCCTATGTGGACAAGCTGATTGAAAAGAGTCTGATCTTCAAGTATTCCTATGCCAACGGCCGTAAGAGCATCGACGGTATGCCGTCGGTACTGAGCAGCATTCCCATGTTTATAGAGCCGTTTGTGCTCACACCGGCCTCCATGAACGACTATACCGGCATCGCCGGCATATTGGGCAAGGAAGGATATGAAACGGCGTTCTTCCATGGTGCTAACCGTGGCTCGATGGGCTTTATGGCGTTTGCCAACAAGACGGGATTCCAGAAGTACTACGGCCGTCAGGACTATGAGGCCGACGAGCGCTTTGGTGGTCCCGCCGACTTCGATACCAACTGGGGTATCTGGGACGAGCCGTTCCTGCAGTACTACTGCACCAAGATGGGAGAGATGAAAGAACCCTTCATGACGGCACTCTTCACCGTTTCTTCCCACCATCCTTTCGTTGTTCCCGAGAAGTACGAGGGCAAGTTCCCCAAAGGCACGCAGCCCGTCCACCAGTGCATTGGCTATACCGACATGGCCATTGGCAAGTTCTTTGAGAGTGCCAGCAAGCAACCCTGGTTCAAGAACACCATCTTCGTCCTGACAAGCGATCACACCAGTCAGATCCAGTACCCGCAGTTCAAGACCGACCTCGGCTATTACGTCGTTCCCGTCATCATCTACGACCCGAGCGGAGAAATCCAGCCCGGTGTCAGCGAGAGTGTCGCCCAACAGATAGACATCATGCCCACCGTGCTGAGCTATCTGGGCTATGACAAGCCCTACCTGGCTTTCGGCATCGACCTGCTGACCACGCCTGCCGAGGAGACTTTCGCCGTGAACTACGACAATGGAACCTACCAGTACGTGAAGTACGGACACGTGCTTCAGTTCAATGGCGAGAAGGCCACGGCCCTCTATCGACAGGACGACATCATGATGACCAAGAACATCGTGGGGAAAGAACCCGAGGTGCAGGCCAAGATGGAGCGCGAAGTGAAGGCCATCATCCAACAGTATATGTACAGAATGGTTAACGACAAGATGCTTCCATGAAAAAGAAATTCAATATCCTGCATACGGTCTTGGGGCCTATTAGTGCCGTGGTGTTCAACCTGTTTCTGGCCTACGTGGTTTATTTCGTGGCCAGACTGGTGTTCTATGTGGAGAACCTCCGTTACTTCTCCGACTCCATCAGTTGGGGTCATGCGTGGGAACTCATGCAGGGAGCGTTCATGTTCGATACTTCCGCTATCATCTATACCAACGCGCTGTGGGTGTTGCTGCTGTTGCTTCCGTGGCACAAGAAAGAGACTCCTCGCTTCCATTCGTTCTGCAAGTGGCTCTTCGTTGTTGTGAACATGCTGGCGCTGGTGGTGAATCTGTGTGATGCCGTTTACTTCAAATACACCTTGCGCCGTACGACCATCACCGTGTTCAACGAGTTCCAGAACGAAAACAATCTGGTGGGAATCTTTGGCATCGAAGCCATGCGCCACTGGTATTTCTTTATTGTTGCCCTTGTCGTCGGCTTCTTCCTCTGGCGCTGCTATGCGGTGCCCCGTTTGACGGTTCGCAAGAAAGCCGTCAAGCGCTACACCCTGGTCACCTTCCTGTCGCTTTTGCTCTTCGCCCCGCTCTGTTGGGTGGGCATGCGTGGCGGCATCTTCATCCGTCCCGTTACCGTGAGCACGGCAAACAGCTACTGCGACCGCCCCACAGAGGCCGGCCTGGTGCTCAACACGCCCTTTGCCATTTTGCGCACCATCGGCAAGACCCATTTCGATGTGCCTGCCTACTTCGCATCGGAACAGGAGATGACAGCCGTCTTCGACCCCATCCATCGTCCCCAGCCAACCCATCCGTTTGTGAAAAAGAACGTGGTAGTGATCATCCTTGAAAGCTATGGACGTGAATATGTCGGTGCCTTGAACAAACACCTTGAGGGGGGAAAGTACAAGGGATATACACCTTTCACAGACTCGCTGATTGCCCAAAGCCGCACCTTCACCCATTCCTTCTGCAACGGTCGGAAGAGCATCGACGGCATGCCGTCCATCCTCTCGGGTATTCCAATGTTCGTCGAGCCACTCTTCGTGTCGCCCTATTCCACGAACAAGGTTTCCGGCATGGCCGACTGCCTGAACCAGAAGGGGTACGAGACAGCTTTCTTCCACGGAGCAGAACGGGGTTCCATGGGCTTCATGGCCTTTGCCCGTGCCACGAAGTTCCAGCACTATTATGGCCGTGAGGACTTCGAGGCCGACCCGCGCACCCTGGGAGCTGCCGAGTACGACAACCACTGGGGCATCTGGGACGAGCCGTTCCTGCAGTACTTCTGCACCAAGATGGACGACATGAAGCAACCCTTCATGACAACCCTCTTCACACTTTCTTCCCATCATCCTTACAACATCCCCGACAAATACAAGGAGCAGTTTCCCGAGGGGCCTCTTCCCATCCACCGCTGCATCCGCTATACCGACCATGCATTAGGCAGATTCTTTGAGAGGGCACGTCGCTCCCCCTGGTTCCAGAATACTATCTTCGTCATTACCTCCGACCATACCCACATGAGCAACCATGACGAATACCTCACGGACCTCGGAGGTTTCTGCTCACCCATCATCTTCTATGATCCCAGCGGCGAGATCCAGCCCGGCATGCAGGATGCCATCGCCCAACAGATAGACATTATGCCGACCATTCTCAACCATCTTGGCTACGACAAGCCATACCTCGGCTTTGGCATCGACCTGTTCAACACCCCTGCCTCGCAGACCTTTGCCGTGAACTACCTCAACGGCATCTACCAGTATGTCAAGTACGGGTACGTGTTGCAATTCGATGGAGAGAAGACCAAGGCTATCTATGCCCTTGACGACCGCCTGATGAAAAAGAACCTGCTGGGAAAGAACATCCCGCAGCAACAACAAATGGAGCTTGAGCTGAAGGCCATCATCCAGCAATACATGGAGCGTATGGTCAACAACAGGCTCACTCCCACATCCCCACAGTCCTAAACCCCTAAACATCTAACAAATGAAGATCTTCTATATCATTTTCGGCGAGAATCTTGCCAACCACATTGAAGCCTATCTCTCCATGAGTACCTTCCGCCGCCAACTGCAACAGGGCGACGAAATCTGCGTGGTGACCACTCACCCCGAGTATTACAACAATGCGGATGTGACCGTCATCCCCATCAGCAATGAGCAAATCTCGGAATGGGAAAGTCCCCATCACTACTTCTGGCGTGTCAAGATCAAGGCTGTGGAGTACATGCATAACCGTTTCCCCGATGACCACATCATCTATCTGGATACCGACACCTTCCTCTTCGGCGACCTCACTGCGCTTCGTAACATCCTGAATGCGGGAAAGTCGTTCATGCACCTGCGGGAAGGAGGTCCCGAGACGTTCACGGGCAACGGAAGCAAGATGTGGCGCATGGCAAAGGGAAGCACCTTTGCCGGCATCACCCTGAGTGAGCGCCATGCCATGTGGAATGCCGGTGTTATCGGATTGCCCTCCAACAAACTGTCAGAGGTGACTCAGACCGCTCTTGCCATCTGCGACGGCATCCTCGACCTGATGGGCTCCACGCACGTCATCGAACAATACTCCTTCTCCGTTGCATTGCAGGAGCTCACAGACATGGTGGAGGCACAGGCACACATCGGGCATTATTGGGGCAACAAACCCCAATGGGAACAATGGATGAACGACATCATCGTGAAGGCCTACATGACCAAGACCTCCATCAACGACGTGCTGAAGAACATGACCGCCGACGAGCTCTGCCGTGTGGCACCTGTCTATGTGCGCACACCGAGCACTCAGAAACGACTCGTCAAGCTCGTGCAGAAACTCTTCCCCGATGAGAAAGCCACCTATGCCCAAGTAAGTGAATAGTATTATGCGAATCGTTTATTACATCATCTATTCCATCTGGTACGTCTTCTCCCTGCTTCCCTTGCGGGTGCTGTATGTACTCTCTGATGGCATCTTCCTGCTGCTCTATCGCTGCGTGGGCTATCGTATCAAGGTGGTGCGGAAGAACCTTTCCGACTCCTTTCCCGAGAAGACAGAGCAGGAACGTCGGCAAATAGAACGAGGATTCTATCACTTCCTCTGCGACTACTTCGTCGAGACACTGAAGCTGATGACCATGAGCAGGAGCCAGCTGCGTCGCCGCATGGTATTCAAAGGTGTCGAGGCCGTCAATAAAGCCATCGAGCAGGGACAGTCGTGCGCCGTTTACCTGGGGCACTACTGCAACTGGGAATGGGTTACCTCCCTTCCCCTATGGGTGACACCCAAGGCACAGTGCGGACAAATCTACCACCCCCTGGAGAACAAGGAGATGGACAAGCTGTTCATAGACTTGCGTGAGCGTCTTGGCGGTGTCTGCATCCCCATGACGGAGACACTGCGCTACCTCGTCCGCCTGCGTGCCGAGAACAAGCCCACCATCATTGGTTACATTGCTGATCAGGTACCCTTCTGGCGCAATATGCACCACTGGCGCACCTTCCTCAGCCATCCCGACACCCCCGTGCTTTCCGGTAGCGAGAACATTGCCCGTCGCATGAAGAACGCCGTCTTCTATTTAGACATCCGCCGTCTGCGCCGTGGCTATTACGAAGCCGAGTTCAAGCCGATCACCCGAGAGCCGCAGAGCCTGCCCGAGTTCCAGATTACCGATGCCTACTTCGAGCTTCTGGAACAGAGCATCCGCCGTGCCCCCGAGTTCTGGTTGTGGAGCCATAACCGCTGGAAGCGGACCAAGGAGGAGTTCCTCGAGCGTTTCTACGTGGTTGACACCACCATCTACGAGTATCAGCACCGTCAGCCCAAGCCCGACGAGAAAATCATCCTTCCCCACGGAATGACCCAATAACAATCAAGGGAGTGAATCAAGCTCATATCTCCGCACCACGGCTCATCCTTCTCCTCGCCCTCACCCTGTTGCTGATGGGCTGCAAGAGAGAGCGGGCGATAGATGAATGGCCCGAGGGACTGACCATCGACACACTACTGCCCACGACACCCGTCAAGAACCAGGGGGAGAATCCGCTCTGCTGGATTTATGGACCCCTGGCGACCCTTGAGACGGAACACTTGGCACAGGGCGACTCGGTGAACCTGTCGGCCAGATTCCTGACCCGGATGTTCCTCTATGAAGAGGGTAGGAGATATTATCGTTCAGGAAGTCCAGAAGGCAGGGAGATTTCCCTGCGGGGTACGATGCCGATGTGCCTGCAGCTGCTGTCACGCTACGGCGCACAGCCTTTCGACTACTACGAAGGCCGGCGGACGGAGGAACTGAACTACGCGGTGCTGGCACGTAAGGTGATGAAGACGGCCGACATCTGCAAGGCACGCCGCCTGCCGACAGCGGAGTTTGAACGGCAGCTCAACGATCTGCTCGACCAAGAGACGGGCTATCTGGCCCCCTTTGTCCACATGTTGGGAGCGGAATATACATCGAAGGAGTTTGCCCATAGCGTGTGCCGGCCGGACGAGTATGTTGTGCTGACTTCCACCGACAGCCAGCCCTACGATCAATGGGTTGACCCCCAACTGCCCGACAACCAGTGGGGCGACCGCTTCTATAACGTGCCACAGGACACGCTGATGCGCTGCATCGTGAGAGCCCTGAAGAGGGGGCATCCCGTGGGATGGGAAGGCGGAATGCGGGGACAACGCTCCGACGACCACTGCATGACTCTCATCGGCCTGGCCCATACGCCCTACAAGCGCTACTTTGTCTTCAAGAACTCATGGGGAACGGAGCGGGGACGCAACGGACTCTTCTGCCTGTCCTACGAAGACATCCGCGACAACACTGTTGCCGTCATGATGGCCCGTACAATGGGGCCTCAGAAGCTACAGAACACCCACAAAGACAAGAATCCGTTACAAAAATGACGAATTCCACTCCATATTATTACAAAAATGACGAATTCCACTCCATATTATTACAAAAATAACGAATTCCACTCCGTATTATTAAAAAAATGTGTATCTTTGTAGCGAATTCACCCAAACAATGTAGATAACCAAACCATCAGGAATATATGAAGAAACTACTGCTTATCGCCGTATTGGCTGTTCTGACCATCGGTGCCCATGCCCAGTTGCCCCAGGTACTATTGAAGGACATCAACGGAAAGGCTATTAGCACAGACACGCTCTCCAACTGTGGCAAGCCCTTCATCATCGATTTCTTCGCCACATGGTGCAAGCCCTGCAACCGTGAGCTCGATGCCATAGCCGAAGTCTATGACGAGTGGCGCGAGGAGACGGGAGTGAAAATCTACGCCGTGTCCATCGACCAGGCACAGAACATCCAGAAAGTAAAACCCTTGGTGGAGAACCATGGATGGGAATACGACGTGTTGCTCGACCCCAACAGCGACCTGAAGCGCGCGTTAGGTATCCAGATGATTCCCTACGTGCTCATCGTCGATGGTGACGGAAAGATTGTCTATAAGCACAACGGCTATACCGACGGTGCCGAGACGGAACTCATAGAGAAAGTCAGGGAACTGACGAAATAATCAAAAGGAAAAGCCATGATGAGATTCTTACCTTTTTGCCTGTTTTTCTTCCTGTCCATTCATGTCAGTGCACAGGTCACGTTCAGCGGTAGCATACAAAGCGACATGATGCTGCCACAAAACGACGACAAGATTGGGGCAGAGAAGAAGGAAGACTTCCTGACCAATACCTATATCGACCTGCGGGCGCAACACAAGTACTTTGAGGCGGGTGCGCGACTGGAGTATATGGAACACCCGCTGCCCGGATTCGAGAACGACTTCAAGGGTTGGGGTGTGCCCCATTTCTACGTGAAGGGCAAGTTAGAGAAGGCAGAGCTGACCCTCGGCACGTTCTACGAGCAGTTTGGCTCGGGTTTCATCCTGCGCACCTACGAGGAACGCTCGTTAGGCATCGACAACTCACTGTTGGGCGGCCGACTGGTTGTGAAGCCCGTCAAGGGTGTAACGCTGAAGGCATTAGGCGGTAAGCAACGTCGCTATTGGGAGTGGAACAAGGCTTTCATCAGCGGTGCCGATGCCGAACTGAGCCTTGACGAGTGGATTCCCTCCATGCAGCAACACGACACACGCCTGTCATTCGGCTTCTCATGGGTGAACAAGCACGAGAACCCGGATGAGGATGTCACCACCACACGCAAATTCCCACTGCCCAACGGCTATACCCTGTCCACCATGAAGGTGGTGCAGCCCCGCTATGTCAACGCATGGGACGCACGGGTGAACCTGAACCACGGAGCATGGAACGTTCTGGCAGAGTATGCGCAGAAAACCGCCGACCCATCCTACGACAACGGATACATCTACCGCAAGGGCAACACCGCTATGCTCTCTACCTCCTACTCGAAGAAGGGACTGTCGGTGCTCGTTCAGGCCAAGCGCTCGGAGAACATGGCTTCACGCAGCCAGCGCAAGATGAAGCTCACCTCCTCGTTTATCAACCACCTGCCTGCCTTCACCCAGGATCATACCTACGCCTTGGCAGCCCTCTATCCCTACGCCACACAACTGGCCGACGGCGAATGGGCCTACCAGACGGAAGTGGGATACAACTTCAAGCGCAAGACCGCCTTGGGCGGCAAGTACGGCATGAACCTGAAGGTGAACTACTCCTATGTGCGTGCCATCGACCGGCAGTGGGAAGGGGGACTCAACCCCGTCTCCCTGAGCAATAGCAACATGCAACTGGCTGGAACGGAGGGCTACCACTCGAAGTTCTTCAAGTGGGGCGACGCCACCTACTACCAGGACCTCAATGTGCAACTCTCGCGCAAGTTCTCGAAAGCGTTCAAGCTCAACCTGATGTATATGAACCAACGGTACAACAAGACCGTCATTGAGGGTGAGGGTGGCATGATACACAGCGACATCTACGTGGCCGACGGTAAGTATCAGTTCGCACCGAAGACCACCCTGCGCGCCGAGGCACAGTATCTCTGCACCCGACAAGACCAGGGCGACTGGGCATTCGGGTTGCTGGAGCTCTCGCTCGTTCCCCACTGGATGTTCACGGTGAGCGACATGTGGAACTGCGGCGGTGCGGAAACTCACTACTATCAGAGCAGTGTGACTTTCAACACGGGAGCACACCGACTGCAACTCGGCTACGGACGCACACGCGCCGGCTACAACTGCTCGGGCGGTGTGTGCCGATGGATTCCTGCCAGCAAGGGTTTCACGCTCTCATACAACTATAACTTCTAAGGAGTCCATCCCTCAGTAAGGACTCAAAAATATGGCAATCATGAATAGCAAACAAAAATGGTATTCTTTCCCCCTCACGGGAATCATGGGAGGACTTTTCCTTCTCTTCGCCGCCTGTAGCAACGTGGATGAGGCCGACCGCCTGGTGGTCATCAATACCCTTGACGTGGACACCACGGCGGTAGATACCGATGACATCACCGACGATCTCTATGCACCGCAGGTGCGCAACATACTCATCGAGGACTTCACTGGACAGGACTGTGTCAACTGTCCCGATGCGACAGAAATCATCAGTCTCATCGCCATCAAAGCCGCACAGTCGGACGGCTACGGGGTTGTTCCCGTGGCCATCCATTCCGGACCGCTTGGCGTGATGCCCTCCACACAGCATCCTGACGGACTGGCCACTGAACTCGGCAACACCTACTACACCACCTGGGGAGGCCAGTATCAGCCCATCGGACTCATCAACCGCAGCAGCGATGGTCTGCTCGACAAGGAATACTGGGATGCGGCGGTGTCGTACTACGCATCGGAATTCAATGCGACCGCAAGCACCAACATCGCCATCACCCCCGAGTACAACGCCACGACAGGCCAGCTCGACGTGAAGGTGTATGTGGCTGCCATCGAAGGTGCCACCACCGGCAAGCTACAGGTGTGGCTGACCGAGGACAATATCGTGGCCTTCCAGCGATTCCCCGGCAATGTGGTGCAAGAGGACTACGTGCATAACCATGTGCTTCGCTGCTCCCTGAACGGCACATGGGGCGAAGACATCAGCGTGGCCGAAGAGCAATACATCGAGAAGGACTACTCCTGCCAGGTTGACGGACAGTGGAACGCCAGCCAGCTGACGGTCGTGGCCTTTGTCACCAACGACAGTGGTGTGGTGCAGGTGGTGAAGATGAAAGTTGAGAGATGGATGAGAGTTGAGAGTTGAGAGTTGAGAGATAATTAAAAAAATAATAAGATGATGAAGATTTTACACAGCATTGTATTCCTATTTTTGTTTTCCGCCTTTGCACAGGCACAGGATGTTGACCCGTCGTTTGTGTTCACTGACCTGCAAGGCAACACCATCAGCAACGGAGCTGTCATCACCGTCAAGGAGGTGAATGCGAGCGGACAGCTCGTCGTTCCCCTGCGCGTGAAGAATGTATCTGGCGAGAAACGAGCTGCCTCCATGTACGAAACCCTGGATGACATGCCCTCGGGTGGTTCTTGGCAGACTTGCGCCTTCGGCAACTGTGTACCCCTGTCCGTATCCGGCTACTCCTCCAAGAGCATCTGCACCGCTGGCTATGAGAACGGCATCGAGACTGAATGGATTCCCAGCGAGGGACAATATGCCTCATGGAGTGCCACCTTGCAGATACATATCTTTAATATTGTTCAAGAGACAAAGTTCGGACAAACACGCGATGTCGTCGGCACACAGATCATCGGCTACGGGCCTACCGTAACGATCAACTTCGCCTATTCAGATCCTGCCCACGTGGATGGCATCGAGGCCGCCAGTGAAACGAAGATGACGGCTATATATGGTGCAGACGGCCGCCGTCGGAACGGTGTGCAGAAAGGTGTGAATGTTGTTCGCCTGTCGGACGGAAGCACTCGCAAGGTTGTAGAAAAATAAACAAAAACAACATAACTTATGAAAGTCAAATCACTTCTTTTAATTCTATTGTGTTTTGTGCTTCCATTGCAGTTGCAGGCAGAAGACTATGTCGGCAACCGCAGTAAGTACAAGGTATGGATTGAGGGCATGAACGTCATCAAGGCCGAACTGCCCACTTACGACCAGGCCGGCTATGATACCTGGCAGACAGACGGATGGCTCTACTACCACATCGACGGACAAGCCCAGTCAACCCGAGTGGCGGTCATCAACTGGTGGGTCAACGAGACCAGCATTGCCAACGATCGCACCTATGTTTACGTCAACATGAAAAGTGCGTGCCCGGGAAAAGTGATACTGGACAGGCCCACCGAAAAGAAAAGGGTAATCACGTCTGAACAAGGGACTGTATTCCTCTATCGCGAAGAGGGTACCGATCACATGGTGGCCCACATCGAGTGGACAGTGCCGCGTGAGTTGCGCGGCAAGCGCCTCCACATGACCTGGCACAGCCACCGCGTGGGCAATGGTGCTTATACGGGCGGAGCCGACATCGACATTGACGAAACCGTCATTGACGTTCCATCGGCACCCGAGGTGGTGAACCCCGATGTGACAGAGCCTACGATTCCTACGGAACTTGAAAACGCAGGCTCCATCATGATTCCGTGGATGATCAGCACCAACAAGATCGACAAGGCGCAGGCTTTCTACACCACTGCCGACGGCACCGAGCACACCCAAGACCTCTCTACCGACAACCCTTACGGCTTTGTGTATGTGCCTTCGTCGCAGAAGGTCACCAACTTCTACGTGAAAGCGGGCTACACCGACAGCGAGAACGAGAAACTGACGGATCTCAAGAGCAACGTTATCAAGCAGGTTCCCATGATTCATGCGCCCATCCGCTTCAACGCACAGCCCGTGTACGACCTGAAGGGGTCGGTGATGCTCACCTGGGACGTGGAGGACAACGACTACCCTGACCTGCTTGAGGGTGACATGTTCCAGATACAGCGCTCGCTCACCGGTCGCTTGGAGGACTTCAAGGACCTCATCACCGAGCCTTTCGATCCGAAGAAAAAGAATTACTCCTTCAAGGACTCCACCCTCATTGCCGACCTCTCGGCAGAGCAAGTGGATGCCGAGCTGGGCATTCCTATTGTTCGTTACCGCATTCGCCGGGCAGCCACCGCCGTGTGGGGATGGACCTACAACCCCACCGTGGCCTACGAACAGCCCAACTTCTCCAGCCTGCACCTGCTCAAACCCAAGAACCTGCGCTCGGAATGGCTCAACCCGGATGAGTTCACCGTGAAGCTCGACTGGGACTACGAAGAAAGTACTCCCACGGGGTATGCGTATGAAGGGAACCGGTCGTACGTTTGGGACGACCGTGCCGAAATGTCGGTGTGCATGAAGATTTACAACCGCTACGGCGTTGTTATAGATAGCGTGGTGCAGGTGCTCAATGCCGAGCAGCGACAGGCCCACACGCTGACCATGACACTGCCCCGCCCCTGTGTCTTCTACGAGTTTGAGGTGAGGGTGGATGCCAAAACCTCGCCCATCGGCAATGCCACGGGCAACCTCTACTTCAAGATACGCAGTTCCGATGACTACGCAACGTTTGCCCGCCGGGTGAACGAGGGCGAAACCACGCTCAACGCCATAGTGCTGAAATCGGTTTCCATTGAAAACGTTGTTGTAGGAAATAACGCCGACAAGCCCTACTGCGGCGTGTTCGAGGGTAACGGAAACTACATCAGTATGAGTCTTTCGGGCACCGACGAGGCCCTGGCTCCCTTCCGCTACACTGGCGACGGGGTGCGGCTGCGCAACATTGATATACGAACCAATGTGAACACCAGCAAGAAATTTGCAAGTCAGCTTGTGGGTGTGCACCAGAGCGGTGTGGGCATGATAGAACACTGCAATGCCGACGGAACCATCACGTCTTCCATCAACGGCGACGGCTCGCATGGTGGATTTGTGGGCATGCTCAACGAAGGAGCGCTCTTCATCGACAAGTGCGAAACCTACATCACCATGAAGGGTGCTTCAACCCACAGCTGCGGCGGATACATGGGCTACAGGCGAGCCAATGCCTTCTGCCATATCACCAACAGCTATGCGCGCACATCCAACACCAACAGCACCGGATGTGCCACGTTCATGAGGAGCAGTGCCACCAAAGACCTCATCTGGGCAGTTATCACCAACTGCTATTATTGGGAGGTTTATGGAGCGGTGCAGGGTTTGAGCACTAAAGGAATCAGCTCCGAAGAAGAACCCATACTGTTGGGATGGGTGGGCACCGAATATTTCTCCCAGAATGCTGACTATGAGAGACTGACATTTGTTCCTGCACCCGCCACCACCGCCAGCATCGACTCCACACCCGACAGAACCATCGAACAACCCACCTTCACTGCCACGGCAGGAAGTCGGTTTGATGGTTCATCCTCTTTCAGACCAGCCAACCTATTCGACAACAACCAGAATTCAGAGTGGTATGTAGGCGAAAGTGAAAGGAAGGACGGACTTTGGTACGTGGAGTTCAAGGCCGACAGAGACTTCGTGCCCAGCAATGTCAGAATGACTTCCTATTATAATAATATGCAAAATTTTCCAAAAACATGGAAAATGAAAGCCAAGCTGCAGGAAAGCGACGAGTGGACAATAATCTTAGAGAAGAGTCTCGACACAGCAACGACATCGCCGAGATACACCGTCTTCGACTATCCCACCTTTACCACAAGCCAATATCGCTTCTTCCGCTTTGAGGTGACGGAGACCTTTGGAGACAACGAGTACCTCGACTTGTCGGAACTCGCCCTCACCACCTTCAGCCGTGGCAACTACTACTTTGAGACCGCAGGTACCATCCTGCCCACGCTCAACTGGACCGAACAGCAGCAGAGCGTGCAGCTGCAGTGGGAGACCGACGGGCTGCCCATCGACTACTTCGAGGTGCAGCGCCGCACCAAGGGCAGCGACGAGGACTGGCAGACAATCGCTCCCAACATCAGCGACACGGAGTATGAGGATAAGACCACCTCGCCCGTCTATACCTATTATTATAGGGTGCGCTCGGTGAACGACTGCGAGGGACTGTCCTACAACTATACCGAGGAAGTGGAAGGCCACTGCGTACAGACAGGTATGGTCGATGGCTATGTGCGCTTCCCCGACGGAACGGGCATCGCCGACGTGGTGGTTACAGTGTCGCCCACACAGGAGCATCCGGCCGACGTGAAACCCGTGGAGGTGCGCACCGACGACAGCGGATACTACAAAGTGGAGGGACTGCGCTACTACACCAACCAGAGCGGACCCTACAACGTCAGCGTCAACATTCCCAAGGATAACCTTTCGGCCGACTGCGCCGATGGCATTCCCGTCACTTTCGACACCGAGTCGAACCACACAGAAAACCTCATCTTCACCGTCACCAAGGGCTACCGCTTCTCGGGCTATGTGATGTACGACGGAACGAGCATCCCCGTGCCCGGCGTTTCCTTCACTGCCAATGGGCGTGAGGTGCGCGCTGCCGGCGGAGCTGTCGAGACCGACCGCAACGGTAAGTTCTCGTTCTACCTCCTTGGTGGCGACATCACCATCCAGGCCAAGAAAGACGGACACAACTTCTACGACGATGGAAAATTCTCTTATAACTTCACCACCGACAAAGACGAAATCTACTTCTACGACAAGACCCGCGTAACCCTCATCGGCCGCATCGTGGGTGGTAAGGAACAAGGCGAACTCCCGCTCGGCAACTCGCTCTCGCACAACAACCTCGGCAACAAGATTACCATGGTGATGGCCTTGGAGGGCGACAACACTTCGTGGCTGGTCTATGACAACCTGAACAAGCAGAAGAAAGAGCGTGACACAGTGTTTGTACACAAGGCCCACGACACCAAGTACAAGTACCAGACCGAGGCCCACATCGACCGCCATCGCATCACGCTGACCGCCGACCCACACACCGGCGAATACCGCGTGGAGCTGCCTCCCGTGAAGTGGAAAGTCATGCAAATCTACGCACAGGGCTATCCCACACTCTATCAGGAGGGACAGACCGGTGACGTCATCGACCTGACCAACGCTACGACGCTTCACTCCGACACCCTGAACGGCACTTGGCAGAGCCACGAGGGCAACGGCGTGAGCCAGGCTATCGTTGAGTACCACGCCCAGTATAACCGTATCTACCACTCGCCCACCCTGCTCACCTACAAGCAGGTGACGCTCGACAAGTTCGACTACTTCGGCGACAAGCAGTACATTGCCAAGAACCTGGGCGGCGACAAGAACACCGTGCCCCTGGCCTTCAAGGACGAGAAGACGGGTGAGACACGCTACACCTTCGGACACCCCGTGTTCAACATCGACAAGACCTACATCTTCCGACTCTCGGCACAGGAACGCTACTACTGGAACAACAACCTGAAGAGCGACACTGTCGATGTCGTCAAGCTCAAGGGCGGAAAGGTGGACGTCTATAACAGTATGCAGAGCAGTACCCACCACGACACGGTCAACCTCAACGACGAGGGCGAGGGTACGGCCTACATACGCGCCTCGCAGATACCCTACATGCTGACCGGCGAGAATGCCCTGCGCACCATTACAATGTCGCTCGAACTCGACGGCGTACACTATGAGGCCGAACCGCTGAAGGCCTATGTCCTCAACGTCTATAGTACACCAGGAGCCAAAGACATGCTCACCTGCAGCACACCTCAGCTCATCGACATCCTGCGCGACCCACCAGGAGGCTCATCGTCAGCCAAGATCAGCAAGGGCTCTACACTGAAATACTCCTACCAGATGGACATGTCGTGGAAAGCCGGACTGACGCTCGGATTCAGCGTCGGCACCAAGGTGAACACCTTCACAGGTATCGTTGCTGCACCCATGGGAGGCGGCGGTGTGGTGGGAACAAACAATAACGCCACCTCGCTGCTCTCCACCTCGCTCGACCTTGTTTGGTCGGGTAGTGGACAGCGAGCTTTCTCCTACACCATGACTGCCAATGAAGACATCTCCACCAGCAGCCACAACAAACTCATCGGCTCCAACGGTGACGTCTATATCGGCATGGAACAGAACATTACTGTCAAGCCTGCCACCGCCATCCGCGCACTGCCTGACAGTGTCTTCCGTCTGATGGGCGGTGAGATTGCCGCCAAGCGCATGCTTGAGATTGCACAGGGTCGCGACGAGAAAGACAGCCTCTTCCACCTTGTCAGGGAAGAGGTGTTGACCTACGGCCCCGAGGTAAAGTCAACCTTCGCCTACTCGCAGGACTACATCGTCAAGCAGCTGCTGCCCAACCTCGTTGAGCAGCTCCGCTCACTGATGTTCACTGGCACTGAAGCTGAGGCACAGACGCAGGCCAACGTCACGGGCAAGCCCGTCTATCTGTCGCTGCTCCAGCCCGACGATGACAAGTTTGCCACCATCAACTTCTACAACGGCCAATACTTCTACTACACCAGCAAGACTACCGGCAGTGCCAAGGGCAACAGCTATAAGATTATCCTGCCCTCTGACATGCAACCCGATGGCAAGGACGAAGTGGCCAACTTCTACAACGCCATGAAGGCATGGATGGAGATGATTGCCCAGAACGAGAAGGAGAAACTCGAAGCCACCGAGCTCGTGCAGAACTTCAGCGTGGACGGTGGTTCGGGCATTAGCTATAGCGAGGACTTCACCAGCGAGTATTCCTGCATGAACTCCTTCACCAGCCCCATCTCGGCCGGAACAGTTGACTATTTTGATTCGGCTGGCGGCGGCTGGGCTGTTCTCCAAGTGGTGGGTCCCGTCGTGGCCAAGCTGCTTGGCAGTGTGCTCAGTACGTCGGCTGGTGGAGTGGATACGGCCTACGGACAAAACGACAACGGCATGGAGGTTAGTTTCTTTGGAGCCTCGTTCAAGTTCTCTCTCACGCCTGCCATGGCCTTCAACGTGGTGCCCAAGCACTCGGAGTCGAAAAAGTTCAACCGCAAGGAGAGCTTTACTATCTCCATGGACCGCAAGAGCCATATCGACTTCGATGTCTATCGCGTGAAGACCGGCACCGACAACGTGCAGAACTCCGGCGTGATGGATGTTTTCACCGAGGACAACTTCTACGATCTGGTGGACTACAACGAACCCTATCTGAAGCGCGAGCTCGACATGAAGGACATCCGCTATGCACGCAGCTTCGTCTATCGCACACGTGGCGGAGCCACCTGCCGACCCTACGAGGGTGAGCGCACTACGCTCTTCTACCGTCCAGGCACCGTCCTCGACGAGCGCACCAAGAAGATTGAGAACCCGCAGGTGAAGCTCGACAAGCGCAGCGTGAGCGGCGTGCCCTACGGCGAACCCGCACGCTTCAAGGCCTACTTCACCAACGAGAGCGAACAGCCCGAGGCAGCTTATCCCTACTTCAACATCTGTCTTGACGAGGCTTCGAACCCGAAGGGCGCCAAGGTGCTGATCGACGGACTGCCGCTCACCGCCAACACGCGCACCATCGGAGTGAATCCCGGCGAGGTGCTCACCAAGACCATCGAGGTCTATGCCGGCGAAGACTTCGACTACGAGGACATCGGCATCATCATGATCTCGCTCAACGACCCCGATACCAATAACAAGGCCACCTTCAGCGTACACTATCTGCGCACGGCTGGCACGATTGACATCTCGTCGCCGGGCGACAAGTGGGTGATGAACACCGATGCCCAGCAAGATGCTCAGGGATACTTCATGCCTGTGGTCATCAGCGGCTACGACAAAAACCAGAAGAACTTCGACCACATCGAGTTCCAATACAAAGAGTCGAACCGTGGCGACGACTACTGGACCAATCTCTGCTCGTTCTATGCCAACGACTCGCTCATGGCATTAGCCAGCGGCAACAAGGCAAAGATTCCCGAGCACGACTACATCACCACCCACTTCTACGGAGAGGGTAACGAAATTGAGAAGGCCTACGATTTGCGTGCCGTGCTCTTCTGCCGCAACGGCAACGAGTATCTCACCTCTTCATCGAAGGTGCTCAGTGGCATCAAGGACACCCGCCGCCCGCAGCTCTTCGACACGCCACAGCCCAAGGACGGCATCCTCAATGCCGGCGACAACATCATCTTCGACTTCTCGGAGAACATCGAGTCGAACTACCTCAGCGGCATTACCAACTTCGAGGTGATGGGCGAAACCAACGAGGGCAACATCCAGGAGGAACCCTCGCTGAAGTTTGAAGAGAAGAGCTATGCCGAAACCGAGGCACAGCGCAACTTCTCTGACAAAGACTTCACGCTCGACATGATGATCAAGCCCGATACTACAGCCGTTGACATGCCTATCTTCAGCCACGGTATCGACGGACACCGCTTGCAGCTTTGGCTTACAGCCGAGAAATACCTCAAGGTGGTGGTTAACGACTCCACCTACCTCGGCAATAAAAAGGTTACAGGTAGCGGCTTCCACCACATCGCCATGGTTGTCGACAACACCCACCAGCAGCTGCGGCTCTACAACGACTCGCTCGTAGGTGAGTTCGACGACGTAGCCTACAGCGGATACGGCCCCCTTATCTTCGGCGCCACCAACGAAGCCGATGTCTCCACGCGCAAGCACTACAGTGGGCGCATGCTGGAAACACGCCTTTGGAGCCGCGCCATGACTCCCGACCTGCTCTTCTCTACCTATTCCGAGCGCCAGCTCACTGGCTATGAGATGGGACTCGTCGACTACTATCCCATGAACGAAGGCGAAGGCCAATACCTCACCGACATAGCCACGGGTGCCCACGCCAAGCTCGTAAACACCTCATGGGCACTGCCGCGTGGCATGTCGCTTCACCTCGACTGGAGCGAGCAGAAGGATGTGAAGGGCATGAAGCTGCTGTCCAAAGCACTGAGCCGCAACGAGGAGTCAGATTACACACTCATGTTCTGGTTCAAGACCGATGTAAGCGGACGAGGAGCACTGCTGAGCAACGGCTCCGGACGTACCACCGACACCCATGCCCGCGACAACTTCTTCATCGGATTCGAGGGAAGCAAACTGAAATACCGCACCAACGGTATGGAGCTCGTCATTCCCGGCGACTACAGCGACGGACAGTGGCACCACTATGCCATGACCGTGAACCGCGCCCATCATGTGGCCAACATTTATCTCGACCGCTCGCTCAAGCATAGCTTCTACACCGACTCGCTCGGCGGCATTGACGGCAACGACATCTACTTGGGCAATATGGTGTGGTATAACCAGGGAACCACAGGTGCCAACGTGCTCCATCAGGAGAACGCGCTCACCGGAAACATCGATGAGCTGTGCCTCTTCGGACAGGCTCTGCCGCAATCGCTCATCCAGCGCTACAGCGTGAAGAGTCCGAAGGGCGACGAGAAGGGACTCATCACCTACATGGGCTTCAATCGTCAAGAGCGCATCAAGAACAACGACTACGTGCTCCATCCCTACGCCCTGAACCAGATCATCAAGAAAGACATCGACGGAACAATCATCGACGAGCACGACTCGCTCTTTGTTGACCCCATAGCCACTGTTATAACCCACATCGACCAAGAGTCAGGAGCCCCCGTGCAGGCCTTCCAGGAACTGAAGAACCTCACTTACAGCTTCGTGGGACGCAACAACCAGCTCATGGTCAGCCTGAAGGAGAGCGACAGCCGCATCAACAAGCGCAACGTCTATGTCACTATCTCCGACATCCCCGACCTCAACGGCAACTACATGGGGTCGCCGGTGACAGCTGCCTTCTATGTTGATCGCAACCCGTTGCGTTGGGAAAAGAAGAACGTTGACGTCAAATCCTATCATGAAATGGGACAGGGATTCACCACCCACATCATCAACAACAGTGGAGCTTCCCATACCTATACGCTGCAGGGTTTGCCCAAATGGCTCACAACCAGTAAGGTTTCCGACATCATCGGACCGCAGGAGACCCAGAGTATCGACTTCGATGTAAGCAACGACCTCAATGTGGGTACCTACGACCACGTCATCTACCTTGTTGACGAGGACGGCATGTATGAACCGCTCATGCTCAGTATCACCGTCGAAGGCGATGAACCTGGATGGTATGTCAATACCGAAATGAAACACTTCTCGATGAACATCATCGGTCAAGTGCGTCTCGGCAACGACATCGTCACTGACGAGCGCGACATCGTGGCTGCCTTCAATAGCAAAGGCCAATGCTTAGGCAAAAGCAATGTGAGCTTCAATCCGGCCACCTCACAGAGCGCGCTCTACCTGACCGTATTCGATTCTACAACCGTCAAGCAGCCGCTCAACTTCAAGCTGTGGCACTACAAGACAGGCAAGACCATGGTGCTGACCCCCTCACAGGACATCAACTTCCAGTCGGGACAGATTGTCGGCAGCATCGACAACCCCGTCATCTTCAGCACTGGAAGTTCCTATGAGCAGACGCTCTATATCTGCAAGGGGTGGAACTGGGTATCGCTCAACGTCTATAGCGATGCTTTCCGCAACGGCCTCAACCTGCTCAACAGATTCGATTGGGAGGACGGCGATATCGTTACCGATGACTCCGATGACCTCACGCTCGTCTATAAGAACGGACAGTGGCTCTCCAACAAGGGTACCGTCATTGGAAACGTCAGTATCTCGCCTGCCAAGAGCTACCGCATCAAGGCCCGCTTCTTTACCAGCGTAGAGATTCCCGGCAACATCATCAAGCAGAACAGCCTACGCACCATTACGGTGGAACCGGGATGGAACAACATTGGCTATACACCCATGCTCAACCTGCCCATCGAAACCGCACTGGCCCAGTACTACGACCATGCCAAGGAAGGCGACGTGGTGAAGAGCCAGGATGAGTTTGCCATGTTCACCGTCAACATGGGCAAGGGAGAATGGCACGGTAACCTGAAATACATGCATCCGGGACGCGGCTACATGCTCAAGCGTACGGGAGCCGACACCGTGAAGTTCGTCTATCCGTTCTACGAGCCGGGTACCACGTTCTTCGATAACACGTCGGCAGGCAGCCGTGCTTCCAAGGCCATGAATACCGATCACGCCCACACCATGTCGCTCGTGGCCAAGGCTTTCGGTGTCGAACTGGCCGAGGGCGACCGTCTGCTGGCCTTTGCCGACAACGAGCTCTGTGGCACCACTCTCCTGAACGACTCTCTCTTCTTCATCAGCATCTGCGGCGACAAGTCTGCGGCACTCTCCTTCGCCATTGAGCGCGACGGCGACATCATTGCCGAGACTGACGCGGTGATGACCTACGAGAACAATGCCGTGAGCGGAACACCTCTGCAGCCCACAGCCATCAACTTTGTGCGCAGCGACGCCCTGCCCACCCACGGATGGTACACTCTCGAAGGAATCAAACTCGAAGGTGCCCCCAAGCAGAGAGGCGTATATATTTATAATGGTAAAAAACATATCATCAGATGAAAAAGACAATCCATATCATGATGCTGATAGCAGCCCTCACCATCGCGTGGGGCTGCTCATCAGACTCGTCGGACGACGGCAACTACACATTCACCACAAGCACCGCCCGCCCCGACTGGGCCGTTGACTGGCACAACAACGAGCCAGCCCCCAACTGGACAGCACCCGACCAGAATCTTTATGAGCACTCCATGTTTTTCATCATCACTCTCTCCGACAACCTCATCCCCTTTTCCAATGAAGACGACGTGATGGCTGTATTCATCGGCGACGAGTGTCGCAGCGTTGCCAAGGCAAGCCCGCTGGCCGACAGGAGCAAAGTGTACTTCGTTCACAATGTGAGAGGCAACGATACCGACAAGGAGGTGTTCTTCACGCTGAAATACTACAGCGGCGGACTTCAACAGACCTTTGTGCTCGACGGCAGCAACCAGTATGTGCCCAACCTCACCTTGAATCTTGACAATGATGTGCTCAACCTCATGGCCGGCAGCACCAAGTACCCCTGCCAGATGATGATAGACCCGGTACTGTCCGAGAAGCTGCCCTTCACACCCTCGCCCGACGACCTGATAGCAGTCTTCGTGGGCAACGAGTGCCGCGGGGTGGCTCGGGCACAAGAATCCACGTCGATGGTCATCTATGGCCGACACGATGGCGAAGAGGGAACGCTGCGCTACTACAGCGCCGAGCAGAAAGGCATCTATACGTTCAACGAGAAGCTGACCATCCAAGCCCTTTCGCAGCCCATCGAGGTGCCGCTCTCCTTCTGATACAACCAATAGTAACTAATTTTTTAAAAGATACAAATGATGAAAAAAAGCTTGTGCCGGTTCGCCCGGCTCTTTCCACTGCCGCTTCTGGCAGCATCCCTGCTCGTAGCGTCATGCTCGTCCGACGATTCCAACTCGCCCAACCAGCAGCCCGATCCCGAGCAGCCCGCATCGCGCCCCATCTATGTTGAGGTCAGCGAAAACAAAATTGTCAACACCGCAGAGGCCCGTCAGATGACACGTGCCGCCATTACCGAACTCTCTACATTAAAAAAATTCAAAATGGCTGCCTATAACGGGGATGTATTGGATGTATTTAAAGTTAAAAAAGAAACTGGCAACTGGGTGGTCAATGGCGATTGGCCGCCGGTTCCGAACAATTCTTCTGTTACTTTCTATGCTTATAACGGTGATTTTAGCGACGATTTTAAGGATGATTATAACATCGGTGTTGATTTCTATTATAACAGCGGCAACCCTTACATCAGCTTTAAAGTGGAAGAGGGTGCGAACTTTCAGCAAGACCTGCTCGTAGCCAAAACGGCAACCACCTTTGATGCCAACAATGGTCTGGTCATCCTCACCCTCGACCATGCCTGCGCCGCCCTCGACTTCACCATCGCCCTCTCAGAGAACGCTGCAGCAAAGGACAAGACGGTGGTGATGAAGTCGGCCACGCTCTACAACGTAAAGAACAAGGGCAATTACTACTATAATGCCAATGAAGGTAAAGGAGCATGGAGCGAACTGAAAGCAGAAGGAACAGTGTCCTACACGCTTGAATCGACCAGTGGCACATCTCTTTCCACCACACCTCATCGCCTTGCTTGCAACTACATCTTCATGATTCCTCAAACGCTTACCGCTTGGAATAAATCCGATGCTACCGACGGCACCTATATAGACGTGGTGCTCTCTGTCGGTGGTGGTGATTACAAGACCGTGCGCTTCCCGTTCCCCAAGGAGTTGAAGGCTGGCGACTATTATCCCATTGACATCATCATCAAGGCTGGTGCTAAAGACATCATCGAAGGCAAACGCATTTTCCCGTCATAACCCATCGATAAAATACAAACACAATGAAAAAATACATAAAACCCTCCACTATGAGCCATGAGCTCATGACCAGACACAACACGCTCACCGAGGCAAGTGTTGTCCAAGTAAACGGTTTCAAAGAACAGGAAAGAACCACCCTCGGCGGCGACGATGCCGATGCTTCGCGAGAGGTGGGGGCTTCCTCAGTTTGGGAATAACATATTAACACGTACATCAAGAGGGTGTGTCAATTTTGTTTTGACACACCCTCTTCTTGATGATTTTTCTTGACAAAGACCCTCTGGAGAATCGTGTATTTGCAAGCGAGGGACACCTCGCTTCCAAATATGCGAGTATTTTGCAGCCTGCAAAATGAGCTATTGGTCGATTTTTAGAGTATATTTGTTTGGGAATTAAATCATAAAATCAGCCCCCTAATAATCAGATGGTTACGTTTAAAATGTGCATTAATTTGAGAAATAATTCCAAGAATCTTGCCCAATTCAAAAATAGTTGTATCTTTGCACCGTGAAACTGCGCGAAGGTGGGCTACACTTCAGCAAAGAACATATTCTTTGCATTCGGTTTGCACCACCCTTGCACCCAAAATTAGAGAATACGATGAGTACAATAGAAGAATTGCAGAAACTCCGTGAGCGTGAAGACCACGTAGAGTTCAAGAAGGCAGAGCATAACTACCCGTTCGCAGGAGGCCAGAAGACCGACCCCAAAGACCGTAGGCATTGTGTATTAGGATATGTTGTTCCATATACGCGTTCGTACCGAAGAACTGTATGACGAGAAGCAACGTCGTGTCCTTGTCATCAATGTGCCTTCTCGTCCTGTTGGTAAGGCACTTCGTTTCGAGAGTGTTCCCTTGATGCGAGTGGGCGAAAGTCTGCGTGAAATGGACGATGCTGAATACTTCTCCATCATTTCCGAGCAAGACCCAGATTTCTCATCCCGTGTCTGCAAGGGGCTTACTATTGAAGACCTTGATGCTGAAGCTGTAGAAAACATGCGCAAACTCATTGCTGACAAGCAGAAACGGACTGATGCAAATACCATTCCTCTGCCACAATTACTGAAAGACCTGTTGCTGATTGATGATGATGGCAATATGAAATATGCGACTCTTTTGTTGTTGGGAAAGTCTGAAGCCATCAATCGTTATCTGCCACAGGCAAATGTTGTGATAGAATACAGAACCAGTCAAAGCCAAGTACGCTACAGCGCCCGTCAGGAATACCGTCTTCCGTTGTTCGTCGCTATCGAGAAGATATGGGAATACATCAACCAACCTGCTTGCAATCCGCTACTACACATCAATGATCTACCTCGCATCCTCGATTGTCCGGCATTCAACAAAGAGACTATTCGTGAGGCCATTATTAACGCTATGATTCACCGTAGCCTACAGATGGGGTCTGACATCTTCATCCATCTTTATCCTGATATGGTGGAAATCTCTAACCCTGGCGGATTCCCATACGGCGTAAACATCGGCAATATCCTCACCGTCAACAGTTCGCCCCGTAGCCGACTGATGGCCGAAGTGATAGAAAAGACGGGATTGATAGAGCGAAGCGGACAGGGTGTTGACATCATGTTTACCAACTGCATCAAGGAGGGCAAACCGCTTCCTGACTACTCCTATTCTGATGATTATCAGGTGGACTTGCGCTTCTACGGTGAGATTCCTGACGATGCCTTTTACCTCTTTGCCCAGGATATTTGCCATACCCCCGAACTCGAAAGTCAGATGAATACTTTCGACTGGCTGACGCTTCACTATATCTGGAAAGGTAATGCAGAGGCTGTTTATAAGGAGAGTTGCCCGAAATTAATAGAAATGGGGTTGATTGCAGAAGATGTGTATTTTGGATATGTCCTTTCCACCCGCTATCTGCTTTATAAACCGCATGTGAAATCTGTAGTCGGGCAATATGAAATCAATCATATCCAAATAGTTTATCATGTGATTCGGCGTAACGGCGATGCATCCATGAGTGATTTTGTGGCAGCATTCGACGGCATTTTGACACAAAAGCAAGTGCGTAACCTCATCGAAGGTCTTTGCAAAACGCCACTGATTGCTTCACATGGTAATGCACGTGCTACGAGATATATTTGGATAAATAGTAACACTTAAACCGAACAAATATGCGACAAAGATTCTTCTATTTATTTGTATTGGCTACGTTACTTGTATCTTGCTCTGGGGGCAAGGTGAAGTATCGTATCGGAATATCACAGTGTTCGGATGACATCTGGCGTGACAAACAGAATGCTGAATTGCGTATGGGTGCTTATTTCCATGATAATGTGGAACTGAAGTTTGCTGCGGCCTACGATAGCGACGAGCGGCAGGTGCAGCAGATTGACAGCCTTGTGAATAATGGTATCGACTTGCTGATTGTGGCACCCAATCAGGTGCAGACCATCTCGCCTGCCATCGACCGTGCCTACGATAAGGGTATCCCCGTCATCGTGTTCGAGCGCAAGACCAGTTCACAGAAATATACCGCCTTTATCAGTGCCGACAACTACGAGATGGGGCGCGTGATGGGCGAATACATTGTTTCTCGGCTACATGGTCGGGGAACGGTGTTAGAGATAAAAGGATTAGAAGGCTCGTCGCCCGCCATAGAGCGTCACAACGGTTTCATGGACGCCTTGAAGGGAATACCAGGCATCAAGGTCGTGGGCTCGCTGCAGGGTGACTGGACGGAACCTACAGCATACGAGACGACGAAACAATGGCTTTTAAATAATAAAGATGTACGCGTAGACTTAGTGTTTGCTGCCAACGACCGCACGGCGATGGGAGCAAGGAAAGCACTTGGAGGAGAGGTACTATATTGTGGTATCGATGGCTTGCCGGGAGAGAACGGCGGCATCCAACTGGTGCGCGACTCTTTGCTCGACGCTTCGTACATCTATCCCACACATGGTGATCAAATCATTGAATTGGCCGTTAATATTCTCGAAGGAAAACCCTACGAGAAAGAGACGCTGATGATGTCGGCCTTGGTGACAAGCGACAATGCCAAGGTGCTGCTGATGCAGGGCGAGGAGTTGATGCAACAGGCTGATCGTCTGGATCAGTTACACAATAAAGCCGACAACTACCTGCATGAGCTTGACACGCAGCGTATTGTGATTTGGCTGGCCATCGGCATCATCGCATTACTCATCGTCGTCATCGTATTGTTCTACCTCTATCATTTGCGGAAAATCAATATGCAAAGAGAGCGCGTAGTTAACACTTTATGGAACCTTAAACCAGAAAATGTCCCAGCCAATGTACACGGCAAGCCGTCCTACACCGTTTGGCGGTGACGTGCAGGCGCAGTGCATCGCCTTTTCCAATGATGGCGGCAAGACATTTACAAAATATGAGGGAAATCCCGTCTTGACTGCCGAAGACAAGGACTTCCGCGACCCGCGTCCCTTCTGGAACGAGGACATTAAGACATGGAACCTGATACTGGCTGCTGGTCAGGAGATGCGTATCTATTCATCTAAAGACTTGAAGAAATGGAAGTACGAAAGTTCGTTCGGCAAGGAATATGGTAATCACGGTGGTGTGTGGGAGTGTCCGGACCTATTTGAATTGAGAAATGGAGAAAATGAGAAAATGAGAAAGTGGGTGCTCATCTGCAACATCAACCCAGGTGGACCTTTTGGCGGTAGTGCCACGCAGTACTTCGTGGGGCGGTTCGATGGACACAAGTTCACCTGTGAGTCGAAGCCTGAGATAACGAAGTGGCTCGATTATGGCAAGGACCACTATGCCACCGTCTCGTTCTATAATGCTCCAGACAATCGACGCACAGTGCTGGCATGGATGTCGAACTGGCAGTACGCTAACCAGGTGCCGACGAAGCAGTTCCGCAGTGCCAACTCGATAGCCCGCGACCTCGGACTGTTTGAGTACAAGGGCGAGACTTATGTCAGCGTCGTGCCCTCAAAAGAGATGCTGGCTGCACGCGGACAAAAAATCGTAAATGGTAAATCGGTAAATCGTAAATTACTCGAGGCCTGTGAGATAGTCATCGACGTGAAGAAGCAGGCAGAGATAGTACTCTCAAATGCAAAGGGCGAGCAGGTCACGATGAAGTACGACGGTCTGAAGCAGACGTTCACAATGGACCGCACCAAAAGCGGCGACGTGAACTTCAGCGATGCGTTCCCCTGCGTGACCGAGGCTCCGACTTACGGCACCATCAAGCAACTGCGCATCTTCATCGACCGCTGCAGCATCGAGGCTTTCGATGCCGAGGGCAAGATGGCAATGACCAATCTCGTGTTCCCCTCGGAGCCCTATAATAATATAAAGGTGAAAGGCGGAAAGGCCACCATCTATGTAATTAAGAACTAAGAGTTAAGAATTAAGAGTTATGAAAAATAAATCCATTTATCTCGTCCCCGTGATGCTCTGCTTCTTCTGCATGGGCTTCGTGGATCTGGTGGGCATCGCCTCCAACTATGTGAAGGAAGACCTGGGACTGACGGACTCCGTAGCCAACGTATTCCCCTCGCTCGTGTTCTTCTGGTTCCTCATCTTCAGCGTGCCCACGGGTATGCTGATGAACAAGATTGGTCGTAAGAAGACCGTGTTGCTCTCGCTCGTGGTGACGGTCTTGTCGCTGTTACTGCCGCTCTTTGGTGAGAATTTCGGCATCATGCTCGTGGCCTTCTCGCTGTTGGGTATTGGTAACGCCCTGATGCAGACATCGCTCAACCCGCTGGTATCGACGGTGATGGGTGGCGGCAATCTGGCCTCGACGCTGACCTTCGGACAGTTCATCAAGGCTATCGCCTCGTTCTCGGCTCCTTACCTGGCCATGTGGGGCGCCACGATGGTCATTCCTGAGTTCGGACTGAACTGGCGCGTGCTGTTCGGCATCTTCCTCGTGGTAGGCATACTCTCCACCATTCTGCTGTTCGTAACACCAATTGAGGAGCCGCCAATAGAGGGTAAGCCTTCGACATTCATAGAGTGCTTCAAGCTTTTGGGCACGCCCATCGTGCTGCTGTCGTTCCTTGGCATTATGTGCCATGTGGGTATCGACGTGGGCACGAACACTACCGCTCCGAAAATCCTGATGGAGCGACTGGGCATGACGCTCAATGAGGCCGCCTTTGCCACCTCGCTCTACTTCATCTTCCGTACCATAGGCTGTCTGACGGGTTCATTCTTCCTGCGTGTGCTGAAGATGCGTACATTCTTCATCATCTCCGTCTGTATGATGGCCCTGTCAATGTGCGGCCTGTTTGTGGGTACGGAGAAGTGGATGCTCTATGCTGCCATCGCCCTTGTAGGCTACGGCAATTCTAACGTCTTCTCCATGTGCTTCGCCACCGCCCTCGAGTCGATGCCTGAGAAGCAGAACGAGGTATCGGGCCTGATGATTATGGGCCTTTTCGGCGGCACCATCTTCCCGCTCTTCATGGGCCTTTTAAGCGACGCAATGGGACAGGCCGGTGCCGTATTGGTGATGGCTGTGGGTGTCATCTATCTCTTTACGTATATCAAACAATGTTCTCGATAAGTCATGCACAGAGCCGAACTTGTTCGGACTATGTCATGGCGAGAGAACAAAAAACGAAGTTTAATTAAAAACCGCATAGAATATGAACAAACGTTATGTAGTAGGACTCGGAGAAGTCCTGTGGGATGTACTTCCCGAAGGTAAGAAACTTGGTGGCGCACCTGCCAACTTCGCCTATCATGCCGGGCAGTTCCTGGGCATGGACAACACCATCGCCGCCAGCGCACTCGGCGAGGACAAATTAGGAGACGAGACCATCGAGGCCCTGAAGGAGCACGGCCTGAACGACCTGCTGCCTCGCGTACCTTATCCCACCGGCACGGTGCAGGTGCAGCTCGACGAGCAGGGCATTCCCACGTATGACATCAAGGAAAACGTGGCTTGGGACAACATCCCCTTCGATGAAGACATCGCCGAGATTGCCCGCAACTGCCGCGCCGTTTGCTTCGGCTCATTAGCTCAGCGCAACGTGGTCAGTCGCGAGACCATCCAGAAGTTTCTTGATGCCACACCCGCCGACTGCCTGAAGATCTTCGACATCAACCTTCGCCAGCAGTTCTATACGCAGGAGATTCTGCGCGAGTCGTTCCAGCGTTGCAATATCTTGAAGATTAATGATGAGGAACTGGTGCTTATCGGCCGTATGTTTGGCTATCCCGGTCTTGACATCGAGAACAAGTGCTGGCTCATTCTGGGTAAGTACAACCTCGACATGCTCGTTCTCACCTGTGGCACTAACGGCAGTTACGTATTCACTCCTGGTCACGTATCCTTTCAGGAAACGCCTAAGGTCAAAGTGGCCGACACTGTAGGAGCTGGAGACTCTTTCACCGGCTCGTTCGTGGGCAGCATCCTCAACGGCAAGTCCGTGCCTGAGGCCCATCGTACCGCCGTTCAGGTCTCCGCCTACGTCTGCACACAGAATGGAGCCATGCCAACCTATCCAGAAGAACTACTGAAATAAAGCAATCCTATTTCATTCAACGCCAGAACACATACCATGTTTGTTCTGGCGTTTTTAGTGCAATTGTTGTAAATTTGCACTTGCTTGTTGAATTCGCAGAGTCCTTTTATTATTAGAAGTGTTTTCTCCGTTCATGATACATTGTATGTTCCCAAGGGAACTAAAGCATTATATGAGGCATGTAGAGATTGGAATGAATTCTCAAATATTATAGAGATAGAGTTGTCTTCTATTGATCAGCAAAAGATGATAAACAAAGGCGAAGCTATCCAACTTCGCAAGAACTACTACGATTTAAACGGTCGTCGCATCAGCGAACCGCAGCGTGGCCTGAACATCCTCCGTATGAGCGATGGCAGCGTTCGCAAGGTCATCAAGAAATAACTGCCGATTACCGGCATTCCTCCCAGCGGAAGACAGCCCCATTGCGGCGCGCTGGGTCAGCACCCCGATAATCCATGGAGTAAGGTGAACCTGTGGTGGGACTCTTTCCGACGTAGAGATGCTTGTCAAAGGACATGAGCATAAACTCCTGGTCGAGATAGTCCTGCCAGAGGAAGACTTCCGCTTGGTCGGGATTGTCGGTAAAGCGCACGTCGCCCGGCAGTCCGAATCCTGACACATAGACATAGCGACCGTCCTCGCACTGTACCACCACCTTTCCCTGTCCACGGTCAACGAGACGGAAATGGGTTTGCGCCGAGTTGTCACCGGGATGGGTGTCGTAGAGCGGACCATGTTTCGTTGCATGCATGGGCTTTCCTGTAGCGAGATTGATGATACGGAAAGTCTTACCATAGGGGATGTTCTGCGAGCGGTCGGCTTTCTGTTCCACCACCGTGAAGTTGTCGAACTCGGCATAGCCGCCGTTCTTGCCCGTCTTGTTAAAGGCGAAGAGGGCATGGCGTGAACCTTGGAACGTGATGAGCTGATAGGAAAGCCTCATCTCATGTCCCAACGTCTGGAAATGCTCTCCATCCGTGGAATAGGCATATTCTGCCTTGTCTTCATCGTAATCACCGCACATGCGCAACCAAATGGGTGCTCCTTCTCTTCCTCCTGAGGGAAGGAGTGCAGAGAGCGGTGTGTCAACGGTATCGTTGGTGGCCTGATCAAAGAAGCGCAGAATGAGGTCTTTGCCCTGTTTCACCACTCCAATCCACGAACAAGGCACATTGATATTGCCAAGCCCTGCCACATCACCATCCTTCATCCCTTTGACATAGAGCTCCACCGTGGCCATGGAAGAAGGTCCGATGACTCGTTGCGTCAGTGAATTGCGTGCCCACATCAGCTGGTCGGCAGGCATGGTGTTCAGGCGTAGCCTTCCGTTCTTCAGGCTCCACATCCCATCATCCGGGTTATGGTTCCACTGCCAGATAGGTTTCAGCATGGGGGTAGATTGTGTGGTATGGGGACTGTACGTGTTGGTCTTATAGTTGAAATCATCGCAGCGGTCATAGGGTGCATGCGGTTCCTCCTGAACGCCCTGAATCCCAGGCTTCACCCATGTGCGTGGAGCACGTCCGAGGTTTCCTTCCAGTCCTAACATGGGCCATCCGTCTTTCCATGTGATGGGAGCGAGGGTCGTGGTGCGACCGATGGAATGGAAGTCCATCATGAGCAACGCCCACCACGAGCCATCCTGTGCCTGCACGATACCACCCTGATGGATGTTGGTGCAAGCTGTGGCATCCTTGTCAACGACAGGAATGCCGAAGCGGGTACCGTCCTTGCCAATGCGTGGCTTTTCGCCGCGAGGCACCTGTGTGAGCGGAGCCTGATGATAGCCGAAGGTTTCATCGGCGGTGATGACCACGGTCTCATAGGGGCCCCAGATACTCTTCGAGCGCGAACAGAGTGTGCGGCCATTGGGCTTGTAGTCGGTGGAGATGAGGTAGTACATGCCGTTGATCTTATACATGTGATGTCCCTCGCCAACTCCGTTGCCTTCAGGAATGATGACACGCGACGTTTCTTCCTTCGGTCCGCTCATGTCGGACTTTAGCTCCGTACACCTCACCGTTCCGTAGCCATGGATGGCATACACCTTACCATCATCGTCGAAAAGCACGCTCAGGTCGTAGATGTTGCCCAGCATGTTCTGGTGTTTCCACGGGCCGTGGATGTCCTTGGACGTATAGCACTGCAACCCCTTGCCATTGATGTTGGTGTAGAGATAGAACTGTCCGTTGGCATAGCGGATGCAGGGTGCCCAGACGCCCTCGCCGTAGGTTTCCTTCTGATGACGCAGAGAGAAGGCATCGTCAGCAAAGTCGAAGCGGTCGAAACAATAGGAGATGTTTTCCCAGTTCACCAAATCGCGGGAATGCAGGATCACCAATCCTGGCACGGCATGCATCGTTGTGCCGGCAAGATAATAGTCGTCACCCACCCGCAGGATGTCGGGGTCGGAGAACTCGTCGTAGAACAAGGGATTGGTAAAGGTGCCGTTGCCATTGTCGGCCGTCCATGACTGAGCCGTGACAACCAACGTACTGACGGCAAGCAGGGCCGCGAAAAAGAATCGTCTCATGTGATTAGTCTTTATTGTTTTGTCGTTTTTGTGCTACAAAATAACAAATAATAATCCAAATGCGCAAGTTTTCGGGAAAATATTGCTAATTTTGCAAACGAAAGTCTTAAATATATACGTATATGAATACAGCAATTTTAGGAATCGTTGCCTTGGTTGTGCTGGCTCTTGTTGGATGGGCTATTGCCGAGGCAAAGTACAAGACCATCTCCTACGAGCGTAACGCCGAGGAAGAGGCAGCCGAAGCACATGCCGCCCAACTGTTGCACGAAAACGGTTACACAGAACTGGGTATCAAAGATGTCATCAAGACCATCAGCACCAAGGGCTTCAGTGCTGTATGAGACTGATTCTTATGATGGCGATATTCCTATCGTCATTGTCACTGAATGCACAGGAAACAGCCAACTCCCGCCAAGCCCGGCAAATGTTCGACCGTGCCTACCAGAAGGTTTTCGGACAGCAGGGGTCATCGCTCCACTATAAGGTGAACATCATCGGCATTTACAAAACCGAAGGAACTTTCTGGAGAAAAGGCAAACACCACAAGTTTGTGGATGAGAAACTGAGTGTCTGGAACGACGGGGTGACCGCCTACGTAGTGGAGAAAAAGAAGAAACAAGTAGAAATCTATCGAGCCAACTCGAAAAAGCTCAACAAGCATTCGGACTCTTTCAAGTTTGATCCGGATGACTTCTACTACCACGTAGCCAAAGAATCAACTGGCTACAAGTTGACCATGAAGGCAAAACCCCGGAAAAAAGGCATCAAGGAGGCATACATATGGTTGAGCAACAACTATGAGCCTCAAAGACTTCGCATCAAGATGGCTTTCATCTGGACAACCATCCACATCAGCCATTTCCACTCGGGGGACATCGATGAGAACATCTTTGTCTTTCCCCGGCAACAATATGCCGACTGGAAGACGGTGGACAGGAGGAATGAAGAATAAGAAAACCCAAAGAAGATATGAAACAGATTTTACTGGTCTATAATACGCTGACGCGCCAGAAAGAGCGCTTCGAGCCTTTGAACGCCCCCAATGTGGGCATGTATGTCTGCGGTCCCACCGTTTATGGCGACCCCCATCTGGGACATGCCCGTCCCGCCATCACGTTTGACATCTTGTTCCGCTATCTGAAACACCTCGGCTACAAGGTGCGCTATGTGCGCAATATCACCGATGTGGGACACCTGGAGCACGATGCCGACGAAGGCGACGACAAGATCGAAAAGAAGGCACGGCTGGAACAGCTGGAGCCGATGGAGATTGCCCAGTACTACACCAACCGTTACCATGCAGCCATGGAGGCACTCAACGTGCTTCCACCCAGCATCGAGCCGCATGCCACCGGACACATCATCGAGCAAGAGGAACTGGTGAAGCAAATCATCGACAACGGCTTTGCCTACGAGAGCAACGGCTCCATCTACTTCGACATCGAAGCCTATAACAAGAAACACAAATACGGCATCCTGTCGGGACGTACACTGGAGAACATCAAGGATGCCAGTCGCGAACTCGACGGCGTAGGCGAGAAGCACCACCAGGCCGACTTTGCCCTGTGGAAGAAGGCACAGCCCGAGCACATCATGCGCTGGCCTTCGCCTTGGAGCGACGGCTTCCCTGGCTGGCACTGCGAATGCACCGCCATGGGACGCAAGTATCTTGGCAACCACTTCGACATCCACGGCGGCGGCATGGACCTTGTCTTCCCCCACCATGAGTGTGAGATTGCACAGGCCGTAGCCTCGCAAGGTGACCAGATGGTGAAATACTGGATGCACAACAACATGATTACCATCAACGGACAGAAGATGGGTAAGTCTCTGGGCAACTTCATCACACTGGAACAGTTCTTCACGGGTAACCACCCGTCACTCTCACAGGCATTCTCGCCCATGACCATCCGCTTCTTCATCCTCTCCGCCCACTATCGTGGCACGGTGGACTTCTCCGACGAGGCATTGGTGGCAAGCCAGAAGGGACTGGAGAAACTGATGACAGCCATGAGCGACCTGAAGCGCATTCAGGCCAGTGACGCTTGCGATGCCGAAACGGAAAAGGTGGTGAAAGCCCTGCGCCAGAAATGCTACGATGCCATGAACGACGATTTGGCAACACCGCTGGTCATCGCCAACCTCTTTGAGGCCTGCTCGGTCATCAACAAGCTGATTGACCACAAGGCAACCATCTGTGCCGACTGCCTGAAGGAACTGAGCGAGGTGATGCACCTCTTTGCCGAGGACATCCTGGGACTGCAGAGCAGAAGTCAGGAGTCGGGGGCACAGAGCCAACAGCGCGAGGAAGCCTTCGGAAAGGTCATGGAGATGGTGCTCGAACTGCGCGCCAAGGCCAAGGCCGCCAAAGACTGGGCCACCTCAGACAAGATAAGAGACGAACTGGCTGCTGCCGGCTTCGAGATTAAAGACACCAAGGACGGGGCAACCTGGAAACTGAACAAGTAAACCCAAGAAGAAATATGAACCAGAAGAATTATAAGAGAACGACCGTCACCGCCGCATTACCCTATGCCAACGGTGGCGTACATATCGGACACCTGGCCGGTGTATATGTGCCCGCAGACATCTACGTGCGCTACCTGCGACTGAAGAAACAGGACGTGATGTTCATTGGCGGCAGTGATGAGCACGGAGTGCCCATCACCATCCGCGCCCGCAAAGAGGGTATCACCCCCCAGGACGTGGTTGACCGCTATCACGCCATGATCAAGGACTCCTTCGAGCAGTTCGGCATCTCTTTCGACATCTACAGCCGCACCACCTCCAAAATTCACCATGAGTTTGCCGCTAACTTCTTCCGCAAGCTCTATGACGAGGGCAAGCTGACCGAGGAGACCACCACACAGCTCTACGACGAGGAAGCCAAGCAGTTCCTGGCCGACCGCTATGTGACGGGTGAGTGCCCCCACTGCCACAACGAGGGTGCCTATGGCGACCAGTGTGAGAAGTGCGGACGCGACCTCTCGCCCATGGAACTGATCAATCCGAAATCAACCATCAGCGGCTCAACACCGGTACTGAAAGAAACCAAGAACTGGTATCTGCCCCTGAACGAATATCAGGAGTGGCTGAAGCAGTGGATTCTGGAGGGACACAAAGAGTGGCGCTCCAATGTCTATGGACAGTGCAAGAGCTGGCTCGATATGGACTTGCAGCCCCGTGCCATGACACGCGACCTGGACTGGGGAATCCCCGTTCCCGTTGAAGGAGCAGAAGGAAAGGTGCTCTATGTGTGGTTCGATGCCCCCATCGGCTACGTCAGCAACACCAAGGAGCTCTGCGAAAGCAATCCTGAGCGATGGGGCACGTGGCAGCAGTGGTGGCAGGACGACGAGACCAAGCTGGTTCACTTCATCGGCAAGGACAACATTGTGTTCCACTGTATCATCTTCCCCGTGATGATGAAGGCACACGGCGGCTACATCATGCCCGACAACGTGCCCGCCAACGAGTTCCTGAACTTAGAGAACGACAAGATCTCCACCTCCCGCAACTGGGCCGTCTGGCTGCATGAATACTTGCAAGACATGCCTGGCAAGCAGGACGTACTGCGCTACGTGCTCACCGCCAACGCACCTGAGACCAAGGACAACAACTTCACATGGAAGGATTTCCAGGAGCGCAACAACTCGGAGCTGGTCGCCGTCTATGGCAACTTCGTGAACCGTGCCCTGCAGCTCACCAAGAAATACTGGAACGGCGTGGTGCCCGAATGCGGGGAACTGCAGGAGGTTGACCGCCGTGCCATCGACGAATTCAAAGACGTGAAGCAAAAGGTGGAGAACCTTTTGGAACAATATAAATTCCGTGAAGCACAGTTCGAGGCCATGAACCTCGCCCGTATCGGAAACCGCTACATCACCGAGTGTGAACCCTGGAAGGTGTGGAAAACCGACCCGAAGCGTGTGGAGACCATTCTGAATATCTCCTTACAGCTCACTGCCAACCTCGCCATTGCCTTCGAGCCGTTCCTGCCCTTCTCTTCGAAGAAACTGAGACAGATGCTCAATATCGAGAGCTTCGAATGGGATCAGCTGGGACAAACGGACATCCTGAAGCCCGGACACCAGTTGGCAGAACCCGAACTGCTGTTTGAGAAGATTGAAGACGAGACTATCCAGAAGCAGCTCGACAAGCTGGAGGAAACGAAACGCGCTAACGAGGCTGCCGCCTATAAAGCCCAGCCTATCAAGGAGAACATCGACTTCAGCGAATGGGAGAAGCTGGACATCCGTGTCGGTCACATCAAGAACTGCGAGAAAGTGAAGAAGGCCAAGAAGTTGCTGAAGTTCACCCTCGACGACGGCAGTGGCACCGACCGCACCATCGTCAGTGGCATCGCTGCCTTCTACGAGCCCGAGGACCTCATCGGCAAGGACGTGCTCTTCATTGCCAACCTCGCCCCGCGCACGCTCATGGGAATCGAGAGCCAAGGCATGATTCTCTCTGCCGAGAACTTCGACGGCTCACTCAGCGTGACTACTATATTAAAAGAGGTGAAGCCCGGCTCGCAAGTCTGCTAACCCCTTTCAGCCACCGTCACGATGAAAACGATCGGGTTTGATGCCAAGCGCATCGTAAGAAACGGCACAGGACTGGGCAGCTATTCGCGCACGCTGGTCAACTCGTTGTCAGCACTGCCCTGCGATATGCAACTACGGTTGTACACACCCGACATGGGACGCGACGACCTGCGACAGCAGATCGAAATGCGACAAGGAGTGGAATTTGTGTACCCGACGAACATCCCTTTACAAAGCAAAGGACTCATTGCCCGTGTGCGCCGCGATTGGTGGCGCACACGTGGCATTGTGAAAGACCTGCAACGTGACGGCATCGGCATTTATCATGGACTCTCTGGCGAACTTCCCGTAGGCTTGAAGAAGGCCGGCATCAAAGGAGTTGTAACCATCCACGACCTCATCTTCCTGCGACACCCCGAATATTATCATCCCTGGGACGTGGCCATCTACCGGCATAAGTTCCACGCGACACTGCGCGAAGCCTGTCGGGTGGTTGCCATCAGTGAATGCACGAAACGTGATATCCTGGCGTATGGTGACTTCCCGGAAGACCACATAGACCTGATCTATCAAAGCTGTGGCACACGCTTCAAGATGAGGTGTACGGAGGAGAAAAAGCAGGAGGTGAAGGAACGCTACAACCTGCCGGAACGCTTCATCCTGAACGTTGGAACCATTGAAGAACGCAAGAACGCTTTCCTGGCCGTGAAAGCCTTGCAGCACTTGCCGCAAGACGTGGCTTTAGTCATCGTGGGTCGCACCACGCCCTATGCCGAGAAAGTCATAAAACCCTATATCCAGAAAAACAAACTGGAGGAAAGGGTCATCATCCTGCACGGCATACCCAATGAAGACCTGCCCGCCATCTATCAACGGGCTGAATGCTTCGTCTATCCCTCGCGCTACGAAGGCTTCGGCATTCCCATCATCGAAGCCGTGCAAAGCCAACTGCCCGTCATCGCGGCAACAGGGTCATGTCTGGAAGAAGCGGGAGGCCCGGACAACCTCTATGTGTCGCCCGACGACGACCAGGGCATGGCAAATGCCATATTACACTCCATGAAAGGAGCGGAAGGACGAAAACAACGCATTGAAAACAGCATCCAATACGTGCAACGGTTTGAAAACAGCAACGTGGCACAACAGATGCTCGACCTCTATACCAACCTGTTATAAATACGACAACCTATACATGCTCATCAAGACCTATTGTGCGGCTGTCAATGGACTTGAAGTGACCACCGTCACAATCGAAGTAAACCTAAACATAGGAGTGCTGTATCACTTCACCGGACTCGGCGACACCGCCGTGAAAGAAGGACGCACCCGCATTGCATCCGCACTGCAACAAATTGGATATAAGTTCCCGCATGGTGACATCACGGTGAACATGGCACCTGCCGACCTCCGCAAGGAAGGGTCTTCTTTCGACCTTCCCCTCGCCATTGCATTGCTGGCTGCCAACGGAAGTATCGAATGTGAAGACCTGGAACGATACATGTTCGTGGGCGAACTGGGACTCGACGGCAGGCTCTTGCCCGTCCGGGGCGCACTGCCGATTGCCATCAAAGCTCGCGCGGAACACTTCAAGGGTCTCATCGTACCTGCACAAAACGTGCGTGAGGCGGCGGTGGTCAACAATCTGGATGTCTATGGCATGGAGAACCTGTTGGATGTCATCAACTTCCTCTCTGGAAAACAGCAGTTTGAGCCTACCCGTATCGACACACGAAAGGAGTTCTACGAGCAGCAAAGCCGCTATGAGTTGGACTTTGCGGAGGTTCGCGGACAGGAGAGTGTGAAGCGTGCTTTGGAAGTTGCCGCTGCGGGCGGACATAATATCGCGATGATTGGACCTCCCGGGTCAGGCAAGTCCATGATGGCGAAGCGACTCCCCAGCATCCTGCCGCCCCTCTCCTTGGCAGAAAGTCTGGAGACCACACAGATCCATAGCGTTGCGGGAAAGCTGGGACGTGACATCTCGCTGATCTCACAGCGCCCCTTCCGCGCACCTCATCACACCATCTCGCAAGTGGCATTGGTGGGAGGTGGAGGTTCTCCACAGCCCGGCGAAATCTCGTTGGCACACAATGGCGTCCTCTTCTGCGATGAGCTGCCGGAGTTCAACAAACAGACGTTGGAGGTTCTGCGTCAACCTTTGGAGGATCGCAAGATAACCATCGCACGTGCCAAATACAGCATCGAATATCCTGCCTCGTTCATGTTCGTGGCCTCCATGAATCCCTGTCCCTGTGGCTACTATGGAGATCCTACCCACCACTGCGTCTGCACCCCCGGTCAGATACAGCGCTATATGAACAAGATCAGTGGCCCCCTGCTCGACCGTATCGACATCCATTGCGAGATTCAAGCCGTACCCTTCTCAGCCCTCTCGAAGCTGCAACCAGGCGAACCGTCGGCAGCTATCCGTGAGCGCGTCGTCCGTGCCCGTAAAATACAAGAAGAACGTTTCAGCTCCCTCCCTACGGGGGAGGGCGGGGGGAGAGGCCGCATCCATTGCAACGCCATGATGACGGAGCGCATGCTCCATGAGTTTGCTGAACCCGATGCCCAAAGTCTTGATATGCTCCGCATGGCGATGGAGCGTCTGAAACTGTCCGCCCGTGCCTACAGCCGCATCCTCAAGGTCGCCCGTACCATCGCCGACCTCGCCGGCAGCGAGAAAGTCGAATCCATGCACATTGCCGAAGCCATCGGCTATCGTAACCTCGACCGCGGCGATTGGGCGGAGAGGGGAGTATAATGCTTATTGTAGTGTAGTCGATAATTCCTCATATAGAGGCTCGTCCTTCAATATTTTCAAAGCTTTCTCTTGCCACGTCTTGCTGATGAAATAAGGCGAATGTGCCATCTTGATGTGAAGGTTGCGTATATTGATGTTGTAAGGAAAGGCCAGCATACTGCAACGCTCACGAATATTCACCACCATGCAGTCGCGATCCAAGTCATAGAAAACGTTGCCTATGACTTTTGCACGTTTTGTATATTTCATTGCAATAGGACAATTGTCCAAAATGTAGTAGTAATCATCCCGTCTGTGTCCGAAGTAGTCAATACCGGCAATAAACGTTGCACCGCCATGGTCCTTTCCGTTACACATTCGTGCACGGGTCCTGCCGCCCTCAGAAATCATATCTGCCTCCATAAGTGCGGTGGCTTTCAGCACATCGCCTGTAAAAATCTTCTGCCCTTTGTCGTCTTGATAGCCAGTGTAGACACCGGCAAATATGACGGGAAAGATTTTGATGTCGCCGAAGATTTCCAAAATCTCCAACGAGCCTTCAAGTTCAAAGTCGTTTAGCGTAAGGTGCTCCTTTTGCGTCTTCCGTTGTGACCAGTAATACATGCGGTCGTGATAGAAGAACAGGTCGCAGACGTAAGTGTAGCCGAAGCTTCCGTCGTCGTTGATAAACCTAACTTCCACGTCCTCACCGAAATGTCGAATGTCGTCATCACTGCCCGATATACATACCTCCAGGAACTGCTCGCACATCTGCTTCAGTTCTTCCTGACTCACTACTTTTGCTTTCATAACTCATTACCTTTACTTGATTGATGGTGCAAAGGTAATGAGTCATGTGGCAAAAACGTTGCACAGTCGGGAGAGAAATTAGTTGTTGTTTAGAGAACAAACTTCTCGTCCAAGTTTATCTTTATAACGCTTTTCAATAGCAACGGCCTCGTCAAGACTGATGTTTAGAGGCAAAATTTCCAATATTGCCCAAGAAAAGTTATTGCCGTATAGAGGGTCTTCATCACATAGTTTTTTGAGTGTAATATCATTCCCATGTCCGCCCGTATCGGCATATATCTTCCAACGTCCCCAAATACCATCTTGGTTATAGGTAGAACCGACATACAAAGATTTCGATTTCCTGTCAGAGATAACATAAATGCAATTAACTGCGCTCAACATCTTCTTCCATTCAGGATACTCTTTCTTGATGATGTTCTGCAAATCACCTAATCTAAGCAGGACCTTTTCATATCCAGGAAATACGTTATCAAATCCTGGAGTAATTTCAATGACTTCTTTGTCTTTGTCTTTTGTTAGCCATTGGTTCCAAGACAAAGCTCCTTTTCCCCAGTCAATAATGATTCGTTCTTCTAATGCTTCGAACCCGGTCAACTGCGTCATTCGATAGTAATAACAAGATGCACCATCGGGGAAAGTTTTCATTTCCAATCCGTCAATATGGTACACGCCGACAAATCTCGCAGTTGTGCCCTGCTCTCCAATAAAAGAAACAATGTAATCAACGTCTTTGAACACATCCCTGCCTTGTTCACTTTGATATCCTATAAACAGTTCTCTATTGTAGCGATACCAGTCATAAGGATTTCCTTGTTCAAGCTTTCCATTGATAATGACTTCTTTACGTGCATCTTTGTGACGCACAACTTTTATTCGTTTGTTTACGTCAAGCCCTCTAAGACTCAATAGTTCTCTAATCGATATGATTCTATCCATAATTTCAGTGCTTTAGTTGTTGTGCCTGCAAAGTTACACATTCTTTTTGCAAAAGCGTTGCACAGTCTCGAAGAATCTATTACTTTTGCACAAAAACAGTTGAAAGCTATGGCAAAATACTTGTTAGCACGTTATATTTGGGAGGTCAGCACCATCTATCACGCCCGCCGCATTACGCTGAGAGAGTTGAACGAGAAGTGGCGCGACTCACCTTATTATGATGGCAAGGATATTCCACGGAGGACATTCGACTATCACCGCAAAGAAATAGAAATGCTGTTTCAGGTGAACGTTGTTTGCGACAAGCACGATAACACTTACCGCATAGAGGACGATTCTGCCTTTCGCAATGGTGAAGTGCGCCGCTGGCTTCTCAACAACTTCTCGATGACCAACGCAATTCGCGAAGCTCGAGATCTTGAAGATTGCATTTCAATAGAGCCGATACCGTCGGCAGAGCCTTATCTGTCCATAGTCTTGCAGGCTCTGCGGGAGCGTAAGGTGCTTCGTATGACCTACCAGAGTTTTGAGCGCGACGCTCCCACCAACCATGAACTGATGCCTTACGCAGTGAAACTGTTCCATCTGCGGTGGTATGTCATAGGCAAAACAACAAGAAGGAAAGACATTCTCACCTTTTCCATGGACCGTATTCAGTCGCTAACTGTTACTGAGCAAAATTTCAAATTTCCTCAATGGTTCAATATTCATAATTACTATCGTGATTCATTCGGCATTATCATTGAAAACGGAGTGGAATGTGAACGGGTGCGCTTGAAGGTGATGAACAACCAAGCCAAGTATTTCCGTTCACTCCCACTTCATTCTTCCCAAAAAGAAGTAGAAACCATGTCCGACTACTCTGTTTTTGAATATCACTTGAAACCCACCTACGACTTTGAACAAGAGATATTGTCACATAGGGAAGATGTGGTAGTTCTGGAACCAGTGTCACTTAGAGAAAAAATCAAGGAAAGTATTTTGAAAATGGTAGTTTTATATAACGATTGAAAAGTATCATCTATTTCTTATAATAAGGTATGGACGAGTACAAAGGAAATATCATCATCTATCAGTCGGAAGACGGTGTGGTTAGACTTGACGTTAGATTAGAGGACAATACTGTTTGGCTGACACAACAACAAATGGCAGACCTATACGGGTCTTCACGTACAAATGTGGTTGAGCATATCAAACACATTTACGAGGAGGGCGAATTGGAGGAAGAGGCAACTTGTCGGAAATTCCGACAGGTTCGGCAAGAAGGCCATAGAGAAGTAACACGTGAGATTCCTTATTATAATCTTGATATGATTATTTCCGTAGGTTATCGCATTCGTTCTATCATTGCCACCCGTTTCCGCCAATGGGCAACAGAAAGACTGCATGAATACATCGTAAAGGGGTTTGCCTTGGACGATGAACGGCTAAAAAACCTTGGAGGAGGGAGTTATTGGAAGGCAAAGCTCAAACGAGTTTGGTTTTGCTCTCTCTTAATCGGTTTGTTGAAATATCATTCGACAAACCTCCCGTTCGGCAAAGCTCAAACGAGTTTGGCTTTGTACTCTCTTAATCGGTTTGTTGAAATTTCATTCGACAAACCTCACGCTCGGCAAAGCTCAAACGAGTTTGGCTTTGCACTCTCTTAATCGGTTTGTTCGTAGTAGTAAGAATAATCGATGCCCTTCATGAAAATTTCGCGGTCGTCAATGCGGTCGGTCATTGCACCTGATAGCAAGGCTTTGATGTCTGTTGCGTCCGTCGTACTCTGCTTCATTGCCGTCAAATATGCTTTCTTGTCTATCTTGCTCCAATCGACACAAAGCTTCAGTTGCTTTTTGAATATCAAGTCAAGCCAGATGCGATTGCTTCTGCCATTTCCCTCCATGAAAGGATGGGCCACATTCATCTCCACGTATTTATTCACGATCTCATCGAATGTCGTTTCAGGCATATTCTCGATGATTCTTAGATTCTCTATCAGGTACTCAGCACGACAAAACAGCGTTCCGTCTTTCCAAATGGTTTTAGTGCGTATCTTGCCAGCAAAGTCATAGAGTCCACCAAAGATATATGCGTGAATCTGTTGTAAGCTTGTTGGGATAATGCTGAGCTACTATCTGTACGCACTCAGCATCAAGCGCATCTGCGAATCGTTGCTTACCATCAGGAGCTTGGAATTTGAAGTGGTTAGTGACACTAACCAGTTGAATACCCTCCTTAGCCATCTTGCTCATATCTTTTTTCTATTCTCATATTTTGAAGGCATAAAAGTGATGAAACGTGTAGCTCATCGCTGTTTATACTTCATTGCAAAGATACGAAATAATTCTTTATATCAATGTATAAGGAGGGAATTAAATTTAGGTTTTAGGTTTTTCATGTTAAGAATTTTTGTCATCGATTCCACTAAGCGGTAGGCTTGTTACCAGCCCGTGGTACTGGGAGTTCCACTGCGTGGAATTTTCAGTACCAACGAGTGGACAAAACTTGGAACTGTCAGTACCAACCCGCTTGGTACTGACTTTTTGCTTGAATCACCCGTTTTGCTTGACAAAAAGAAAGTAAACAGGGAAATCCTACTTGCTTTTTGTAAAGCTGAAAGTACGCCACATCCGAAGAGTATCTTCCTTTAACTTCGTTAACTTCATGAACTCCTTTAACTTCCAAGAATCTGTAACAAACTTTCAAGAAAAACAGGGAAAATCTTTAGACTATGGAGATAGAGGGAGGTAGAAGGAGATAAAGGAAGATAGAAGGAGATAGAGGCTAAGTCGGAAGGCTCATTGACGCTCTCGAAGGCTTTGACAATGGCGTGCATAATCTTGTCAAGCGAGAAGCTGTCCTTGGAGCCGTCGCGCTTCGTAATTGTGAAGTTTTTGATTTCTATTTGGTAGTATGTTTTTCTCTTCCCTGTATTCACATCCTATGTTCCGATGGCGGACTGCCTTGGCACGATGATGGGGTGATGTCTGCGAAGGGTTATTTGGCTACGATCTTATTGCCGCCCTGGATGTAGATGTTCCCTTTTTCTACCTTGTTGACTCGCACGCCGCTGAGGTGGTAGATAGGCTGAGCGTGGGTTTCCGCTTTTGTGATTCGGTTCACCCCTGTCTCGATAACATCATAGACTGTGATCTTCCAGTCGGTGGACCAGTTATATTGGTCAGACTGCACGGTGTTGTTTGATGCTTTGTATTTACCGCCCATATCACCATTCTCGGAAGAGGCTGACCACACACCATTGATGCGCATTGACAGACAACCGGCGGCAACACCGGGCTCGATGGTATAGACGGCCCCCGTGGCATCCACGCCCTCGTACGTCAGATAACGGCCTTCTGCCTTGGCGGATTCAAACTTCCAGCCGCCATCCACCTTCACAGCCCTCCAACCGCCGTCGCTGTCGGTAGGTGGGGTAGTGCTCATCGAACGGGTCGTGCCGTCGTAGTAAACGTAGTTGGTGGTGCCGCCATTGCGGGCAACATATCCCGCGATGGTATATAGCTGGCCGTCCTGAACTTGTAGGCGGTCGAAATCGGAAGCGTCCACCTCTTCAATCTTGTACTTACAGCCGTCATCGCTCAAATTGCTGCCGCCGCCCCAGTTCAGAATGTTGTAGGGGGTGTTGTTCTGCTGGTTGAGCTGGTTCGTGCCGCTCTTGATGATAAACAGCCCGGGGGTGTTGCTCTTGACAAACGACCATCCGTTGGCGGGTTTTGCCTTTGTCGTGGAAATGGGCGAGGTTATGGCCATGTAGGAGTCGTCATAGACGCTCTTGATGTCGAAAGAGCCATCGTTGCGTCCCTCCAACTGCCATACTTGACTGTCGAAGGTGGTTAATGGCAGACCAGACATGGTTGTGCCGCTGCCGTTGTTTGTCAGATAGCGGGAACCGCGGTTGGGAGTATAGAGGCGGAAGTACTTGCCTGCTGTGTTCGCACTTGTGGGGGCAATCACCTCAAGACCGGCCTTAAGCGCATTGACGGCATTCGTCACCTCGGCATCGGTGATGGTCTGCTGGGCCAGCACGCTAAATGCGGCATCCTCTGCAGCCCTGAAGGTGCTGACGCTGGCTTCGGTGTAGTCGCCGACTTTCGTCCCGGCCACTATGTCACGACCAGCGGTGATGGCTGTTCCGATGGTGTTGCGGCGCGTGGCCATGGCATAGTTGGTGTTGCCTGTCTCAACGGATACGGGAACCAGTTGGTTGGTGTCAAAATCGGCATTGTAGGCGGCAGCCATCGCATTGGCAAAGACTACACTACCTTTTCCGAGGAGGTATTGGTTGCTGTTGACGTAGTTGCCATCCGCATTGTCACCATTGAGCAGCGGGGTGTAAGTATCTACGAACTTGACATTCGCGTCGCCGGCAGCGAGCGTATTATTTAACCAGTTGTTGAAGGTGGTGATGCGGCCTGTATTCAGAGAGGCATTGTTGTAGCGAGGATGGATGGCCATCACGTAGATCTTAGCTGTCGGGGCTTTCGCCTTCAGCTTGTTGATGAGCGCTGTGTAGTTCGACTGCACCGTTGCCATGGCGGTAGAGCCAGTGACATCGCTCGTTCCTGTATATACGAAGATGGCTCTCGGACAGCCGGACTTGCCGGCGCCGGTGGCTGCCCATGTGGCATCCACTTCCTTGCTGGTTGTGGCGATGTCTCCGCTGTTGTTCCAGCCCGTGCCGCGGTTCTTGACGTTGGGGTTGTCCAGCAGCTCCCACCATTCGGCCGTCTTGATCTCGGCATCGCCGAATATCATGATGTCATCGTCGCTGATGGGCACCACCGAGAACATGGTGGCACGTCCACCGTGCATACTGGTGAGGCCGTCCTGACGCTGAACGGTGGTGAGGTCTCCGTTGACATCGTCGTACACGCTGGTGACATTCTCGCCTAAGTAGGGTAGGATGGCGTGACACCATATCTTATAGGCGGCGGCATTGGGGTGGAGGTTGTCATTGCTCCAGGCTCCGCCGTTAGCCAGATTCTGCAGTGCGTCGTAGATATCTACGAAGGTGAGGAGGGCATCGTTCGATGTGTTGATGTAGTCCTTCAGGATTTCGTTGTAGTGCAGCCACGTTGCCCGAACACGATTACCAGTGTTGTTGTTCAGAATCGGGTACAGGTAGATATGTGTGCTTGGCGAACGCCGGTGAATGCGATTCACCATGCTCTTGACATAGCTGAGCACCTGCTCGGGGGTGAAGTTGAGGCCGCCGCTGGTGGCGATGTCGTTTGTGCCTATCATCAGAAACACCTTGGATGGTCCGTTGGCAATGTAGCTCTCGATGTTCTCACTCTGCTCCGTGGAGTAGGAACCCGAGTTTCCGCGGTTGCAGATGGGTAGGTAGTTGCCGTTGGCATCCCGGAATACCTCCTGCCAGATGTGCATGTCGGTGATGCTGTTACCGATCATCAGGATACTGCCTGCCTTGGGAGACAACACCTTGAAACCGTCATAGCGTGCAGTACGGAATGGACCGTCGGCCCATGATAGAACGATGCCGCAGATGAGCAGCATCAGTGTAGTTAAGGTTTTTCCTAATAGATTTTTAGCCATAATCTGAAAATGTTTCTGCAAAGATAATCAAAACATGTGTAAAATTGAGGCATAAGTTATAAAAAAAGCTGTTTATTAAAGTTTTTTATCCAACTTCTGCTTCTAATATCTGGATTATTCTGTCAGCCACCTCGCTCGTAAGCCCCTCTCTTGAATCAGTTTTTACGAAATGAGCAGCTTGACTAGTAAAGAACAAATCCTCATCATCAACTATACAGTAAGGGTTGTTTGCTGCTCTATGTAATTCAATCCAAGCTAATTTATATCGGCTAATATCTTTTATTTTACTTCTTAATCTTTCTTATATATTCTCAAGTCATGGCAATTAATTGATCGGGAATGATTATCTTTGTAGTCAAATTGGGTAGATATAACCCGCAAAATATATTTGACACGCAGATAATATAATAAAGTATGACGAAGTATAACCAGATAAAACTCTTTGAAGAAAAGAAGGTACGCGCCGTGTATGATGACGTGGAAGAGAAGTGGTACTTTTCCATAGTGGATGTCTGTGGCGTGCTTACTGAGAGCAAGGACTACCAGACAGCGCGTAAGTATTGGAATAAACTCAAACAAAGGCTTAAAGAAGAAGGAAATGAAACGGTGACAAATTGTCACCAGTTGAAATTGCAGGCTGAAGATGGTAAGATGCGAAAGACGGATGTGGCTGATACTGGGCAACTTTTTCGATTGATTCAGTCCATTCCATCAAGAAAGGCCGAGCCCTTCAAACTGTGGATGGCACAAGTGGCGGCACTGCGACTTGATCAGATGCAAGACCCTGAATTAGGAATTCAACAGGCTCTGGCAGACTACAAGCGATTGGGCTATTCAGACAACTGGATAAATCAACGGTTGAAGTCTATAGAGATTCGCAAGGACTTGACTGATGAGTGGAAACGTCACGGATTGGAAGAGGGTGTACAGTTTGCTACACTGACCGACATCATCTACCATACTTGGGCAGGCATGACTGCACAGGAGTACAAGAAGTTCAAGGGACTGAAGAAAGAGAATCTGCGTGACAACATGACCAACCGAGAATTGGTGATGAATATGCTGGCCGAGCTTTCCACCAAGGAAATCTCAGAGAGCCAGAATCCGGAGACGTTTGGTGACCACATGAACGTAGCTCGTCAAGGCGGGGAGATTGCCCGCAATGCCCGCATGGAACTCGAAGCAAAGACGGGCAAGCCCGTTGTTTCACCCTTGAATGCCAGAGATGGTCTGCTGTTGAATAAGAAAGGCGACAATCATCAAGAGGAAAAAGGCGCGTGAACCCACAAAACTTCTTTGACGGTTTGCAGTTAATTTATATGGGAAAGGTACGCTACATACTGCTGTTTGTTGCAGCAATGGTCTTTGTAACGGTGTTCTCTTATACGACATCACCTATATATCAGGTATGTGGTAACACCCCCGACTCACCCATTTTTCAAATTATCGGGAAGTATGAACATTGAACAAGTACGAGAATTTACGTTGGCACTGCCTGGTGTTACTGAAGACCAGCCGTTTGGTGATGACATCATTACATTCCGGCTGGAAGGGAAGATCTTTGTCTGCCTGTGGCTGGGCGGTGGCAAGCATGACATCAAAGAATCTTCCGAGCCACGGCTGGCCCTGAAGCTGTCGCCAGAAAGGAATGACGAATTGCGGGAGCAGTTCGCTGCTGTGACACCTGCCTGGCATTGGAACAAGAAGCACTGGAGCGACGTGTATTATGAACAGATAGAAGACACATTGGTTCAGGAATGGATCAAGGAGTCCTATCAACTTGTGGCATCGAAACTGCCCAAGGCTGTGCGACAAAAATTAGAACTCAATTCCCAATCGGCCCGCTTAGAATACACCTACCCAACCAAATCTGCGAACTAACTCACGAAGCAGACTGCGGTCACTAATAGGAATGGTAATGGCAATCGTCTCTTTCTCCTTATTGTCGCTTGCAGGATTCGACACCCACACCTTGGAAATCATCAAAAGTGAGATAGAGAATGTGGTGTTTGGACATAAATGAAATTATTTCTTAAATCCCAGAGAGGATGCAGATTGAGATTACAATATGACTTGACACACCATTTAGCATCTTCCGTAATATTGGTAATTCTTTCCAAGATTTGGGTAGTGCCTCCTTAGCGAAATCGTCGTACCTTTGCGCCCTGTAAACAGGTCGCGATTCTGGCGTCACCTCGGCATAGCTTAAACAAATTTAGCTCTGCTCTCGGCTTGCACAGAATTGCAGACGAAAACAAAATTTAATGAATATAAAGATTTTGATTAAGCGAGAGCAAAGAAAACGTGTTTGCTTTGCCGAGAATGAAAAATCTCGAAGGTTTAGCTCGACGGCCCGAAGGGGAAAGTCAACGAAGTTCAAACAGATTGCATTGATTTTGATGTCGCTCCTGATGGTGTGCTGCACGAAGGACGACGAGGTGAAGGCGCAGACTATGACACAAAAGATGTTTATCACTATCGACGGACAGACACAAGCTGTGACGCTCGTCGACAATCAAGCAACAAAGACGCTTGTCGAGAAATTGCAGCAGGCTCCCGTCACCGTGACGCTCAGCAGCAGCGGAGGCTTTGAGATTTGGGGAGCACTGGGTTTCTCGCTGCCCACAAGCAACGAGCAGATTAACGCGCAACCGGGTGACGTCATCCTGTACAACGGTTCGAATATCTGCATCTTCTACGGCACGAACTCGTGGAGCTACACCCGTTTAGGTAAGATTGACGGCCTGTCGGAGAGCGAGCTTCGCACGTTCCTCAAGGCTGGCGAGGGCAACATCACCGTCACGCTGTCGCTCTCGTCGGGTGCGACCGCCATCAATAGCGTCCGTAGCGCAGCTACAGAAAATGACGCATACTACTCGCTCAGCGGGCTACGCATCGAGAATCCAACACATGGCATACATATAAAGAATGGTAAAAAAGTAATCTTATGAAAAGAGTGATTGTGATTTCTACGAGCCTGCGTCGCGGTTCAAATAGCGACATGCTGGCTGATAAGTTCGTGGATGGTGCCAAGGCCGCCGGAAACGAGGTTGAGAAGATTTCGCTTGTTGGCAAGAACATACAGTTCTGCAAGGGCTGCATGGGTTGCCAAAAGCTGGGTCGATGTGTCATTAACGATGATGTGAACGACATTATGGCGAAGGTGCTTCAGGCCGATGTCATCTGCTGGGCAACTCCTATCTACTATTACGAGATGAGCGGACAGATGAAGACACTCATAGATCGTATGAACGCTATGTATGAGCTTGACTACCAGTTTCGCGATGTCTATCTGCTGACCACCGCAGCCGAGGACGAAGAGCAGACTCCGAAGCGTGCAGAGGCAGGTCTGATAGGTTGGATTGACTGTTATCCGAAGTCGCGTCTTGCAGGTACTCTCTTCTGTGGTGGTGTGAATGATGCCCGTGAGATTGATGGCAACGCAAAGCTTCAGGAAGCATACGAATTAGGAGGAAATATATAAGCTAAAGGATATGAAAAAAGTATTATTAGCCGCAGTGCTGATGGGCTTGGCGCTCACGGCATGCAACGAGAACAAACAAACTACAAACGAAGATATGAATACGACATTACAGTTGACTCAGGAGTGGGACAAGGTGTTCCCACAGAGTGACAAGGTGGACCACAAGAAGGTCACGTTCAAGAACCGCTTCGGCATCGAACTCGCAGCCGATTTGTATAAGCCGATTAATGCCGATGGCAAACTGCCGGCAATTGCTTGTAGCGGTCCCTTCGGTGCAGTGAAGGAGCAATCGAGCGGCCTCTATGCTCAAGCTATGGCCGAGCGTGGTTTTCTGACCATTGCCTTCGACCCCAGCTACACAGGCGAGTCGGGTGGCGAGCCACGCTATGTGTCCTCTCCCGACATCAACACGGAGGATTTCTCTGCGGCGGTGGATTACCTCATGACGCGCGACGATGTGAACCCTGACCGCGTGGGAATCCTCGGCGTGTGTGGATGGGGAGGCATAGCCCTCAACGCAGCGGCGCTCGATCCGCGTATCAAAGCCACCGTGGCAACGACGATGTACGACATGAGCCGC
>CADCDK010000005.1 GCA_902800185.1 uncultured Prevotellaceae bacterium
CAAACATCAGATGCCGGGCAATCGTTCCATAAAGCCGTTTGTCCGCGACATGGCAATAGGCTTGCTGAAGCAAAGGCAATGGTCGCCAGAGCAGATATCAGGTTATCTTGCCAAAATGGGATATAAGATTTCGTATGAAACCATCTATGCCATCATCAGAAAGGACAAGTACGAGAACAGGGGATGCCTCTACAAACATTGCAGGCACCATCTGAAACACCGTCATAGGCCTGTCGGAAAGAGAATGATAATACCTGACAGGGTGAGCATACACCGGTGTTCACCGGAAGCTGACGGGAAACGATTCGCTGACTTCGAGATGGACACCATCGTGGGAAACAATAACCAGGGAGCGATATTGACCATCGTGGAGCGAAGCACAAACATGCTGTTCATGAAGAAGTTGAAGCATGGAAAGGATGCCGATGAACTGGCACAAACGGCCATAATATTGCTCGCTCCATACAAAGGACTGGTAAAGACTATAACCACCGACAATGGAACGGAGTTCTGTAACCACAAGGCAATAGCAAGGGCACTGGACACTACGGTCTACTTCACCGATCCCTATTCCTCATGGCAGAAAGGAGCCATAGAGAACGCAAATGGGCTCATAAGGCAATATATACCGAAATCATCGCCTATAAAACATCTCAAGGACAAAGACATTGATGAAATCACTGCCCAAATCAATACAAGGCCAAGAAAGAAACTCAATTTTTCAACTCCAATTGAGGAGTTTTTCAATTACTTGTTGTAAATTTGCACTTGCTTGTTGAATTCGCGTAACGTTTAGCAAAGTTAAATACGTTAAATCTTCGTCATTTTCATCCTCCATAAAAACCATGTAATCACTTTTCTACCGTTTTAATCTAAACATATTGAAACACAGCAAGTTGTAAATACAGAGGTTGTAGCAGTCTGACTTCCGTTACCATCCCCAATAGCGTGACAGCAATCGGATTCAGTGCGTTCGAGCATTGTAACAATCTTCGTGAGATAACGTCTTTGATAGAGAATCCCTTTGCCCTTGGTGGATCTGTATTTCCAACAGCGACCTATCATGAAGGAACACTGACGGTTCCCACAGGAACAAAGAACCTATATCAGTCTAAAACTGGTTGGAAGGAGTTTTGGCGTATCGTAGAAAAAGACCTCACGAATGTAGAGAGCACTCTCGTCAAAACCGGTGAAGCAACCGTCAAGGAGGTATATTCCCTTGATGGTCGCAAGTTAGCGGCTCCGCAGCGCGGCATGAACATTCTCCGTGTGATCGATGGAACTGTGAAAAAGGTCATGGTGAAATAGTACTTGTCATCGCTTCCACTAAGCGGTAGGCTTGTTATCTGCCCGTGGTAGCGTGAGTACCACTGAGTGGAATTCTCAGTACCAGCATGCGTTGAAAACTTGGAACTGTCAGTACCAACCCACTTGGTACTGACGGCTTTGTTTAAATCAGCCGTTTTTCCTGACAAATAGAACGCAAACACGGAAATTCTGTTTGCTTTTTGTAAAGCTGAAAGCGCACCGCATCCGGAGGGTCTCGTCTTTTAACTTCGTTAACTCCCTTAACTCCCAAGAAGCCGTTCACGTTCTATATACTACTCCTGATGTTGCACGGATTATATCATTGCTACAATATGGTTATTGTGTCTTAAAGGCCTGTAAGATCAAACTTATATACTTTCTCTTCTGCCTGGGTTTGTTCGAAAAAGGTTATCATGTAGATGGGATAGTAAATAACTCTCCCCTTTGTCTGAACATTCTCTTGACAGAACACGTAAGCCATTGGTACAGCATATTCTTCATTCTCCATCACATTGGAAAGTGCATTATGCCGTTCATAGTCCTTGCCTGACTTAACCTCTATCGGCAGCATATTACCAGCATACTCTACCACGAAGTCCAGTTCACCTTGCTTCTTGCTGTTGAAATAGTATAGTGAATGTTGCTGTGCTTCAGAGAAACCATGAGCATACAGTTCTTGGGCAACAAGGTTTTCAAAAACAGAGCCAAAGTTGATATTTGGATTCGGACTGAGTAATCTAGCCTGAATGTTTCCTCCATACATGGCAGCAAGCAGTCCTACGTCGTTGAGGAAGAGTTTGAACAGGTTTCGCTGTTTGTTCAAAAGCAGAGGTACTCGAGGTTCCTCGACATTGTATGCAGGGATAGCCACCCCAGCATCCCTGAGCCATAAAAAGCTGTCCTCGTATTTGCTGAATCGTGCTTTTTCGTTCAGTTCTTTGAGAATAAAGCGTTTGTTTTTTGCATTCAGTTCAGAGGGTATTAGGTCGTAAATCTCTTCTATCTGCAACTTATGGCTTAAATACAAGCATAAAAAGCAAACAAAACACACTTTTCCAATATAAATAATTCTGTTTTTTTACACTTTTCCAAGTTGATAATGGTATAAAAATAACATTTTTCCAAGGTTTGAAAAGTGCGTTTTCATAATTTCGGCAAATAAAAAAGTTGTCACTTCTCTTACTTCCAGAAGTGACAACTTTTTATGTTCTCTGTCAGAGAGGGATGCTGGCTTATAGCTGTGCCAGTTCAATGACTTTGTCAACAGCGGCGGAGATGCCGTCGAGGTTCTTGCCGCCTGCAGAGGCGTAGTGAGGCTGTCCGCCACCACCGCCCTGGATGAGCTTGGCGGCCTCGCGTACCATCTGGCCGGCGTTCAGACCGTGATCCTTTACCATGTCGTCACTGAGCATCACACTGAGCAGGGGCTTCTGACCGGCGGTGGTGCCGATGACGCAGACAAGCTGCTGGGGTAGTGCCTCACGGACTTTGAAGACGAGGTCCTTGGCCTGCGCTGCCTCGAGTGGCAGGACTGCCTTGATGACATGGATGCCGTTGATGGTCTGGGCACGCTCGAGAAGCATCTGCTTGGTGCGCTCCACGGCCTGTGCCTGGAACTGCTCAATCTCCTTCTTCATGGCATCGTGCTCATCGATATATTTCTGGATGACGGCCTTCAGGTCTTTGGCGTTGTTGAAGAGGCTCTTCAAGGCGCGCATGTTGTCCTCCATCAGATAGATGGCCTCCTCGCAGTTCTCGCCTGTGATGGCCTCGATACGGCGGATGCCGGCGGCAACACTGCTCTCGCTGACAATCTTGAACATGCCGATGCGTCCGGTGCTGGAAGCATGGATACCACCGCAGAACTCGCAGGAAGGACCGAAGCGCACCACGCGCACGGTGTCGCCGTACTTCTCGCCGAAGAGGGCGATGGCACCCATCTTACGTGCCTCTTCCATCGGGGTGTTGCGATGCTCGTCAAGGGGAATGTCCTCGCGGATCATGCTGTTCACCATGCGCTCAACCTGGCGCAGCTCCTCGTCGGTGACTTTCTGGAAATGGGAGAAGTCGAAGCGCAGCGTGTCAGCAGACACGTAGGAACCTTTCTGCTCGACATGGTCGCCGAGCACCTGCTTCAGCGCGTAGTCGAGAAGGTGGGTGGCGGTGTGATTGGCGGCACTGGCATTGCGCTTGTCGGTATCGACGCAAGCCATGAACTCTGCCTGAAGGTCGTTGGGCAGCTCTTTGACGATGTGGACGCTCTGGTTGTTCTCGCGTTTGGTGTCGATGACGGTCACCGTCTCGTTCTCAGAGACCAGCACGCCCTGATCGCCTACCTGTCCACCCATCTCGCCATAGAACGGGGTGTTGTCGAGCACCAACTCATAGAAGGTGTTCTTTTTCTGTGTCACCTTGCGGTAGCGGATGATGTGGCAGGGGTATTCGGTATAGTCGTAGCCAACGAACTGCTGTTCGCCTGCCTTCAGTTCAATCCAGTCGCCGTTTTCTACCTGTGCGGCATTGCGGGCACGCTCTTTCTGCTTCTGCATCTCGACATTGAACTGTTCCTCATCGACGGTGTAGCCGTTCTCACGGCAGATGAGCTCTGTGAGGTCGAGCGGGAATCCGTAGGTGTCGAACAGACGGAAGGCGGAGGTGCCGTCGAGAACGGTCTTGCCATTGGCTTTCAGGTCGTCCATGGCGGTGTTCAGCAGGTTGATGCCACGCTCTAAGGTGCGCAGGAAAGCGTCTTCCTCTTCCTTCATGACACGTCCGATGAGCTCCTGCTGTGCGGGCAGCTCGGGGAAGGCATCGCCCATCTCCTGAATGAGCACGGGCAACAGCTTGTAGAGGAAGGCCTCACGCTGTCCGAGGAAGGTGTAGGCGTAGCGCACGGCACGGCGCAGGATGCGGCGGATGACGTAGCCAGCCTTGGCATTCGACGGCAGCTGACCATCGGCAATGGAGAAGGCTACGGCACGCAGATGGTCGGCGCAGACACGCATGGCGACATCAACAGGCTCCTCGTTTCCATACTTCATGCCGGTGATCTGTTCTTCGGCCTTGATGATGGGCTGGAAGATGTCGGTGTCGTAGTTGGAGTGCTTGCCCTGCATCATGCGGACCAGGCGCTCAAAGCCCATGCCCGTATCGATGACCTGCATGCCCAACTTCTCAAGAGAGCCGTCGGCCTTGCGGTTATACTGCATGAAGACGATATTCCAAATCTCGATGACCTGTGGGTCGTCCTTGTTCACCAGCTCACGTCCAGGCAGTCCCTTGGCCTTCTCTTCGGCGGGACGGCTATCGACATGAATCTCAGAGCAGGGACCGCAGGGACCTGTGTCGCCCATCTCCCAGAAGTTGTCGTGCTTGTTGCCATTGATGATGTGATCGGCGGGCACGTGCTTCAGCCAGAAGTTGGCGGCCTCGTCGTCGCGCTCCAGTCCTTCGGAGGGGTCGCCCTCGAAGACGGTGACGTAGAGGTCGGCGGGGTTCAGCTTGAGCACATCGACCAGGTATTCCCATGCCATGTCGATGGCACCTTCCTTGAAGTAGTCGCCAAACGACCAGTTGCCGAGCATCTCGAACATGGTGTGGTGGTAGGTGTCGTGGCCTACTTCCTCGAGGTCGTTATGCTTACCGCTCACACGCAGGCACTTCTGTGTATCGGCACGTCGGCGCGGCTCCGGCTCGCGCGTACCTAATATGATATCTTTCCACTGGTTCATGCCTGCGTTGGTAAACATCAACGTGGGGTCATCCTTGATGACCATCGGTGCGGAAGGCACGATGGCGTGTCCTTTCGACTCGAAGTATTTCTTGAAAGAGTCACGGATTTCTTTTGCTGTCATCATCCTAATTTGCAATTTGACAATTTACAATTTTACAATTTGGGTGCAAAATTACACAAAAGTAACGAAATAACATGCAAAAGGAATAATTATTTCAGATAAACAGAAAAAACGTCCAAAATTTGGACGTATCAAATTATTTGCCTACTTTTGCAACGAACATAGATTCTGTAAACAAGAAAAGGAAGCCATGGCACTGAACGAGAATAAGAATATCAAGTTGTATTACTCCATCAAGGAAGTTGCTGAGATGCTTGGCGTTAACGAAAGTCTGTTGCGCTACTGGGAAAAAGAGTTTCCGCACCTACGCCCGAAGACGGTTTCTGCGACGAAGGTGCGCCAGTACACCGCCAAGGATATTGAGCAGCTGAAGGTGATTTACAACCTGGTCAAGGTGCGTGGCTTCAAGTTGGCTGCGGCCCGCAAGTATATGAACGGCAACCGGCAGGGTGCCGAGCGTAGCAGTGACGTGCTGGCAACGCTGACCTCGGTTCGTGACGAGCTGAAAGAACTGAAGCGGCAGCTGGACGGGTTGGTATAATACCCGAGCCTTATTTGATTTGCTGAACTTCCTGTATTCCGTCTATGGTCTTGAGTTGGTTCATAATCGTTGCCAGTTCGGAACGGTCATGAACAGCCAGTTCGATGTTGCCGTCGAAGACTCCATCGTGGGCTTCAATCGTAATCTTGTGGATGTTGATGCCTAACTGGTCTGAAATGACATCGGCGAGGTCGTGCAGCATGCCCTTGCGGTCGATGCCGTGAATCTCAATAGCCGCTTCAAAGAAATTCTTGTTGTGCATCTCCCACTTGGCATCGAGGATGCGGTTGCCATAGCTCGACTTGAGCTTGTCGGCCACTTCGCAGGCGCGCATGTGAATCTCCACGTGCTTGTTGTCATCAATGAAGCCGAGAATGTCATCGCCCGGGATGGGGTTACAGCATTTGGGGAAGATATACATGTTGATGGTCTCCTCGGTGATGACGCAGGGAATCTTCTTGTTGAAATCCTTGTCAACGACGAGGAGCTCGTTATTCACCTTCACGGCATTGTGCTGATTTTCGTCATCTCTGACCTTCATGAAAGGAACGTACTTCTTCCATCCATTGCGGTTCTTCTTTTTCTTGCCGTAGATTTCGTCAAGGTCTTCCTGTCCGAGGGTGATGTTCTTCTCGCCGATGGCCTGCAACAGTGACTCGTGTTTCTGCAGATCGTGGAACTCGCACAGCTTGTCGATGGCCGACATGGTGAGCTCCAGATTGTTCTCCTTGGCCCATTGATACAGAATGTTTTCACCTTGCTTCTGAATCTCGCGGTCGTTGCGGCGCAGGATGGCCGTGATTTTGGCTTTGGCCTTGGCTGTGGTGACAAATTTCATCCACGATGGCTCCACGTGCTGGGTTCTACTGGTGATAATCTCTATCTGGTCTCCACTGCTGAGCTTGTGGTTCAGGGGTACCAGCTTGTGGTTGACTTTCGCACCGAAACAGTGGGTACCAAGGAAAGTGTGGATGTGGAAAGCGAAGTCCAGTGCCGTACTGCCGGAGGGGAGAGTCTTGATTTCTCCTTTTGGAGTAAAGACCAGGATTTCGTTGGTAAACAGGTTCAGCTTGACGGAATCCAAGAAGTCCATGGCATTAGGCTGCGGGTCGTCGAGAATCTCCTTGATGGTGCGCAGCCAGTCGTTCAGTTCGCCCTCTTCGCGCGGATTCTCGTCACCGTCCTTATACTTCCAGTGAGCGGCAAATCCCTGCTCGGCAATCTCGTCCATGCGGTTGCTGCGTATCTGCACCTCAATCCATTGTCCTTGCTTTGACATCAGCGTGACATGCAGGGCTTGATAGCCATTGGCCTTGGGACTGGTCAGCCAATCGCGTGTACGGTCGCGGTGGTATTCGTAGAGTTCCCTTAACGCGACATAAATCTGGAAGCATTCGCTGATTTCTTCTTCGGGCTTTTGGGGCGTGAAGACGATTCGCACGGCAAGAATGTCGTAAATCTCATCAAAGCCAACGTTCTTCCGCTGCATCTTGCTCCAAATGGAGTAGGGGGTCTTGACACGGGCTTTGATTTGATACTTGATGCCTTTCTTGTCAAGAATCTTCCTGATGGGCTCAGTGAATTGGTCGAAGAGTTGCGTGCGTTCTTCCTGGGTGAGGTTCAGTTTCTGGACGATGCTCTCATATTCCTCGGGGTGCTCGAAGCGGAAACTGAGGTTCTCCAGTTCAGTCTTGATCTTATACAGTCCCAGTCGGTTGGCCAGCGGTGCATAGATATACAGTGTCTCACCGGCAATCTTATATTTCTTGTTAGCGGGTTGCGAGTCGAGTGTGCGCATGTTGTGCAGTCGGTCGCAGATCTTGATGAGGATGACCCGGATGTCATTGCTCATGGTGAGCAACAGCTTCTTGAAGTTCTCAGCTTGTGCCGATGCCTTTTCTCCGAAGATTCCTCCACTGATCTTTGTCAGGCCTTCCACAATCATGGCAATCCTCGTCCCGAAGATGTTCTCAATGTCTTCAACGGTGTATTCCGTGTCTTCTACAACGTCGTGCAGGAGTGCGGCGCAGATACTTGTTGAGCCGAGTCCCATCTCTTTGCATGCGATGAGTGCCACACTGATGGGGTGCATGATATAGGGCTCGCCAGAGAGACGGCGTACACCGCTGTGCGCCTGACGTGCGAAGTTGAAAGCCTTGGTAACGAGGTCAACCTTCTTGCGATGGGTTGACGCGAGATAGCATTCCATCAATTTCTGAAATGCATCGTTGATCATTTTCTCGTCGGCGGCTTCCCGCGCTTTTTCTTTTAGTTCAAGGTCGTTCATAGGCAGAAGTGATTGGGGGTTGAGGAATGAGGATTGAAGAATGAGGGGTTTACTTCACTCGCAGTTTCTTACCGCTTCTGATATTGTTACCTCTTATTCCGTTGAGTTTTCTGAGCTTGGCCACCGTGGTGTGGTTGCGAGCTGCGATTTGTGAGAGGGTATCGCCTTTGCGGACGGTCACGCTCTTGGTGCCACGACTACTGCGCGAGCGTACATTTCTTCTACTGCGTGAGCTTGTCTGTCTGCGCACAACGGGAGCGGGCTCATTAACTGCCACCTCAAGACGCTTAGTGAGCAATTCGTCGGCTCTATGGGCAAAGATGGAGTCTTGGTTGTCGATGAAGGCATTGATATACTCCATCGGAAGCCTGATGGCCGACGGCTTGTTGTTGCCGTTGACAATCTGTTTGCGATACTGGGGATTGAGTTCCTGCAACTGGCTGATGCTGATGTCCAATACCTCCGCAATCTGTTCGAAGTGAACGTCTTGGTTGACGATGATCGTATCGGTCTTCACCGGCAGGTTGGTCAGCATGGGGCAGATGTTATGCTCGCAGTAGTAGTTCATGATGTAGTTGGCAGCAATGAACGCGGGCACGTAACCTCGGGTCTCGCTGGGCAGATAGGGATAGATCTGCCAGTAGTCGCGCTCGCCTCCTGAGCGGTGGATGGCCTTGTTGATATTCTCGGTTCCGCAGTTATAGGCTGCAATGACCAGGCTCCAGTCGCCGAAAATGCGGTAGAGGTCTTTGAGATAGTGTGCTGCGGCATACGAGGAGAGTATGGGGTCGCGGCGCTCATCGACGAGTGAGTTGACTTCAAGGCCGTATTGTCGTCCGGTGCCAAGCATGAACTGCCACAGTCCGGTGGCTCCGACACGTGACACGGCGTTGGGGTTGAGTGCCGACTCGATGATGGGCAGATATTTCAGTTCCAGAGGAATGCCGTAGCTCTCCAATGCCTGCTCAAAGATGGGCATGTAGAAGTTCTGTGCTCCTAACATGATGCTGACCGTGCGGCGCAGTCGTCCGCTGTAGCGGTCGATGAACTTCTGTACCACGTCGTTATAGGGCATCTCCATGATGGTTGGCAGACGACGCAGACGGTCGATGTAGTCCTGTTTCTCGTAAACGGGGTTGATATTGGGCAGGTTGCAGTTGTTGTCCACCTGCAAGTAGGTATTGGTGCTATAGAGAATGAGCAGGCTGTCGAGTTCGGCATCGCTCATTGATTCGGGCATGGTTATTTCTTCCTCGTTTCCTTCGTCGTTGGTCTCAACAACGCTATCATCGTCGTATTCTTGATCCTCCATCTGTGCATGCAGGGCGCATGGGCAGCAGAGTAGGACGGTGGATAGAAAGTAAGCAAGCTTCTTCATAATCATGTTTTGTTTAAAAATTCAGACTGCATTGCAGTCCCAATGCTGAGGAGCGTAGGGGATTGCGGTCGCTCTGGTTGTTGAGTACGGCCGGCGAAACCCGTAGGCTCAGGTCTTTTGAGATGTCGAACTCCGAGAGCGATGCGTCAACGTAGGCATCGATGACGGAGACGGCATAGATGCCTATCATGACGAATACGCTGAGGTCGCGCCAGCGGCGGTAGCGGTCCTTGCGTTTGCGGAACAGCTCCTTGTACCGGTCTTTGTTGCCTTCGGTGATTTGTCGTCCCAGATGCAGGAACTGGTTGTAGCTCTGCGTGTTGGGGTCATCATCCATGATGTCCAGATAGGCCTGTGAATAGTCGTGATACATTTGGTTGTTCCAGCGCAGGGCATAGAGACACCCCATGAATCCTCCGTAGATGATGGGTAGCTTCCAGTATTTGCGGTTGTAAATCTGTCCTGCTCCCGGAATGACAATGGCCAGCCACATCGCCCTTTTGGGGTTGGGACGCCATGTGCTCCAGTCGCGTTTGACACGGATCTTCTTTTTAACGCTGATGACGGAATCAATGGCGACGGCCTGCGTCAGCGTATCGCCAATGATAAAGTCCTCGGGACTCAGAGAGTCGGGATGAACGACGAACACGGTGTCGGCCTCCTCGACCTGAGCCGTGGCAGAACCTGTGCAAAGTGTCATCAGAATGAACAGGCCAAGCAGTATCATCGTTGTCTTCTTCACGTTTGTCTATTCTCCTTTTAGTTTGTCGAACAGGGCCATGATGTGTTCCAGATCCTTCTCGTCACTGAAGGGAATGCTGATCTTTCCTTTTCCTTTGGGTGAGCAGGTCAGCTGAACCTTGGTGGCAAAGAAAGCCGAGAGTCGTTGGCGCAGCAAGTCGAACTCTTGCGGCATGACGCTCTTGACTGTCTCGGGCTTTTTCTCTTCCAGGTCTTCACCGTTTTTCAATCGCTGTGCCAGTTCTTCCACTTTGCGCACGGAGTAGCCGTTCTTCTGCGTCTCCTTGAAAAGCTTGATCTGTAAAGAGGGACTGGCAACAGCCAGTAGCGCACGGGCGTGTCCCATGTCAATCTCCTTCTTTTGTAGTGCCATCTGTACCTGTGCGGGAAGACGCAGCAGGCGGAGGTAGTTGGTGATGGCAGTACGGCTCTTTCCCACACGCTCCGAGATTTTCTCCTGTGTCATACCACTCTCTTCCAGAAGGTGCTGGTAGGCAAGTGCGATCTCAATGGCATTGAGGTCTTCGCGCTGGATGTTCTCTACCAGAGCCATCTCCATGACGCTCTCATCGTCGATGGTACGTATGTAGGCAGGAATGGCCTCAAGACCAGCTATCTGAGAAGCCCGCCAACGGCGTTCTCCTGCAATAATCTGATAGCGTCCCTCTGCGGTTTTGCGTAGTGTGATGGGCTGGATGATGCCAATCTCCCGAATGCTGGTGGCCAGCTCCTGCAGTGCCTGCTTGTCAAATTCGCGTCGGGGCTGATTGGGGTTGGCCTCAATCTGTGCTATTGGAATCTCGTTGATGGTTGACGAGCCTTGTGTCGTTACACCAGTGGTGTCAATGAGAGCGTCAAGTCCCTTGCCACCCTCTATCTGGTCAAGTCCTCGCCCGAGGACGCTTTTGCTAAACTTCTTATGTACAGCCATTTCTTCAATACTTCAACTCTTCAATACTTCAATTTCTGCTGATAATCTCCTTGGCGAGTGCCAAATGGTTCTTGGCTCCCGACGAGTCGGCATCGTAGAGGATGACGGGCAGTCCGTGTGAGGGACTCTCGGAGAGCTTGACATTACGCTGGATAACCGTCTTGAATACCAATTCCTGGAAATGACGCTTCACCTCATCGTAGATTTGGTTGGCCAGTCGCAGGCGTGAGTCGTACATGGTGAGCAGGAATCCTTCAATCTCGAGCTTCGGGTTGAGTTTGCTCTTGATGATCTTGATGGTGTTGAGCAGTTTCGAGATACCCTCCAGGGCAAAGTATTCGCACTGTACGGGGATGATGACCGAGTCGGCTGCTGTCAAGGCATTCACGGTGATCAGTCCCAGCGAGGGGGAGCAGTCGATCAGGATGTAGTCGTATTCGTCGCGTATGGGGTCAAGCATTTTCTTGATAACCCTTTCGCGGCTTTCGAGGTTGAGCATTTCTATTTCGGCTCCCACCAGGTCGATGTGACTCGGTATGATATCCAGTCCGTCAATATCAGTTGTATAGATGGCATCGCGAACATCGGCTTTGTCAATGATACATTCGTAGAGTGAGCAGTCAACCTCTTGAATATTCACGCCCAGTCCGCTGGAGGCGTTGGCCTGCGGGTCGGCATCAACAACGAGAACCGACTTTTCGAGAGTGGCCAGTGATGCGGCGAGATTAATGGTTGTGGTGGTCTTGCCCACACCGCCTTTTTGGTTTGCTAATGCAATGATTTTTCCCATTTTCCTTTTATTTTCTATAACCATAGAGTGTGCAAAGATACGAAAAAACTATCAAATACCGATGCCAATGCTTGCAATTTTATATTTTTTGCACATATTTCTGTTTTCAGGGAGTGTCGGTCTATGGAAAAAATTGTATCTTTGCAAGACAATTTCTAAAAGGAGAATACATGAATACTACCCAACAGAGACCTTTGGTTTTGATTTCCAATGATGACGGTTACCATGCCAATGGGCTGCGCTATCTGGCCGACTTCCTGCGCGATGAGGCCGATGTCCTGATCTGTGCCCCCGACGGTGGTCGGTCGGGCTTTTCCCGTGCTTTCTCGGCCGTAACCCCGTTGACCCTTCGCCGTCGCAAGAACATGGATGACCTGGGTGAGCATGTCGAGGTATGGTCGTGCTCGGGAACTCCCGTTGACTGCGTGAAGATTGCCTTGGACCAGCTTACTCCCGACCGCCGGCCCGACCTTATTTTAGGAGGCATCAATCATGGCGACAATTCTACCGTGAATAACCACTACAGTGGCACGATGGGCGTGGCGGTGGAGGGATGCCTGAAGTATATTCCGTCCATCGCATTCTCCACTTGCTATTACGATCCCAAGGCCGATCTTGAGCCACTGCGTCCCTATGTACGGGCCATCGTGAGAAAGGTGCTGAAGGAAGGACTGCCCAAGGGAACTTGTCTGAACGTGAACTTCCCCGCCCGACAGGAGTTCGAGGGCATCAAGGCGTGCCGTATGACTTGGGGAAGCTGGATCAATGAGATTGACAAACGTCACCATCAGCGTGGCTACGACTATTACTGGATGGTGGGTAACTATCGCAACGATGAGCCCGAGGCCGAAGATACCGACCAGTGGGCTCTGAGTCACGGCTTCGTGGCCATCACTCCCACCAAGATTGACGTGACTGCCTACGACTATATGGCTTCTCTCGAAACCCAGATTGCTTCATTAGACCTTTAGTCTTCCTCACTCCACATGAAATACTACCTGATTGTTGGCGAAGCCTCGGGCGACATCCATGCCGCAGGCTTGATGCACTCACTCAAGAAAAAGGATTCCGAAGCCGAGTTCCGCTTTTTCGGAGGCGATTTGATGGCGGCAGAGGGCGGCACGATGGTCAAGCACTACAGGGAACTGGCCTATATGGGCTTTGTGCCCGTGCTGTTGCACTTGCGTACCATCTTCCGTAATATGGACATGTGCAAGCAAGACATTGTTGACTGGCAGCCTGACGTGGTCATCCTTGTTGACTATCCCGGTTTCAACCTGAAGATTGCGAAGTTCGTCCATGCCCATACGAGGATTCCTGTTTATTATTACATCTCGCCCAAGATATGGGCATGGAAGGAATGGCGCATCAAGAGCATCAAGCGTGATGTCAGCGAACTGTTCTCCATCCTGCCTTTTGAAGTTCCCTTCTTCGAGGAGAAACATCATTTCCCCATTCACTATGTGGGTAATCCCACGGCATACGAGGTCAGTGCCTTCAAGAAAAAGGCCCTTGCTGACAACGACGACTTCCTGCGCCGTTATCTGTCGTATCCTTCTCCTCCGATGATTGCCATTCTCTGTGGCAGTCGCCAGCAGGAAATCAAGGATAACCTGCCTGCCATGCTTGCTGCCACCCGCCATTTGGCAGACAGCTATCAGTTGGTCATTGCGGGAGCTCCTGCCATTGAACACGAATATTATCAACAGTTCACGAAAGGCTATCAGGTGAAGGTGCTTCCTGCCGGATGGACCTATCAGCTGCTCTTCAATGCCACGGCTGCGCTTGTCACCAGTGGTACGGCCACGTTGGAGACCGCACTCTTCAATGTGCCGCAGGTGGTGTGCTACAAGACCCCTGTTCCCCATCTCATCCGCTTCGCCTTCAATCACATTATCCAGTGTAAGTATATCTCGCTGGTCAACCTCATCGCCGACAAGGAGGTGGTGCCCGAGTTGCTCGCCGACCGCTTCTCTGTGGAGGACATCCGGAACGAGCTGATGCGGATTCTTCCCGGGGGAGATGCCCGTCAGGAACAGCTTGACGGTTACGAAGACATCATGAGAAAACTGGGTGATACTGTGGCACCCGACAATGCTGCAAGTATCATGGTGAAGATGCTGAAGAGATGAGAGATGAACGTTTTCTGCCAGACGAGAGCCAACGGCGTGTCATCACGGTACAGGGTGGTTACCATTTGGTGTTAGCTCCGCCGGGATGCGGAAAGACGCAAATCCTGACCGAACGCATTCGCCATGCCCATGAACACGAAGGAATCCCTTATGATCAGATGCTCTGCCTGACGTTTACCAATCGTGCGGCGCGTGGCATGCAGGAGCGCATACAACAACGGTTGGACGATGTGGGCGTGAGCGAGGTGTATGTGGGTAACATCCACCGCTTCTGTTCCAAGTTCTTGTTTGAGAACAATGTGATTCCTGCCGAGACCTCCATCATTGACGAGGACGACAGCATCAGTATCCTCTCACGCTATTTCGACGAAGACGAGTCGCAGGTGATAGAGAACATCAATCGGCGCAAGGCTTACTTTGAGGTTATCCATTTCTCTCATTTCCTTCGGCAGTTGGCACATGGGCATGCCAAGGAGCTACGCATGCACCCCGAGTGCATGACGGCCGATGATGTGACGGCGTTGAGACTCGTCTCGGCTGCTCACAAGAAACCTTTCGATGCCGAGACCCTCAACGACATCTATGCCCACACTGATTTCTATACGGATGCCTTGCAAACCTCCAATTTTGATTTCGGCATGCAGACTGTTGCTGCCCGCACGCTTCGGAAGATGGAACTGGCGAGACAGTATGAACAATACAAGAGCGAAAATAAGCTGGTTGACTTCGAGGATCTCTTGATACGGGCCTATGATGCCATGACTGAGGCAGAGTCCTACAGAACGTATGCCTGGATTCAGGTAGATGAGGTACAGGACCTGAACCCATTGCAGTTGGCCATCGTTGATCTGATCACGACCTCCCCGGAAACCTCGCTCTCATCTTCTCCTTCTCACCTCTCGACGGTTATGTATTTAGGTGATGAGCAGCAGGCTATCTTTTCTTTCATGGGTGCCAAGCTGACCACGCTCGACATGTTGCGTCAGCGATGCGGGAAACAAGTTCATCACCTGAGTACCAATCACCGGTCGCCGAAGTATCTGCTCGATGTCTTCAACGAATATGCCAGAGTGGAACTGGGCATCAATCCGTCCTTGCTACCGAAATCCTCACATGCTTCCAGTCTCTCATCCTCGACAGACTCTCTGTTACCGCTTCGCATCTTGCGTAGTAATGTCGTGGAATCGGAGTATTACGACGTGGCGCATGTTGCCAAGATGCTTCATGAGGCATCGTCTGACGAGACCACCGCAGTGATTGTCAACAGCAACAGCGATGCCGATCACGTGAGTCAGGAGCTTTTGAAACTGGACGTGCCTCATTTCAAGGTGTCGGGCGATGACTTGTTTGGCTCTGCCGAGATGAAACTGTTGCTCGCCCACTTAAGTGTGCTTTCCAACGAACATAATTTCATTGCGTGGGCTCGTATCATAAAAGGAATGCGCGTATGTGAGCAGAATGCCTATGCCCGCAATTTCATGCGCGTGCTTCTCGACCACGCCATGCTACCCAGCGATTTCCTGCTCTTTGATGACAGTACGTATGTGCAAGAGTATGCCCATGCCTGTGAACAAAAGGATATCGTGGTCTTCGACACTGAGACTACCGGCTTGAGTGTGTCTGAGGATGATATTGTGCAGATTGCCGCTGTGCGGATGAGAAGGGGAAAGGTGGTGCCTGGCTCGGAGTTCAATGTCTATATTGAGACTTCACGCGAGATTCCCCTGATGTTGGGTGATATCGTGAATCCTGTCATAGAAGAAAGAAAACACCATCAGCTCTATTCCCATGCTGAGGCATTGACCATGTTTTTAGACTATGCCGCAGGCGATGTCCTCTTGGGACACAATGCCGATTACGACTATCATATCCTTGATGCCAACCTGAACCGGTATTTAGGACAACGGCTGGCAGACAGACACCCTCTGTATTTTGATTCACTGAAGCTGATCAGATTGCTACAGCCCGATCTGAAGGAGTATAAACTGAAATACCTGTTGGCCGTATTGGAATTGGAGGGCGAGAATGCTCATCTGGCTGATGCTGATGTGCTGGCAACCTGTTCGCTGATGAACTATTGTTATCAGCGAGCTTGTGAGATGATTCCCATGCAACGCTCGTTCATGGCAAAAGAACGAGTAAAGAACCGTGTGGCCCTTCTTCGCCGTAACTATGGGGAGTTATACCTGACCGCCCGCCAGCGGTGCTATGAGGCTCCCGAAGAAGAATGTCCGGCATTGGTCAGCGAACTGATGCGTACCCACGACTATCTATGCGAAAACACGTTCATGGAACCTGTCAGGCAGTTAGACTATGTCATCCGCTATCTCTCGGAAGACATGCTGAGAGATGAGCATGGAAAGAGTCTGCAAGAACAGTTGGCAGCCCATATCGTTGAGATCAATACCCTGAAAGAGGCCGACCTGTGTAACAGTCGTAGTATTGGTGACCGTGTCTTCGTTTCCACGGTGCATAAGGCGAAGGGATTGGAGTTTGACAACGTCATCGTGTTCGATGCGGTGGAAGACCGTTATCCCAGCTACTTCAACCGAAATAGTCCCGCAGGCATCGCTGAGGATGCCCGTAAGTTCTATGTGGCAATGACACGTGCCAAGCGCCGACTGTATATCTCGCAATGCATGTCTCGCATGGACTATCGCGGACAGGTTCGTCCCCGAGAGCTCACTCGCTTCATGAACTCCATCCTGAAGTTCTTTTCGTAAGTCATCAAAAAAAACACCGGCATTCCAATCGCGGGATGCCGGTGCTGCTTTGGATTAATTCTTTTTTATTTTGGTTGCTTGAATGAAATACAAGATCAGAAGGATGTAGGCGAGGAGCGAGAGGGCTTCTGACAGCGGGTTGGCGAGCCAAGCCTCGTCGATAGGGTTGAAACCACCGAAGCGGAGCAGGGCAGAGACAACACCCATGAGGGCACCGCCGGCAATGAATCCACTGGCAATCAGCGTTCCTTTCTCACCACGTTCCTTGGCTTCATTCTCCAAATCTTCCTGAGCTCCCTGTTTCTTTGTCTTTACCCTCGTTACATACCAGTTGATGGCACCGCCCACGAGCAATGGTATGTTGAGTTCCATGGGGATGAACATACCCAGGGCGAAGGCCAGTGCTGGAACCTTGCACCAAGTGAGTACAACGGCCAATGCTGCACCGATGGCATAAAGCAACCACGGAGCACCGACACCATTCATCAATGGGTCGATGACTGCAGCCATGGCATTGGCTTGGGGAGCTGCCAACTGTCCGCTGGCGAAGCCATAGGTTTCATTGAGCAGCATCATCACACCGCCTACGGTAGCGGCAGAAACCAATACGCCGAGGAACTTCCATTGTTCCTGTTTGCGCGGGGTGGTTCCTAACCAATAGCCAATCTTCAGGTCGGTAATGAACGAGCCTGCCACGGAGAGTGCCGTGCAGACCACGCCGCCCATGATGAGAGCCGCAATCATGCCGCTGGTGCCTTTCAGCCCGACACCCACCATCACGACCGATGCCAGAATCAGTGTCATCAGCGTCATGCCACTCACGGGGTTGGAACCCACGATGGCAATGGCATTGGCAGCCACAGTGGTGAACAGGAAGGCAATGACCGCCACGAGTATAATCGCCACGAGTGCAAAGAGCATATTGCCGTCCATCACGCCAAACCAGAAAAACAAGAAGGTGATGAGGATGGTCAGCACCGAGGCGATACCGATGAACTTAAAGGAAAGATCCTTGGCGGTGCGGGGTACGTTCTCCTCGTTGCGGGCTGTGCCCTTCATCTCCTGCGCAGCCAGTCCGACAGCACTTTTGATAATGCCCCACGACTTGATGATGCCAATGATGCCCGCCATGGCGATGCCACCGATGCCGATGGACTTGCCGTAGGCTTTGAAGATTTGTTCGGGCGACATCTCGCCAACGGTCAGCGTGATACTTGGATCCCATGTGTTCAAGACCTGATCACTGAAGAGCAGTGCCATGCCCGGTACGATAACCCACCACACGGCCAATGAGCCGAGGCAGATAATCAATGCGTAGCGGAAACCGATGATGTAGCCCAGTCCGAGCACTGCCGCACCCGTGTTTACCTTGAACACCAACTTGGCTTGGGCTGCCAGTTGCTGTCCGAGGCCGACAACACGCGTGGTGAAGTTCTCGTTCCACCAGCCGAAGGTCGCCACGAAGAAGTCGTAGAGTCCACCCACTGCACCGGCAATGAGCAATGGCTTCGCCTGGTCGCCGCCTTTCTCGCCGCTCACCAGCACCTGTGTCGTTGCCGTGGCCTCGGGGAAAGGATACTTTCCGTGCATATCCTGTACGAAATACTTACGGAAGGGAATCAGGAACAGAATGCCGATGATGCCACCCAGTAGGGAGGAGATGAAGATGTTGATGAACGATGCCGACATCTCCGGGTATTTGGCTTGCAGAATGTAGATGGCAGGCAGTGTGAAGATGGCACCCGCCACAACAGAACCTGAACAGGCTCCGATGGACTGGATAATCACGTTCTCGCCCAGTGCCTTCGACCTCTTGGCGGCCGTTGACACACCTACTGCAATGATGGCAATGGGGATAGCGGCTTCAAAAACCTGTCCTACCTTGAGCCCTAAATAAGCGGCAGCAGCGGAGAAGAGCATCGCCATCAGCACGCCCCACGTCACCGACCATCCGTTCACCTCGGGATAGTTCTTGGCAGAATCCATCAACGGGCGATATGCTTCGCCTTCTTTCAACTCTCTAAATGCATTTTCAGGCAGGCCGGCTGCCAGTTCTTCTTTTTCTTTCATTTTTTTTTATTTGGGTCTTATGGGTCCTATGAGTCCTATGGGCTTATGAGTCTTATAAGCCCGATGGGATTTATGAGAATGCAAAGATAATGAAAAATACAAGGGGAGAAAAAGAAAAAGAGGTAAAAATACGTTTTTTATTTGGCGCATCTAAAAATAATACCTAATTTTGCAGCCACTTGTAAAAAAATTGCATAAAGATTTTAAGAATGAATATGAAAATGAAGAAATTTTATCTGATCATGTCACTGCTCATGGTAGCGACCATGATGTTTGCAGTTCCTGCCAAGCGTGGCCTGTGGAAGATGCTCCGCCTCAGTGACGGAACCGAAGTTAAAGCTCAATTATCGGGTGATGAACGTGTGCATTTCTGGGTGTCAGAAAACGGACAGCGCTATGTTGAACAAGGCGAAGTATATGTGCCCGTAAGCGTAGAGGAGATTCAGGCTCGTGCCATGAAGAGCTCTAAGGCGCGCCGGAACATTTCCCATCGGCTCAAGTCGCCTTTCAAGGCAGAGATGGGTGACCGCACCCACTATTTGGGTGCTAAAAAAGGATTGGTTATTTTGGCTCAGTTCACGGATGTGAAGTTCAAAACAGCGAACAACCTTGCCAAATATAAGCGCATCATGAACGAGGCGGGTTACAACGTGGGTAACTTCCGGGGTAGCGTCTCTGACTATTTCAAGGATCAGAGTGACGGACAGTTTGAACTCGATTTCGATGTGGTAGGTCCCTATACGTTGAGCAAATCGCAGAGCTACTATGGAACCAACTTGTCAAACGGCGATGACCAGCATCCGGAAGAGATGGTGAAAGAAGCCTGTGTGAAAGCTTCTGCCGATGTGAACTTCGCTGACTATGACTGGGACGGCGATGGCGAGGTGGACCAGATTTTTGTGCTTTATGCTGGAGAAGGAGAGGCCGATGGCGGTCCTGCATCTTCCGTTTGGCCTCACATGTACTATCTTTCTGCTGCCGACTGTGATCTGACATATAACGGGGTTAGACTGAATACCTATGCTTGTAGCAACGAGATTAAGCCCGATGGAACTATCGAGGGTATTGGCTGTTTCTGTCATGAGTTCTCTCATTGTATGGGCTTCCCCGACTTCTATGACACCAGTTACTCTGGTTGGTTCGGCATGAGTGACTTCGATCTGATGTGTGGTGGTAGCTATAACGGTTCCACATTCTGTCCTGCCGGCTACACCGCTCATGAGAAGATGATGTGTGGATGGCAGGAGCCTGTTGTCCTGTCAGACAAGGACACTGTCATCACGAACTTGAAGCCGATGAGTGAGCACGGTGAGACCTTCATCATCTATAACGATGCTCATCCCGATGAATACTATATGATTGAGAACCGTCAGAAGAACGGTTGGGACACCAGCTATCCTGCCAAGGGACTGATGATTTCACATGTGGACTTCGATAAGAATATCTGGGAGTACAACTGTCCCAACACAAAGATTACGAGAAGTTCCGTAGAATATACCGAATATGGCTATCCGCTGAACGACCATCAACGCATGACCATCTTTCATGCTGACAACGACGATGACTCCAGCTATTGGAGCTCATATTTAGGCGATTATACCAAGGAGACCCTTTCCACCGACCTATATCCCTACAGCAAGAAAGACAGCTTGACGGCAACTTCTACACCTGCTGCCACCTTATATAATAAGAATAGTGAAGGGAAAAAGGTAATGAAGGGTGCCATCCTGAAAATCAAGCAAAACAGCGATGGTACCATGGGCTTTACCTATCGTGCTGCAGGTAACGGTGGTGGTTCGGGCGATGATCCCGTGCAGCCTTCTGGCGACTATATCTTCTATGAGTCCTTCGACCAGTGTAAAGGTACGGGTGGTAACGACGATTTGTGGAGTGGTAATATTGCTAATAAGACTTTTAATCCTGATAACGATGGTTGGACGGCTAACGGCGGCAAAGCAAATGGAGGCGATGCATGTGCCAAGTTCGGTACGAGCTCGGTTGTCGGTTCTGTCACAACACCTTCCTTTGTTGTCAATGGCGAGGCTACCCTTACTTTCAAGGCTGGTGCGTGGGATAGCAGCAAAGATGGAACGGATTTGTCGCTCGAGTCAGACGAAGCAGATATCGAGCCTAATACCTTCACCATTGAGAAAGGTGCTTGGACGAATTGCTCTGCAACCATTGAGGCCAATGGCTCTATGCAGATTACCTTCACTCCCAGCTTACGCTTCTTCCTTGATGAAGTGCTTGTCGTTGCCAAGCAGACTGACGGTATCAGCAATGTCTTCCGCCTGAACGAGCAGAAGTCTGACCGTCGCATCTTCGACCTCAGCGGTCGCTGCGTAGGCACAGACTTCAGTTCGCTTAACCATGGAATTTATATCATCAATGGTAGAAAGGTGAAGAAGTAAAAAATTAGTTTCTGAATACAAGCCCATCGCCAAACTCATCAATGGTGATGGGCTTTTCTTTTTGTACCTCTCCTGCCAGCATCTTCTTCGATAGTTCGTTGAGTACGTGCGTCTGGATGGCCCGCTTCACGGGACGAGCACCGAACTCGGGATCGTAGCCCACTTCGGCAAGATACTCGATGGCCTGCGGTGTCCAGTCGAGGGTGAAACCCTGTGGCTCCAGCATGCTCTTGACTTTCCGCATCTGTAGGGTGACCACCTCCGCAATCTGCTCTTTGTTGAGTTGCTGGAAAGTGATGATGTCGTCGATACGGTTCAGAAACTCCGGTCGCATCACCATCTTCAGCTGATCGCGTGTAGCATTGCTGGTCATGATGATGATGGTGTTCTTGAAGTTGGCGACCCGTCCCTTGTTGTCTGTCAGTCTGCCATCGTCAAGCACTTGCAGGAGGATGTTGAACACATCGGGATGAGCCTTCTCGATTTCGTCGAAGAGTACTACACTATAGGGTTTCCTGCGGACGGCCTCGGTGAGCTGTCCACCCTCATCGTAGCCCACATATCCCGGAGGGGCACCGATGAGTCTCGACACCGTATGCTTCTCCTGATACTCCGACATGTCGATACGTGTCATCATCGTCTCGTCGTTGAAGAGGTACTCGGCAAGCGCCTTTGCCAATTCTGTCTTACCGACACCTGTCGTGCCAAGGAAGATGAACGAGGCGATAGGACGTTTCGGGTCTTGCAGACCGGCACGGCTGCGACGCACGGCATCAGAGACGGCACAGATAGCTTCCTCCTGTCCAATGACACGACGGTGCAGTTCCTCCTCCAAGTGCAGCAGCTTCTCTCGCTCGCTTTGTAGCATGCGGCTCACGGGAATGCCTGTCCAGCGGCTCACTACCTCAGCAATGTCATCGGCAGTGACCTCTTCGCGTACCATGCGGGTTGAGAGTTGGGCATTCAGCTCTGTTTGTATCTTTTCGATATCTTTCTCTAAAGCCTGCAGCTGTCCGTAGCGGATTTCTGCCACACGTTGGTAATTGCCCTCGCGCTCTGCACGCTCCGCCTCATAGCGCAGTTGTTCCATCTGTTGCTTGTCTTGCTGGATGCGGTTCACCAGTTCGCGCTCGCTTTCCCACTTGGCACGCAACTGTGTCTCCTGTTCGCGTAGCTGGGCAATGTCCTTGTCCAACAGCGCAATTTTCTGAGTGTCGTTCTCGCGCTTGATGGCCTCGCGTTCAATCTCCAGTTGCTTGAGCTGACGACTGATATCGTCCAGCTCCTCTGGCACTGAATCGCGTTCCATGCGCAGCTTGGCGGCAGCCTCGTCCATCAGGTCGATGGCCTTGTCGGGCAGGAAGCGGTCGCTGATGTAACGTTCCGACAGCTTCACGGCGGCGATGCAGGCATCGTCTTGTATGCGAACCTTGTGGTGGTTCTCGTAACGCTCTTTCAGTCCACGCAGGATGGAGATGGCGGAGAGCTCGTCGGGTTCATCGACCATCACTGTCTGGAAACGTCTTTCCAGAGCCTTGTCCTTCTCAAAGTATTTCTGGTACTCGTTCAGCGTGGTTGCACCGATGGCGCGCAGTTCTCCTCTTGCCAGAGCCGGCTTCAGGATGTTGGCGGCATCCATGGCACCCTCACCGCCTCCTGCACCTACAAGTGTATGAATCTCGTCAATGAAGAGGATGATGTTTCCCTCGGCCTGAGTCACTTCCTTCACCACGCCTTTCAGTCGTTCCTCAAACTCGCCTTTGTATTTTGCACCTGCTACCAGGGCACCCATGTCGAGCGAGTAGAGGCGCTTGTCCTTGAGGTTCTCGGGAACATCGCCTCTGACAATTCGTTGTGCCAATCCCTCCACGATGGCGGTCTTACCCGTTCCCGGTTCGCCGATGAGAATCGGGTTGTTCTTTGTACGGCGCGACAGGATTTGCAGCACGCGACGGATCTCGTCATCCCGTCCGATGACAGGGTCGAGCTTGCCGTTGCGGGCATCGTCCACGAGGTTCTTCGCGTATTTCGAGAGTGCTTGGAAATTTTCGTCACCACTCATTGACTGCACCTTCTGTCCCTGTCGCAGTTGTTGGATGGCCTTTTGCATGTCGGCTTCGGTGCAACCGGCATCCTTCAGGATGCGGCTTGCTGTGGAGTTGACGCTGAATAGTGCCAGCAGCAGCGGTTCGATACTGACGTATTCGTCACCCATCTTCTGGGCGGTATCGATGGCACGTTGCAGTACCTGTGATGTTGTATTCGAGAAGTAGGGCTCGCCACCGCTGACGCGCGGCAGGTGTTGCAGCTCCGACTGTACGAGTGTCTCAACCTGTTGTGTGTTAACGCCCAACTTCTGGAAGATGAAGTTGGTGACATCCTTGCCTTTCAGCAAGATACCTTGCAAGAGGTGTACCGGCTCAATGGTCTGTTGACCGGCCTGCTGTGCGGTCTGTACGGCCGCCTGCACAGCCTCTTGCGCCTTGATGGTGAATTTGTCTAAAGTCATGATGTTTCTCCTTTCGTATATTATATTATGAATTATTTTCAGGACGTTTTCCTTCATGGATGGCTGCTCAAATTCTGTTCCATTTGATTGAATTCTGCCAGTTTGTCTTGTGATTCTGTCGATTTGACATGAATAGAGTTGTCAAATAGGCTTTACAAGCGTTAATAAATTCTCAATCTTTTTGCCAATCGGCAGAAAAGTCTTATTTTTGCAATGAATGTATCAAAAGCAAGACAGACGATGAATAGAACGATTGTCATTCTGCTAATGTTTTTAGTGATTCCTATGAGAATAATGGCAGACAATTATACAGAGTTGTGGAAACGGGTGGAGGCAGCCGCACAGAAGGATTTGCCCCAAACTCAAATCAAGCTGCTTGACAAGATTGCAGCCAAGGCGGAGCGTGAGCGCAGCTATGGTCAGCTCTTGAAGTCGCAGCTATGGCGGGCGAAGGTGCAGACGGAAGTCTCGCCCGACTCGTTACAGCCGGCAGTGGAACGCCTGTGTGCTGCCGAAGAAAGAGTGGGGGAGAAAGAGCCCGTTCTCGCTGCCGTTTACGAGAGTGTGCTGGGTCGCATCTACCGTGACAATAGTATGCTGGGTGAGAATCATGTAGCCCTGTCGAAGCAATACTATGCCCAGTCGTTGCGTCATCCCGAGCTGTTGGCGGCAGCCTCGTCACAAGGCTATGAACCATTGGTGGAGAAAGGCATTGACAGTCGTATCTTCAACCACGATCTATTGCATGTCTTAGGCATTGAGGCACAGGACTACAAGACGCTCTATCAGTATTATGCAACCCATGGCAACCGACCCGCCGCCTGCATCTGTGCGGCGAGGTGTCATTCCCATAGCCTTTTGACTACTGACTTGAACCTCGATTCGTTGATGGTCCTCTATGCCGACCTGTCCGAATGTGGCGAGCTGGCACTGGCGAAATACCACCAGCAGCGGGCGCAGAAGACCATGACTCCGCAGCAGCGTGTGGCTTGCATCGATGATATTCTGAGTCGCTGGGGAACGTGGAAGCCGTTGAATACATTGCGCAATGAGCGTGCGGGACTGGTTGCGCCCAAGTTCCATGTCACCGTGGAGCAGGGAATGGCACTGCCCCATGTCCCCATCAACATCAGTATCGACGAAGTGCGCAATGTAAGTCAGCTGTCGATAACCATTACGAAACTTAACATCACTGGGCGTGATAACTATGAGCCCGACAATGCTGACGACCTGAAGAAGTTGAAATCCCTGGTACAGAAAACGTTCAAGCCCATCTCTGTCAGTCGGCATTACGAAGGCTATCAGCCTTGGGATTTCCTGAAAGACTCCGTCAGCATCGAGGGACTTCCTGTCGGTACCTACCTCATGGAGGTGAAAGCCGACGCCGAGGGATTGTCTCCCGACTATGCCCTGCTCCATGTGAGCAATCTCTACGCCATGCATGAGACGTTGCCTGACAACCGTATGCGTGTGGTAGTGGTTGATGCCACGACGGGCGTTCCAGTACCAGAGGCTACGGTCCGCCTTTCCAGATATGCCCGCTATGGCGAGAAGGAGCAGGCTTACGTGAGTGTTACCGACCAGAAGGGTGAAATCAACTACACCTACGATAACCAACGCCCCGACCGGATCTATGTCTGTAAAGACGAAGATACGGCTTATCCAGAGCATTATCTGAATGTCTATTTCAGCTATTACAACAACGAGAATATCCAAAAGCAGAGCAACCTCTATACCGACCGTGCCCTCTATCGTCCCGGACAGACTGTTCATGTCTCGGTGTTGGCATGGAAGGTGCAGGACAAGACACAGCATTCGGTGCTGGCCAATGAGGAGATAACACTGGCGTTACGCGATGCCAATCGAAAGATAGTGAACGAACAGAATGTTGTCACCGATGAGTTAGGTGTGGCATCTGCCGACTTCATCCTGCCTACGTCGGGACTTACGGGCAGGTTCTCTATCCGTTGCTCGCTCTCAGGAAATGCTGTCAGCTTCTCTGTTGAGGAATACAAGCGACCCACCTTTCAAGTGGAGTTCGACGAGGTTCACGAAGCTTATCATCCCGGTGACACCATCGAGGTACACGGCACAGCCCGTAGCTTCGCTGGCGTTTCCGTGCAGGATGCTGCCGTCGCGGTACGGGTGACGCGCAGTCCCGCTTTCTGGTGGTATCATTCGAATGAGCAAACAGAGGAGATCATGGCCGATAGTATTCGTACTGATGCCGACGGTCGCTTTTCCCTCCGTGTTCCGATGCTCGTACCTAACTCTGTTCTTGACTCTCGTCTCACATCTCTCAACTCCTATTATTATACGTTCCGCATCGCCGCTGATGCTACCGATGCGGCTGGTGAGACCCGTCACGGTGAGATGACGTTGCCGTTGAGCAATCGCGCAACCTCGTTCTCGCTTTCCATGCCAACCATGATACTTGCAGACAGTGCTGCCACTGTTACTTTCCAATACCTCAACAATGCAGGAAAACCTATAGAGGGAACAGTCAGCTACTATATTGACCAGGAGAAAAAGGCCCGCACGACCGTCGCCAACACTCCCGTGGAACTACCGCTCAGCAAACTGAAGTCGGGCGAACATACCCTGTTGGCTGTTTGTGGAACCGACACGTTGCGCCAACAGTTCACCGTGTTCAGCATGAGTGACAAGCATCCCGCCATGGAGACCCACGACTGGTTCTATGCTTCTGCCAAGGAGTTCCCGCGTGATGGTGGCCCCATCTACATTCAGATGGGTTCATCGGACGACAACCAGCATATCGTCTATACCCTCATCGCAGGCGAAAAACTCTTGGAGAGTGGTACCATCGACCAAAGCAACGCCGTCACGACACGCACCTTTACATATCAAGAGGAGTATGGCGACGGTGCGCTGTTCACTTGTGCATGGGTTCGCAATGGACAGCTCTACAAACACCAGACCGAGCTGCGCAAGCCCCTTCCCGACAAACGACTGCTCCTGAAATGGACGACCTTCCGTGACAGGCTTACCCCTGGACAACAAGAGGAATGGACACTCAGCGTGACACGTCCCGACGGAACACCTGCACGCGCTTCGCTCATGGCAACCCTCTTCGACCGTTCGCTCGACGAGATACTTCAGCATTCGTGGTCGTTCAGTCCCATGATGTGGCTCAACCTGCCCAGTACGACGTGGTATGGATGGTCCGCTGCTTCCCTCAGCTTCTTTGAAGAGAAATCTCGTCACACGGTTGATGACTATCAACTGGTGTTCAGTCATTTCGACGATTCGTTCTTCCCGAATCCGTATATGGGTTTATTCGGAGGACGGAAGTATATCCGTGTTCGCGGTTCTCGTGCTAACACTGTATTGCAAGAGGTTCCTCTCATGGCATCAGCGAAAATGGAATATGCCAGTTTGGATATGGCTGATTTGGATATGGCTGATGATATGGCTTTGCAAGGCAAGATTGCCGGTTTGAATATCGTTTCTAAGAACACGGATACGGAAGTCATCACTAACGCTGACATGGCTGGGGAAGGTGTGCAGATGCGTGAGAACCTCAATGAGACGGCTTTCTTCTATCCAGCCCTGCGCACCGATTCGTCAGGCCATATCTCCCTGCGCTTCACCCTGCCCGAGAGTGTCACCACGTGGCGTTTCATCGGACTGGCACATGACCGCGATGTGAACTACGGATTCCTCGACGGGGAGACGGTTGCCAAGAAGGATGTGATGATACAGCCCAATATGCCCCGTTTCTTGCGTCAGGGTGATGATGCTACGATTTCTGCAAGACTCATCAATACGACAGACCGTGAGGTGTCGGGCACGGCACGCATCCAACTGTTGGATGCCGAGACCGAACAGGTCATCTACACCGAGGAACTCCCCTTCACAGTGGAGGCAGGAAAGACAGGTAGTGTCACCTTCGCTCCTCGCTCCTTGCCCCTTGCCTCTCAAAGCGCCCTCTATATCTGCCGCATGACGGCTGAGGGTGACACTTTCAGTGATGGAGAGCAACACTACCTACCCATCCTGCCCGATCAGGAGATGGTGACAACCACCATCCCCTTTACCCTTCAGGAAAATCAAACTTCGTACCTTTTACCTCTTTCCTCTCACCTCTCATCTGATACTGCTCATCTCACCTTGGAGTACACCAACAACCCTGCATGGCTGATGATACAGGCATTGCCCACCGTTGCCAATGCCAACGAGAAGAATGCTATCAGTCTTGTGTCGGCGTTCTATGCCAATAGCATCGCTTCGCACATCTTGCACCAGTCACCCGAAGTGAAGCGGGTCATCGAACTTTGGCAGCAGGAACGTGGTGAGGAGACATCGCTGTTGAGTAGTCTGGAGAAGAACCAGGAACTGAAATCGTTGGTGCTCGACGAGACACCGTGGGTAGCAGAAGCTACCAGCGAGAGCGATCAGAAACGCCAACTCATCAACTTCTTCGATGAGAACACGGTCAGCAACCGACTTTCAACACTCGTCTCTCAACTTTCATCTCTACAGAACCCCGACGGCTCGTTCAGTTGGTGGCAGGGCATGGAAGGTAATCGCTATATGACCTCCGCTGTTGTTGAGACGTTGGTTCGTCTGAACACACTTGTTGGCAGACAGGAAGCAACGGCTCAGATGCTTGGTAAAGCTATGGGCTATCTTGCTGTTAAGGCACATGAAGAGGTGTTGGAGCTGAAAAAGGAAGCCAAGAAAGGACAGAAGAATCTTCGTCCGAGTGAGTTGGCAGTCTGTTACCTCTATGCACAGGCTCTTGACGGTACCGAGCTGACAGCCAGTCAGAAAGAGGATGTGAGCTACCTAACGGCATTGCTGGCCAAGCAGACCAAGGCGTTCACTATCTATGGAAAGGCGGTTTCTTCCGTTGTGCTCGCCAAGAATAATTATCTGAAGAAGGCTTCGGAGTATCTGCAGAGCATTCGTGAGTACACCGTCTATACAGAAGAGATGGGGCGCTATTTCGATACACCGAAAGCTCAATACAGTTGGTTCGACTATAGGATTCCTACAGAGGTGGCAGCAATAGAAGCCATCCGACTGCTGGAGCCACAGGACAGGCAGACTGTTGAGGAGATGCAACGCTGGCTGTTGCAGTCGAAGCGCACGCAGAGCTGGGATACACCCGTTAACACCGTCAATGCTGTCTATGCCTTTTTACAAGGAGTTCAAGGTGAATCACACAACGCACTCCATACCCCACATACTGCGGTTTTCAAACTAAACGGAGAACTGCTTGACCTACCGAAGGCAACAGCAGGCTTAGGCTACGTGAAGACCAGTCTTGCTGTCAAGGGAGAATCAGAGGAACCCTCTCTTGCTATTGAGAGAACCGGTGAAGGTACTTCGTGGGGAGCACTCTATATCCAGCAGATGCAACCCATTGCTACCATTACTGATGCCTCCGCAGGGCTGAAGGTGACAAGGGAGATGGTTGCACCTTCGACTTCTCACCTCAAGATAGGCGACCGTGTCAAGGTGCGTCTGACCATTATTGCCGAGCGTGACTACGACTTTGTGCAGTTGATTGACAAGCGGGCGGCGTGCATGGAACCCGTTGGACAGCTTAGTGGCTACCATTGGGGTTACTACTGTTCTCCGCGAGACAACAGTACCAACTACTACTTCGACCGTCTTGCCAAGGGTAAACATGTGATCGAGACAGAGTATTACATTGACCGAACAGGCACGTACCAGACGGGAACCTGTACCGTACAGTGTGCATACGCCCCAGAGTACACTGCCCGCACAGCGGCGCAGACAATCCATGTTGAGTGAATGTAGTTTGATATGCTAATCAAATCAATAAGATAATGAACAAGAAGACAATCATCATGGCGATGCTGGCAATGGTCTTTGGACAGGCCGATGCACAGCGAGTGGAGGTGAAGAGCAATGTCATCAATCTGGGACAGGTGCTCTTCCGTGCTCCAGTGTCAGCTGAGTTTGAATTGAAGAACACGGGCGGACATCCCTATATTATTAATAAGGTGAGAACAAGCTGTGGATGTACAACAGTAGAATATCCCCACAAGGCAGTGGCTGGCGGTGAGGCCTTTACGGTGAAAGCCACCTATGACGCAGCCGTGATGGGACACTTCGAGAAGCAAGTGGCAATCTATTCAAACGCTGGAGAAAAGCCTCTGTACCTGACAATCAAGGGAATTGTTGTTGACGAGGTGGTTGACTATGTAGGTGACTATCCTTATCAGCTCGGAGAATTGTTGGCAGATGCCGATAATATCGAGTTCGATAACGTTAATCAGGGAGATCGTCCCTACATGCGTTTCCATATCATGAACAACTCTTCGCGTATGGCCGAGCCGGTGGTGATGCACCTGCCGAACTATCTGAAGGCAGAGGTGTCGCCGTCAAGACTGGCACCCGGACGGAGTGGGGTAGTGACGATACAGCTCAATTCCAATGACCTGCGCGACTATGGACTGACACAGACCACGGTGTTCCTGGGACTGTTCCCTGGTGACAAGGTTGCCACGAACAAGGCCATCGGCGTGTCGGCAGTCCTGTTGCCGAACTTTGGAGAGATGACGGCTGCCGAGATGGAGCAGGCTCCCCGTATAGAACTCTCGGCAACAACGGTAGATTTTGACCGTAAGGGCAAGAACAAACAGCGGGCCGACATCTTGCTGACCAATGTTGGAAAGAGTGAACTCGACATCAGTGCGTTGCAGATGTTCACGACAGGATTGCAGGTGTCACTCAATAAGACAAAGCTCAAAGCCGGGGAAAGTGCGCACCTGCGTATCACTGGTGAAATGAAGGAACTGGCTAAGCAGCATACAAAGCCACGTGTGCTGATGATAACCAATGACCCCACCACGCCGAAGGTCATCGTGGGAGTCACGGTCAAGTAATGGGGAACTGATGTTCCTAAAACTCCTTATCATAATAGACGATGCTTCAGATTGAAATAGACGAAGGCAGTGGTTTTTGCTTTGGCGTGACCACGGCTATCCGCAAGGCAGAAGAGGAACTTGCGAAAGGTTCCACGTTGTATTGCCTGGGCGATATTGTGCATAATGGCATGGAGGTGGAACGCCTGCATGAGCGTGGACTGATGACCATCACGCATGACGACCTGCATCGTCTGCATGACGTGAAGGTTCTGTTGCGGGCACATGGTGAGCCGCCCGAGACATACGAGATAGCACGGAAGAACAATATAGAGATTATTGATGCTACCTGCCCTGTGGTGTTGCAGTTGCAACGTCGCATCAAGAAACAGTTTGACGAGAGGAAGTCGGCGCAGATCGTCATCTTTGGCAAGCCTGGACATGCGGAAGTGCTCGGACTGGTCGGTCAGACTGACGGCACCGCCATTGTCATAGCGAAGTTTGAAGATGTGAAGCAGTTGGACTTCACACGTGACATCTATCTCTATTCGCAAACCACGAAGAGCCTGGATGAGTTCCATCGTATCATTACCTATATTCAGGAACACATTGCACCATCAGCAACGTTCAAGAGCTACGACACCATCTGCCGACAGGTGGCCAACCGTATGCCGAACATTGCGACATTTGCCGCCCGTCACGACTTGATTCTTTTTGTCAGTGGGCGCAAGAGCTCTAACGGTAAGGTGCTCTTCAACGAATGCAAGAGCGTGAATCCCAACAGTTACCAGATAGAACGGGCTGAGGAAATCGACATGCGTTGGATAGAGGGAGTGGAGACCATCGGCATCTGCGGAGCCACCAGCACTCCCAAATGGCTTATGGAAGAGTGCCGCGACTATATCTTGAGAAGGGAATAGCGTCGTTCTTATGATGCGGCTTTCTCGTACTGAGCCATGAGCCAGTCGTTCTGTTCGGAAATGGTCATGTGGCTATTGTCGAGCACCACGGCATCTTCTGCCTGTCGCAGAGGAGAAACCTCACGATGAGAGTCAATGTAGTCGCGTTCCTGTACGTTGCGCAGAATGTCTTCGTAGTCGGCTGGCATGCCTTTGGCTTGTAGCTCGTCAAAGCGTCGTTGGGCACGAACCTCGGCGGAAGCCGTGACGAAGATTTTCAGTTCTGCCTGTGGAAATACGGTCGTGCCGATGTCGCGCCCGTCCATCACGATGCCTTTCTCCTTGCCCATACGTTGTTGCTGAGCCACCATCTCCGTGCGGACGAAGTCGAGTGTGGCAACGGGACTGACATGGTTAGAGACTTCTAACGAGCGAATCAGCTGTTCCACCAGTTCACCGTTCAGATAAGTGTCGGGTCTTCCCGTCTCAGGATTGAACTTGAACGTGATATTGATTTGAAACATCTGCTGGCGCAGTCCTTCTGCATCCACGCTTCCGTCTTCTTTGATGAGCTGGTTGCGCAGGGCATAGAGCGTGACAGCACGATACATGGCCCCAGTATCTACATAGACATAACCGATGCGGCGGGCAAGATCCTTGGCCATTGTGCTTTTTCCGCACGAGGAATGGCCGTCGATGGCAATGATGATTTTCTTCATATATTCTTAATTCCCAGTTATCAATGTGAATTCCCTATAGGGTGTATCCCAAATTGAACATCAGTGAGCGTGAGGAGACATGGTACTTACCGTAGCTCACGGCAATCTTGATTCGTTCCAGGTTCAGGCCGGCTCCAAGGGCCAGTCCTGCGTTGTGGGAACTCTCGTCACTGCCCGAGGCTATCTTCATCTCATAGGCACGGCGGAAGTTGTAGCCCACAGCCACCCATGTCTGCTTGGTTGGCATCACGTCAACACCCGCCACGGCGTGGTTGGCGAAGCGATAACCCCAGTGGTTCAGGTCGATGAGAGTCAGGTGGAAGCGAACGGGCATGTTCTGCATCTGTTTGGAAACGCCTATCTGCAAGTCGAAGGGCATGCGGTCGTACTCTTCGTCATAGGCTTTGATCTGTCCGCCGAGGTTCTTGGCGACAACCGATACCGACCATAGGCGATTTGGGTCGAAATAGTTCAGTCCGAGGTCAACGCCTACCGCCATGGAGTTGTATTCACCAATGGTGGAACTGATGAATCGTGCTGCGATACCGCCTGCAATGCGGTTGGTGAGCAGGTAGGAGAAATAGCCCGCCATAGCAATGTCACGTGCCGTGAAATCTCCTGTCTGTATGCCTTCCTCGTTGGTTTCCTTCATCTTGCCATAGTCGATGAACTGTCCCGATGCTGCCCAGGAAGCCCGTTCTTTTACAATGCGGTTAAAGGAAGCACTGGCGGTGTTCACACCCTCCATATAGTTCATATAATTCAGACCGATGGTCTTGTCGGAGACAGTAGAGAGCAATGCCGGGTTGTGGAACATCAGTGCAGGTTCATCTTCGACCAACGTAATGTTGTCGCCACCCAGTGCGGCGGCATGCGCACTCACCGGCAGTCGCAGGAAGTTGTATGCCGTCTGGCTCTCCTGTGCGCTCAGGGCCAGTGGCAACAACCATGCTAACCACGCGCCCACGCACTTTCGCACCCACGCACTTCTGCACCCACGTACCTTATATATATTATATATCCTCATGTCCTTTTTCCTATTCAGATGCAAAGATACGAAATAATTCATAAACTTTATCCTGTTCGCATACGTTATTCGAGAATTTTGTCTAAATTTGCAGCGCTGAAACAGGATATGGAGCAGAAAAAGACTGACAAGGCTAATCTTGAGAAAGGACGAGGCCGCAGGTTGCTGATAGGACTTGCGGTCTCTGTTGTGCTGTTTTGGGGAGTCCTGGAGTACAGGATGAATCCTGGAGAAGGAGGCTTCGATGCAGAGGCTTTCGATGAACTGGTGGAGGAGATGGAGCTGAACCTGAAACGCGACAAGCCCGACATGATTCCTGTGGAGCAGAAGCAACCGGAGAAACATCCGTCGGAGGATATCAAGGTGGTCGATGAGGTGCTCGAAGAAAAGCCTGTTGACGATCTTGACAATCAGCTTGCCATTGAAGGAGACCCTGCCGATGCGGAGAAGGAATCCGTGGAACCGATAGAGCAGACTCCGAAGGATCTCAATGACAATCCACTTAACATGCGAATTGTCGAACAGTTGCCCGAATACCCCGGTGGGTTGGCAGAGTTCACCAAGTGGCTGACCAAGAACCTGAAATATCCCGAAGCTGCCCGCAAGCAGAAGATCGAGGGCAAGGTGGTAGTTTCCTTCATTATCAACAAGGATGGAAGTATCAGCGATGCCAAGGTTGCGAAGGGGGTGAATCCGTTGCTTGATCAAGAAGCGATGCGAGTCATCAACATGATGCCCAAGTGGAAGCCCGGTGTTCACAATGACCAACCCTGTCGAACCCTCTTTGCTGTTCCAATTCATTTCAAGATATGAAACATCCCATGATGATCGATACTCATGCCCACTTGGATGGTGAGGAGTTCAAAGATGACCTTCCCGAGGTGATACAGCGGGCACAGGAGGCCGGTGTCGGTAAGGTGTTCCTGCCTGCCATCGACTTGAAAACAGTAAAGTCGGTGCTGGCTGTCTGTCGTCAATACCCGGGCTATGCCTATCCGATGGTGGGTCTTCATCCTGAAGAAGTGCGTTCCGACTGGCGAGAGGTTCTGGAAACCATGAGAACCACTTATCTCTCGCCCGACAATCTCTCGCCCCTTGCCCCTCATTCATCCGATGCCCCTTTTATTGCCATTGGCGAGGTGGGGCTCGACTACTATTGGAGCCGTGAGTTCGAGCAAGAGCAGTTGGAAGCTTTTGAGGAACAAGTCAGGTGGAGCATAGAGACCCGCCTGCCGCTGATGATTCATTGCCGCAAGGCACAGAACGAGCTGGTGAAACTGCTTCGGCGCTATGAACAGGATTTGCCCGGTGGCGTGTTCCATTGCTTCACGGGCAACGAACACGAGGCCGAGGAATTGCTTTCGTTTGACCGTTTCGTCTTGGGCATAGGGGGTGTGCTGACATTCAAGAAAAGTCATCTGCCGGAGGTGTTGCCTGCGGTTGTTCCTCTGGATAGGGTGGTGTTGGAGACCGACAGTCCCTACATGGCTCCCGTCCCCCATCGTGGGCAGCGCAATGAGAGTGCCTACGTTGCCTGCGTGCTCAGTAGGCTTGCTGAAAGCTATGGCATCAGCGAAGCGGAAGTGGCGGAGCAGACCAACCGCAATGTGACGCGGGTGTTTGGTCTTGAATAGAAAATATTATTTTTTTTAGGATAAAAGAGTGTGTAATCCATGCTTTTTTCGTAACTTTGCAGGCTCAAATAGCTATTTATTATATACGTTGCAACAAAAAGTTTTTCAAGATGGCAGCCACAAAGCAAATTAAGACAGCACTTATTTCTGTGTTCCACAAGGACGGGCTCGAAGCGTTGCTCGCCAAACTGAATGCCGAGAACGTGAAGTTCCTCTCCACAGGCGGCACCCAGCAATTCATTGAGTCGCTCGGATATGAATGTCAGACGGTAGAGAGTGTAACCTCGTATCCCTCCATTCTCGGTGGACGAGTCAAGACCCTGCACCCCAAAGTGTTTGGCGGCATTCTGGCACGTCGTCAGGATGAGGGTGACTGCGCTCAGATGAAGCAGTATGAGATTCCTGAGATTGACCTTGTCATTGTTGATCTCTATCCGTTTGAGCAAACCGTGGCAAGCGGAGCTGCTGAACAGGATATTATTGAAAAGATTGATATAGGTGGTATCTCGCTGATACGTGCCGGTGCGAAGAATTTCAACGATGTTGTCATCATTCCCAGCAAGGCTCAGTATGCAGAACTGTTAGACATCCTCAATGCCCAGGGCGCACAGACCACGCTGGAACAGCGCCGTCACTTTGCTACCGAGGCTTTTGGAGTGAGCAGTCATTATGATACCGCTATCCATGCATGGTTTAAGAAGTAAAGGAGTTAAAGAAGTTAAGAAGTTAAGGAATTAAGGGAGTTAAAGAAGTTAAGGAATTAAGGGAGTTAAAGACGTTTAGATTGGAGGTAACAGATTATGGGATTTTTTAGTTTTATTCAAGAAGTAGCAATGGACTTGGGCACTGCCAATACCATTATTATCAGTGATGATAAGATCATGGTTGACGAGCCCTCTGTAGTAGCTCTTGACCGCCGCACGGGGAAGATGATTGCCGTGGGTGGCCGAGCTAAATTGATGTACGAAAAGGAACAACCCAACATACGCACGATACGTCCGTTGAGCGACGGCGTGATTGCCGACTTCTCGGCTTGCGAACAGATGATGCGTGGACTGATCAAGATGATTCATTCTGGCAGAAGACTTTTCTCTCCGTCATTGAGAATGGTCATCGGTGTGCCTTCCGGCTCTACCGAGGTGGAGCTGCGAGCTGTGCGCGACAGTGCCGAGCATGCCGACGGCCGCGATGTGTATCTGATTTTTGAGCCGATGGCAGCCGCTGTAGGTATCGGACTCGACGTGGAAGCACCCGAAGGCAATATGATTGTTGACATCGGTGGTGGTACCACGGAGATTGCCGTGATCTCGTTGGGAGGTATCGTCTCGAACAACTCCATCAAGGTGGCAGGCGATGATCTGACCGCCGATATTCAGGAGTACATGGGTCGCCAGCACAATGTCCGTGTCAGTGAGCGTATGGCAGAGCGTATCAAGATCAGTGTCGGTTCTGCCTTGACGGATCTGGGCGATGAGGCTCCCGAGGATTTCACCGTGATTGGTCCTAACAAGATTACGGCCCTTCCGATGGAGGTGTCGGTATGCTATCAGGAGATTGCACATTGTATCGACCGCACGGTGGCCCGTATTGAGGCAGCAGTGCTCAATGCACTGGAGAACACGCCGCCCGAGCTCTATGCCGACATCGTCAAGAATGGTATCTATCTGACGGGTGGTGGTGCCTTGTTGCGTGGTCTCGACAAGCGTCTTACCGACAAGATGAACATCAAGTTCAATGTGGCCGACGATCCCTTGCATTGTGTTGCCAAGGGTGCGGGCATCGCTTTGAAGAATGTCAATCGTTTCTCGTTCCTGATGCGTTAAGCATCGGGAACCTTTTTGTTTGTTGAACGATGCAGAATCTGCTGGCTTTCCTTGCCAAGTACAACCACTGGTTTCTCTTTTTGTTTCTTGAGGTTGTCAGTACGGTGTTGTTGTTCCGATACAACAGCTACCAGGGAAGCGCATGGTTCTCGTCGGCCAACTTCGTGAGTGGCAAGGCCTACGAGGCACGGTCTCAGATGGAGTCCTACTTCGCCTTGGCAACCCTGAATGAGCAGCTCACCGCCCGCAATGTCTTTTTAGAGCATCGGTTGGAGCAGCTCTCCCAACAGATGGAGACCCTGCGTGCCGATGAGCAGGCGGTTGTTCCGGCAACACTTCGGGACTCGCTTGCCCAGTTCCGGGTGATACAGGCAAAGGTTGTCAGCAATGAGATTCATCAGCCGAACAATCTGATGACCTTGGATAAAGGCTCTGCCGATGGCGTGCGTGTAGATATGGGCGTGGTGTGTGGTACGGGTGTCGTGGGAATCGTCTATCTTGTTTCGACCCACTACTCGGTTGTCATTCCAGTGCTCAACAGCAAATCGAACATCAGCTGTAAGATTCAGGGGCGTGATTATTTCGGCTATCTGCATTGGAATGGTGGCTCGTCGCGCATCGCCTACGTCGAAGATGTGCCGAGACATGCCCACTTCAGGATTCATGACAAGGTGGTGACCAGCGGCTACTCGTCGGTATTCCCGCCAGGCCTGATGGTCGGCAAGATCCTGCATGTCTTTAATTCGCCCGATGGCTTGTCGTTCCGCCTGCAGGTGGAGCTGTCAACCGACTTTGCCCATCTGCGCGATGTGTGTATCATTGACGATGCAACCATGAATGAGCGGCTGCGTGTCTTGCGCATGGCTCAGGATTCCATAAAGTCCGACAGGCATTAACATTATGAACATCGATTTGCTCAAGAACATATTGCTGGCAGTTGTCTTGTTGCTCATTCAGGCAATGGTGCTGAACCGTATCCATCTGTTCAACTGTGCCACCCCCCTGATCTATGTCTATATGGTGTTGCTCATGCCGCGCAACTACCCGCGCTGGGGTGTGCTGCTGCAAAGTTTCCTGATTGGAATCTGTGCTGATATCTTCTCAAACACGCCAGGCGTCGCTGCGGGAAGCATGACCTTCCTGGGTTTCATACAGACCTGGTTGCTGGCCCCCTTTATCCATCGTGACAATCCCGATGAAGCCGATCTTCGTCCCACCATGAAGGAGATGGGGCTCAACCGCTACCTTTTTTATGCCTTCCTGTGCGTGTTCATCTATTGTACGCTGTTCTTCACGCTCGAGACATTCAGCTTCTTCAACTGGGTACAGTGGCTGGCGAGCATCTTTGGAAGCACATTGATTACGTTGCTCTTGATACTGGTGATTGAAAATCTGCGTGGGGCGTGAAGAACTTTGAACTCGAACAACGTCGTTTGGTCATTGGCGGCGTAGCCATTTTCATCATCGTCATCTACATCATCAGGCTCTTCACCTTGCAGCTGTTGAGTGATGACTACAAGAAGAATGCCGACTCCAATGCCTTCCTCAAGAAGATTGAGTTTCCTTCCCGGGGTGCCATCCGTGACCGAAACGGCAAGCTGTTGGTTTACAACCAGCCGTCGTATGACATCATGATTGTGGTCAACGAGCTGCAGGGCCGTCTTGACACGCTGGACTTCTGCCAGTCGATAGGCATCACACGCGAGGCCTTCGAGAAGCGAATGGAGGCCATCAAGGACCGCTCGAAGAATGTCGGGTACTCCAGCTACACCCAGCAGCTCTTCATGAGCCAGCTGTCCGACAAGGAGTACAGTGTCTTTCAGGAAAAGATGTTCCGTTTCCCCGGGGTGTATGTGCAGAAGCGAACCATCCGCCAGTATGAATACACCTACGCTGCGCACGTGTTGGGAGACATTGCGGAGGTGTCGCCCGCCGACATTGAGAACGATGACTACTATCAGCCCGGCGACTACATCGGCAAGCTGGGCGTGGAGCGCTATTACGAGAAGCAGCTGCGCGGTGAAAAGGGAGTGGAGATCCTGCTGCGTGATGCCCACGGCCGCATCCAGGGGCGCTATCAGAACGGCGCCCTGGACCGCAAGCCTGTGGCAGGAAAAGACCTGACACTCTCCATCGATGTCGATTTGCAGGCATTGGGTGAACGCCTCATGGAGGGGAAGATCGGATCCATTGTGGCCATAGAACCTTCTACCGGCGAGGTGTTGTGCATGGTCTCGTCGCCCAGCTACGACCCCAACATGATGGTGGGCCGACAGCGGGGCAAGAACCATCGTGCCCTGTCGCTCGATGTGTGGAAGCCGTTGCTGAACCGCTCCATCATGGGACAATATCCCCCCGGCTCAACCTTCAAGACCACCCAGGCACTGACCTTCCTGAACGAGGGCATCATCACCCCCTCCACCGCCTATCCCTGTTCCCACGGCTTCGTGTATAAGGGACTGCGTGTGGGCTGTCACGGACACGCCTCCCCCCTGTCGCTCGTGCCCGCCATCTCCACCTCGTGCAACGGCTACTTCTGCTGGGGACTGTACTACATGATGAGCAACCGGAAGAAATACCCGCATGTGCAGGATGCCATGGACACGTGGCGCGACTACATGGTGTCCATGGGCTTTGGCTACAAGCTGGGCATCGACCTGCCCGGCGAGAAGCGCGGACTCATCCCCAATGCGAAGTTCTACGACAAGGCCTACAAAGAATCCTGGAACGGACTGACCATCATCTCCATTGCCATCGGCCAGGGCGAAGTCAATGCCACCCCCTTGCAGATCGCCAATCTTGCCGCGACCATCGCCAACCGAGGCTACTACTACGTGCCCCATGTTGTGAGGAAAGTGCAGGGAGAGCCCCTCGACACCGTCTTTACCCGCAAGCACATGTCCAAAGCCAGCCGTGAGGCCTACGAGACCATTGTCGAGGGCATGCGCTCGGCCGTGGAGCGGGGCACCTGTCGCTCTGCCAACCGTTCCGACTATGAAGTCTGCGGCAAGACGGGCACCGCCCAGAACCGTGGCCATGACCATTCCGTCTTCATGGGCTTCGCCCCGATGAACAATCCCAAGATTGCCGTTGCGGTGTATGTCGAGAACGGTGGCTGGGGAGCCGACTATGGCGTGCCGATGGGCGCACTCATCATGGAACAGTATATCAACGGCAAGCTCTCGCCGGGATCGGAAGAGCGTGCCACAAACTTCCAAAACAGACGTATATCCTATGGATCCAGTAGCAGATAAACAGCGAGGCGTCTTCACCTCCATCGACTGGTGGACCATCCTCATCTACCTCCTATTGCTCACATTCGGTTGGATGAGTGTGTGCGGCGCCTCCTATACCTATGGCGACACCGACATCCTGAGCCTTTCCACCCGCTCCGGCATGCAGATCGTGTGGATCGGCACGAGCATTGTGCTGGGAGGTGTGCTGTTGCTGATGGACGACCGGTTGTACGACACCTTTGCCTACATCATCTACGCCTGCCTTCTGCTCCTGCTGTTTGCCACCATCTTCAACCCCCACGAGATTAAGGGTTCCCGCTCCTGGCTTGTGCTGGGCCCCTTGCGCCTGCAGCCTGCCGAGTTTGCCAAGTTTGCCACGGCCTTGGCGGTCAGTAAGCTGATGAGCACCTACGGCTTCAACATCCAGCAATGGAAACACTTCGCTGCGGCCTGTGCGGTGGTCATGCTGCCCATGCTCTTCATTGTGGCGCAGAAAGAGACGGGTTCGGCATTGGTCTATCTGTCGTTCTTCCTGATGTTCTATCGCGAGGGCATGCCGGGCAGCATCCTCTTTACAGGTGTCGCGATGGTGTTCTACTTTGTCGTCGGTATCAAATACGGCGGGATCGACCTGTGGGCGACGCCTACCCGTGTGGGGCCCTTCGTGGTGTTGCTCTTCGTTCAGCTCTTCACGGCGGGCATGGTCAGGATATACACCCACGACAGGGATCGAAGCACCCACATCCTGTCCCTCTGTTTTGGCATCACGCTGCTCGCCCTGCTATTGTCCCATTTCGTCTATCCCTTTGATGTTGTCTGGGTGCAGACGGCACTCTGCGTCCTGTTGGTGCTGTGGCTGCTGGTACAATGGCTGGGCACCCGCTTCCGCAACTACTTCTACATTGCCGCCTTCGCCGCCAGTTCCGTCCTGTTCTTCAATGCTGCCGACCACGTGCTGAACAACGTCATGCAGCCCCACCAGCGTGCCCGTATCAACGTCCTGTTGGGATTGGAGGAAGACCTCCGTGGCGCGGGCTACAACGTCCATCAAAGCGAGATTGCCATCGGCTCCGGTGGACTGAGAGGGAAAGGCTTCCTGAACGGCACCCAGACCAAGCTGAAGTTCGTGCCCGAGCAGGACACCGACTTCATCTTCTGCACCGTGGGCGAGGAAGAGGGCTTCGTGGGCTCTGCGGGCGTATTGGTGCTCTTTCTGGCCTTGATACTCCGGCTCATCCATCTGGCCGAGCGCCAGCCTCGCCTGTTCGGTCGCATATATGGCTATTGCGTGCTGAGCATCTTCCTGTTTCATGTATTTATCAACGTGGGCATGGTGCTCGGGCTGACTCCTGTCATCGGCATTCCGTTGCCCTTCTTCAGCTACGGAGGCTCCTCGTTGTGGGGCTTCACGTTCCTGCTGTTCATCTTCCTACGCATCGATGCTGGCCGAAACGCCAATCGTCGATAGAAACGGAGTGGGGAGGCTTCATGATTGAAGCCTCCCCACTCTTTTCCAAAAACCCGAATCCTCTTGTTATGGCTTCAGGAACTTGGTGCTGTGGTTGGCATTGCTGCGCAGGATATAGACTCCTGTGGGCAGGGTAGAAATGTTCAGCGTGGCCTGACCGTCGGTCAGCGGCTGGGTCATGAGTTTCTGACCATGGGCGTTGTAGAGGGTGACGGCGGTGGCGGTGGGATCTTTCACGCCGATGGCGGGGGCGGTGGGGTCGCCGAAGACCAGCAGGGAACCGCTGAGCTGCGGGGTGCTGGGCTGGCGGATGCCGTCAGTTTCCTTGCCGTCGCTGATGACGATGAATGCCATTTTCTCCTGATAGGGATTGCGGTTGGAGAAGGTTGCATTGGTGGCACTGGCATCGGCCTGCAGGCGCAGGACGGCGGAGGTCGTTCTCACGTTGGCAATGCGGATGAGTGTCATGAGGCTGTGGTGGAGGCTCTGCAGCTGTGCCAGCACGAAGGGGTTCTGCAGGTCTTCCTCGACATCGTAGTTGACAACGACGTTGCGCAGGAGCACGGGTGTGCTGTAGTCGATGGAGCGCACGGTGATGAGCTTGTTGTTCTCATCCTGGGTCTGTCCCTGCTCGATGGCGAAGTAGGAGCACATGGCATTGGGCTTCACGGCGTCTGTGATGCCCTCCTGTCGCTGAAGGATGATCTTGAAGCCTTCGGTGGTGATGTCGAAGACACGGCAGGTGACGGGGTAGCTGAAGACGTTCTGATAGGGCGATGCCATGACGATGGGCGTGGTGGTGAAGGGCTCCTTGAACGTCACTTTGACGGTGTCGGTGCTGATGCGCTGGGCGCGGCCGTTGCTCCCCGTGATGGGGCCTGCCTCATACGCCAAGGTGCCGATGGTGCCGTGGCCTGTCTTGGCGATGATGTAGGAGGTGTTCTCCGCGGAGGTAAACGTCTGGTCGGCAGTGGTGACGGTGAAGGGGAAGTAGTTGAAGGTGAAGTAGCCGTTCTTGTTGATGGCGGCAATGTTCTCCACGGGGGTGAGGGTGGTGTTCTTGTAGCTTGTTCCACCGGTTACGACGGCGGGATTCTCGTCGAAGGCGTTTTTCATATATACGCTTGCGGCATCGGTGCTCTCTGCCGAGAGTGTGCCGTATTGCAGCACTTCGGTGCCGTCGGCTCCGGACACGACGTTGTAGGCTTCCTCGGAGTAGAGCACTTTGTTGTTGTACATGTGTTCAGCCACACGGTATGTATAGGTGCCTGCCTTCTCCACGGTCTCGGTGAAGGTGTAGGAGGCGGCTTTCTCTGTCCGTGGATAGACATAGACAGCTTTCCAATCTGCGTTAGCGGCATCCTTGCGTTCAATGACTACCGAGTCAGCCAGCTCGCCATTCTTCTGTTCCCATTTCATGGTGAACTTCATGTTTGAGGGCTGGAAGCTTGACGATGTGATGACCGGAGCGTAGGTGCGCGGGGTTGTGGGAACATAGTTGTAGCTTGCGTTATAGCCCAATCCCGTGTTCATGTCGCGGAAGTACTCACCGGTTTGTGTCAGCGAACCATTCTTATACACCCTCGACGGGTCTCTCTCAGAGTTCCAATAGGCGTAGCGTTCCACATAGGGCATGTTGTTCATGTTCTGCAGGATGCGGGCCATCACCTCGGCATTCTTTGCTTCGGTCACACCCGAGACAAAGGCTCCACTGCCTCCACTCCACGAAGCACCCCATACGAACTCGGATACCCAGATGGGGCGACGATGGCGGTCGTACCAGTTTTTCAGTTCATTGAACTTTCCCTCTGTCCAGTAGCAATGCATGTCGAGAATGTCGCATCGCCAGCCACGCGCGTCGATGGAATCCATAAACTCATGTAGCCAGTTGAGTGAGCCATCGTGTGAAGAGGGCGAGCACAGGCGCATACCCGTTGCCATGAGTTTCTCCCAGTTGGCAAGTACCGTGGCGACATCCTGTGGGTGGTCGTCGGCCGAGTTGCCGGGCTCGTTGTTGGTCTTCATGTGGGCTGAATAGGTGGCGCTGCCGCATTCTGACGACGATGGCCAGTCCTCATAGATATGATGGGGAGTACATTCACGGTCGAGACCGCCATTCTCACCCATGCCAAAGGAATAGCACCACTGCGTATTGAGGGCTGAGTTGGAACCAGAACCCGTGTCGTTGGCAAGTCCTTTCTTACTGGTGTCCTGCCACTTGAAGATACGATAGGATGAAATGCGGTTGGCCATCAGCAGGGGCAGGTTCATCTCCAAATCACTGTCGGAGGCAATGAAGCAGCGGCTGTAGCCGCGTCCATTTGCTGACAGTGAGAAGGTGACCATGTATCCGCGCTTGAGCTTGAACGACTGGATGCGGTTGTTCAGTTGGGCCGTTGTCAGTGTGTTCATGTAGCCGCCCGTGTTCCTGAGGTCGAAGTCATTCGAAGAGTCGCCTGCGAAGTTCTTCTCTGAATAGACGGTCAGCGGCTTTGTGTTCGTGCCGTAGGGCAGAATGAGCGTTCCGTTGTTATAGATCTTCAGTTGGCAGTTGACGTTCAGGCTTGCCTGTACACCATTGATCTTGATTTTTCTCAGCAATGTCTGCACCTGCGAGGGGCGCACGTTGTCGATAATCACTACGGCATGTTCTGTGTTGGCGATGTCGATGCTTCCATCCTCACTAAAGGGAGTGGTTGACGTGATGTGGTAGTCCACGTCGTCGCTCAGGGTGACGGCTTCGGTCACCTGCCCGACAGTGGTCACGGTGTTGGCTGCCCACATGGGGATGAGTGCCATCCACATCAGACAAAGTAAAGTTAGTCTTTTCATCATTGTTATAGAATTTAGATTGTTATTGATTCTGTTAAAGGACATATACCCTACAAAAATACGAATAAAAAAAGAGAAGAGTGTTTACCTCTTCTCTTAATTAAGAAAAATTAAGAATATTGGAGTGGCCGCTTCCACTAAGTGGTAGCCTTGTTTTCACTGCTTGGTAGCGTGAGTACCACTGAGTGGAATTCTCAGTACCAACCCGCCTGGTACTGACAGTTCCAACCCGCTTGGTACTGATAGTTCCAACTTGTTTTTTAGTTCACTTCCTCTTTATTTGACGGGGATTTCCTCCAATGTCTTCTTCAGCAATTCCCAGAAAGGAGCAACGGTGGCGATGAGGGCGCGCTCGGTGGTGGTGTGCGGGCTCTTCATCGTAGGACCGAGGGAGACAACGTCGAGATGCGGGTACTTCCCGAGGATGACGGAGCACTCCAGTCCGGCATGGTCAACCTGAATGATGCCCTCGGTGCCGTTCAGCTCCTTGTAGATGCGGAGCAGCAGGTGCAGCAGCTCGCTGTCGGGGTTCGGATCCCAGCCGCCATAGCTCCCGGCGGTCTCCACCTTCATGCCTGCCATGTTGAAACAGCTCTCGAGCATCTTGACGATGTAGTCCTTCATATCCTCGCGGCTGGAGCGTGCCAGAATCTGCAGTGAAGCACTGCCGTTCTCAATGTTGATGATGGCGAGGTTCGACGAGGTCTCCACCACGTTGGGATAGGCGGGTATCATGCGCACCACGCCGTCGTGACAGGCGTAGATGGCGTTGATGAGGTTGTCCTGTATCTCCACGGGAATCTCCGTCTTCGGGGTCTCGATGTCTTCAGCGAAGAACTCGATGCCGCTCTCAATGCCTTTGTACTCGTCGGTGAAGTCTTCCTTCCAGTCGGCCACCAGTTCTTGGAGTGCCTCGACATTCTCCTTCGGAAGGGTGAGCACCACTTCCGCCTTGAAGGGGATGGCATTGCGCATGTTGCCACCATGCCAAGTGGCAAGACGTGCCTCGCACTCCTCGATGGCTTCGCGCACGAAGCGTGCCATCATCTTGTTGGCATTGCCGCGCCCCTCGTGAATCTCCAGTCCGCTGTGTCCGCCACGCAGTCCTTTCAGCGTCACGCGCACGGCAGCATCCGTCGGGTCGGTTTCCACTTCTTTGTATTCCAGTGTGGCGGTCACGTCGATGCCGCCTGCGGAGCCAATGACGAACTTTCCCCAGTGCTCAGAGTCGAGGTTGAGCAGGATGTCGCCCTGAAGCATGTTCTCAGGCAGGTCGTTGGCACCGTACATGCCCGTCTCCTCGTCGGCTGTGATGAGGGCTTCTACGGGACCATGGCGGAGCGTCTTGTCTTCCATGACAGCCATGATAGCGGCAACGCCCAGGCCGTTGTCGGCACCGAGTGTGGTTCCTTTGGCTTTCACCCACTCGCCGTCGATCCACGGCTCGATGGGGTCGGTCACGAAGTCGTGTGTGGACTCAGGTGTCTTCTGCGGCACCATGTCCATGTGGGCCTGCAGAATCACTCCCTTGCGGTTCTCCATGCCTGCCGAGGCGGGCTTGCGCATCACGACGTTGCGGCCTTCGTCGATGAAGGCTTCCACACCGGCTTGCTTGGCGAAGTCGAGCAGGAACTGTTGTACTTTCTCTAAATGTCCGCTGGGGCGGGGCACCTGCGTCAGCGCGTAGAAGTTGCGCCATACGCATTCGGGTGATAGTTTTGCAATTTCGTTGTTCATCATGTTTTATTCAGTTTTTAGGATAGTTGATTGACGAAAGAATAGCATGATCCACGCATACACACCCAGAAGGATGACGAGGAGCGTCTGGACGGAGTGGACGATGAGGACGAAGTAGAGCGCATCGTATTCCTGTATGCCATAGAGAATGAGCATGGTCTTCACGGCGAAATGCCACGGGCCAGCACCGTTGGGTGTGGGCACGATAACGGCTATGCTGCCAACGATGAAGGTGACCAGCGCACAGGACATGCCCAGTTGGGATGTCGCCTCGAAGCAGAAGAATGTCAGGTAGTAATGCAGGAAGTAGCTTCCCCAGATGGCGAGGGTGAAGAACAGAAACAGTGGCACGTTGCGCACCTTGCGAAGCGAGGCGATGCCCTGCCAGATACCGGAGAGCGTGTCCTTCACCTTATTATATATGGTGAGCTTGCGCAGGAGAATCCAGAAGAGGATGCCCATGGCAATGAGGCAGATGATGGTGACCATCCACCCCGTGCGGGTGAAGCGGTTGATGATGCCGTCGAGACTGGTGCCCGTCTCGTCGAAGAACGTCATGAAGACGGGAATCTGCACGAGGAACGTAGCACCGGCAATCAGCAGGACGAGCACCGAGTCGATGGCACGCTCGGTGACAACGGTTCCCAAGGCCTTGGGGAACGAAACGTTGTCGTAGCGTTTCAATACCCCGCAGCGCGCAAACTCGCCGAGGCGGGGCACGATGAGACTCAAGGCATAGGAGAGGAAGATGGAGTGGATGGAAGTAGAGACCCGCGGACGTTCCCCCAAAGGCTCCAGCGTCTGACGCCAGCGCCAGCCACGGAACACCTGCGCCATGATGCCAAAGGGGAAGGACAGCAGCATCCATGTCCAGTCCATTTGGTGAAGCATCACCTCCTTGACCTGCTGGAAGTCGAACCCTCGGTACATCCAGTAGAGGATGGCACCACCGAGAACCATCGACAGCAGTATCTTCAATATGTTGTTGGTAATTGTCTTCATATCATGCAAAAGTAATGTAAATCGTTGATAACACAAAATTATAGCTGTGTTTTTAATTATTTTTTAATGCGGACTCTCTTCTTTGGAAATATTTTCCTACCTTTGCAAGAAAGCAATGCACACATGGTGAAACAAGTAAAGCCGAAAAAGAACCTGGGCCAGCACTTCCTGACCGACCTCTCGATAGCCCGTCGTATCGCCGACACGGTGGATGCCTGTCCCGACATTCCCGTCTTGGAGATTGGACCGGGCATGGGCGTCCTGACACAATATCTTGTGGCAAAGCCCCGTCCCGTGAAGGCGGTGGAGATTGACAAGGAGAGTGTGGCATACCTGAAGCAGACGTTGTTTAAGGACTCCTCCGACCCCATCATCGAAGGCGACTTCCTGCGAATGGATCTTCATGATGTCTTCGGCGGGCAGCCCTTCGTGCTCACGGGCAACTATCCCTATGACATCTCGTCGCAGATCTTCTTCAAGATGCTCGACTACAAGGAACTCGTGCCTTGCTGCACGGGTATGATCCAGCGTGAGGTGGCGTTGCGGATCGCCTCGGAGCCTGGCAACAAGGCATACGGCATCCTCTCGGTGCTGATACAGGCGTGGTATGACGTGGAATATCTCTTCACCGTCGATGAGCATGTGTTCAATCCGCCGCCCAAGGTGAAGAGTGCCGTGATTCGGATGACGCGCAACCACGTGGACTCGTTAGGGTGCGACGAACAGCTTTTCAAGCGGGTGGTGAAGACGGTCTTTAACCAGCGTCGGAAGATGTTGCGGGTGTCATTGCGCCAGCTTCTGCCATCTACCTCATCGCTCTTGTCGGCGGAGTCACCCGTCCCCATGCTGACGAAGCGCCCGGAACAACTGTCGGTACAGGACTTTGTGGAACTGACAAACATGGTCGCAACGGAGATGTAAGGAAAAAAGAAATCAGGAAAGAGACATGATGACCAAGCAAGAACGATATGAAACGCTCTGCGCACAGGTGGAAAGCCTGATTGCAGGAGAAACCAATGAAACGGGTATGCTGGCGAATACGGCGGCTGCCATGAAGGAAATGTTCCCTGAAGCGTATTTCTGGGTGGGATTCTATTTAGTGAAGGAGTTGGAAGGACAAGGAGACGAGAAGTCAAGCCGGTTGGAGTTAGGACCATTCCAGGGCTCAGTCGCCTGCTATACGATTCCCTATGGAAAAGGCGTGTGTGGAACGGCATGGGCTGAACAAAGAACGCAAGTCGTTCCCGACGTGGAGGCTTTTCCCGGCCATATCGCCTGTAGCTCGCTCAGTCGCTCAGAGATTGTGGTGCCCGTGTTCGGAATGGACGGTCATGTGAAAGCTGTGATCGATATAGACAGTACGGAAGTGGGAACCTTTGACGAGGTGGATGCCCTGTATCTCGAAAAGATTGCAAAAATTTTGGCAAAAGAGTTGCGGTATTGAAATAATTTGACTATTTTTGTGCATCATTAAACTCATGAATTGTAACCGAAAACTGTATAAACTATAAACAATAATAATATGATTGACGTAAAAGAAACATTAAACGGTGCGGAAGAGCGCATGGAGATGGCAGCGATGTTCTTGGAGGATTCCCTGAACCGCATTCGCGCAGGCAGAGCCAATGTCGCCATTCTGGATGGTGTGCGTGTGAATTCTTATGGTTCGATGGTTCCGTTGAATCAGGTTGCCAACGTGTCGTGCCCCGATGCACGTACAATCGCCATCAAGCCTTGGGACCGCAAGGCCATCCGCGATATTGAGAAGGCTATCATGGATAGTGACGTGGGTATTACACCCGAGAACAATGGTGAGATCATCCGACTGGGCATTCCACAGCCGACGGAAGAGCGTCGCCGTGACTTGGTGAAACAGTGCAATAAGATTGGTGAGAAGGCCAAGGTGGAGGTGCGCAACGTGCGCGGCGAAATCAAGGAGAAACTGAAGAAAGCCATCAAGGACGGACTCAGTGAGGACAATGAGAAGGATGCCGAGGCCGACCTTCAGAAGCTGCATGACAAGTACATCAAGAAACTGGATGACTTGCTGGAAGCAAAGAACAAGGAAATCATGACCGTATAGTTGGCAATTGATAATTCGTAATTGACAATTGAAAGGACTCGTCATTAAAAACACAGGAAGCTGGTACACCGTTCTCTTGGACGATGGCCAGCTTATTCCTTGTAAGGTGAAAGGAAACTTTCGCCTGAAGGGAATCCGTAGCACCAACCCTGTTGCCGTCGGTGATCGTGTGGAGGTGCGAAATGAGGACTCCAGTTGGATAACAGGTATTGAAGATCGCCGAAACTATATCATTCGCAAGTCGTCCAATCTTTCCAAGCAAAGCCATATTCTGGCAGCCAACGTCGATCAGGTGTTCCTCATTATCACAGTCAACTATCCTGAGACGAGTACTGTCTTTATCGACCGATTCCTTGCTTCCGCAGAAGCCTATCGGGTGCCGGTGGTGCTGGTGTTTAACAAACGAGACCTGCTGTCGGAAGAGGAACTGCATTATCAGGATATGATGATGCAACTCTATGATACCGTGGGCTATCATTGTGTGAGTGTATCGGCAACGACGGGCTACGGTGTTGACGAACTGCACCGTTTGATGCAGGATAAGATCACTTTGCTGAGTGGACACAGTGGGGTGGGGAAGTCAACGCTGATCAACCGTCTGCTGCCGGGTGTCGAGCTGCGTACAGCGGAGATCAGTGATGCCCATAACACGGGAATGCATACGACCACGTTCTCAGAGATGCTTCCTTTGAACACGGATGCCTCCGGTCTGTCTGCAGGGTGGCTGATTGACACGCCGGGCATCAAAGGTTTTGGAACTTTCGATATAGAGCCCGAAGAGTTAACCAGCTATTTCAAGGAAATCTTCCATTTCTCCAAGGATTGCCGCTTCAGCAACTGTACCCATACCCATGAACCTGGCTGTGCGGTGCTCAAAGCCGTGGAAGACCATTATATAGCAGCTTCGCGCTACCAGTCATACCTCTCTATGCTGCAGGATAAAGAAGAGAACAAGTACCGCGAAGCCTATTAAACAGAACCTTTTTCCTTTGTCTTATTCCATCTTGATGGGTGGAACCAATCCTTCTATGTATTTACAGAGGATGCCGATGCCCTTCACATTCTCACCACCTTGTGGAATGATGAGGTCGGCAAATCGCTTGGTGGGCTCAATGAATTGCTCGTGCATGGGCTTGAGAACCTTCAGATAGCGATCAACAACCATTGAAACCGTACGGCCGCGGTCGATGGTGTCACGCTGGATGTTGCGGATTAGCCGCTCGTCGGGGTCAGCATCTACAAAGATCTTCAAATCCATGATGTCACGAAGTTTCTTGTTGATGAGCGTCATAATCCCCTCGATGATGATGACAGGTTTGGGCTCCACATGCACCGTTTCAGGAAGGCGGTTGGATAGAATGTATGAGTAGGTTGGCTGCTCAATGCTCTTTCCCTCGCGCAGCTCGTTGATTTGTTTGGTCAGCAGCTTCCAGTCGAAGGCATCGGGATGGTCAAAGTTGATGGCCTTGCGCTCTTCGTCAGTCATGTGGGTCGTGTCGTTGTAATACGAGTCAAGCGGAACCACGGCAACATAATGGGGGGGCAAGGCTTCAACAATCTTCTTGACAACGGTGGTCTTACCAGAACCGGTTCCTCCGGCAATACCGATGATGGTTATTCTGTCATTCATAGGTTGATGGATTTTATAGGGATTACTTCTTTGAACATCTGTTGATACTTTTCGGCTTTCTTCTCGGTCTTCATCGGATAGGCTCGCGAACTGCTCGGCATGCGGTAGAGTCTCATTTCTCTGCCCTCGAACTCAAATGAGGAATACGATCCTACGGATGGTTGCACCATGTCGAAATGACTGCAGAAGATGTCGGTTGCTTTCTGACCGGTCGTCACCACAGCCCTGCAGTCTGGGGCACGTTGTAGCAATAGGTCGAGATTCGTTGGCTCCACAACCTCCAAGTCCTTGTCCGAAGCGGTGTTCTTCAGCCTGCGCACCGTGTGTGCCGTGTCATACATTCCGATACCTTTGTCGTTGAGAAAGGGAATGATGATGTCAAGCCGAAAGGTTTTCCGCTCCTCATCAACGAAGTGGAGCTTGTCGCCATAGAAGCAGATGCCCATGATGCGCCACATGTCGTTGATGAAGTTCGGGTAGAAGAAGTCCATGGACCAACGCTTGCGTGCTGGAGGAAAACTTCCCAGCATGATCAGCCGGCAGCCATCGGGTAGGAAAGGCTCCCACGGGTGGACTTCAGTCCCTGAACTCCTCGAACTCTCAGACATTACTTCTGCTCCTTGGCCACGTAAACAACAACGGGCAGGTGGTCGGAGTATCCGTCAAGCCACACACCACCGGCATGTGTGCGAAGAGGATTGTTCTTGTACTTACCATCGGACTGGAACAGGTAGTCGCGTTTGAACACATGATGTTTCCAGTACTTCAATGTGGAGAAGTCTTTCTCCTTGTTCTGGTTAAGCAGGTTCTTCGACAGGAGAATCTGGTCGAACAGGTTCCACGAGCCATTGTAGCGTAGTGTGCCTTGGCCTTGCTTGGCAAGCACATTGTACCAGGGGTTGTACATGTCGCCGTCCTTCACCTTGTCGATCTCTGCCTTGCCACGCAGACCTTCGGTCATGCTCTTGTTGGTGGGGTCGTCGTTCATATCGCCCATCACGAACACCTTGCAGTCGGGATCGTCACGCAACAGGGAATCTACGACAACCTTGATCTGGCGTGCGCCCAACTCACGGTAATAGGAACCGGCGAAGCGGCTCGGCAGGTGGTTCACAATGATGGCCACATGGTCGCCTCCCAACGTTCCACTGACGGTGAAGAAACCACGGGTGGCACGTCCGGAGTCGGCAGGTAGCTCATATATATAAGGTACGAGCTTGATGTCGCGTACTGTGAACAACGAAGGATTGTACAACAGGGCGCAGTCCACACCGCGCTTGTCGGGTCCCTCGATATGTACGAACTGGGTGTTACGGGCTTTCAGCTCCGGCTGGTTGCAGAGGTCGGTCAGCGCCTTTGCATTCTCCACTTCACTCACACCAATCACTGCGCAGCCAATGGTCTTGGGCAGCACGTCGGTACCCATGTCTGCCAAGGCACGTGCCATGTTGTGCAGCTTGTGGGTGTACTTCAGACCGTTCCAATGATAGCCGCCGTCGGGCAGAAACTCAGAGTCATTCTTGCCAGCATCGTGGCAGGTGTCAAACAAATTCTCAAGATTGTAGAAGCCCACACCATAAACGGAAAACTTCTTTTGCTGTGCGGATGCTGTCAATGCAACAAGCATCACTGCCATTAGGATTAAGGTTCTTTTCATAATTCAAGTAATTTTTTTGCAAATATCGGAATTTAATCTGAAAAAATTGCATAATTTCCAAAAAAAATTAATCAAAAAACTTTCGTTTCTCAAATATATTTTGTTACTTTGCAAAAAATCTAATAATCATTATAACTAACTATTATGCAAAAAAAGCTTCATTTAGCTGTGATAGCCCTATGCTGTTCTACGTTTGTCATAGCACAGACTGACGATAAGCAGGGGCAAAATGCCGTCATGATAGACGAGTCGGCTTTCACATTCACAGAGTCTCAGCTGGACGAGGATGGTAACATGTCGCAAAATGTATCAGTCATTAATGCCAGCAATAATGCTTATGCAAGTGGAATAGGTTTCCTATTTTCTCCAGTTCGGTTCAGATACCGCGCCTTTAACCAAAAGTATAACGAGGTGTTTATAAACGGTGCTCCTATGAACGATATGGAAACGGGACAGTTTGGCTTCTCGTCCGTTGTTGGCGGGTTGAATCATCAAACACGCAACTCCGAATTTATTCTTCCTTTTGAGGATGGACGATTCGGTATGCCAGGAATGGCAGGCTCTAATAATTATGATTTCCGCCCATCATCTATGTCAACAGGACATCGATTAACTGCTAGTGTAGCTAATCGTAGTTATGTAGCACGTGGTATATATTCTTATAATAGTGGGCTCAATAATAATGGTTGGGCTTATTCTTTTGGTATTGGATACCGCTGGTCTAACATCAACACAGCTTATGTTGAAGGTACATTTTACAATTCTCTGTCTTATTATTTGGGTGTTCAGAAGCAGATTCAAGGTGGAAAGCATTCAATCACATTGGCAACATGGGGAAGTCCTACTGAACGTGGTCAACAGATTGCATCTACTGACGAGATGTATTGGATAGCCAATAATAGACAGTATAATGCAAACTGGGGTTATCAGGATGGGAAAAAACGTAATTCTCGTGTGGTAACAAATTTTACTCCGAGTGCTATTCTTACATGGGATTGGAAAATTGATGATGATACCAAATTGACTACGTCTCTTTTTGGGCAGTATGGAATGGATAAACGCACACGCTTAAATTATAATAATAGTGACAATCCACGTCCGGATTACTACAAGCTTATGCCAAGTAGTTTCTATGATGTATGGGGTACAGAAGAGCGCTTCCAAACTGAACAATGTTTGGCCGATTGGAATACAGCTTATAATTATTTGAAAAGTTCAAAAGCAAATCGGCAAATTGATTGGAATAAGTTATATGATGCAAATCGCGTGGTGTCAGCACAAGGTGCAGATGCTATGTATTGGGTACTTGCTCGCCGGACAGATGCTTTGAAACTTTCGCTGACTTCAACCTTAAGTAAACATATTGGGAAGAATGCTATATGGCATACAGGTTTCTCTTTGGGTACCAATAATGCTCGTCATTATCAGACAATGGATGATATGCTCGGCGCAACAAGCTTCCATAATGTGAACAATTATGCATTGCGTATGTACTCAGCTATGAGTGATAAGGTGCAATATGACTTGAATAATCCTAACGCAGCTGTAAGAAATGGTGATGTGTACGGCTATGATTATCATTTACTTGTAAACAAGGGGACTTTGTGGAGTAGTTATAACGGAAACCTTAGTAGCTGGCACTATAATGCGAGTGGTCGAATAGGTTACACTTCTTTGCAACGTGATGGAAAAATGCGTAATGGAATGGCTCCAAACAATTCCTATGGAAAGAGTGGAACGGCACGTTTCTTAGATGGAGGTGTCAAGCTAAGTTCTTCACTGAATTTAGGGCGTGGACATACTATTTCTGCAGGAGTTGGCTTAGAAACACGTGCTCCAGAAGCACGTGACGCATTCGTTTCTCCTGAGATTAATAATGACTTTGTCTCTGATTTGAAAGTGGAGAAAATCTTTAGTGTAGAGGTTGGACATATGTTTGAGACATCATGGTTACATGCCAATATCAATGGCTATTATTGCCGCATGCAAGATATCACAGAGTGGCAACAGTTTTACGATGATGAGGCTAACTCGTTTACATATGTTTCTATGAATGGAATAAAAAAGGTCTATTATGGTGTGGAAGCAGGATTACTCTTTAAGGTGACTCCTTCTTTTAGTGTGAATGTAATTGGGACTGTTAGCGAAGCAAAGAACACGAATAATGCGTCGGTATGGTACATGAGCTCAACTACTGGCTCTTTTAATGATGCTAATGATCATAAAGTGGAAACAGTTTATAATAAGAACATGCGCGAGGCAGGTACTCCGTTAACAGCTTTGTCGGTGGGACTGAGTTATAATACACATGGTTGGTACTTTGACCTGAAAGGGAACTATTATGATCGTATCTATTTGAGTTATTCCCCTGCTTATCGTTATAGCTCAACTCTTAAGAAACGTAATGACGTGTTTCAGGATGTCTATGATGTCGATGGAAATATTCGTAATGATGCTGTCGCTCAGGCCAAGGGTAAAGGTGGGTTCATGCTTGACGGCTCTATTGGTAAGAGCATATATCTGAAACACGGACGCCTGTCTTTTAACTTTATGGTAACAAACATACTTAACAATACGAAGATTTGTACGGGAGGTTATGAACAGAGCCGTACGGACTATTCGCCGACAAGTTTGAATGAAAAAACCTATAAATTCTCGAAGAATCCATACAAATTCTATGCGTATGGTATTAATGGAATGTTTAACGTCACCTATCAATTCTAAACCTAAATGCAAATCAGTCTTATGAAAGCGAAATATCTATTTATATCTGTGGTAGCCAGTATGTTACTCACAGCATGCATGGACGGAAAGGACTATGAATGGAATACTCCTCATTCCGCCGTTATCGGAAACGAGGACCTTGCTGAGACCAACCTTGTTAGTATTGCGACATTGAAGAATCAGTATAGCTCAATCCTATTTGGCACCAATTATGACATGCAACAGATTACCGAAAATGTGCAAATCAAAGGACGTGTGACGGGTAATGACATTGGTGGCAATGTCTACAATGAGGTGGCGATTGATGATGGCACAGGTGTTATTCTTGTATGTATTTCTGAAGGAGGATTGTTTTCTTACTTACCTGTAGGACAGGAAATTCTCATAGAACTTAATGGACTTTACATTGGTAATTATGGCTTACAACCAGAGATTGGCACACCTTATATGAATAAGAATGGGCGTACCTATGTGAGCCGTATGAATCGCAAGCTGTGGGGTCAACACTTCAAGCTTCTCGGTACTCCAGATGTATCGAAGGTGCACCCTGTGGAGTTTGACCTTGCTAAAATAAATGATAAAATATATCTACAGGATAATTGTGGACGATTGATGACCATTAAAGGAGTGAAGTTTAGTGATGCTGATGGTGTTGTGAACTTCGCTAATGATGACGAAAAAGATGCTGGCAATTGTGTTAACCGATCGCTACAAGGGATTAATAGCGGTAATATGGTTGTACGTACTAGTTCTTTTGCTCGATTTGCAGGATTGCCTCTTCCGCAAGAGAAAGTTAATCTGACAGGCATTTTTACTCGTTACAGCAGCACATGGCAAATCTTGTTACGTGATGATAAAGACATTGAGTTAGCAGATTAGTCTTGATGAATATATAGAAATAACAAAATAACAAAGTAAATAATATGAAAAAGTTAATTTATTCCATGTGTATAATGGCCATGTCGGTCATTGCATTTTCTAGTTGCGAAGATGTACCTGAGCCGTATAACGCACCAGGACAAGGTGGTGGTGGCAACGGGGAAACTCCCGACGACTCGTACATATCAGAATCTTTTTCCAGTAACTTTGGAACGTTTGAGGTGGCTACTGTCGAAGGAAATCCTTGGACCATTGCATATAACTGCGCAACAGGAACTGGCTACGATAACAGTACAAAGACGACAACACCAAGTAACAGCTATCTTGTTTCAAAGCCTATAGACCTAAGTGGCTCCACTGAGGCAAATATGACATTTGAGTATGTATTGCGTTATAAGTCTCAAGGAACGCAGGAGGTCCTTATTACCAATGAATACACAGGTGACCCAACCACTACGACGTGGATTGATATCACAGGAAACTTGGAGGAAAGCAGTACATATACTGACTTTAAAAACTTTGCAGTCAATCTTCCTGCTGAGGTCATTGGTAAGAACGCCGTTGTCGTTGCTTTCCATTTTGCATGTACTGATAAGTCTGGAACTTGGGAAGTAAAGAACCTGAAGGTTAAGGAAGGCAAAGTTGAAGGTGGAACCGATGAAGCGGTAGGTGATTCGTGGAAAGTTGTGAAGTCGATTAATAGCGGTGACTATATTCTGGCTGCTCCCACGACGGGCAACAACTTTGTAGTTGCGACCCCAATTTCCAGTGATAGGACTTACGGATATCTCTACACGATGGCAACGACATTGGTTGACAATTCTACTATCACCGCAGATAATGCCAATGTGTTTACGTTTACAGAATCTGAAGGCGGATACACCATTCAGGATGCTTCAGGCCGTTATTTAATTTCAAATGCAGACAAAAATAACTTTGATGTCAATGAGACAAAACCAGCAACGGGTGCCATCTGGAACGTCGAGTTCAACAGCGCAGGTGCTGCTGTCATTAAAAACGCTTCCACCAATAAGATTATCCAGTATTCTACGCAGTATAGCAGTTATGGAGAATACGATGGGTTGTCCAATATTTTACCTTACCTCTTCAATGCTACAGGTGATGGCACTTTCATCGAGGGTGGTGATTCGCAGCCTACTGGTGAAAACCTTCTGACCAATGGCGATTTTGAGGCATGGACAGGTGGTCTGCCCGACAACTGGAAATCTACATCTACAGCCAGCAATGCAACCCTCTCTCAGAGCAACGATGCTCGCGGAGGTTCATACGCTGTACTCGTAACCAAAGGTGGAACTGCCACCAAACGTCTCGCTTATAAGGAGATTGCCTTGAAGGCAGGTACCTACACATTCTCTTTCTATGCCAAGAGCACTACAACGGATCCTTCGCAGTCACAAGCCGGTTACGTTCCTGTTACGAATGGTGCTGTTGGAAAGTACGTCTATGGAGGCTACACAACGCTGAGCAATACATCATGGACACAGGTAACTACAACGTTCACGTTGGAGAGTGAAGCTACCGTTTGCCTGGTGATGATGAATCCTAAGAACTCCGATTATGCTACCTCTCAGGATATCCTCGTCGATGATGCTACATTAACAACCGCTGATGGCGGTCTGGCTGATGGAAACGACGGCGGCGATAGCGGTGGATCTGATGAGGTACAGACTGTAACCGTTGCTCAGTTCAATGCAGCAGCAGAGAGCACTACTGTATGGTATCAGCTCACAGGAACTATCAGTAATCTGAACGATGGTGACCAATATGGTAACTTTGATCTGACAGATGGAACTGGTACCGTATATGTTTATGGCGTACTCTCGGAGAAGGGCGGTGCTAAGAAACAGTTCCAGACGCTCGTTTCCGAAAAGGGTATTCAGAATGGAAGTACGATAACCATTATTGGAAATCGTGGCTCATACCAAGGAAAGATTGAGGTAACCAACGCCTACTTTGTGAGCGTTAGTAACTAAAGATTAAACAAAAAACTAAGCAAATATTTGGCAGGGTGCGAAATTCTTTGTAATTTTGCACCCTGCAATTGTGTAATCACATCAATAACAATAATATTTAAACTGAAATGAAAAAAGGTATTCATCCCGAAAACTATCGTCCCGTCGTGTTCCGTGACATGTCCAACGGCGATATGTTCCTTACAAAGTCTACAGCAAAGACAACAGAGACAGTAGAATTTGAAGGCGAAACTTACCCTGTGGTAAAAGTAGAAATCTCAAGCACCTCTCACCCGTTCTATACTGGTAAGAGCAAGCTCGTTGACACAGCCGGTCGTGTGGATCGCTTCATGAGCCGCTATGCTGGCCTGAAGAAGTAAGTCTTCAAAATACCACATCATAACATGAAGTGCGATCAAACGTAGTTGCATATGCGTTTGTCCGCACTTTTTTGTTTAATATTGCAGAAGAAATATGCAGATGAAAAATAAATTCTTGTGTCGTGTTTTATGTGTAGCATTATGCATAACGATATTTTCGGCGTGTAATGATGACTCTCCAGGTTCTGTTTCTCAAGGAAATTATGTCAATCGAAACGCTAACGACAACTCGCTTCAGCCTGAGTTGAGTCGTCTGGAAATGCCGCATGTAAAGGGAGGACGTAGTATGGTGCTCATCCATACAACAGGCAATGATCCTTTTGGTATCAACTATGCTGTTGAGTGGGACTGCGACAAACGCTCACAGCGTTGGACCGCCTACCAAATGGGAAGTGGTTATATTGGGAGTGCTGGTTACTATGGTAAGTGGAGTGAAGACCCAGAATTGCCCGCAATAGCCCGTGTAAACGATTCTTCGGCGTTTTACAGCGGTTCGGGGTTCACGCGTGGTCATATACTCTGTTCCGCTGACCGCCAATACTCAAAAGATGCAAATATGCAGACTTTTTATTATACTAATATGCAACCTCAGTATTATAGCCATAATGCGGGCGATAACTACACAAGCCCTTGGGTTCGATTGGAGGAAAAGGTGCGAACATGGGCACGTGCTAAGGAAACTCAAGTCTTGTATGTTGTGAAAGGAGGAACTATTGATACCGAAGAGAATATTCTTATGGGACTACGTAGAGGGGGGACACACTATATAGGTAGTGATGTTTTGAAGAAAGCAGAAAATGGCGATGTTCTTCTAGTTCCCAAATATTTTTTCGTTGCCTTATTATTGGAGCTGAAGCAGGGATATCGGGCTATAGGTTTTTGTATAGTACATGATAATGCCGACCATGGTAGTAATGCCCTTGTTGAGTATGCCATGTCTATCGACAATTTGGAAAATAAAACAGGAATAGACTTCTTCTGTAATTTGCCAGATGATATAGAGGACGAAGTTGAAGCAAAGATAGCATCCAATGCTTGGGGACTATAAACCACTCTTTTAAAAGACCCAAGCAAAGATATATCAAAATAAAACAAGTTGCTTTACCTTCTTCACTCTAAGTTTTCTGAAGGCAAAGCAACTTGTTTTACTTTTGCAAGAATTGAATCTTGCGAGCTCTATCTCTTCAGCAGTCGATAGGGAATCTCTTCTGCCTTTTTATGCATCCGCATGGCGCTCTTCTTCTTCTTGCTCGGAGCAGAGACCTTTGCCTCGCGTGAGAGCGTGTAGCGGGTGAAGTCGAACTCCAGCACATCGTCGTTGCCAATTCCAACGCCAATCATGAAACCGTTGAAGAAGTCGGTGTCAAGATAGAAACCATTGGTGCTGCTGGCTGCATCGAGTACGTAGGTCTTGCCAGAGTTGTCGTAGCGGATGTAGATGTTGCCTGTGGGATCATCCACATACCAGGCAAAGCGGAGCTCCTGCATCTCGTCACCGGCGGTGTCAATCTCACGACCGCGGCCACGCAGCGGATTGTTGGAGTTGTCATACTGGTCGAACTCCATGTCGGCATTGAACTGGGCGATCTCACGCTTGCCCTGCTCGTTGGTGTACTCATAGATGATGGTCCCTTGCCAGTGTCCGCGCAGGCACTGTGCCTCTGCCACGAGGTTGCTGTTCGTGTTTTCGTTGTAACCATTGTCTCCACGGTCACGCCATGAGTAGTCGTCGTAGTAGTCGTACCAAGGACGGTTGTGGTGATGGTGTTCTTCCTCGCAACTTGTGAATGTCATGGGAAGTGCTACCAGCATTCCTGCCATGAACAGTGTAGAAATCTTTTTCATATCGTCAGTCTTTTTTGTTAATACTCTGTTGATGTTGCAAAAGTACACAAACCTTTTGTTTCCTCAAAGAATAGAATCCATATTCTTGTGTAGGTGAATCCCTATCATGTCAAGGGAAATCCCTAATAAACTTTAAATTCCGTTTACATGCTTCTTGATTCACTTTTTTTTCTTATCTTTGTAGTGATAAATTATCCACAACACAATTAATTAAAGAAATGAAAACTATTTATGAATTCTCTGTCAAGGACAGAAAAGGAAAAGATGTTTCACTGAAAGAGTATCAAAACGAGGTCCTGCTAATCGTCAATACGGCTACCAAGTGTGGCTTTACCCCGCAGTATGATGAGCTGGAAGCTCTCTTTAAGAAATACCATGCTCAGGGTTTCGAGATTCTCGACTTCCCCTGCAACCAGTTCGGACAGCAGGCACCTGGCACCGACGAGTCTATCCATGAGTTCTGCAAGCTGAACTTCGGCACAGACTTCCCTCGTTTCAAGAAAGTGAAGGTAAACGGTGAGGATGCCGAACCGCTCTTCAAGTTCCTGCAGAGTCAGAAAGGTTTCGCCGGATGGGACGAGAGCCATCCCATTGCCCCGATTCTGGACAAGATGCTTACCGAGGCAGATCCCGACTACAAACAGAAGCCCGACATCAAATGGAATTTCACCAAGTTCCTCATCAACAAGAAAGGACAGGTTGTCGCTCGCTTCGAGCCGACAGAAAGTATGGAGAACATTTCCAAGCAGATTGAGGAACTATTATGAAATGTTTAATCATCGGCAGTGGCCCTGCCGGATATACTGCAGCCATTTATGCGGGGCGTGCCAATCTGAGCCCTGTGCTCTACTGCGGTCTGCAGATGGGTGGACAGCTCACACAGACCACCATCGTGGAGAACTTTCCGGGTTATCCTGAAGGTGTGGATGGCAACGAGATGATGATGCAACTGCGTCAGCAGGCAGAACGGTTCGGTACCGACATCCGAGACGGCATCATTATGAAAGCCGATTTCTCCAAGCGTCCCTATGTACTTACCACCGACCGTGGCGAAGAGATGGAGGCCGACACGGTCATCATCGCCACGGGTGCCAGTGCGAAGTATCTTGGTCTCGACGACGAGAAGAAATACAACGGAATGGGCGTTTCTGCCTGTGCCACCTGCGACGGGTTCTTCTATCGTAAGAAGACCGTGGCCGTGGTGGGAGGCGGTGACACTGCCTGCGAGGAAGCCATCTACCTTGCCCAGCTCTGCCAGAAAGTCTATATGATTGTGCGCAAACCTTTCCTGCGTGCCAGTGACGTGATGCAGAAAAGGGTCATGGAGAACGAGAAGATTGAAGTGCTCTTCGAGCATAATACGCTCGGACTCTATGGCGAGAATGGCGTGGAGGGTGCCCATGTGGTCAAACGACTCGGACAGCCCGATGAGGAACGCTATGACCTGCCCATTGACGGTTTCTTCCTTGCCATCGGTCACAAGCCCAACACCGACATCTTCCGAGAGTGGATAGCACTTGACGAGACGGGCTATATCCGCACCCTCAATGGAACGCCCCGTGTTCTCTCGGCAGCCAATCCCGAAGAGACTCTGCCCGGTGTCTTCGCTGCAGGCGACTGTGCCGACCCGCATTACCGACAGGCCATTGTTGCTGCAGGCAGTGGATGTATGGCAGCACTCGAGGCCGAGCGTTACTTGCAGACTCTATAATCATCTACAATAAAAAAGACATAGTAACATCATAACATACATTTCTGTTATTTTGTTACTATGTCTTTTGGTTTGTTTAGCTATCTCGCTTTTATTCCCATTCAGAGAAGTCTGCCTCGGTGAGGTAGGGCAGCTGGTTGTCAGCAATGGTCTGTTTTGCCAGTTCGGGATCGTTTGTGCGGAAGATGAGGATTCCCTTGCCTCTCAGGAGGAAGGTGTAGATGTAGGCGAAACTGATGCCAGCCTTGCTGAACAGTTCTACCACATCGGCAGCACAGCCGGGACGATTGTCAAGCTGCAGGGCGAACACATCGGACAGGGCCACTGCAATACCAGCCTTGCTCAGTTCTTCGCAAGCGCGCATCGGTTCTGCGCATACGATGCGCAGGATTCCGTACTCTGCCGTGTCGGCAATGGTGGTGGATATGAGCTGGATGTTGGCTTTCTTCAGCAGCTGCAGCACCTGTACCAGTGTGCCGGTGGTGTTCTCCAGAAAGATGGATAGTTGATGGATAGTCATAGGAATTACGTTTTGACGGTTTACGATTTGTTTTGATTACAACTTGCGCTTGTCGATGACGTGGGCGCTCTTGCCCTGACTGCGCTCGATGGTGCCGGGAGCCTTGAGCTGTACCTTGGCAGAAATGCTCAGCACGCTCTTCAGCTTGTTGGCCAGCTTCTTTTCCAGGGCATCGATGGCAGCTGGTGTGTCGAAGGTGGCTGTGAAGTATTCCTGTCGCAGCTCCACCTGAACCTGCAGGGTATCGAGATTGTTGACACGATCGACAATCAGCATGTAGCGCGGTGCAAATTCGGACATCGAGAGCACGACGCTTTCCACCTGTGAGGGGAATACATTGATACCGCGGATGATGAGCATGTCGTCTGAACGGCCTTCGATGCGTCCCATGCGGATAGAGGTACGTCCGCAATTGCACTGGCCTGGTAGCAGCGAACAGAGATCGCGGGTGCGGTAGCGCAATACGGGCATGCCCTCTTTGGTCAGCGTAGTGAACACTAGTTCGCCAGTCTGTCCGTTGGGCAGGGGCTCCAAGGTGACGGGATTGATGATTTCCGGGAAGAAGTGGTCTTCGCAGATGTGGCTACCGTTCTGCTCCTGACATTCGTAGCTGACACTGGGTCCCATGATTTCACTTAGACCGTAGATGTTATAACCTTTCAGACCGAGACGTGCTTCAATCTCCTTGCGCATGCTTTCCGTCCAAGGTTCGGCACCGAAGGCACCCACGCGCAGCTTGATCTGATCCTTCGTGATGCCCATCTTATCCATGGTCTCTGCCAGATAGAGAGCATAGGAGGGTGTACAGGCGATGCCCGTGATGCCGAGGTCGCGAATCAGTTTCAGATGCTTCTCTGTGTTGCCCGTACCGGCGGGGATGACAGATGCACCGAGGTGTTCAACCCCGTAGTGCGCTCCCAGACCACCCGTGAACAGTCCATAGCCATAGGCGACAGAGAAAATGTCGTTGCGGGTGATGCCGTAGGCCGTCAGACAGCGGGCCATGCACTCACTCCACACACCAATGTCCTTGCGGGTATAGCCAACGATGGTGGGGTTGCCAGTGGTACCACTGGAGGCGTGTACACGTATAATCTCGCTTTGTGGAGCCGCCTGCAGTCCGAAGGGGTAGTTGTCGCGGAGATCCTTCTTGGTTGTGAAGGGTAGTTTGTGAATGTCCTCGATGGTTTGAATGTCATCGGGACGAATGTCCAGTTCCTGCAACTTGTTGCGATAGAAGGGCACGTTGTGATAAACGTATTCCACGATTTTGTGCAGTCGTTTGCCTTGTAGCGCGCTCATCTCGTCGCGGCTCATGCATTCTTTGTTTGAATTCCAAATCATGGTGGATGAAAAATGATGGTTTAGTTTGTAATGATGGGTTACGATTGGTGATTGGCGGCGAAGATGGCCATGCGCTGTTCCAGCTGCTCATATTGATGGTTGCCGATAAAGGAGGTGCATACACGAAGTCCCTCCTGGTGGGAGCCTGTCGTGATGAGACAAATAGCAGATACACCATAGTACATCAGTTCGTGTGCCAGTTCGCCGCTGGACATGCCAGGGTAGCCAATGGTGAAGTAGAAACCGTCGGCCAGGGGACGGTCCAGATCATGGTCGTAAACGATGCGGAAACCATGGCGCAGGAATATCTCTTTCAGGCGATGGGCTCGTTCACCATAGACTTTCACTTCGTCACGGAAGCGATACTCGCCATTGATTGCTGCGCGGAACATGGCTGCAAGTGCATGTTGGGCGGAATGACTGGTTCCAGCTGAGAGGGCATAGAGCATCCTTGATGAGAACACCACACCGAAGGGCACGCCGTCGTAGCGCGCACTAAGGTCGGCATAATGCCGATGGAACAGTTTGTCGCCTATGCACACCACTCCGATACGTTCACCTGCATACGAGAAAGCCTTGGAGCCGCTGATCAGCAGCATGTAGTTGTCGGTGTAGCGGGCAACCGTAGGTTGGTAGGGCGGTTGGAAGGGAATGCTCATGTCTTCGCGGAAGTCCATGGCGAAGTAGGCCAAATCCTCAATGACAATGGCATCGTATTGTGTTGCCAAGCGTCCGATGGTGCTCAGCTCGTCCTCGGTCAGGCAGGTCCATGCGGGATTGTTGGGGTTGGAATAGACAATGGCGCAGATATTACCTTGGCGCAGGTAGCTCTCCACTTTTTCACCCAACTTTTCTCCTCGGAAATCATAAACATCGAAAGCTTCGTACTTCACACCCTGAATCTGCAACTGCAGTTTCTGGACGGGGAAGCCCGGGTCGATAAAGAGTACGCAGTCTTTGGTACGATCTGCTTGTGTACACGTCAGGAACGAGGCAAAGGAACCTTGCATAGAACCGCAGACGGGCACGCATCCCTCCGGTGCGATGTCCACGCCGACAAATGCCTTGACGAAACGTGATGCCTCTTTCTTCAGGTCTGGGGAACCTTGCGTGTCTGGATAGGAATGGGCAATGCCTTCTTCCAGTGCCTTTATTTGTGCCTTCACGCCCACTTCGGCCGCGGGTAGGCCGGGTATGCCCATCTCCAGCTTGATAAATTCTATGCCCGATAGTTGCTCGGCGGTGTCTGCCACTCGCTTCACTTCACGAATTGTGGCTTTGGCAAAATCACGAATGCCTAATTCCTCTATCAGATGGTCAACTATTTCTTTCTTAATAGGTGTATTCATATTCCGCAGTTATCGAAAAAATCTTATTTCTCTTGGCTCCCTATCGCTAAGGCTTTGATATTGGCTTCCACCACAGCTTCACCTTTATGGCCGAAGACACGACGGATAGCATCCTCCAGCTTCTCGTAGTCGATTCCCAGTGCTTGTTGGGCCGCTCCCAGCAAGATGACGTTGGCTGAGCGGGGGACTCCATTGTCCTTGGCCAGTCGCTCGATGTCGAGGGCAACGACGTTGCCTATGCTTGCCAGTTCGGTGTTGATGTCCTCTATATTGGGATAGTTGGGGATATTGACAAAGGGCGTGCTGCTGGTAATAATCCAACCGTCTTTGCTCAGATAGGGCAGATATCGCAGAGCCTCCATGGGTTCCATCGAGATAATGACATCGGCCTTGCCCAACGGAATCAGGTCGCTGGCAATGGGCTCGCTGCTGATGCGCAGGGTCGATTGTACGTCGCCGCCCCGCTGACTCATGCCGTGTACCTCGGCTTGCTTGATGTACAGGTTCGCGTTCATGGCTGCTTCGCCAATGATGGTAGCGATGGAGAGAATGCCTTGTCCTCCCACGCCACAGAGTATGATATCGACTTTCATATAATGAGTTCCGAATTACGATTTACGATTTTTCTCTTTCGCGTGACGCTTGAACGTTTGTATGCACTCGCGCTGAGGGATGATGACTGATACGCCCTGATACTCGATCTCCTGTTGCAGGATGCGCTTGATCTCTTCCATGTTCTTAGGCAGAGGCACGACCACATGCAGGTGCTCACGCTCCACACCTAATGCCAAGCAGATGGCCTCATACTTGTGTGTGCCGGCCGAATCCTGTCCGCCCGTCATGGCGGTGGCCAGGTTGTCACTGATGATGACGGTGATGGACGCATGGTCGTTCACGGCATCCAAGAGTCCCGTCATGCCAGAGTGTGTGAATGTAGAGTCGCCGATAACTGCAATGGCAGGATGTACGCCTGCATCGGCGGCACCCTTGGCCATCGTGATACTGGCTCCCATATCTACACAGGTATCTATTGCCTGATAGGGGGGCAGTGCTCCGAGTGTGTAGCAGCCGATGTCACCAAAGACACGAGCTGTGGGATAGCCGCAGACTACCTCTTTCAGTGCGGCATATACGTCGCGGTGTCCACATCCCTGGCACAGCTGGGGAGGACGTGCGGCCAGATGTATGGCCTTTTCGAAAGCAGAAGCGTTGTGCTTGCCCAGGGCGGCAGCCACGTTGTCTGGGTTCAGCTCGCCCATACGGGGCAGTCGGCCTGTGAGACGGCCGCTAACTGGGTAGTCGGCACCCAGGATTCCACGAACCTGTTCCTCCACGAAGGGCTGTCCGTCTTCCACGACCAGTATCTCAGAACAATGGCTGGCCATCGCCTGAATCTTTTCTGCGGGAAGGGGATATTGCGATACTTTCAACAGGATGGTATTCTCGGGAGCAGCCTCGCATACGTAGTTGTAGCCAATGCCACAGGCAATGACGCCAAGGGGTGCGGTAGAGGAATTGGAAGAAACGGTGGAACCACTATTATAGGGCGATTTCTCTGCTGCCTTCACAATTTCTGTCTGCTTCTCCACAAGACTGGCATACTGTCGTTTGGCGTTGCCTGGAAGCAACACCCAGTGAGTGCGTTCGTTGTCGGGGTTCAAGGCTTTCATGGCTTTTACCTCGCCCACGGCGACTGCAGCCCGAGAGTGTGCCAGACGGGTGACGATACGCATTAGCACGGGCAGTTTCAGTTGCTCGCTCAGTTCAAAGGCTGGTGCCATCATGTCGTAGGCTTCTTGCTGGCTCGACGGTTCCAATATAGGAATCATGGCGAAGCGTCCATAGAAGCGTGAGTCCTGCTCGTTCTGGCTGGAGTGCATAGACGGGTCATCGGCAGCCAGCACCACCAGTCCGCCGTTGACACCTGTGATGGCCGAATTGATAAAGGCATCGGCACAGACATTCATTCCCACGTGCTTCATGCATACCAGGGCCCGTCGTCCGGCATACGCCATGCCCAAAGCTGCCTCCATAGCAGTCTTCTCGTTTGTACACCAACGGCTATGTACGCCGCGCTCTTGCGCCAGTGGATGACGTTGGATGAATTCGGTAATCTCGGTCGATGGTGTGCCAGGATAGGCATATACGCCTGAAAGTCCGGCATGCAGGGCACCTAATGCCACCGCCTCGTCGCCTAATAATAAAGTGTGGTTCATATCTAAATTTCTGTAATAGTCATAAAACGGTGACAAAATTACATAAAAAAATCGGTTTATGTGACATACTGTTATACAAAATTAGTGTTGTCCACTAAAACTTTTCTTCTTGACAAGATAGAGACCGAGGAATGTCAATACGCCGTTGAGCATCAGGAGCTCATAGCCAAAATGATAATCTATCCATTGTGCGCATACTTTGTCTAAAAGCAAGCAGATAAGAGGTGACATGATGGCTATGTAGGGAACGGCACGGTCGTTGACGTCTTTCTTGGTCAGCAATCCGAAGGCGAAAAGTCCTAATAGCGGTCCGTAGGTATAGGAGACCAGCGTATATACGGCATCGATGACACTCGTGGAGTTCAATGTCCCAAACACCCAGATGAGTAGCACCATCACTGCGGCCACGCCCAAATGAACCCTATGTCGCAGTTGCTCATCGGCGGGACGCTCGAAGATGTCCACACAACAGCTGGTGGTGATGGATGTCATGGCGGAATCGGCTGTCGAGAACGATGCCGCCACCAGTCCCAAGGCAAACAAAGCCTGCACCATAGCGCCCAGCTCACCCGTGGCGGCGAACATCGGCAGGAGCTCGTCGCCCTTGACGGGCAACGCCATCCCCCGCTGTCCTGCCAGGAGAAGGAGCAGGATGCCCAACCCCATGAAGAGCAGGTTCAGCGGCACAAAGGCGAAACCATAGCTACACATATCTTTCTGTGCCTCGCGTAGTGTGCGGCAGGTCAGGTTCTTCTGCATGATGTCCTGATCGAGTCCCGTCATCACCACGACAATGAAGATGCCGCTCACGAACTGTTTCCAGAAATTCTGCGGCGAAGCCCAGTCGTCGAAGACAAATATGCGCGAATGCTCATGGGTGGCCACAGCCTGCACCGCATCGGCAAAGTCAAAGTCCAGCTCGCCCATCACCTTATATATAATAAGGAGAAGGGCACCGAGCATGCAGAATGTCTGCAAAGAGTCGGTCCACACCAATGTCTTGATGCCTCCGCGACGGGAGTAGAGCCAGACGAGAGGTACCAGGATAAGGGGTAAAAGGTAGGAAGTCGATGGATGGGAATTGATGGATGAGAACGGTGGGGCCAACATGCCCTGTATGACGAAACAGAAGAGGTAGAACTTCACCACGGTGCCCATCATCTTGGAGAGCAGGAAGAATGCGGCTCCAGTCTTGTAGGAGCATTTTCCCATGCGCTTATACAAATAGGTATAGATGGTAGTGAGGTTCAACCGGTAGTAAACGGGAAGCAGTACGAAGGCCACGACGAAATAGCCAAGGATAAAGCCCAAGCATGTCTGCAGGTAGGTCATGTCCATCCGCATGACCATGCCCGGCACGCTTACAAACGTCACGCCCGAGACACTGGCGCCAATCATGCCGAAGGCCACCATCTGCCACGGACTCTTTCTTTCTCCCCGAAAGAAAGTCTCGTTAGTAGCATGTTGTCCTGTTGCCATCCTTCCGAATAACAACAGGACAATCAAGTATGTCAGTATAACAATAAGTACCACTCGTCCTTATTCCTTGATGTGACAGATAGTCACGCCTTCTTTAGTGAATGTCAGAAAACCTGATGAATATATGCGTGCAAAGGTAGTGTTTTTCTGTAAGAAAATGCAGAGCTTTAACTCGCTTTAACGTCCTATGCACGTCTCTACTCCCAAATAATTATTACCTTTGCCCTCGGCAAAAACATTTTTAAGCCTAACAAACGTATGAAACAGAAGAAGTTTATCCTACAAGAGAGTGAGATTCCAACACAATGGTACAACATCCAAGCCGACATGAAAACTAAACCCATGCCGCCGATTCATCCCGCTACACGTCAGCCGCTTGGCGTAGATGACTTGGCACACATCTTCCCACGTGAATGCTGTGTGCAGGAGCTGGACACGGAGCATGCATGGATTGACATCCCCGAAGAAGTGCTTGACAAATACAAATATTACCGCTCGACTCCGCTCGTACGTGCCTATGCACTGGAGGAAGCTATCGGTACCCCCGCACACATATACTTCAAGAACGAGAGCGTGAACCCATTGGGCTCACACAAAATCAATTCCGCCCTGCCACAGTGCTACTACGCTAAGCAGGAAGGAACCACCAATGTCACCACCGAGACGGGTGCCGGACAATGGGGTGCCGCCCTTTCATACGCTGCCAAGATCTTTGGACTGGAGGCTGCCGTCTATCAAGTGAAAATCACTATGCAGCAGAAGCCTTACCGCTCGAGTATCATGCGCACCTTTGGGGCTGCTGTCACAGGGTCACCCTCGATGTCAACCCGTGCCGGAAAGGACGTCATTACCAAGGATCCGACACATCCCGGTTCACTTGGCACAGCCATCTCTGAGGCCGTGGAACTGGCAACGACCACTCCCAACTGTAAGTACACGTTAGGCTCCGTGCTCAACCACGTGGGTCTGCACCAGTCCATCATCGGACTGGAAGCTGAGAAGCAGATGGCCATGGCAGGTGAATATCCCGATCAGGTGATTGCCTGCTTCGGTGGTGGAAGTAACTTTGGCGGACTTGCCTTCCCCTTCATGCGCCACAACATCCTTGATGGCAAGAAGACTGAATTCATTGCTGCAGAGCCGGAGAGCTGTCCGAAGCTCACGCGCGGAGAGTTCCGCTATGACTTCGGTGACGAGGCTGGTTACACACCGCTGTTGCCCATGTTCACACTGGGTCACGACTTCAAGCCTGCCAATATCCATGCTGGTGGACTTCGCTACCATGGTGCGGGCATGATTGTCTCGCAGCTCATCAAAGACAAGTTGATGTACGGTGTGGACATCCCGCAGTTGGAGAGCTTCGAAGCAGGTATGCTCTTCGCCCGTACTGAGGGCATCATCCCTGCACCCGAGAGCTGCCATGCCATCGCCGCCACCATCCGTGAGGCGAAGAAATGCAAGGAGACGGGCGAGGAGAAGGTAATTCTCTTCAATCTCTCTGGTCACGGACTCATCGATATGCCGTCCTACGAGCAGTATATCAATGGTGACCTGATGAACTACGCCCTCACCGACGAAGATATCCAGCGGAGCCTCAAGAGCGTGCCTGTCTGATAGTGCGTATATCCTTTTCTTAGGTTCAGTAAACTACATTTGTCGCAGTACCTTGACGGCTTCTTCTACCGTGGGAATCTGCGTGATGTGAAGCAGACGGCGACCTTTAATCTCTTTCAGCTGACAGCGACGGAGGTTAGAGGTCGCAAAATTTAGGATTCGGCCGAAGACGGCACTCTGATAGTAGGGACTGTCGGGGTTGCTGACGAACTGTAGATTCATGATGCCTTGGCGGAGAATGATCTTCTCGCAGCCAAGGCTTTTTCCGAGCCTGCGCAACAAGACAACCAGCATCAGTTCTTCACCTTCGTGGGGGACAGGGCCAAAACGGTCGATGAGCCGTTGGCGATAGGCCTCCAACGTGCGGTCGTCCTCAATATTGTCGAGTTCTCGATAGAGTAGCATGCGCTCGGAGGAACCGGGCACGTATGTATCGGGGAAGTACATGGCCAAGTCGCTTTCGACCGAGCAGTCGGCAACGAAGGAAGAGGCCTCCTCTTCGCGTTCTTTGCCCCCTGGCAGAGGCCAGTCCCCCGTTTCGCGGGGGGCTTCTGCGTTCCTCAGTTGACCTTCGGTCTTCTTCGTCCTTGCCAGGTCGAGTTCATGCGAGCCTGACTCGACTCTTGCTTCGTTCCTCAGTTCTGCCATGGCCTGCTTGATGATTTTCAAGTAGGTCTCGTAGCCCAGGTCTTCCATGAAACCGCTCTGCTCGGCACCGAGCAGATTGCCTGCACCACGTATGTCCAGGTCTTGCATGGCAAGATTAAAGCCGCTACCCAGTCCTGCAAAGGTTTCGAGTGCTTCCAGTCGGCGGCGTGCCTCGGGACTGAGGTAGGCCTTCGGCGGAGCCAGCAGGTAGCAGAATGCCTTGCGGTTGCTGCGTCCCACACGGCCGCGCATCTGGTGGAGGTCGGAGAGTCCGAACTTGTGTGCGTCGTTGATGATGATGGTGTTGGCGTTGGGAATGTCGATACCGTTCTCGACAATGGTTGTCGAGAGCAGCACGTCATAGTCATAGTTGATGAATCCCATGACGATTTCTTCTAACTGCTCGGGCTTCATTTGTCCGTGTCCGATGGCTACGCGGCAGTCGGGTACGTGCTTCTCAATGAGCAATTTGATTTCAGTCAGCTTCGAGATACGGTCGTTGACGAAGAACACTTGTCCGTTGCGTGACATCTCGAAGTTGATGGCGTCGGCAATGAGTTCGCTGTTGAAGGTGCCCAATTCGGTATGGATGGGGTAGCGGTTGGGCGGTGGGGTACGCATGATGCTCATGTCGCGCGCTCCCATGAGTGAGAACTGCAATGTACGGGGAATCGGTGTGGCAGACATGGTGAGCGTGTCGATGTTGGTCTTCAGCTGTCTCAGCTTTTCCTTGACGCTCACGCCGAACTTCTGTTCCTCATCGATGATGAGCAGGCCGAGGTCTTTCCACACTACCTGCTTGCCGATGAGCTTGTGCGTACCTATTAATATATCAATCTTTCCCTCCTTCAGGTCGGAAAGCAATTCCTTAATTTGTTTGGTTGTGCGGGCTCGGGACAGGTAGTCCACACGCACGGGCATCCCTTTCAGTCGGTCACGGAAGGTCTGGTAGTGCTGAAAAGCCAATACCGTCGTGGGCACAAGCACTGCGACTTGCTTGGAGTCGCATGCCGCTTTGAATGCCGCACGCACGGCAACCTCAGTCTTTCCGAAGCCGACGTCGCCACAGACCAGTCGGTCCATGGGCTGCGCTGCCTCCATATCGGCTTTCACCTCATTGGTGGCCTTCAGCTGATCTGGTGTGTCTTCATAGAGGAAAGATGCCTCCAGTTCCTGTTGCAGATAGCTGTCGGCGGAGAACTGAAAACCTTTCTCGCTACGGCGCTTGGCATAGAGCTTGATCAGGTCTCGGGCAATATCCTTGATGCGCTTCTTGGTACGTTCCTTGAGCCGTTCCCATGCACCGGAGCCCAGTATTGAGAGACGGGGCGGCTCACCCGTATCGCTACGACGGTACTTGGAAATCTTGTAGAGCGAATGGATGCTGACATCTACCTTGTCATTGTGCTGGTAGATGATGCGGATGACCTCCTGATAGGAATCGCTGCCGGCTTTCCCGCCTTGGGTAATCGGTATGCGCACCAGACCGCCAAACTTACCAATGCCATAGTCCACATGCACAAGGTAGTCGCCTATCTCCAGTTCCTGCAGCTCCTTCATGGTGAGTGCCATCTTGCCTGTACGGGCCGAGTCGCTTTTCAGGTTGTATTTGTGGAATCGATCGAAAATCTGATGGTCGGTGAAGAAGCATGTCTTCAAGTCATGATCCACAAAACCATCGTGCAGGGTGAATTCAACGTCAAGGTAAGGAGTTGGGGTGGGGGGTGTGGTGTTCGGGGCAAGCAGCTCACGCAGACGTTGGTGCTGCTTCTGACTGTCAGCCAGTATGCAGATGCGATAGCCCTGAAGCAAATAATCCTCGAAAGCCTGTTTCAGCAATTCGACGTTTTTGTGGAAGAGCGGTTGGGGTAGGGTGTTGAACTTGATAGTGGCCTGCGGTGTGCCTGTTGACGATGGGCCAAACTCTATCCGGCGCAGTCGGATAGCATCTTCACTGAACTGAGTGGCGGTGCAGAGCTGACTTTCGCGGCGCATGTCTTGCATGATTTGCCGTTGTTCCATCTCGGTGGAACCCTCCAGTCGCTCATTGAGTGCCTGTTGGGAGAAACCTTCGTTGTAAATCCGCTCGATGGTCTCACGCACAAAGAGGAAATCCTTGACAATCAGCGTGGCCTTGTCGGGCAGGAAACTCATGAACGGCACTTTCTCTGTTACCATCTGAGCCAGTTCGGGAACGATTTCCGCACTCTGGCGTTTCTCTTTCGATAGCTGGTCTTCCACTTCAAACGTGCGGATGGTGTCAATTTCGTCACCAAAGAAATCGATACGGAACGGCAACTCGCTGGAGAAAGAGTAAACATCGAGAATGCTCCCGCGTCGGGCAAACTGTCCGGGTTCATAGACATAATCGACCTCGGAGAAGCCAAAGTCACGCAGTTGGTGCTCCATCTCAACGACGTCTGTCGTGTCTCCGACAGTCAGCTTCAGAATGCGCTCGTCAAGATTCTTCTTCGACACAACCAGTTCGGCGAGAGCCTCGGGGTGGGTGACGATGAAAAGAGAACGAGGGGAGGTGTTGGAGTTGAAGGTGGAGAGACGGGCGAGTACTTCTGTGCGGAGAATCTCGTTGGCAGCATCGCGCTGGCCGTACTTCACCGCACGGCGGTAAGAGGAGGGGAAAAAACAAACCTCATCCTGTCCCATCAGTTGCGTCAGGTCGTGATAGAAGTAGCCCGCCTCATCGGAATCGGGAAGCACAAAGAGCATCACCTGGGGGGACTTCTCCTTCTTGCTACCTTCTCTCTCAGACATACTCTCTAAGCATGCAAAAAGCATCGGAACTGCAGAGCAGCCGATGCCTTGCAGGAAAACAGTCTTTGCCGAGTTGTTCTCCAGTATTTTCAAAAGTGCCTTGCATTGAGGCAAGGCACTATAGAGTTTTTTCAGTTCTGTAGCGTTCAAGTCTTTTGTTGGGTTACTGGTTGGGGTTCAGCGTCACGTTATGGAACGGCAACTGCTTGGCCCATGCATCCAAACCGAAAATGGATGCCTTGCCACCGGATATACTAATCTTTACTTTTCCCGATTTCACTTGCTTACCCTCTTTCTTCTGCACGGTGAACTCGTAGGCATTGTTGCCTAAGCTTCGGTTGAAAACCAGAACACAGCCGCCTTCGCTCTCGAAGAACTCGTCAGAGTAGTAGATGCTTCCATTGCCTTGTATCTTGGGCAGCTCATGATAGAGGTCATTTTTTTTATTTGAAGTGATGAAGAGGGCTATCTCTCCCCATCCGTTCTTACCGATCCATCCGCTCCAGTTGCCATTGAGTGGGCACTTCTCGGGTTGTGCCGTTGTAGCAGCTGCTGAAGAAGAAGCAGAAGGTGTCCCACCTGCTGAAGGCTCAGCTGTCGTGATCTGGCCGGGGGTGTTGGTCAGCGTGATAACCGACTGGCTGACGTAGGCCACTTTCTTTTCCTGTACATACACTTTCACCCATCCGTTCCACTCATCATAGACTTTCAGTGTCATGTCGGGTGTCATCTCGCCGTAGATGTCTGCAGAGGTGCTTCCTTTCTTGCGAAGGTTCACAGACGAATTTCCTTTGCACTTGGCATAGAGCGGCTTCGACAGGTCAACACCTTCATGAAGGTTGATGAATTGCTTCACATCGCCCAAACCGGGTGTGTACAGCTTGTCGCGCAAAGCTTCGCGTAGGATGGGAAGAAGTTCGGCCGTGTTGAGGGCAAATGGTGTGGGGTCGTAGGCACTGCCATTGGAATAGCCGCCAGGCAACATGAGTAGGCTGCTCTTCAGGATGATGTTGTTGGCAAGGGCACCAGTCACCTTTACTATTTTCACTTTCAGGTCCTCACCTTCTTTGTATTTCTTCAGGGACACTTTGCTTTCTTCTCCGTTCTCGGTCTTGATGCTGAAGAAGAAATTATCGCCACTGCGTCCTGTGTAGTTGAGTACACCTGTCTGAACGGGATCACCCTGTGCATTGATCAGGTTGAAGACACCACAACCCATTTGGTTGTTGACCTCGCTTTGAGCCTCAAGGTTACGGGTGATAAAGAAACGGGCGCTGTTTACTTCTTCATAGTTAGTCACCCAAAGTCCGATAGGGTATCCGCCGTCTGATGACTGTGCCATAGCTGGTGTGCAACACAAGGCAAGTGCGGCAACAGTCATTGATTTCAAAAATTTTTTCATCATTTTTCTTAATATTTGTGGTTAATAGTATAAAAGGTAATGATCACGCTTCATTGTCCTTTATTTGGGGATATTTCCTCAGCCATCCGTCAAGACGCAGGCGCATGACTCCGAAGAAAGCCTCGCCGAAGATACCGCCGCTCATCTTGGATGTTCCCTCCCGACGGTTGATGAAGATGACGGGTACCTCCTTGATGCGGAAGCCAATGCGGTATGCGGTGAACTTCATTTCAATCTGGAAACCATAGCCCTTGAAACGTATCTTGTCGAGCTCAATGGTTTCCAATACCCGACGCTTGTAGCACTTGAATCCGGCGGTGGTGTCGTGAACCTTGAAGCCTGTCACCAATCGCACATACTTCGAGGCAAAGTAGCTCATCAGGACACGACCGATGGGCCAGTTGACAACATTCACTCCACTGACGTAGCGTGAGCCGATGGCTACATCGTAGCCCTCGTCATGACAGGCTGCGTAGAGTCGTGGCAGGTCGTTGGGGTCGTGAGAGAAGTCGGCATCCATCTCAAAGATGTAGTCGTACTGATGTTCCAGAGCCCACCTGAAACCTGTGATATACGCCGTTCCAAGTCCGAGCTTGCCGCTACGCTCAATGATAAACAGACGGTCGGCGAACTCTGTCTCCATCAGATGATGCACAATCTGTGCCGTCCCGTCGGGTGAACCGTCGTCGATGACAAGAATGTGGAAACATTTCTCCAGCGAGAAGACGGCACGGATGATTTTCTCCATGTTCTCCTTCTCGTTGTAAGTGGGGATAATGACAATTGCGTCACTTGCGTTCATAGTTTCTTTCATAAACTTTATAGCGTCTGGATTCTCCGTTTTACTTGGTCTCCTCCAAGGCTTTCCGTGCCTTTTTGATAGCCATCTCTTTTGCTTTCTTATTGATTTTCGACTCGCTTGTCAGTCGGTAGTAGCTACGTGTGATTCCTTCGGAACCCAACACCAGGGAGTCGTCTCTCAGATAGACGATGTCGCAGGTGTCGAGTCGCATGTTCGTCACGCTGACGTTGTTGTCCTTGTCCATCTTGAAGTCGCCGCTGGTCATGACCAGTTTGCCGTTCCAGATGTGCCACTCGGTGTAATACAGTAATTTGGGATAGACCACGGGACTTTCATCTTCCAGCGAATTCTTCTCTTGGATATATCCTATGCTCTGCGCCGTCCAATGGCGTTTGAGCGCGAATCCGTATTCACGTGGTATCATGTAAGTCTCGCGCAGAGAGTCGGTCATCTCTTGCTTCAGGGCTTTCGTCTTCGGGGAGAGGTCGTCATAGTCGCGCAGTTTCGGCATCACGACGTAGCACCATGTGCCTTTCAGCTCATCAAGGTTGATAACCAAGTCTGCCACCCCTTTTGTCTCTTGGTTGAGTACCAGTCCGATCCAGTCGCCCACTTTCGGCTTTCCAAGAACCTTGTGGTTTTTGAAAGCGTCAATGATATTATAGCTCACAGGGTCGCTTCCATCGGAGGGCAATAGCACAATGACAGAGTCTGTACATCCCTCGCAGGCTAATCCGTAGATGGTGCTGTCGCCTTCCAACAGCAGTTCCTTGTTGGTCTTCCCCTCCGTGGGAGCAGTCATGGAGACTTGTTCCTTCTTTCCGCAGGCCACGATGATGATAGCGGCAAACAACGGAAGCAACATCCTAAGTCTTTCTCTCATCTTTTCTTTTGCCAATCTGTTTGGTGTCAGCAAGTTACAGTTCGAGCTTCTTACGGAAGTAGTCGATGATATGGTCGAGTCCTTCGTCCAGCTTTACCTTGGGTTCCCAGCCCAGTTTCTCCTTGGCGAGCGTGATGTCAGGACGTCGCATCTTCGGGTCGTCGCTGGGCAGCGGGCGGAAGACAATCTTGCTCTTGCCACCTACCTTGGCGATGACCTTCTCTGCCAGCTCCAGCATGGTGAACTCCCCAGGGTTACCTAAGTTGATGGGGCCCGTGAACGAGTCATCGGTTGCCATCACGCGCAGCATACCCTCAATCAGGTCGCTGACATACTGGAACGAGCGGGTCTGTGTGCCGTCGCCATAGATGGTGATGTCCTCGCCGCGCAGAGCCTGTACCACGAAGTTCGACACCACTCGGCCGTCGCTGATAGCCATGCGGGGACCGTAGGTGTTGAAGATTCGGATAACCTTCGAGCGCACGCCGTGAAGACGGTGGTAGTCGAAGAAGAGAGTCTCGGCACAACGCTTGCCCTCGTCGTAGCAGGAACGCTCACCGATGGGGTTGACATTGCCCCAGTAACTCTCGGGCTGCGGGTGAACATTGGGGTCTCCATAAACCTCACTGGTTGAGGCTTGAAGAATCTTGCAGTGTGTGCGGCGGGCCAGTCCCAGCATGTAGTATGCACCGAAGACAGAGGTCTTGGTTGTCTGTATCGGGTCGTGCTGATAATAGATGGGCGATGCTGGACATGCCAGATTGAAAATCTCGTCCACTTCGGCCCAATAGGGATTGATGACATCGTGGCGCACCAATTCGAAGTTGGGTTTGCCAAGCAGATGCCACACGTTCTCCTTAGAACCCGAATAGAAATTGTCCAAACAGATGACATCATGCCCGTCGTTGACGAGGCGCTCGCACAGATGCGAGCCAATAAATCCGGCTCCGCCGGTCACAAGTACACGTTTCATATTGCGTTATTGGTTTATTCACGAGGCAAAGGTACGATTTTTTTTTATTGTTTATGCCATAATTGGATTTTTTTATCTAATTTTGCACACTGAAAAGCTGATGTGTAATCACCAGCAAGCTAATATTGGCATAAAACGTAATAGATATTTGAATGAAAAAGAAAATCCAGTTTAGTCTCGTCTATCGTGACATGTGGCAGAGCTCCGGTAAGTTCCAGCCACGTAAGGACCAGTTGGAGCGTATCGCTCCGGTGATTATTGAGATGGGCTGCTTTGCCCGTGTCGAGACCAATGGTGGTGCCTTCGAGCAGGTAAATCTGCTGGCGGGCGAGAACCCCAATAAGGCCGTGCGTGCCTTCTGCCGTCCCTTCAACGAGGTGGGCATCAAGACCCACATGCTCGACCGTGGTCTGAACGCCCTTCGCATGTATCCTGTGCCCGACGATGTTCGTGCACTCATGTATAAAGTGAAGCACGCTCAGGGCGTTGACATCCCCCGTATCTTCGACGGACTGAACGACACCCGCAACATCATCCCCTCCATTCGTTGGGCGAAGGAGGCTGGCATGACACCGCAGGCTACCCTCTGTATCACCACCAGTCCCGTGCATACACTTGACTACTACATGGGCATTGCCGACGAGGTGATTGCTGCTGGTGCTGAGGAAATCTGTCTGAAGGACATGGCGGGCATCGGACAGCCTGCTTTCTTGGGCAAGCTTACCAAGATGATCAAGACCAAGTATCCCGATATCATCTTACAGTATCACGGACATTCCGGCCCCGGAATGAGCATGGCCTCCATTCTCGAGGTCTGCGAAAACGGTGCCGACATCATCGATACCGCCATCGAACCGCTCTCCTGGGGTAAGGTGCATCCTGATGTCATCAGTGTCCAGTCGATGCTGAAAAATGAGGGTTTCGATGTACCCGACATCAACATGAAGGCCTACATGAAAGCCCGCTCCCTTACTCAGGAGTTCATCGACGAGTGGCTGGGTTACTTCATCAACCCCGGCAACAAGCACATGTCGAGCCTCCTGCTCGGTTGTGGACTGCCCGGCGGCATGATGGGCTCAATGATGGCAGACCTCGGTGGTATCATGGGAACCATCAACAACCTGCGCCGTAAGAAGGGCGAAGGCGAGCTCACGACGGATGACATGCTCGTGAGCCTCTTCAACGAGGTAGAGTATGTATGGCCGCGTGTAGGTTATCCTCCACTGGTCACTCCGTTCTCACAGTATGTGAAGAACATTGCCCTGATGAACCTGCTCACCATGGAGCAGGGCAAGGGACGCTTCGTGATGATGGACGATGCTATGTGGGGCATGATACTCGGAAAGAGTGGTAAAGTGCCCGGCGAGTTGGCTCCCGAAATCATTGAACTGGCCAAGAAGCAGGGACGTGAGTTCGTTACAGACGATCCCCGTACCTTCTATCCCAATGCCCTCGACGACTTCCGCAAGGAGATGGACGAGAACGGTTGGGAGTACGGACAGGATGACGAGGAACTCTGGGAACTGGCTATGCACCCCGAGCAGTATCGCAACTACAAGAGCGGACAGGCCAAGAAGAACTTCCTTGCCGACTTGCAGAAAGCCAAGGATGCCGCTCTCGGCACGCAGCTCTCGCCCGAGGAGCTCAGCGCCTTCAAGCATGCCAAGGCCGACGCTATCGTGGCACCTGTCAAGGGACAGGTGTTCTGGGAGTTTGGCGGTGACGGCGAGGCTGTTGCCACTATAGAGCCTTATATCGGCAAGGAATATGCCGAGGGTGACGTGTTCTGCTATATTCAGGCACCGTGGGGTGAGTTCGTCACCATTCCCGCCGCACTGGGTGGCAAACTCGTGGAGGTTGCTGCCAAGCAGGGCTCGAAAGTCAACAAGGGCGATGTCCTTGCTTATATCGAGAGAAAGCAGTAATTCGTGAATCACGCACAATCCTCCCTAAGGGGAGGTTGTGTGGCTTTAAATTTTCTCCGAATCGCTTGGCGGTTCGGATTTTTTGTTTTATCTTTGTCCGTTAAAACAGAGAAAAAACTTAAAACATTATAACGTAACATGGATATTACCCAACGGTTTTTAAACTACACCCAATTTGACACCCAGTCGAGCGAGGAATCGACGACAGTTCCCAGTACAGACAAACAGCTTGTATTTGCCAAATATCTCAAGGAAGAGCTCGAGCATGAGGGCCTGAGCGATGTCGAGATGGACGACATGGGCTACATCTACGCCACACTGAAAGCCAACACCAAGAAGAAAACGCCGACCATCGGTTTTATCTCGCACTACGACACGAGTCCCGACTGCAGTGGTGCCAACATCAAACCACGTATTGTCAGGAACTACGACGGCGGTGACATCGTGCTTTCGGAGGGCATTGTCTCCTCACCGGCGAAGTTCCCCGAGCTGAAAGCCCACGTGGGCGAAGACCTCATTGTCACCGATGGCACGACACTGCTTGGTGCCGATGACAAGGCGGGCATTGCTGAGATTGTGCAGGCCATGTGCTGGCTGCGCGACCACGACGAGGTGAAGCACGGCGACATCCGGGTGGCCTTCAATCCCGACGAGGAGATTGGCATGGGCGCACACCACTTCGATGTGGAACGCTTTGGCTGTGACTGGGCCTACACCATGGATGGTGGTGACCTGGGCGACTTGGAGTTTGAGAATTTCAATGCCGCATCTGCCAAGATACATATCAAGGGCGTCAGTGTGCATCCTGGTTATGCCAAGGGCAAGATGGTGAATGCCAACCGATTGGCTGCGGAGTTCGTGGCGATGATGCCTGCCGATGAAACACCCGAGGAGACCGAGGGTTACGAAGGGTTCTATCACCTGTTAGGCATGCAGTCGGGTATTGAGCAGGCAACGCTCTCCTATATCATTCGCGACCACGACCGCGACCGCTTCGAAGACCGTAAGCACTTCGTGGAGAAGTGTGTTGAGCAGATGAACGAGAAGTACGGTGATGGCATGGTGAAGGCGGAGATCAAGGACCAGTACTACAACATGAAGGAGAAGATCGACCCCAACATGCATGTCATCGACATTGTGCTGACGGCAATGCAGGAGAGTGGTGTGACACCGCGCGTGGAACCCATCCGTGGCGGTACCGACGGCGCACAGCTCTCGTTCAAGGGACTGCCCTGTCCCAATATCTTTGCCGGTGGCGTGAACTTCCATGGCCCTTATGAGTTCATCTCGATACAGGTGATGGAGAAGGCTGTGAATGTTATTACCAAGATTTGCGAGATCACGGCTGAATACAACGACTAACTATGGAAATCCCGCCCCTGATACAAGACCTTGCCCTCATTCTGGTTGTTGCCGGAGTGGTGACATTGCTGTTTAAGAAACTGCGACAGCCGTTGGTGCTGGGCTATATCATGGCAGGATTCCTCGTGTCGCCACACATGCCTTACACTCCCTCTGTAGTGGACATTGCTGATGTTCACATGTGGGGTGACATTGGTGTGGTGTTCCTTCTCTTTGCGTTGGGTCTGGATTTCTCGTTCAAGAAGATTTTGAAGATGGGCATGGCTCCCGTCATCGCTGCCAGCTTTATTGTTTTTTCGATGATGTTGCTGGGTGTCTGTGTGGGAAAGGCCTTTGGCTGGTCGCAGATGAACAGCATCTTCTTGGGTGGCATGCTCGCTATGTCGAGCACCACCATCATCTATAAAGCCTTTGATGACATGGGGCTACGCCAGCAGCATTTTGCCTCACTGGTGATGAGTGTACTCATCCTCGAAGATGTACTGGCGATTGTGATGATGGTTATGCTATCGACCATTGCCGGCGGGCAGAGTCCCAATGGTAGCGAGATGCTCTATAGCGTGTTGAGGTTAGGTTTCATCCTCATCCTGTGGTTTGTGGTGGGTATTTTCCTGATTCCCCTTTTCCTGCGTGGCACCCGTCGGCTCATGACCGACGAGACCCTTGTTGTCGTTGCTTTAGGACTATGTTTCCTCATGGCAGTCGTTGCCACACAAGCAGGCTTCAGCTCCGCCTTTGGAGCGTTTGTCATGGGTAGCATACTGGCAGAAACCATCGAAGCTGATAAGATTATCCGGTTGGTTGAACCCGTGAAGAACCTCTTCGGTGCTGTATTCTTCGTGTCGGTAGGTATGTTGGTGGATCCGGAAATCCTTGCTTCGCAGTGGGTGCCCATTGTGGTGCTTACGCTGACCATCATTCTCGGACAGGCTGTGTTTGGCTCCACGGGTTATATGCTGAGCGGACAGCCTCTGAAGACAGCTATGCGTTGTGGTTTTTCGATGGCGCAGATTGGTGAGTTTGCCTTTATCATCGCCTCGCTCGGTTTGTCTTTGGGTGTGATAGGCGACTTCCTCTATCCCGTGGTCGTGGCAGTGAGTGTCATTACGACATTCCTGACACCTTATATGATTAGGGCTGCCCTTCCTGCCTACGGACAGTTGGAACGGCGTCTGCCCCAACGGTGGATTCATCGCCTGAACCTTCTGGGTGACGTTTCTCATACCACCTCTTCAGAGAAGAATCATTGGAATGCGCTTTTGCGTCAGATGATCATCAACACGGTGATCTATTCCATTCTATCGACGGCTACCATTGCGTTGATGTTCACGTTCTTCCTGCCCTTTGCGCGGAAGGTGCTACCCGGATGGGATTTGCACTGGTGGGCGAATGCCATCACAGGCATACTTACCGTATTGATGATTGCCCCTTTTTTGCGGGCAATGATTGTCAAAAAGAACCATTCAGTAGAGTTCAAGGCACTGTGGAATGAGAATCGCCTGAACAGGGCTCCGCTCATCTTCACCATATTGGTACGTATCATCATTGCAGCCGCATTCCTCTTTTATATTTGCAACTACCTGTCGCGCTTTGCCAATGCGCTGATCATTACATTTGCATTGGTGGCGGTCATCTTGATGATCTACTCGCGTCGGTTGAAGCATCGGAGCATCAAGCTCGAAAGACTTTTCGTGCAGAATCTCCGCTCGCGTGACATTGAGGCGCAGGTGCATGGCAAGAAAAAACCACTCTTCGAAGGACATCTGCTCGACCGTGATATCCATATCTCCGAGTTCAATGTACCCGAAGACTCGGCATGGGCAGGCAAGCGGCTCAGCCAGCTGCGCATAGGGTCACGCTTCGGCGTGCATGTGAGCAGCATCCTGCGTGGTATGCAACGGATCAACATCCCAGGCGGACAGACGGTGATCTTCCCTGGGGACCGTATTCAAGCCATTGGTAACGATGACCAGCTACATGCCTTCGGACAGGCTCTGAAGAACGAACTTGTACCCGAGGATGCCGAGATTGAGAAGCGTGAGATGCATTTGCGCAAGCTGATACTCGATAGCCAGAGTCCCTTCATTGGCAAGACACTGCGTGAGAGTGGCATTCGCGACCAGTTCAACTGCATGGTGGTAGGACTGGAGGAAGGACAGCAAGACCTGACCATCCTTGACCCCGCCCATCTCTTCGAGGAGGGAGACATCATCTGGGTGGTCGGAGAAGCTGAAGACCTGCGTACGCTGGGAGTAAGAAACTAAAAACACCAAATATCAACTATCAACCGTTAATCATATCATATGAACGTTACAAAAATAGTACTGACCGGAGGACCTTGTGCTGGAAAGACAACGGCACTGGTCAAGGTCATTGAACATTTCTCCAGCCTTGGCTTCAAGGTGTTCACCATTCCCGAGGTACCTACACTCTTCACACAGGCCGGAATGAACTACCTGACCAAGAACAAGAACCTCTTCTATGAGGGAGAGAAGGCCACGCTCGAAGTGCAGTTGGCACTGGAGGACAAGTTCATGCGCATGGCACAGCAGTGTGACCAGCCTTGCATTGTCGTGTGTGACCGTGGAGCCATGGACATCTCGGCCTACATGCAGCCCGGAATGTGGGATGACATCACGCGGGCGGTGGGAACATCGACAGCCGAACTGCGCGACAACAGGTATGATGCCGTATTGCATTTGGTGTCGGCGGCCGATGGAGCCGAGCAGTTCTATACCACCAGTAACAACACCAGCCGCAATGAGCCTGCCAACGAGGAAGGACTGAAGATCGCCCGCCTGCTCGATAAGAAGGTCATACAGGCTTGGACAGGCCATCCTCATCTGCGTGTTATCAATAACCATGAGGACTTTGATGCCAAGCTGTTGCGTGTATTGAAGGAAATCTCCAACGTGCTCGGTCTGCCGCAGCCCATCGAGGAGGAACGCAAGTATATTGTTGAGCTGAACGGAGAACTGCCCGAGAGCATCGACAGTGAGATAACGCAGACGTATCTCGTGGCTGACCCCGACAGCGAAGTAAGGTTGCGCAAGCGTGGATGGCAAGGGAAGAATGTGTATGTGCATACGTCGAAGAAGCGTGTTTCGCCTACCGAGCAGATTGAAACAGAACAGCAGATAGGTAGCAATCTCTATTCCTCGCTGTTGCAACAGGCCGATCCCTACCGCTCCACCATTCATAAGATGAGAAAGAGCTTCATCTGGAAAGGACAGTATTTCGAGCTTGACAGCTATCTGGAGCCGCAGGCCATTAATGGACTGATGATCTTGGAGACCAAAGGCATCATCGAGCACGAAGATGTCAAGTTCCCCCCTTGTCTGAAAGTTGTAGAGGACATTACCGGAAAACAGGAATACTATAATTACAATTTGGCAAAACGTAAATAAACACATCATGAAGAAATATCTTTTCCCATTGCTGTTGTTGGTGATTGCTGCCATCGGCATCTGTGCCCACAATATCTATATCAGTAAGGGTGACACGTACCATACCTATCGGACACAGGATGTAGAGAGCATCACTTTCGATCACTCAGATTCAATGTATGTTGCCTGGAATGGTGAGAAACATGCCTATGCACGTAGCGCTGTCGATAGCATCTCGTTGCGGAAGCCCAGCTTGGAGGCAGGACAGAATGCTATAAACGGAATCTTTGCCAACGAAAGCTTCTACTCGGATTTCGGCAACTTCACATGTCATACCATCAAGGGAAATCCGTGGACGATAGATTTTCATACAGCCAAGGCTACAGGATATGTCAGTAGTTCGACAACACCGTCAGAGAGTTATCTTGTTTCACCGGCCTACGACATGACACATGTGTTGAAGGCAACGCTCACGTTCAAGTACATCCTTGCCTATTCACGCACGAACAGTAAGGATAAGGTTCTCATTACCGACAACTATACCGGCGACCCGTCAACAACCAAGTGGACGGACATCACAGGCGAGTTGGCAGCCCCGGGTACAACCACTACAGGCAAGATAGACTGGTACACCTTCGCTTCTTATCAGAAGGATATTCCCTCGCAGTTCCTTGGAGAGAGCCGTGTCGTCATCGCATTGTATTATTCTTGCACCTCCTCGTCAACGACATGGGAAGTGAAAAACCTCCAACTGTCGGCAAGCGACCAGTGGGAGGATGAAGTGGATGTGCCCGATGTAGATCCGAACAACACGAACAAGAACGTTGTTACCGCAACGACCAATCAAGAGATGTGGCGACTGGAGTTCCCGAAGGTGAAGGGCGATGCCAATAACCTTGTCATTACGCATGCCACCGCAGACTATGGTATCACGTACTCGTTAGAGTGGGATTGTACAAAACGTGCCAACCGCTGGACTTGCTATCAGATGCACGAAGGAAACAGCATGAAGAATGTAAGCCGAAACGATTCTTTCACGGAAGACCCCGACATCCCTTATGCATTCTGTTCACACAACTCAGACTATAGTGGAACGGGCTTCTCGCGTGGACACCTGTGTCCGTCGGCCGACCGACTTTGCTCGAAGGAACAGAACAAGCAGACGTTCTATTTGAGTAACATGCAACCCCAGTACGCCGAACACAACGAAGGACTTTGGGCTAATCTTGAAGCCTTGGTCAGAAGGTGGAATCAGGCATCTTACAGAGATACGCTCTATGTGGTGAAGGCGGCCACCATTGACCAGGAAGACCAAGTAGCCATGTACACAGAGTCGGGCTTGCCTGTTGCCAAGTATTTCTATATGGCAGTACTGGCTGTCAAGAACGGAAGCTACACGGCGCTTGGAATATGGACGGAGCATCTCAATGTTGCAGACACCAACAAACATTATGCCGACTATGTCATCTCGATAGACGAGCTGGAGCAGCGCACGGGCATCGACTTCTTCTGCAACCTGCCCGATGACATCGAAGCAACGGTGGAGTCCACCGTCTCCCTCGATTATTGGGGACTACAATAAAGAAAAGGTAAGAAGGTAAGAAAGTAAAAGGGTGAAAAAAGTCAGCTATTTAATGTTTTTTACCTTTTTACCTTTTTACCTTTTTACTTTTATTCGTATCTTTGCAGCCGCAAATGAAGCAGGGTCCCGTAGCTTAGCTGAATAGAGCGTCAGATTCCGGTTCTGAAGGTCCAGGGTTTGAATCCCTGCGGGATCACATACAAATGAAAAGGCATCTAACGAAAACATGTTTTTCAGTTGGAGCCTTTTTTTTGTATGTCAGAGCTGCCCGTGGCAGGGCAGGGATGGCCAAAGGCAATTCCTGCGGGATCACAGCCATGAATAGCAGAACGCCCTGTTCATCGCAATTGTCCGACGGAATTCGAATTTTTCGAATTGCTGTGGACAATTGCACTTCTCCACTCTCATCAATCTGAGTCAGGTGATAGTTAATCGTTGAAAGTGCAACGTTGAACAACCATCTCCTCTATCTCCACCATGTGCTCCTTCAGGTCTAAGCCCTTCTCTTGCTGTAGGAAGGTGGCAACCTTGTCCATCAGTCGCTCAAAGTTCCAATACTTCTGGTAACCCATGAGTCGCGCCAACTTGCGTGAATTCCACCACTCACGGCCTTCACCATCCGTCTCTTTGATATCCTCAAAGGGCGACTGCATCTCTTCCTGTGAGAACATCTCTATTTCGTTTGTACTATTCATAAACTATTCATCCTCATGTTCAATAGAAGATTCTGCAGCCTTATCATATTGACGCATGGAGACTTCTTTCGTATTTGGGTGTGTTGCCTCTCTGACCATCGGAGTGTATGCCTCAATGATATGACGCCAGTCATTGAGTAACATATTTGGATAACGTTCACCATAGAGTTCAATAACCTCCCGTTGCAATTCACCATCGCTAATAGAAACATCCATGTGCAAGCGATTGAAGATGAGGTTGCGCACATCGCGGTCATCCTCCACATTCTCCAGTTTGTAAAGCATAACAGGCTTATTCTCCTTAGAGTCATCTTCCTGATCATATTTCTTAAAGTTCTCTGCCTGCTCAAAAATTTCCTTGAATACTTCATCCTGTGGAACTGGCGGATAACCATGCTCTGCCAATATCAGGATCAAGTCCATCTGCAGTTCCGCTTTGATGTCAGAACGGTTTGCCCAGTCAGTATATTTCGACTTGTCATCCACCATCTTCTTCACAGCAGCTGCCAGCGTCAGCAATTTGTCTTCTGGGTATTCGAAGCCGAACTTATGGGCAATCTCTTTCAAAATATCGTAGAAAGCCTTTTCCTCGTAGGTAATGCCTAAGTCCTTGAACGATTTCTTCTCTTTATTCACCTCCTTCAGCAGTTCTGCCATCTGCTTGGCTACCTCATTGAGTACTTCTTCGGCAAACACGGCATTGTCGCTACGGTCATTATATCGCTGCACCAACGCATTCAGGCGCTTTGTGAAATCCACGCCCTTCATCTTATTGACTTTCTTGAAGTCGGTAATAACTGTCCGAAGCAGCTTCTCCATCAGTTTCACCTTCGTATTAGGCAACTTCAGTTTCTCCAGCCTCGTCATATAGTCTTCACTCAGCAAGTCCAGGTCCTTTGTATTCGCATTCACCTGAGCAACCTCCTCCACCCCGTCCGATTTCAAGGCATCCGCTATCATTTGGCTCACTTTGCGATTCATCTGCGAGGCATCGGGAGCATCACCTTTTGTCAGTTTGTAGATGATAGACCTTACTCCCGTAAAGAAATGAATGTCCTCACGATCCTTATCGTTGATAGCCTCATGGTTGGAACAGAGGTTGAAGGTCGATTTCAGTTTCTTGGCATGACCCATAAACAGGTTTTGAGTTTTCTCTGTGGCCTGCACGAACTCAGCCGCATGTTTCAGGCATTCCAACTGTTCCAATGGTGTTCCCGTTGAGAACTTGCTATAATCAAAGGTGTGGAACATCCTGCGCAGGATATCCAACTCGTCTTTTACCATCGTCACACTCTGTTCGATAGTTTCCACGGCATTGTTCATATTGCTTTTGATGCCGATATAGTCCACCACCACTCCTTTATCCTTACCTTCATACACACGGTTCACCCTCGAAATGGTCTGTACTAACGTGTGTTTCTGTAAAGGCTTGTCTATATACATCGTGTCGAGACAAGGCACATCAAAGCCTGTTATCCACATAGACACGACGATTGCAATCTTGAAGTTAGAGTCAGGGTTTTTAAACAACACATCAAGAGCTTTCCTTTCTTCATCAGAACCTATCAGTTCGCGCAGTTTCGGATCATCATCCTTCTCACGAGTCATCACCAATCGGATGCGCTCTACAGGTGTCTGGTCTTCTGAACCAATCTTCTCTTCCCATTCAGGGCGCAAGGCAATAATCTGCTTATAGAGGTCGTAGGCTATTTCGCGACTGGAGCATACAAACATTGCCTTACCACAAACCGTACTTCCTTCCTCTATTCGTTTCTCATAATGCTCAATGAAATCCTTTGCCACCGCCGCCAAACGATTCGGGTCACCCAGAATCTTATTCATCTGCGTCACCGCTTTCTTGCTTTCCTCTATCTGGTATTCATTGGCACCCTGTTCGGCACATTGTTTATAGTAAGCCTCTATTGCCTCCAGTTGTTTATGGTCGGTAAACACCTTGGCGGCTCGTCCTTCATATACGATACGGCGGGTGATGCCATCCGCCACCGATTCCGTCATCGTATAGCTGTCCACCACATCGCCAAAAACATCTATCGTGGCATCAATCGGAGTGCCTGTGAAGCCCACGTATGTTGCATTGGGCAGCGAGTCATGCAGATATTTGGCAAAGCCATAACTCCGCTTCACTCCCTTATCGGTAATGGTCACATTCTGTTCCACATTCGTCTGCGAACGATGGGCTTCGTCAGAGATACAGATGATGTTGGCTCGATCAGACAAAAGACTGATGTCCTCGCTGAACTTTTGTATAGTAGTTAGGAACACGCCTCCACTCTTTCTTCCTCTCAACTTCTTGCCCAACTCTTCACGAGTCTCTACGTTTACTACTGTCTCATCACCTATGAACTGTTTGGCATTCACGAATTGTGCAGATAGCTGGTCGTCCAGGTCCGTGCGGTCAGTAATCAGAACGATGGTAGGGCTTGCCAAATGCCGACTTCGCATCAGCATACGTGTCAGGAACAGCATCGTGAGACTCTTGCCACAGCCTGTTGCGCCAAAGTATGTGCCGCCCTTTCCGTCACCATGCAGGTTGATATGTGAGTGCTCCAAGATGTTTTCGTAAAGTCTGTGTGTGGCGAAGAACTGCGGATAGCGACAAACTATCTTCCTTTCACTCTTCGAAGTGTCAGGAAAGAATATGAAGTCCTTCATCACACTCAGCAGTCTATCCTTACGGAACAGACCTTCCATCATGGTGTTTAGGGAGTCGATGCCGTCATTTGCCTTGTCCGTACGCTCCACTTTGCGCCAGGCATAGAAGAACTCGTAAGGCGTGAATAGTGTGCCATATTTGTTATTCACCCCATCGCTGATGACCACGAATGCATTATAACGGAACAACTCTGGAATATCTCTGCGGTAGCGCACCGTCAACTGTGTATAGGCATTCATGATGGTAGTGTCTTCCTTCACGGCACTCTTGAACTCCAGCACCACTACGGGCAAACCGTTCACATAGACGATGCCATCAGGAATACGTCGCTCCAGCCCCTTAATCTCCAGTTGGTTGACAATCTTGAAGATATTCCTGTCAACATCCTTAAAGTCTATCACTTCCACGAACAAATCAGGCAGCGAGGCATCCTCACGCTTGATGGCGAAACCCTCTGTCATCAGTCGATACGTCTGTACGTTCTGCTCGTAGAGTGGAGCACCATTATCTGCCGTCAACTTCGCCATGACTCGCTCCACCTCTAAGGGCGTAATGCCTTCCTCGGCATATCTGTCCATCAGATACATCCGCAAATCATCACGCAGCAGCACCTCCGTCTGCTCCTTGTGTATCGTCTCGCCATTCACATAGCTGTAGCCCTGTTGCTCAAACAGTTCCATGATGGCCATCTCCAGCGTATGTTCGTTAAAGTGTGACATAGGCATTATCTCTCTTTAAATGCTTTATAAACGAACGAATAAGACTGATTCGCCAAGTCCCCTGCTTCCTCCGCAGCCTTGATATTGTCTTCTGCTCGTTTGATGGCAGCATCGAGTTTTCCATCAGAACAAAGATTTTCGACCCAATCAGACTTTTCAATATATTTTCTATCTTTCAGCAAATTTATCAATTTCTTATTTGCTAACGGGAAATATGGTGCCATATACGGAGACAACAACTTTTGCATTTTTGTTCCACAACTTTTTATTAAACCTGTATAGTCCTCAAAGTGTAATAAGAACCAATACTCAATGCTTGGCATGCTGGGACACAATATAACAGAGCCACTATTTATCTCGTCCTTGACACATTCTACAAAATCTTTATGCCTATCTTGATTTGTCTTGTTACAATATACAGTGTCTAAATCAAATACACAGAAGACTTTTGCTCCAACATTATTTTTGATAATGTCCCTTATCCTTTCAGGGAAAATCTCTGGATAACTGGATTCATTGCCAAAATACTTCGGTCTGATATTGAACTTATACTTTGTTGTGTCATTTATATGTGTAAAGTAATAGCGCTCGGTATTGGTTCCGCCACTGATAAGGAATGGGTACAACGGTCCCATGTCCCTTGTTCCCTCATCTTCTTCTGGTGAGGGAGCAGGCACAGCCTCAAAATATTGTTGCTGTTCAACGACCTCTGCTAATTCTCTTTCTCCCATCATTTTACTTCATTGTAGCCCCAAACCGTTTGTTGCGATAAGCCTCTCTGATTGACGACAGGCGGTTTACGCCTTTGAAATCTGTCAGTTTATACAAATCTGTCACACCAGCCTTGGACTTTTCTGTAAACCAAACGGAGTCTTTTCTGATGAGATCATCCACCAAATCCAGAAGTCCATCATTATGCGTTGTAACAAGTAGCTGAGACCTTGAATGAGTTTTCAGATATTCATATAACATCATTTCCAATAATCTGGGATGCTGTGAAGTCTCTATCTCATCAATTGGCAAAAAGGCATTTTTGGCAAGTGCTTCGTACAATACCGTTTCTATTCCAAATGTTCGCAAAGTTCCTGTTGACTCATCTCCCCTATTCATCTGGTATGCCTCTTGTCCGTTTTCATTTTCAACGGTATGCTCGAAACTGGTATGCAAAAGTGAGATGGTTTTCTCTTTTTTGATTCGTTCCCTTTCGTCCTTGGGAATACTCTCATCAGAGATTCGGAACTTCACTTCTTCATCTGATATTTGCCTATTCACAATATCTGAAGAAATATTAGTGATATTGAAATCTGCCTCATGCAGAAAGCTCACAAGATACTGGGTCAAATCTTTATTCTCTGCTGTTTTCCGCTGCGCATAATCTGTAAGATAGGTTGATGGGAATACAGCAGGCATTGTCTGTTCTTTCATCCAGTTTTTGGCAGCATCAATTAGAGGCATACTTGCATTCACTTGATTACGAGCCACAAAGAAAGAAAGATTTTTCAGGCAATATCCATTAATCAACTCTTTGGCTGAAGCACTGATTTTATCACCTTTCGGATTAATCTCCACCTCCGAATGTCCGTCCACCAGTTTCCTCTCAAACAACATAGTGGGCTGGGTGCTTTTATAATACGAAAGTTTTTCCAAATAGACTTGATTCCTATCCAACTCCAACTGATACCAATACTTCACATTGTCAACAAAGAATATCAGTTCGAAGCAGGATGGCTCATTTGGTGAAACAGTGTCAAGTTTAAACGGAACAACCCCAGTTGGCTCGTCCATACCTTCAGGCTTATAACCCCAAAAACGAGGAAGGAAATCAAAAGCATAAAGTAAATTTGACTTTCCTGATGCATTATACCCATATAGAACACCAAAGCGAAGTAATCGCGTATTATCGTTAATCTTTACCACCTGACTATCTTCCGCAAACTGGTCGTTTGAGGCAATAAAACTAAATGTCACTTCATTTTTAAACGAAAGCACATTCTTTATTTTCAATTCCTGTATCATATCTATGCTTTTTATTTCTGCTGCAAATATACAGATAAATCCCAATAAATCGATATTCTATCTGCAAAATCTGCGTAAAATTTGCAATTTTTCAAAATAGAAGCAAAGATTTACTGTTTTCATTACGTACTACTCGCCAAACTTCGATGCAATATCTTTGTAGATAATAGCTTTCTCCAAGAACCAATTATAGGCTTTTGGCCAACAATCACGTTTCTTGGGATTGATATTGGTTGTGATGAAAATACGACATGCTTTCTTTGCCTCTCGCCATTCCACCTCGCTGTTCAACATCGTAGAGATTTCATCTTTGTGCGTTTTGAATCGCTCAAACAACTCTTTGTCATCATTGATATAGATATCTGCACCAATACTTTGTTTTTGGGTATTGATGGTCAGAGCTACATGATAGGCAGAACTGCCTATGCTCAAATCATACCAATGTTGAGGCATTGCTTTGCGGGCATGGAAATTGCGAGTAAAGTCATTATTGTCGCTCATCGCCTCATTAAAACCTGTCCAGAATTCAAGTTTAAGAAGGTCTGTATCAGAAAGTCCTTCTATCGTCTTCATCGTTTTAGACCAGTCATTAGGTCTTTCCACTATATTGAAACGTGGAGCCTTTGCCGAGTCACCAATCTGCCACAATTCTATTTCCAACAAAAAGAAGCCGATGTTACTATCTGTATGCTGGTTCAGCCATTCTATGGCCTGACGATGTTCGTCACGTGCTCTCTTCACCACCCAAACTATCACTTCAGCTCCCTTGCCAGAAGCGTATGTAATCAGTTTACCAAGATGATCGTGATTGGTATCTTCCAACTGATTCTCGATAATCACACGACGATTAGTGCCCACTTCTTTTGCAAAGATATCCACATTGAAACTGCCGACGGACGATTCCCTTTCCTCCAGTTCCAACTCAATATCTATCGCATCAGCCAGCAGCGTAAGATTTTCTTCTTGCGCTAACCACCTCGTGAAGTCATTTGCCTCATGAGGCCACACCGACCTTAAATCGGTAATTCTTATCATTTTGCCTAATTTGTCCATTTTACAAAATATTTATCTTATACATGCCTTTATAAACAATCTCCCAAAATCTGTAATCAAATAATAACTTTCTTTCACTGTTATAGAACTGAAACTTTTGGGTACTAATTGTGCCTCTAATTGTTTAAGGTTGTATTTTGCTCGAATGCGATTATAAATGGATTTATCCATACGGAACTGTCCGTTCATGTCTATAAGAATTCCCAAACTTACAAAATTAGCCAAATATGCATTGATGTTTTGAGGAAACGTAAATTTCACTTCTTCATCAAGTATTGTTACATGGTCAGACAAAGTAAAGAAACCGTTCCCGTCCAAAGCATTACCTTGAAACACACAATACTGAATATCCTCTTGCCCTTTCAGATATTTCAGTAATCGTGCTTCATCTGGAGACATCCTTTCTATCATATTAACGAATGATGGATGAGCAGTGTTTACCATGTCTACATTAGAAGCATTTGCTAACAGTGTAGTGAACAAATCTGCGATTTCCTCGTTTGTAGTATATGATAGTTTCTCAATAATGGGAGTTCCTATTTGGGGATGCACCTCACATTGTTTCTCTTCGGGAATTTGCTCTAATTTCTCTTTATACTCATTTAGACGCTTTTCAAAATTCAACTTGAATTTTTCATTAAGTAACTTTACTGGAAGTAAGAAAGATGTACTAAATTCAAAAACAGTTCCCAATGCATTCCCGACGGCTTTAACACTTGGCTGTGCCAAATCGCCATAAACCTGCCCTAAAATGTTAGGAGTCGCTTTTACTAAATCAACTATTTCGTTTGCCATATCTCATTATGTTTATTGCCCATCTTCGCCAAAATCAAAGACTGTAATTCGGTTTGCTTTATATTTTCTTTTTGCCTTAGTTTTGAATCCATATCGATAGCTCTTATTCTTTGTTCAAATTCAAATAATGCTACTTCGTTCGGTATAATCACAGGTATCTTCTCAATATTATAAATTGGTAGCTTTCCTTGAACCCCACCTACAATTCCTTGTTCAATTGCAGAACGTCCTTCTGTTGAAACTAGGTACAGGTAAAGATAATGATGTGATATCTTGCTGAGATTTGTCAATTTCACGCAATTCTCTGTCAAATTAGCATTGTTCAAAGTATTGTCAATGACATTTACATTACCGATAGTTCCAACAATCGAGAGAATAATATCATTCGTATTGACAACATATCGGCTAATTTGTTTTTGTATTTCGTCATCGACATACTGAAAAGCCGCTGTCCAAATAAGATATTTCGAGGTACACATATCGGCAACTTTGATATAGGGATGAAAGTTCTTTTCTTGTTGCAATTCTTCTCCTTTGGGTAGACGTTTTCCACCTTTTATGCTGCATACTTCACCGAGATGAGCGAGTTGCCAGCCTTCGGGGAGGTTTTCTTTGTCGATGTTATCGACGAAGGTCTTGCGGTAGAGGGCTTGGGCGCTGGCTTCGAGGTGCTGAATCATTTGATTGTTGAGACGGATGCGATTGGTCAGCGTTTCGTATTCTGATACTATTTCACGCTGACGAGTGATGGAGGGGATGGGGAGCATGACATCACAAAGTTCGTCCCAATCGAATATCTCACGAGCACTGCCATGAGAATGGAAACGGGCATAGCGGTCAAACTCTGGACGACGGAACCACATCATCAAATACTTTGGCAATAGCTGTTCGTGTGCAATAACCTCAAAAACAGTATAAGCCTGAGAAATAATAGCATCGTCATACCCATCGAGCAAAGCAATAGATACCTTATCGCCATTACGTGAAGTGACAGGGCCGTAAGCAAACTGTCCCCGTTCCACAATCTTATAGGTGGACATATCCGTGCCAATGGTATTAGCAATCGAAGGCATAAACTCCTTCGAGATGCTCACACCCAACAAGTTCGTAACCTTCAACTCCCGGTTACGAACATTCACCTCTCTGATATAGTCGCCTAAGCGTTTGTATGTTGTCATTCTTCTATCCTCAATTAACATGCAATCTCGTTTTAAACTTCTATCATAGCAGAAGGATTAAACCCGTTCGTCAGATGCTCTCCATGCGAGATGTAGCCCAACTGATTGGATACAATGAGTGTGTCGCCTATTTGCGCTTTGATGTTGCGATGTGAATGCCCATATATCCAGTAGTTAATCTGGCTATCTGCAATAAAGTCGCCCAATTCTACAGTAAAAGCACCGTTAATAGTACTGTTTAAAAATTCTGCAGCAGTACATAATTGCGTAGGAACATGATGCGTAAGAACAATTATTTTCTTTGCATCACTTTCTGAAACAGCCTGTTTGATGAAAGCGAGACAACGCTCATGTTCGTGGTTAAAATCAACTGCTGTCAGTCGATGTTCACCATACATGATACGAAAGAAATCGCTCACACTTTGCTCCGTCTGGAATGCATTCTGGGGCTCTATCTTCGACCATAATGTTGAAACGATTATGTCCATGTCGTCCAGATGCACTATACTGTTGTAATATGCATGAACATTATGGCGAATCTGTTTGCAGTAGTCATTAGGTATAGAGGACAAGTCATAATATCCGTAAAAGTCATGGTTGCCCAAACACACTATAACCTGGCTGTAATGCTGACTCGCCCAATCCCAGAATTTATATTCAGAATAAGTGTCGCAATCCGAGTTTGGCAGATCAAGATATGCAGTATCGCCAGCGACAAGCAAAATATCACCAGTTACCTCCAATGGATGTTTTGCAATCCACTGACGATTCTTAGCGAACTCCAGATGGAGGTCGCTGACATACTGGATTCGAATACCGTGTGGTATGCCTTTATTATCTGGTTGCATCATCTTTTTTCTTCGTTATCTTACTCATTACAACTTCTCTTTTTCTTTCCAATTCTTTCCAGTTCTTTAAACATTGGAAAGAATTACAAAGTGTATCCCAACTTCTCAAAGAGTGCTTTCAGTTCTTGTTTGCTCTCTTCCTCCCGTTGCAAGAGGTCATGCATTTCTGCTTGCAGTTGCTTCATCTTGGTGTCGAAGTCAATCTGCTCATCACGATTGCGGAACTCGATGTATTTGCTGGGTACGAGACTCCAGCCTTTCTTCTCAATCTCGTCAAGGGTGGCTGAATAGCAATATTCAGGCTCGTTGTGATAGGTCTCTTCATAGCCTACACGCTGCCAGTTATGGAAGTTCTTGGCAATCTGCTGTATCTGCTCCGTAGAGAACTGGATGTATTTCTTCTCGAATGGTTCTCCCCATTGGCGCAGGTCGATGAACAGCACTTCATCCTCACGATTGCGATAGCGGACCATCTTGCCGTTCTGCTCCACCGTGCGAGCCTTCTTGTTGTTATTCAGAATCCAAAGCGTCACGCTGATGTCCGTAGAATAGAACATATTACGAGGCAGGATAACAATCGCTTCCACTAAATGATTCAGAAGCAGTTGCTTACGGATAGCAAGTTCC
>CADCDK010000006.1 GCA_902800185.1 uncultured Prevotellaceae bacterium
AGCGACTTTCATCATCCTTGTGACAGCAGTATAGGTATATCCCTTGCCATAACGTGCAGTCAATCTTTGCGACAGTGTCGCAAGAATTTTGCTGCCATAAGCAGAATACTGCTTGTAACCCATATCCTCATTGATATAATGGCCTATATGCCAGAACATCAAGTCAGAATGTTTGTTTACATACACGACAACCTCTTGCCGTGCATTGTCAATAATGTCGGATACTCCTTTATAAAGGCTATCACTTACCTGCTCAATTGCTTTCGTTTCTACTATTTCGTTTGCCATATCTCATTTCGTTTGCAAAGTTAATCATTTATTACAAGATAATCAATGGAAGCCTCTTCGTGATTCTTCTTATAGTCTTATTATTAGCAGAATCCCTTACAACGAACGGAGAACAAAATCTGTCTTTTTTCGATGGAAAGGGAATCCCATATAGTAATGAGTTCTGAATCCTTTATTTCGTCAAACGATGGATAGTCTGCGCATGGAACTCCGTTCTCCTAGTCTGCGCATGGAACTCCGTTCTCCTCGTATCGCCGTTTGGGCGGTATGCCCGACATTAAAACTAATTCTACATTTCTTGCATCCTGAAAATCTTCTGTATGCCCTATATGATGTATAGCCAGTACGATTAGCTTTCCTCTTTTGGATAGCAGTCGAAACCATTCGTCTATCACTTCTATGGACGTTTCTTTAGAAAAGAATCTTTGCTGCATGCGTCCAATTCTAATATACGGAACTCTTGTTCGTAACTCCAATCTTTTGTTTTCGTGAAAAATAATTCTTTCTTTATGTTACTTTGGAACAAATATATTTAGCAAGTTTTGCCTCTTTTTCTATTTTTTCTTTGTCTAGTATAAAGCAAACGCCTTCACCCATTTCTGCATAATGTCCCCACATTGCTGGAATATCAAATCCATAATGTTTACCAATATCACAAGTCAAACTAATTTGTTTCACATGAGATAATTGTTTATAGAACTCTTCAGAAAAAGACTCTATTTCAGTATCATTTGAATTAGGAATGTACAATGGTCTATATCGTTCATTTATATCATTCATCCTATCTAAAGAACCAAACTTTAGACTCATACTATCCAAAATTTTAACGGCACTTTGGAATTTTGTATAATGATACAGTCTTTTCGTTTTCAAAAATTGTTCTCTTTCCATTATATTTCCTGTTATTTCAATAACTTCATCTTTGCTTTTTAGTAGGCCATCGTAATCTAGGAAACTGTACCCACAAGCCAATTCATTTGTCTCATTATTCAGAATTAGTAATCTCCATTCGCCTTACATATTTCCAAATTTCTAATAGCACCTTTATGGCCTTGGTATGCAGCTTTCTCCCACCATTTGATGGCTAAGGGTGTGTTTTGTGGTACTCCATGTCCAGTTATATAGCAGAAGCCAAGATTATTTTGAGCATCGGCATTTCCTTTTTCTGCACCTTTTCTAAACCAATAAACAGCCTTTTCGAGGTCTTTTTCTACACCTTGTCCTTTAAAGTAGAAACATCCAATATCATACATTGCACCAATGACACCTTGCTCAGCTGCTAATAGATACCATCTTGCAGATTCTTCAAAATCAACGTCAACATAAACACCATTTTTATAGAATGTAGCAACATAGTCTTGAGCTTGAGGATGTCCTTGTTCTGCAGCTTTCAAATACCATTCAAATGCTTTCTGGAGATTTTGAGGAATAACTTTGCCGTAATTATAGCAATTTCCCAAATTGTATTGTGCATCAGCATTACCCTGATTGGCAGATTCTGTATACCAATACATTGCTGCTCTGTAATCTCTTTCTGTCCCAAAACCATTTTCATAGCATAAGCCCAGTTGTCGTTGACAATCTGGTGAACCAATCTCTGCCCCTTTTTTAAACCAATAAAACGCTAAAGTGGGATTTTTTTCAATCTCAATACCATTGGAATATGATGTAGCTAAGTTGAATATTGCAGCTTTGTGTTCTTGCAATGCAGCTTTTTCGTACCAAAACAGTGCTTTTTGACAGTTTTGAGTAGTTCCTTCTCCATTATCGTAGCATAATGCAAGTCGGAACTGAGCATCTGCTAGACCTTGTTCTGCAGACATTCTGTAATACTTAAAAGCCTTTTCATAATCTTTTTTGTCTGCCCTACCATACCTACCATAATAATAATCCATCCCTAAATATAGTTGTGCAATCGCATTTCCTTCATCCGCATAAATATGATGTCTGACAAACTCCAGATGCTCATCAAAATCCCCAAAATACACACCGAAATTATTGATATTCTTTATGTATTTTAAAGGAATAAAGTTCTTTACCATCACTTCTGCTTGAAAATATGGCATCTCAGAATCATCAAGATAAAAATGAGTAAGATGCTTGGTAGTCTCAAAGTGAATAGTGATAAAATCTTCCAATTTTTCCCCACAGTACATATCACTCCTGGTTGAATTTTTATCTGAAAACTTCGTGTCAATCCACGTGATGACAATAGGGTCTATTTCCAAAACAACAGGATCATCAATTCTGCCTTCATTTTTGGCTTGATACATCATTGGATGATTTTTTGTAAAGCTAGTATGGACATAATATTCCAATCCTTTTTGGATGTCTAATTCTCTCGATTTAGCATCACCGCCAGGCCTTGATATGTCTATCCCTTGTTTTATACAGTCTTTCCAAGAATATAGACCGCCATGTTGCATTATCGATTCTATATTCTTTCGGTCAGTAAAATGATATAAAGATTCTATTCCATGTTCTTTAAGAATTCGAACAAAAGCAGATGCATTTATTTTTTCCATAGTTACTGTGGTTTCTATACCTTTTTTATTTCGACGAAACTAACAATTCCTTCACATCCACGTCGAGGTGGCGTGCAATCTCATAGAGTTCTTGCTCTGGCAAGCGGCAAAGCCGAGCGGTTCCACGGAGGGCTGCACCTTCTTGCTTTGGCAAGCGTCCCAGAGGGCCGAGCGGTTGGTCATCCAGCGTGAAACGGTACTGATGTTGAACTGCGTTCGACTTTTTCTACGCTCGGCATAGCTCGAACGAGTTCGGCTCTGCACTCGCTTATTCGCAGCCTTTAGCCTGTTATGGCGTTGTATCTCCATATCGGTTTTTAGTTATTCTCGCTCAATGGGTTGTTTTCACTCTGCCGTAACGGTGATTTCGTATTTGCTGTGTTTGCTAATATTTAACCGTTGGTTGATGGACATTCTCTTAAATTTAAGATGGTTGTATTTGTCCATACCCGTAAAGATGCCATTTCCATCCATCTCACTCCCCTCCTTTCTTGTTTTGTTCAATGACCTCCCAGTGCCCGCCTTTGTCTGGGCCAACACGACGAATGAAGTTTTCATTTTGCATCTCACGCAGAATTTTTTTCAGAGTTGTATGTCCCAGACCTAACAGGGGCTCTAGTTCTGCTATTGTAATTGTATGATTCTTTCCAATGACATCAATAATCTGGCAAGCTTTTTCTGGCCACTTTTCTGGCCACTTTTCTGGCCACTTTATTGTTTTCTGGCCTTTTTTCTGGTCAATATCTGGTTTCAATGTACTTTTCTCCGTAGTTTCATCTTCATCTCTCAACGCAGAGTTAAGTCGTACTTTGACCATAAACTCCACTTGCTTATATTCAGGAGCTGGGTTCCCAGCCTCTGCCATTTCGCGGAACATACGATCAACACCCTCACCAAACTCCTTTACCAGTTTATATTGCTGCATAAACTCGGCTATCTTGGGGTTGCGAGAGAAGTGCATCTGGCGGATATTATCGATACGTACCAGGCCTGGCAATATGCCTGGACTCTCTACGATATAATGATGGTCGAATATCTTCACCATAATATCAGTACCCAGGATACTGTAGTCTCGATGGGCAACGGCATTGACAATCAACTCCGTCCAACAGAATGGTGGATATTGTGGAATAGTAACGAAACGGGCATCCTCGCCCAAAAAAGTGTATTCCCTGATTTGTGTATCCACGAAAGCAATGGCTTTCTGTGTCATTTCCAAGATGCGTCCTTCGAAGGATACATCTTTGATGACATTCATTTCACGGCCAAATCGCTCTTCTTCGCCTAAATAGCGGACAATGCGGATACGGGCTCGTTGGAAGAATTTCTGTGGGTCTTTTCCAAACAGGAGAATAGCGGCACCTGATACTTTATCCACACCATTTACTGTTGTGACAAATCCCTTGTTGGTACGCAGATAGGTTTCAGCATCCTTCGCATAGCCAATCTTCTTGCAATGTTGGGTTACATAGTCAAGGTCGATATCATCAATGGTAGCACCATAAACAGGCTCATCCTCATAGTAACGGCCACCTTTGGCGTAGAACAATTGCATACGCATCTCGAAGTTCAGTTTCTTCGATTTGTCGCCAACACGATAGAATGCATCATCAGCCTGATTAGCATGAACTCGCATACTGGGTTCCACATGCATTACCAAAACACGATTGGGATGACCATTGACATCCGTACAATCAACGAAATGCACTTCTACAGGGACAGACGGCACACAAAAATCGAAAGGTACGCGCAACAGTTCGTTCAGATGATCCTCGTTGCCATTGATACCAGTAATACGCCCGTCATCTTCAATGCCTATCACCACGTCGCCACCATCGGCGTTGGCAAAGGCCACCACAATCACGGCCAGGGCTTTAGCATCAATGCGAAAACTCTTTCGGTCAAATTGCTGCCCTTCAGGTTTCTGTTGAAGTATCTGTATGTCGTTGATGTCTATCATTGCTTGTTATTTTTTAGACGATTCAGATTTGTTGTTTGGGTGTAAAGATAGTGAAAACAATTTATTCCACAAAGAAAACAGTGCTTTTTTCGTCGTTCAACCCGCAAGGATGCTTGATAGCAGCACATCTTTCGCTTTGCTTGCCATTGGCAATATTCGTCAAGGACCCTTCACTTTGTCGATGATTTTCTGATGGTGAGTCCATGGAATACGAAATAATAATTTGAAATCTTCGGCAAGTTGCTGAATATTTTGTCCTACAGACTCGTCTGTAAGTTTCAACTGGCTTTCTTCTCCTGATTTTTCGGCAACTTGCCGAAGATTTTTAAAAAGCGGACTATATAGTTCATAGAAGCTTTTATCGCGTCTCAGGCATCTCCTATAATTGTGCAAGCGGCACTTGCAAAAATGGGAAGTCCCTGTTATGGCGTTGCATCTCCATATCGGTTTTTAGTTATTCTCGCCCAATGGGCGTTCTGTGAGCAAAGATACAAAGAGATTTTGGAAGTGACATGTCTTTGTACGAAAAATTTCAAAAGGCGCAGTGCTTGTTTTGGCATCACTACCACTAAGCGGTAGGCTTGTTACCTGCCCGTGGTACTGGGAGTACCACTCAGTGGAATTCTCAGTACCAGCAAGTGGACAAAACTTGGAACTGTCAGTACCAACCCACTTGGTACTGACTTTTGCAAAGAAAAACCTGAGTTTTGCGTCAAAATGCAAGGAAAGAGACTCTGCGTTGCTCAAACTGTTCTAAACAAAAACCGGGAAAATATTGTGTTCAAGCTGCGGAAGTTAATGAAGTTAAAGAAGTTAGCTCGCTATGCTCGCTTGGGGAAGTTAAAGGACAATAGTTTTGCTGTAGAATTGGGAGGATGAANGTCCGAAGTGTATCGGCTTTTAACTTCGTTAACTTCCTTAACTTCTTTAACTCCCAAGAATATTTCGCAGAAATGGGTTTTCACGGTTTTGGTTTATATTGGTTTCTATCCTCCGTTTTGTCTGATAAAAAAAGCAAACAGGGGATTCTGTTTGCTTTTTTATCAAGAGCGAGAAGTCCTATCAACATTTTGCCGAGGCAAGCGTCTCCCTGAGGAAATCGAGATCTTCGGCGGTGGTGGCCCAGCTGGTGACGAAGCGACAGAGCATGCTGTTGTCGTCGTAGGGCCCCCAGAGGGTGAAATCGACCTGTTTCTTCAGGGCTTGTACCAGGGCGTTGGGGATGATGACAAACTGCTGGTTGGTGGGCGAGTCGAGGTAGAACGTGAAGCCTGCCGCGCGCAGGATGTCCTTCAGCTGTTTCGCCATGTTGATGGCATGGGCGGAGATCTGCAGGTAGAGGTCGTCGGTGAACAGGGCATCGAACTGGATGCCTGCCAACCGCCCCTTGGCAAGCAGGGCTCCGTGTTGTTTGATGATACTGAAGAAACGGCGGGGGGCTCCACCACGGGGGAAGACAACGGCTTCGCCGCAGAGGGCACCGACCTTGGTGCCGCCGATGTAGAAGGCATCGCAGTGACGAGATAGCCACGGCAGGGTGATGTCACCGTTGCTGGCGGCGAGGGCATAGCCCAGTCGGGCACCATCGACATAGAGCTTCAGACCATATGTCTGGCAGACGGCATGGATCTGCTCTATCTCCTGAGCGGTGTAGAGGGTACCGAGCTCGGTGGGCAGGGAGAGATAGACCATGCCGGGCTGTGCCAGGTGGTCACGGCTCTCATCGGCCTCAAACGCCTGCATGAAGGCTCGCAGGTCGGCAGCGTGCATCTTCCCTTCGTGGGAAGGGAGGGTGATGACTTTATGTCCGCTGCGCTCGATGGCACCGCTCTCATGGACACTGATGTGCCCGGTCTCGACACTGATGACAGCTTCCACGGATGGAAGCAGACCGTCAATGACGGTGGTGTTGGTCTGCGTGCCCCCGACAAGGAGGAACACGTCAGCCGTCTCGTCCTGACATGCATGGCGGATCTTGGCCTTGGCCTGTTCAGACCATTCGTCGAAGCCGTAGGTGAGGCTCTGGATGCCGTTGGTCTGCACGAGGTGCTCCAACACCTTGGGGTGTGCTCCGTTGTTGTAGTCGCATTCGAAGGATATCATGACGATCAGCGGTTACAGGGTTTCCAGAACTCTCTTGAGCACGACCTGGGCAGAGATTTCGCGGTTGGCAGCCTCGGGGATGACGAGAGAGTTGGGGCTCTCGATGACATCGTCGGTGACGATGAGTCCGCGGCGCACGGGCAGGCAGTGCATGAACTTGGCGTTGTCGGTCCACGACATGTGCTCCGTGTCAACGGTCCATGAGCGGTCGTCGCAGGTAATCTTGCCGTAGGCGGCAGGATCGGTCACGCCCGGGTTGGACCAGTTCTTGGCATAGATGAAATGGGCACCCTCGAAGGCTTTACGCTGGTCGTACTCCACACGGGCACGGCCGGCGAACTTCGGGTCGAGCTCGTAGCCCTTGGGATGGGTGATGACGAAGTCAACATCGGCAGCGTTCATCCACTGGGCGAAGGAGTTGGGCACGGCCTGCGGAAGGGCTCGGCAGTGGGGAGCCCAGGTGAGGACGACCTTGGGGCGTAGTTGAGAGTTGAGAGCTGAGAGTTGAGAGTTTTTCCACGACTCCTCGATGGTGATCAGGTCGGCAAAGGCCTGCAGGGGGTGTACGGTGGCAGTCTCCATGGCAACGACGGGCTTGCCGCTGTACTTGACGAACTGGCCGACGATGGTCTCGGCATAGTCGAAGTCGCGGTCTTGCAGGCCGGCAAAGCTGCGCACGGCAATGATGTCGCAGTAGCTTCCCATGACGGGGATGGCCTCGAGGAGGTGCTCGCTCTTGTCGCCATCCATGATGACTCCGCGCTCGGTCTCGAGCTTCCACGCGCCGGCATTGACATCGAGCACGATGACGTTCATGCCGAGGTTCATGGCGGCCTTCTGCGTGGAGAGGCGTGTGCGCAGGGAGTTGTTGAAGAAGATCATCAGGAGTGTCTTGTTCTTACCTAAGTGCTGAAAGGCGTAGCGGTCTTTCTTCACTTCTATGGCCTCAGCGACTGCGTCCCGCAAATTGCCGAGGTCTTCCACATGAAAGAATGTTCTCATTGTCTATTGTTCTTTGATGATTGTCTGTTGTTGGTTGAGCGACGGGGGAGGTTACTCTCTCACCTGCCCTTCGCCCTCGATGAGCCACTTGTAGGTGGTGATCTCGTCCAGTCCCATCGGGCCGCGCGGTCCGAGCTTCTGTGTGGAGATTCCGATCTCGGCACCGAGTCCGAACTGGGCACCGTCGGTGAACGAAGTGGGGGCGTTCACATAGACGCAGGCGGCATCCACCTGCTGTTGGAAGATGCGGGCTGCCGACGGGTCATTGGTGATGATGCACTCGCTGTGTCCTGAGCCGTGGCGGGCGATGTGAGCCAATGCCGCCTCGAGCGACGGCACAGTCCTGACGTTCATGGCATAGTCCATGAACTCAGTATCGTAGCCTTCCTCCGTGGCTCTTTCCAGTTGCGGGCACACACCCTGCAGGACTTCATACGCCTGCTCATCGGCATAGACTCTCACGCTCTGTGCCGTCTCCCGAAGGAGGGCGGGCAGGTCGCCCAGCCGACTGGCATGAACGAGCAGAGTGTCGAGGGCATTGCAAACCGACACGCGGCGGGTCTTGGCATTCTTGACGATGCGCTGCCCTAACGTGAGGTCGCCTTCCGCGTCGAAGTAGGCATGCACGACTCCCGCACCGGTCTCGATGACGGGTACCCGCGCCGTGTCGCGCACGAACTCGATAAGCCGCTTGCCTCCGCGCGGAATGCAAAGGTCTATATAGCCCACGGCATTCAGCATCTCAGCCGTAGCCTCGTGGGTGGCGGGCAGCAGGGCTACCGCATGGGGGTCGATACCCTCACGGCGAAGCACTTCGTGGATGAGTTTCACAATGGCCAGGTTGGAGTTCTCGGCATCGCGCCCGCCCTTCAGCACGCAGGCGTTGCCGCTCTTGAAGCAGAGGGCGAACACGTCGAAGGATACATTCGGGCGGGCCTCGTAGATGACTCCGATAACACCGAAGGGAACGCTCACCCGCCGCAGCCGGAGCCCGTTGGGCAGCGTGCGTTGCAGGAGGGTCTTGCCTAAGGGGGTGGGAAGGTCGGCCACGTGGCGCATGTCGGCAGCGATGTCATCGAGTCGCTTCGCGGTCAGTTGCAGACGGTCGTAGAGCGGGTTCGCAGGATCCATACGAGCCAGATCAAGGCTGTTGGCCTCGAGCAGTTCCGCCTTGTTGCGGATGATGGCATCCGCCACGGAACGCAGAATGTCGTTCCGTCGGTCGTCGGTCAGCGTCAGCAGTGACTTGCCGGCTGTCTTCACGCTTTCAAAAGTCTCTTTCAGTTGCATGTTGGTTTAAATATGGTATGGGGAATGTCCTGTCGGTTCTCGACGAGGTCGATGAGAATGTTGTCGCGCTTGCCGTTGGCAATGATGACACGAATGCCTGCCTGCTGTATCTGGGTGGCGGTAGCGTACTTCGACTGCATGCCACCGCGACCTGCCGAGCTCTTCTCCGTCTGGATGTACTGCGAGAGGTCGGTGCCCGGGGCCACCTCCCTGATGAGCCGTGAGCCGGGGTCATCGGGATGTCCCGTGTAGATGCCGTCGATATTGGAGAGCAACACCAGCGTGTCGGCTTCCATCATCCGGGCAATAAGCCCCGAGAGCTCGTCGTTGTCGGTGAACATCAGCTCGGTGACGCTCACCGTGTCGTTCTCGTTGACAATGGGGATGACTCCGTTCTCCAGCATTACCCGCATACAGGCCCGCTGGTTGCTGTACTGCTCGCCCGGGCGGAAATTCTCCTTCGTGGTCAGCACCTGCCCCACATGGATGTGATACTCGCGGAACAAGTCGTAATAGAGGCCGATGAGCTTGGCTTGTCCCAGCGAGGAGAACAACTGCCGCTGCTCTACCGAGTCGAGACCGTGATCCACCTTCAGCTCTCTCCGACCGCATGCCACGGCTCCCGAAGAAACCAGGATGACCTCATACTCATGCTGGCGCAGCCACGCTATCTGATCGACCAGTGACGACATGCGCGTCACATCGAGCCGCCCGTCGGGGCGTGTCAGGGCATTGGAGCCTATCTTCACAACGATTCTTCTATGCATTGTATCCCTTTTTCTCTCAATAATCATCACAATCTACTGCAAAAGTACGAATAAAAATCGTAACTTTGCACCATCCATCAGAAAAGATTGTGAAAGTAGTACTTTTTTCATCGTATGTTTAATGTCATGATTACCCTCTTTGCCCTTGTCGTAGCAGGCTATGCGGCAGGCAAGATGAAATACATGGGAGCGGAGTTCGACCGAAAGCTATCCAGCCTGGTCATCAACTGGACGTGTCCGGCGTTGATTCTCTCGTCGTCCATGACAGGCGAGCTGCCCGACCGCCGCTACATTCTCCCGCTGTTGGGCATCAGTGCCTTCACGTATGTGGTGCTGACCGTTGCGGCATGGGGACTGGCTCCGATGCTGACCCGCAAGGTTGCAGACCGTGGCATCGTGGCCTTCGCCTTGGTGTTCGGGAATGTGGGGTTCATGGGCTATCCTGTGGTGGCTGCTATCTTCGGCCATCAGGCCGTGTTCTATGCGGCCGTGCTCAATGTCGTCAACACGTTTGCCGTGTTTACCATCGGCACGATGATGATTACGGGCGGCGAAGGTTCCGACCGCAAGCGTTTCAACAAGAAGGTGCTCTATAGCACACCAATGCTTTCGGCCTATCTGTCCATGCTCATCGTGGCCTTGGGCATCGACAACATTCCCGAATATATCAGCCAGCCACTCACGATGATGGGCAACATCACGGTACCCGCCGCACTGCTGATTATCGGTTCGTCCATGTCGCAACTGCCGCTGCGGGCACTGATGGGGAACATGACGGTCTATGCCACCACGGGAATGCGTCTGGCACTGTTGCCCATCGGCGTTCATTTCCTGTGTCTGGCCTTGGGCTTCGACCCCTTCGTGACGAATATCAACACCGTGGTGATTGGGATGCCCGTAGCGACCTATGGCACCATCCTCTGTCTGAAATACAACCGTGATACAACACTGATAGCAGAGTTGACATTCATCACAACTCTGCTATCCATGTTAACGATACCATTATTGATTTTGCTGATGTAACGGAGAATCTCCTATTTGTACAAGGTATATTTGCCCGCAATATCCGTCAGGCCATTGAGACCATTGGGATTATATACTACGATGAGACAGCGGCCACCCTCTTCGCATCGCATCCAGATGTTGCCCTGGCTGTCGAAATGGATATTGTCAGCTTTCTGTACGATATAACCACCCATGTAGCGAGGAATCTTGATTTCGGTATTCATCTGCTTCTGCAAAGTTGGTTTGCTGCTGCCCGTGCTAAACAAGGCAAACTTATTCCCTGCGGCATCAGTTCTTATCCACCCAAAGCCGCCCTTTCGTTGAGACAGTCCGGCAGTGTTCAATGAGATATTGTTGAACGTGGTTGACGTGGTCCAGTCGAACTTGTCAGCTGCCGTCTTTGCAATTTTGTTCTCTCCTACAAGGAAGATGCTGTCGCCAATCTGTTCGATTTGCAGTGCCTTCTCCTTGACGAGGTCGGAAAGCTGAGTATCGCCTTGCATATCGTAGCCGTCATCGCTGCCATTGTTTCTCATCACGGCAGCACGGTAGGCATTGACTCCAAAGAGATCGCCCTTGTCTGTTACGGCGTAGAGTAACCAATCGCCACCGCATTTTTTGATTACCTTGTTATTATCTTTCAGGTCGTAAACCGTGATATTCTCGTCACCATAGGCCAGATAACGGCCGTTGGGCGAGATGGCGAAAGGCTTGGGGATGCCCGTGGAGAGCCACCCGTGTTTCACTTCACCAACAAGTGGTGATGACTCCACGCTCTTTCCATCGAATTTCACGATACCCCGACCGTCAACATCGAGATAGAGTGTATGATCGTGTACGGTAAAAGCCTTGATGTTAGGACGGTTACCACTACTCTTTCCTTTGACGACAGCTTTGGTGGCTCCCGTCAGTTTGTTGACAGCGATGATGCCGTTCTCACCTGACGTATCTTGTATCACATAGACATTGTCGGCATCCTCTGCAAAAGGATAGTCGAAGTAGGCACCGTGCTCAATGATAGCGAAGCGAGCATGGTTTTTAACGCCCACAAGTCCATGCTCCTTAGGTTCCCTGGGCTTCTTGGTGATGGAGTCCTCTGGCTCCTTAGGCTTCTTGGGTATAGAATCCTCTGGGATAATCTTGATGATGCTGTCGCAGAGGTGCAGTTTCATGTCTTTTCCTTTTCCCGTAACGGTGGCAATACAGCCTTTGGGCGTCTTCTTCAGGTGGAAATGTTTCTTGAAATAGTCTATCATGTCAACACGCTTGAACCGCCCGGCAGCTTCCTTCTGGTACTCCGTGGCATTGGCCCGCAGTTTATTGGGCGAACCAAAGTGCTGCATCTCTGTCAGGGCTCCCATGACCTTACCCAACGCTGCGACATCGAATGTTGCCGGCTCCTTGGCTTCAGAATAGGAGAATACCACCACCACAATCTTGTCATAGTCTTCATCGTAATAGGTGTACAGGTCGTACACCTCTTCAATGTTAACTCCTGTCATCAGTGTCAGCAGCGAATTGCTCATATCCATCTTCCATACGATATGCCCTCCTTCATGTCCGTTGAACATAAGCTCTTCAGGCTGCGACTGGGAGATATAGTCTTGATATCCGCCATGCTTGGTATGGGAGATACGAGCATCGTCAAGAGCATTGCCGACCTTGTCGCGCAGTCCTTCCCACATGGCAGCCCAGAGACCAATCTGCGAGCCTGCATAGCTACCACCTGCCGTCAACGCTCCTCTTGCCGACTCCTTTCCGTCGAATACGAACACTGTAGTGCGGGTCTTTCGAGCGAAGAAGAGGTCGGTGTAGTATTGCATTTCAGGTGTCATCCCATCAACCTTGGTGTCCGCCAAGACATATTTGCTTGATGAGATCTGCATCATGCGCTGTTCAAGTCCCGGGAAGATGTATTCTGGATAAGCCTCAATGGTTCCGTCAACATCATCGAAATAGAAATAGGTCGTCTCCAGCGTCTTACGGCTTTTGTTGACCGATGGTTGTGCCCATGTACCGATGGCAAGGCACAGCACGCTGACAATTAGGCAAGATAAACGTTTCATAGGCTTCATAGTTTTTGTTATTTTTGGTTGTCTTTCTCTCTGATCTCCACGCGGCGTATCTTGCCGCTGATGGTCTTGGGCAACTCATCGACGAACTCGATGATACGGGGGTACTTATAGGGAGCGGTCTCCTTCTTCACGTGCTGTTGCAGCTCCTTGATGAGGTCGTCGCCCGCCTTGTCCTTCCATTCCTTACCAAGTACGATGGTCGCCTTGACCACCATTCCGCGAATGTCGTCGGGCACACCGGTGATGGCACATTCCACGACTGCGGGGTGGGTCATCAGGGCACTTTCCACCTCAAACGGGCCGATACGGTAGCCACTGGACTTGATGACATCATCGATACGTCCCTCAAACCAGTAGTAGCCGTCCTCGTCGCGCCACGCCACGTCGCCCGTGTGGTAGAGACCGTCGTGCCAGGCCTCGCGCGTCAGCTCAGGGTCGCGGTAGTACTCCTTGAAGAGTCCGATGGGCTTCTTGTCGCCCACACGTACCACAATCTCACCTTTCTCACCATCCTCACAAGGCGTGCCATCGGGCTTCAATAGGTCGATGTCGTATTGTGCGTTGGGAATACCCATGGAACCGGGTTTCGGTTTCATCCACGGGAACGTGCCCAATGTCATGGTGGTCTCGGTCTGTCCGAAGCCCTCCATCATCTGGATGCCCGTCTTCTCCTTGAACTTGTCGAAGACAGCGGGATTCAGCGCCTCACCTGCCGTTGTGCAATATTCCAGTGAGGACAGGTCGTACTTCGAGAGATCCTCACGAATCATGAAGCGGTAAATGGTAGGGGGTGCGCAGAACGAGGTGACACGGTATTTCTCAATCTGTCTCAGCAGCGTGTCGGCATTGAACTTCTCATGGTCGAAGACGAAGACCGTCGCTCCGGCAAACCACTGTCCATAGAACTTTCCCCAGACAGCCTTGCCCCAGCCGGTGTCGGCCACCGTGAGATGGAGCGACCCTTCGTGCAGGTTGTGCCAGAACACACCTGTCGAGAGGTGTCCCATGGCATAGAGATAGTCGTGTGCCACCATCTTCGGCTCGCCACTGGTACCACTGGTGAAGTACATCAGCATCGTGTCTTCGTTGGAGTTCACAAAAGCGGGACGCTGGAACTTCGGGGCATTGGCAATCTCCTGATGCCAGTCGTGCCATGTCTCCGGAATGTGGAGGGGAGACTGCGCAGCCTCTGCGTCCCTTACCACGATGACACTGCCCACCGTGGGACTCTCGGGCATGGCGAGCTGAATCTGCTCCATCACGTATGCATCATCGACACAGACAATGGCTTTCACCGATGCCCGCGTGTTGCGATAGACAATATCGTGCTTGGTGAGCATGTGGGTTGCAGGAATGACAACGGCACCAATCTTATGCAGGGCCAGCATCACCACCCACCACTCATAGCGGCGCTTCAGAATCAGCATCACGGGGTCGTTCTTGCCGATGCCCAATGACATCAGGTAGGCCGCTGCCTGATCTGTCTGTGTCTTCAACTGCCCGTAGGTGGTACGGATCTCTTTTCCATGGTCGTTGGTCCACAGCAAGGCAAGCTTGTCGGGAGCCTCTTCCGCCCATGCGTCCATCACGTCGTAGGCGAAGTTGAAGTTCTCAGGAATGATGAACTCCAGGTTCTTGTTATAATCCTCTACAGACTCAAAATGCGTCTGTTTCAAAAATCTCTCTACCATAATCTTTATTCTTCAATATTTACTCCCCTCCTCGGGGAAAGGGTGGACATTACTCGACGGTGAATGCCAGGAACTTCACGGCTCGGTCACCGATGGCACGCATGCCGTGGGGCTTGGTGGAGTCGAAATAGATGGAGTCGCCAGCTTCCAGCACAATGGTCTTGCCGCCGATGAACAGTTCCATAGCACCCTCAAGAACCATGTTGAACTCCTGCCCCGGATGACGGTTCTTATAGATGGAGTGCGCTTCGGGCTTGGGTTCCACCGTCACAATAAACACCTCAGCCTTGCGGTCTGCAAAACCACTGGCAAGGCTCTGATACTTGTAAGCCTTGGTGCGCTCCACACTCAGGCCCTGTCCCTTGCGCACAACGGTATAGGAACTCATGTGGGGCTCTTCGGCAAACATCAGCGCGTCTGCCGAGACACCATACTTGCGGGCAATCTTCATCAGGTTGGAGATGGTGATGTCCACCTCACCGTTTTCTATCTTCTCATAGCGGTCCACGGTGATGCCACAAAGGGCTGCCACCTCTTCCGCAGGAATGTCGAGGGCATCACGCAGTCCGCGCAGGCGCTCGCCAATTTGTCTCAGTTGTTCGTCCATAATTTTAAGGTAATAACGAATAGTGAATAGTGAATAAGTTGCTTTTCCCTGTACCCCTTACTTCGCTCCCGCCTTCAGACCGCGGATAACAGCAGAGGTGAATCCGGCATGTTCCATTTCATTGAGTCCCTTGATGGTCACACCGCCCGGCGTGGTGACAAGGTCGATGGCAGCCTCGGGGTGCATGCCGCTGGCTTGAAGCAGTTCTACGGCTCCCTTCATGGTCTGCATGACAATGCGCTTGGCATCATCGGCCTTGAAGCCTAACTCCACACCGCCCTCAGAGGCCGCACGGATGTAACGCATAGCGTATGCGATGCCACAGCTGGCAAGGGTCGTTCCTGCCGCAAGATGCTTTTCGTCGGTGAGGAGTGTCTGTCCCATCTCATTGAAGATGCCCACGATGGTCTGCGTCTGTTCGTTGGTGGCACCAACGGGTACGACAAATGTCATGGACGACAGCTGTGCGATGGCAATGTTCGGGATGACAAGGAAAAGCGGCACCATCTTGCCTTCCTTCTGCATCCACTCGGTGATGCTGGCAGAGGACACTCCAGCCGCAACGACGATGAGCTGTTGCTTCTGATAGTCCATGACATCCTTGATGTCTTTCACGATTTGTTCTACGAGCCAGGGTTTCACCACTACGCAGACAATATCGGCTGTCTCGGCTGCCAGACGGTTGTCGGTGGTAACGGAGACACCCATCTTCGCAAACTTGGCAACGACCTGCTGCGAGGGGTCAGAAACGGTAATGTCCTGTGGGTTGATATATTGGCTTCTTACAAGCCCTTCTACGGTGGCACCGCCCATGGCACCGGCACCGATGACAGATATTTTCATATTGTGTGGAATGTTAAATGTAGAATGTTCAATGTGGAGGGTTAAGTGAAGAGAATCTTTTTGAATTTGGCGATGAAGAGGTCTGCCTCCTCTGTGGTGAGACAGAGCGGGGGAAGCAGGCGCAGGATATTGGTTCCAGCACAACCCGTGAAGACATGCTCTTCGTGGATGAGACGACTGCGAGGCTCCTTATGGGGCATGCTCAGGTCGATACCGATCATCAGACCACGACCGCGCACATCAAGGATGCTACTCGTTCCCTTTGTCTTCTGCTCCTCATCTCTGAGACTGTTCAGTCCAGCCATCAGGTGTTCGCCCACCTTGCAGGCGTTCTCCACCAGCTGCTCTTGCTCCATCACGTCGAGCACGGCAAGCGCGGCAGCACAAGCAAGATGGTTGCCCCCGAAGGTGGTACCCAACTGTCCATAGACAGGCTCGAAGCGGGGAGAGATGAGCACGGCACCCATCGGGAAGCCGTTGGCAATGCCCTTGGCAACGGTAATCATGTCGGGACGGATGCCAAGCCACTGATGGGCAAAGAACTTTCCGCTACGTCCGTAGCCGCATTGGATCTCGTCGCAGATGAACACGGCACCGTACTTCTGACAAAGTGCCTGCAAGCCTTGCGCAAACTCGGGTGTGGCAAGCTGGATGCCACCCACTCCTTGAATGCATTCGAGGATGACAGCGCAGACGTCGCCCTTGCTGAGCTCACGCTCCCATGCCTCCAAGTTGTTCAACGGCAGGTAGGTGGTGTGTCCGTTCTGGTTGACGGGTGCAATAATCTTCGGGTTGTTCGTTACTTCCACCGCCAGCGACGTCCGGCCGTGAAAGGCTTTCTCACAGGAAAGGATGCGGGTGCGTCCCGTATGGAACGATGCCAGCTTCAGCGCATTCTCGTTGGCCTCTGCCCCACTATTGATCAGAAACAGCTGGTAGTCATCGTAACCGCTGATGCGACCGAGACGCTCGGCAAGCTCCACCTGCAGCTTATTGATAACGGAGTTGCTATAGAATCCGAGCTGCTGCAACTGCTCATATACTTTCTGGATATAATGGGGATGGGCATGACCGATACTGATGACGGCATGACCTCCGTAAAGGTCAAGATATTCCTGTCCCTGCTCGTCCCAGACACGGCAACCCTTTCCCCGCACGATGTTGATATCGAAAAGCGGATATACGTCGAAAAGTTTCATTTTGTCAGTTCTTATGCGATTATGGTTGCAAAATTACAAAAAGTTGGGGGATAAGCCAAATTAATTCAAGCCATCTTTTCCCAACTCCACCATTTAGAATGCACTTGCCTTCAAGCGCAGTCCTGCGGTCTCGTCAAGGCCGAACATGAGGTTCATGTTCTGTACCGCCTGACCAACAGCTCCCTTCAGCAGGTTGTCGATGCACGAGGTGACAAGTAGCTTGTTGCCATATTTCTCGCAATGAACGAGGCACTTGTTGGTATTCACCACCTGTTTCAAATCGATGGGTTGATCACTGTAGTGGGTGAAAGCGGCATCGCGATAGAACGCCTTGTAGCCTTCTATGACGTTGTCGATGGAGGCATCGGTCCTGACTACAATGGTAGCGAAGATGCCACGTGCAAAGTCGCCACGATAAGGGATGAAGTCGATGGAAACAGCTCCTTCCCCACCCTCACCGAGAGGCGAGGAGACACGGGGAGCCTCGGCAGGACGCACATGGTTGAGACTATGGCATATCTCATGTAAATGCTGGTGAGTGAACGCCTTGTAGATGCTCATATTGCCCATGCGCCATGAGAAGTGGGTTGTTGCCGACGGCTTCTGTCCGGCACCCGTGCTACCTGTGATGGCATTGACTGCCACGTCATGAGTGAGAAGTCCCATCTGGGCAGCGGGCAATAGTCCGAGCTGGATGCACGTGGCAAAGCAACCAGGATTGGCAAGCCGTTGGGCAGAGACAATCTGCGACCGGTTGATTTCAGGCAAGCCATAGACAAAGCCCGTTCTCTCGTCGGGGTTGGCACCCCAACGGAAGTCTTGCGCCATGTCGATGATCTTCACCCCCTCGGGAATGGGATGCTCTTTCAGAAACGCTTCGCTCTTGCCGTGACCGAAACAGAAAAAGACCACATCGACTTGGTCGAAAGGCATGTCGGAGGTAAACCGCAGATCGGTGTCGCCAACGAGTCCTTCGTGTATGTCGCTGACAAGGTTGCCCGCATTGCTCTCTGAGTTGGCGAAGACGATTTCGGCTTCAGGATGATTGAGCAACAGGCGGATGAGCTCACCGCCTGTATAGCCGGCTGCACCAAGGATTCCGACTCGGAGTCCCCCGCCAGTCCTCCCAAGGGGAGACGAATTGATTGTCATAAAGTTAAAGTCTCTATACTATTTTCTATATATTGTTCATTCAAACTCGTTTCCTGTTATCTCTTCGGGGCGAGTAGCCACAGCAAGATATAGGCCCAGAAGCCAGTACCACAGCCAAAGAACAGGACGACGAAAGCGATGCGTACCAGCAACGGGTCGATGTCGAAGTACTCGGCGATGCCTCCGCAGACACCACCAATCTTTTTGTCGGTTGACGACAGATAGAATCTCTTGTTCATCATTACTTCTATTTTTAGTATTTACAGTTGTATTTTTGACTATTCCTATCCCTCTTCCGAGAGGGAGAGCGGCGTTTATCTCTCCTCCTCCGGATGGATTCCATAGAACACACGCAGCGGGGTGGAGCTAACCTTGATGAAGCCCTTGGCCTCGTCGCTGGTCCATCCGTGCTGCATTTCGCCATACTCTCCGAGCTTTGACTTCAGCAGGTCATCCTTAGAGTCCACACCCACCGTTTCAAAGCCCAGCGGACGGAGTTTCAGGATGGCAGTGCCGTTGACATGGCGCTGCGAGGAGGTGAGCATAGCCTCCATATCGGGCATGACAGGCTCCAGATACTGGCTCTCGTGCAGGAACATGCCGTACCAGTTAGCAATCTGGTCTTTCCAGTACTGCTGCCATTTCGAGAGGGTGTACTTCTCCAGCATGCGGTGAGCCTCGATGATGAGTTTCGGTGCCGCAGCCTCAAAGCCCACACGTCCCTTGATACCGATGATGGTATCGCCAACGTTGCAGTCGCGACCGATGCCGTAGGAGGCACCAATCTCCTCTATCTTCTGGATGGCAGCAACCTTATCGGTGAATGGCTCATCATTCACTGCCACAATCTCACCCTTTTCAAAGGTGATCTTCAGCTGCGACTCCTCCTCACGGGTGACGTGCTTGAGGTAAGCCTCCTCGGGCAGTCCCTGTGCCGAGTCGAGCAGTTCGCCACCACAGATGCTGGTGCCCCAGATGCCCACGTTGTAGGAGTATTTCAGTTTGGTGAAGTCTGCAAAGTAGCCATGCTGGTTCAGATAGTCCACCTCTTCCTGACGTGACAGCTTCTCATCGCGGGTCAGTGTGATAATCTTCACCCCGGGTGCCATCACCAGGAAGGTCATGTCGAAACGAATCTGGTCGTTACCGGCACCTGTTGAGCCGTGCGCAATGGCATCGGCATTCACTTCCTTCGCATAGCGGGCAATGGCAATGGCCTGGAAGATGCGCTCGGAAGAAACCGAGATGGGGTAGCAGTTATTGCGGAGTACATTTCCGAAAATCATGTACTTCAGCGACTTCTCATAATATTCCTGTGTAACATCGAGTGTCACGTACTTCACGGCACCCAGTTTATAGGCATTCTCCTCGTTGGTCTTCAGTTGTTCTGCCGAGAATCCTCCCGTGTTGGCACAGGCGGCATAGACCTCATAGCCTTCGTTGGCAAGACGCATCACGGTGTAGCTCGTGTCCAGTCCACCGCTGAAGGCAACGACAACGCGGCCCTTTCCTGCCCCCTCCTTGACTTGTTTGTTTGTTTCCATATTGTTTCTTTTATTTTTTGTATAACTTTTGCTGTATATTCAATAACCTCCTTCACGAGACAGGATTCCCCTCCTTAGGGAAGGGGCTGGAGATGAACGTTGTCAATCTCCTGAATCCTTCGAATGACATTCTCCGGGATTTTGGCAGGCAGATGCTCTTCGGGATCGAACAGCATGCCGGTACAAATGCAATATTTCCGATTGGTACGATGCAGCACGTCAACATTGATGCAACCCTCGCAACCGCGCCAGAAAGCCTCATCGTCGGTCAGGTCGGCAAAGGTCACGGGCTTGTAGCCCAGTGCCGTATTCATGGCCATCACCGCCGCACCACTGGTGAGCGAGAAAATCTTCGCATGGGGCCACCGGATGCGTGCCAGCGTGAATGTCATATCCTTGATTCGCTTGGCAAGTCCAAGTCCTCGGTAGTCGGGGTGAACGATGAGTCCACTGGTTGTCACATACTCCCTATTTCCCCAGGTCTCAATGTAGCTGAAGCCTGCAAAGCGGTCACCATGCAGGGCTATGACTGCCTTGGCCTCACGCATCTTGGTAGCCAGATACTCATGGGTACGCTTGGCAATACCGGTTCCGCGCACCTTAGCTGCCTCTTCTATGGTTTTCAGGATGGTGTCGATATACTGCTCATGCTCTTGATCGGCAACCATTACAACGATGTCTTCTCTTTTAATATTTTCCATAAAAACGATCTATTCTTACCTCTCAACTTTCGTCTCTCATCTGAAAAATAGTAGGGACTTTACTTCTCGATCCCCGGCACCACGTTGGCGAGTGCTTCAATGACCTGTTCTCGCACGGTGTTTTCTTTCAGCGTGATGAAAATGGTATCATCGCCCGCAATCGTACCGAGAATCTGTGGTATGTCCGCATTGTCTATATTATATGCAATCAGACTGGCATAGCCCGGACGGGTTTTCAGCACTCCCATGTTGCCCGAGAAGTTCAGCGACACATACCCCGGCGTGGCAAGCATTTCGCGGGCCGACTGTGTAGATGACACCCGTTTATACATGGTCTCGTTGGGAAGCACATAGACATACTTGCCGTTCATCGAAGCTGCCTTGGCAACCTTCAGCTGCTTCAAGTCGCGGCTCAGAGTAGCCTGCGTCAGCTTGAAACCTTCTTTCTGTAATGCCTTCAACACCTCTTCCTGACTACCCAGCTCCTTACTGGAGATCAGCATCTTCAAGGTCTCTATTCGGCTGTTCTTTTCCTTCATGAATGAATAATTATGCGTTTTGAAACTGCAAATTTACAACGAAACGCATAAAACGCCAAACTTTTTTGCATATTTCTTTCGCTTGTTTGTGAAAAAGTAAAAGAGACAGACACAAAATGAACCAAACAACGATAATTCTCCCAAAACTCTTTGCCACTTCAGCTTTATTTACTAACTTTGGGCCGAAAACAAGAAAACCTTTCAAAAACAAATGAATCATACAAACGAAAAACAGATGACAGTGCAGCCTGCCGATGGTAAATTAGGCATTCTGGTGGTAGGTTGCGGAGCTGTGGCAACCACTTTCATGACAGGCGTACTGATGGCTCGTAAGGGCTTGGCAAAGCCTGTTGGAGCCATGACTCAATATGACAAAATCCGCATCGGACGTGGTGCCGACAAGAAATACCTGCCTTACTCCGAGATTGTGCCACTGGCAAAGCTCGACGACATCGTCTTTGGCACATGGGACGTCTATCCTCAGAACGCCTACCAAGCGGCGATGTACGCTGAGGTGTTGAAAGAAAAGGACATCAACCCCGTGCGCGAGGAACTGGAACAGATTGTTCCCATGCAGGCTGCTTTCGACAAGAACTATGTGAAACGACTCGACGGCGAGAACGTGAAGACATGCCGCACCCGTTGGGAGATGGTAGAGGCACTGCGCGAGGATATCCGACGTTTCAAGCAGGAGAAGCAGTGTGCCCGCATCGTGGTACTCTGGGCGGCCTCCACTGAGATCTACGTACCGTATAACGAGAAGGTGCATGGCACCCTCACGGCACTGGAACAGGCCATGAAGGAGGATGACCGTGAGCATGTGGCTCCGTCCATGTGCTACGCCTATGCAGCCCTGACAGAAGGGGCTCCCTTCATCATGGGTGCTCCTAACACGACTGTCGATATTCCCGCTATGTGGCAACTGGCAGAGCAGACCCGCATGCCCATTGCCGGCAAGGACTTCAAGACAGGCCAGACCTTGGTGAAGAGTGGTTTTGCACCCATCATCGGAACCCGTTGCCTCGGGCTGAACGGTTGGTTCTCCACCAACATCCTCGGCAACCGAGATGGACTGGTGCTCGACGACCCCGACAACTTCCGCACGAAGGAAGTATCGAAGCTCTCAACCTTAGAGACCATCCTGAAAGCCGACGTGCAACCCGACCTCTACACGGGCTACCATCACAAGGTGCGCATCGAGTACTATCCCCCACGCAACGACAACAAGGAGGGATGGGACAACATCGACATCTTCGGTTGGATGGGCTATCCCATGCAGATCAAAATCAACTTCCTCTGCCGCGACTCCATTTTAGCGGCACCGCTGTTGCTTGACCTGGCACTGCTCAGCGATCTCGCCGCCCGTGCCGGACGCTATGGCATACAACGTTTCCTCAGCTTCTACCTGAAGAGTCCCATGCACGACTACACGAAGGGCGAAGAAGCTGTGAACAACCTTTACCAGCAATACACCATGCTGAAGAACGCCATCCGGGAGATGGGAGGCTATGAAGCCGACGAGGAGATTGACTAATCCCACGAAAGAACCTTTTACCTATCATCATCAAACGATAACCATCACATGAGAAGAAACATTTTTTGTCTGGCATTCTTGCTGATCATACCACATATTGGACTGGCACAAGGTCCAAACAACACAGGAACATATTACCAAAGTGCCAACGGAAAGAAAGGCGCAGCCCTGAAGAGCGCCCTCTTTCAGATTATCAAGTCGCCCAACGTAACGAGCTACAAAGGACTGACTGATGCATACAAGAAAACCGATACACGTCCCGACGGCTACGTGCGCGACTGGTATTCGAAGATCACCAACTATCGGCATGGAATCGACACGGGCTCATACAGCAAGGAGGGAGACAGCTACAACAAGGAGCATACAGTCCCGCAAAGCTGGTTCAATGAAGCTTCGCCCATGAAGTCAGATGTCGTACACGTAGTTCCCACAGACGGTTATGTGAACAACCGACGCAGCAACTATCCTTTTGGCGAAGTTTCCAACCCCACCTACGAGTCCGCCAACGGTTACTGCAAACTCGGTAAGTGCGTCACGGATGGCTACACAGGTACTGTCTTTGAACCGAATGACGAGATCAAAGGCGATATAGCCCGCATCTACTTCTACATGGCCACCTGTTATGAGGACCGCTGCACCAGCTGGGGCAATGTGTTCACGAGCAGCAAGTATCCGGGGCTGGTGAGCTGGACACTCGACATGATGCTTAGATGGTCCGCACAAGACCCTGTGGACTCTGTCGAGAATGCCCGGAACAACGCCGTACAAGAGGTACAAGGCAACCGCAATCCCTTTGTGGACTACCCCGGACTGGAGGCCTATGTGTGGGGTGCCAAGACTGACTCGCTCTTTAACTATGAGAACTTCGATTCGGGCATAGCACCGATACCTAATCCCGACCCGAATCCTGATCCCGATCCAGACCCCAACCCGAATCCTGATCCGAACCCCAATCCCGACCCAGATCCATATATTGAACCGACAGACGGCTATATATATAATAAGGTGGCGACTACAGACGAGCTGACCGTCGGCAGCTACTACATCATTGTCTGCGAAAGCACCAAGAACGGAGCACAGGCTTTGGGAACCTTCCTTTCCAACAGTACGAAAGCCATGGGCGGCGAGAGCATCACCATCACAGGCACACAGATAGCCACTCAGGTGAACGAAGCCGGCAAGCCCCACGAGATAACGCTGGGCGGAAGCGAGGGAGCCTATACCCTCTACGATGCGACCGATGATGCCTACCTCGGAATGAGCAGCGACGAAAATGGATTGCACCACCTTGCTGACGACAGCACCAATGGGGCTAAGTGGAGCATTAGCTTCGATGCCACCGAGGGAGCCGTCATCAAGAACAACGCATACACTTCACGTACCCTGCGCTACAACAACAGCAGTCCACGCTTTGCCTGTTACAAGAGTGGACAAGAACCCGTGGAGCTCTACAAGCGTTCCACCCCCACAGCCATCGAAGATACTCGCTATATCACAAACACGACATCCGACACGCTGGACATCTTCGACCTACAGGGACGAAAGGTCAGCACTGCCAAGGGAGCGTTGACCCTTCCGAGAGGTATCTATGTCATCAATGGAAAGAAATTCGTGATCAGCAAGTAACCGTATCCTGCATAACAACAATCGAACAGCATGGAGCCTTTGCAAATCAACAAACTCGGAACCCAGCCAACATGTGCACAGGAGATCCCCGCCCTACTCGACCAATACGGAATCAAGTGGATTCCTATCGCCGAGAACAACTGGGCTGAGAGCTTCCCCTATGAGCCGTCGGTCAGCTTTCGCATGGCACACACGGGACAGCACATGCTGCTGCACTACAAGATTGAGGAAACTTGTATCCGAGCCGTTGCCGAGAAAGACAATGACAAGGTGTGCGAGGACTCCTGCTGTGAATTCTTTTTCCAACAACAAGAAGGTCCCAGCTATTACAACATTGAGTGTAATTGTGCCGGGACCCTTCTTCTGGGTTTTCGGGATAATCCTCTGTCAAGGAAACGTGCGACTCCAGAAATACTCCAACTCGTTGACAGATGGAGCTCGCTCGGACGGGAGAAGCGTCTCCTACAGGAGGGTGACTTCCATTGGCAACTGGCATTGCTCATTCCCGTTGCCGCCCTTTTCCAGAGCAATATCAGCTGTCTCGACGGCCTCCACGCGCGCTGCAATTTCTACAAATGCGGTGATCAACTGTCGCGACCGCACTACCTTTCATGGCAGCCCATCAGAACCGACAAGCCCAACTTCCACGTGCCACAATTCTTCGGGGAATGCCGGTTCGAAGAGCATTGCCTGTAAGACCAGCTTGTTTTATTTCAGAGCTTTCACACCACGATGTGTGGGAACGACGGGACGGATGGTTCCGTCGGCATTGAACTCCATGCGGTCAATGCAGACCTCACGATGGAAGCCCGGGCCTTGATCACGGTCGATGAAGTTCTTGTTGATGCGGTGATAGACGATGTACCACTCGTCGCGCCCAGGAATCTGCAGCACGCTATTGTGTGCAGGGCCGTAGATTTCCTGTGCCGGATCCTGTATCAATACAATGGGCTGCTCGGCAACCGTGATAGGGCCAAGCGGTGATGTCGAGGTGCCGTAAGCCACATGATAGTTAGGAGAACCCGTATCATCTACCGACCAGAGGAAGTAATACAACCCGTTGCGCTTGAACACATAGGGAGCCTCACGATAGGCATAGTCCTGCAACGAGCCGCCACGCGGGGTCATCCGCACAACAGTCTCCTCCTTGATGCTGAGCATGTCGTCGTTCAGCTCGGCACCTGCCATATAGCCATTGCCCCAGTAGAGATAGCTCTTGCCCGTCTCGGGGTCGGTGAACACATCCACATCGATCTGCTGACCGTTCTTCTGTCCTTCCGGACGCTTATCGACAATGGGATGCCCCACTTCCTTGAACGGCCCGACGGGAGTGTCGGCCACAGCCACGCCAATGGCCTTTCCATGTCCTGTCTCGCCGCTGAAATAGAAGAAGTAGCGGTATTTGCCATCGATCAGTTTCTCTTCGATAGCCGGTGCCCACGCATTGCCACTTGCCCAGCGGGTGTCGCGCGGCAGGTTCAGGCACTGCCCTTCATACTGCCAAAAGGTCAGGTCGGCAGACGAGAAGCAGGTATAGTAACTTCCGCCCCACCCTGGCACGCCGTCGGTGGTGGAGTAGATGTAATAACGGTTGGTCAGGTGAGAGTACATCACCTCGGGATCGGCATGGAATCCAGCAAGGATGGGACTGCCGCTCCAGCGCTGCGCCATGGTGGTGAGGCATGAGAAAGCCAACAACCCGGCAAGCACGCCATGTCTAAGTCTTAGTTTTTTCATCATCTTTGTTCTCTATTACAGTTTGAATTATTGTCCTTCGCGATAAAAGTCGAGAGCCTCCTCGATCTCCGCTTTCGTCGCCGTCTGGTTGATACGAATGTCACCGATGTCACCCAACAAGGTGAAGTTGATGATGCCGGCGGTGTTCTTCTTGTCGTGTGTCATCAGTTCAAGCAGCACGGGATAGTCGTCACAAGTGAAGGAGAAACGACCATAGTTCTCATGGATGAACCTGACGGTCTGCCGCATCTTGTCAACAGGGAAGCCCGCTTTCACCGTACTGAGATAAAGCTCGCACACCATTCCAAAGGCCACGGCATAGCCATGGAGAACAGGTCTTCCGCTCTTCATGGCAAACGATTCGAAGGCATGCCCCATCGTGTGCCCCACGTTCAGTGCCTTGCGGATGCCGTGCTCCAACGGGTCTTCCTCGACAATGCGCTGTTTCACCGCCACGGAGTCTGCCAACATGCGCTGCAACTGCGCAAGGTCGGGATGCGACAAATCGAAGTTCACCAGTTCAGCCCACATGCTGTCAGTGCTGATGAGTCCATGCTTGAGCATCTCAGCATAGCCCGAAGCGATGTTCTCCGCATCAAGCGTGTTCAGGAAGAGGGTGCTCAGAATGACACAACGGGAGTTGTTGAACACACCTATCTCGTTCTTCAATCCGCCGAAGTTAATGCCCGTCTTGCCTCCGACACTGGCATCGACCATCGCCAACAGCGTTGTCGGAATATTGATAAAGTCTATGCCACGCTTAAAGGTGGAAGCCGCAAAGCCTCCGAGATCCGTCACCATGCCGCCGCCGAGGTTGATCATACAGGAATGACGGGATGCGCCGCCACGTTGCAATGCCTCCCATACATGGGCCATGGCATCGAGATCCTTGTGTACGTCGCCAGGCTTGATGGTGATGACCTGTGCGTCATGCAGACATGAGAACCCACTCACCACAGGCAGACATAGCGCCCGTGTGGTCTCATCGGTGAGCACAAAAAGACGGTCGTAGCTGCGCTCCGAGACGGCGGCAGCCACATCCTGTTCCAAGCATGCCGATATCAAAACCCGTTGTCGGCTTGTCATCATCTTCTTTTAGGGTATTTATGCGTTTTGACGATCTTCCACGTTGTCACCCTCGGTGGGAGCCAGCACAGCCTCGAAATCGGTGATGCCGTTCTTGACCAGGATATTGTACCACTGGATGAGCTTCTTGATGTCGCTGTCGTGTACACGGTCGCGGTCGTAGTCGGGCAGCACCTGGGCGAAATACTCACGCAACTCCTTGCCGGAAGCTTTCTTGTAGTTGAGCGAGCACTCCTTGCTTGCTTCCTTCTCGCCGAGATTCTTCAGGACCTTCCACAGGGGGATATCCTCAGAATCGGTGAACATGGCTATATCGCCAAGGCTCGTCACGCGGTCGGTAGCAAAAGCTGGCATGCGCTTCTTGGCCTCGTCAAGAGATTCAACAATAAGGTTCATTTTCCCGCGGCTTACCAGACGATAGAGCCCTGGCTTGCCTGCAATTGAAAGAATTGTTTCCATTGTTATTTCTTTTCTTTATTTTGAATGATTTGAAAAATTTTGTCTAATTGTCCTGAGACATCGGTCTGTCCGTCATTGACCACCGTGAAGTCGGAGCGTCGGGCCACTTCCTCCTGCGACATCTGGCGGTGAATCCACTCCAAAGCCTTCTCCCTACTGATGCCGTCTCGCTGCATGATACGCTGCACCCGTGTCTCCTCGGGGGCTGTCACACACACGACGTAGTCGCAATGCACACGACGGTTGAAACCGCTCTCGAAGAGGATGGCACTCTCGAACCACTCGTAGTCTGATGCGAGGAAGTCCTCTGCCACCGCAGGGTGTACCACATCGTTGACCGCCTGCTTGTTGCTCTCGGAGGAGAGCAGGAACTGTGCCAGCACAGCCTTTTGCAGCAATCCGTCACGATAGAGCTGACGCCCCACGAGCCGACAAAGCTTCTCCTGCAACTGAACAGAGGTCCGCATGAGCCGCTTGGCAGCCTCATCGCAATCGTAAACCCGAATGCCGCGCATGGCAAGACAACGGCACACATACGACTTGCCACTTCCTATTCCTCCTGTGATGGCGATGATCATGGCAGTTACTGCTGTTCAATGAGATAATCTACATTCGTCAGTTCCAGCCAGGCCTTGAGCACAGCGTGGGGATAGGTGCGCAAATGCAACTCGCACTTCTCAGACGGTCTGGCAGCAAGCTCATTGTAGTCCACTTCCACACGGAACTGAGAGGGACGAATCTGGCGGAACGTCCGCACGCCACAAGTGAAATGAACCTTCACGCGCGACGGGAATGTACGCAACACACGACCTTCCGGCATATTGACGGCAATGATAGGAACCTCCATCGACTCGTCGATCAACACATCGGGATAAAGACCGATGCGCACCTTCTCCGGAACTGTCTTCACGCCACGAAGCTTCTGCAAGGAAACCTCACGTATCACGGTGTCCTGCAGGTTCACGATTTCCAGTTCCTCCGTATATGCCGCTTTTATGCTGTCAATCATATTCTTGCCAGCATAAATGGTGACAGAGTCTGGCCAGAAAGCTGTACGGGCAAGATAAAAGCTCTTACTGGGCTCCACACGGCCAACCAACTTCACAGGAACACGCTTCGACTGCCCATAATTGAAATAGAACTCAAGTCGCTCGGGCTTCATCGAAGTGATCTTCGAGGAACTGTATAGCTGGGTGTACAGATGCTTGTAGAAATCTGCTACAGGCACAACGCCCCTGCCCGTCTGCTTATTGGCATAGCTTCCGAAGTTCAGGATCACGGGTCGGATCACGTCGCCATACATGTAAGTCATCAGCATGTAGCCCTTGTCACTGACCGTCACACGGACAGTATCTTCCAATGGCGTGGTGAGAACGACATTCTTCGGCACATTCGTCATCTGCAAGGGCACGTCAATGTCTTTCTCGTAGGTCTCGTTCAGCGTCAGAATGAGCCAGAACGTGCTGCTCAGCGCAAGGAAAACCAAAAAAACAAGGAAGTCCTTGTTCACGATTGTGAGCAAGAACCTCCTGATGGTTTCGTATGTGCGCTGGGATTCAAACATTAGCGAGCTGTGTTTTGAGAAGCTGCCGCATTAGCGAACACGTAGTTCTTATCGACAGTGATAACGACGCCACGGGCTATCTCCACCTCCACAACATTTTCTGCGAGGTTCACACGACGCACCGTTCCATGCACGCCACCGCCTGTCACAATCTTATCACCTTCCTTCAGCGCATTCTGGAAATTGCGGATTTCTTTCTGTTTCTTTTGTTGGGGACGAATCATGAAGAACCACATAATGGCAAAGATGGCAATCATCATGATCAGGAATCCCATCGAGCCGCCGCCCTGTGAGGCCTGAGCCGCAAGTAACATTGTTGTCATAGTTATATAATGTATTAAAATTTAACAATCGGTTTGGAATATTATTCTGTGGGTCGCTGTGGAGCAGCCATGGGTTTCAACATCTTGCCGGTACTGACGAGGTGACGGGCAATGGTGTCGAGCATGCCGTTGATATAGCCGCCGCTCTTGAATGTGCTGTAGAGCTTGGCCAAATCTACGTATTCGTTGATGGTGACGTTGACGGGGATATTGGGGAACGTCAACATCTCGGCAATGGCAATCTGCATGATCACCACATCCATATAGGCAAGACGGTCGAAGTCCCAGTTGCGCGAAGCCTCGCTCATGTATCGCTGATAGGTATCGGCATTGAGGATGGTGGCACGGAACAATTTACGGGCAAAATCCTTGTCCTCCTCGTCCTTGTACTCTGGCAACAGCTCCTGATGGGTTCCGTTCTTCGGTTCAAAGCGCCGAATGGTCTTCAGCACGAAAGTATCAACGATTTCCTTGTCATCATTCCAATACAGGCTTTTCTCTTCCAACAGGGCATCAAGGTCCTCATTCTCCTGAATCAGCATTTTGTAGAGCTTGCGCCACAACTCGCGGTCGGCCTCATAACTGTCGTCATCACTGGCCATATAGTCCTTATAGACTGACGTTTCCTCAATCATGTTGCACATTTTGCGCACAAACTCCATGTGATCCTCCCAAGTCTGCTTCTGTCCCTGGGTAAACTCGCAAAGCATCTTGTTCTCCTCTAACTGCAAGGCAAACTTGTTATCCGCGAACTTTCCAGAAGGAGCCTCCGTCCCTTCTCGCTCAGCACGCTGAGTAAGGATCTCCACCCTGTGACGCTCTTCACGGGAGATAGAAACTATGAGACAAAGCAAATAGTTATACAAATCATAAGCCTTGGAAAGACTAAACAACAACTCCTTCTCCGCATTGTCAATGTTTCTGTTACCGTTTTGGTAATAAGCGTAGGTTAACTGGACAACTTTAATCCTTATGAGTTCACGATTAATCATGCTTCTAAGTCTATTATGTGTTTCTTAAATTCGAATGCAAAAATAAAAAAAATATGTAGAACACACAAGAAAGACTACCTTTTTCTATGTTATTTTTGTAATTTTTCAGCATTTATCTTTTGACTTTCGGCTTTTTTTTATACCTTTGCACCGCTTTTTTGAGCACATCGTGTGATGGCGAATTAAGCAAAACGAGATTTACAACTTAATTTAGAGTAACACAAATTTATTATGAAAGAATTTGCATTGACCGGTAAGAAGCGTGAAACCGTTGGAAAAAAAGCTTCTAAAATGATGCGCAAGGAAGGACTTGTTCCCTGCAACATCTATGGTGAAGAACTTGTTGAGGGCAAGCCCGTAGCAACAGCATTTGCCATTCCCATGGCAGACCTCCGCAAGGCTATCTACACACCCGAGATCTATCTCATCAACCTCACCATCGACGGCAAGGAGCGCAAGGCCATTATCAAGGAACTGCAGTTCCACCCCGTTACAGACGCCCTGCTGCACGTTGACTTCCTCGAAGTAAACGAGACGAAGCCCATCACCATCGGCATTCCCGTGAAGCTCAATGGTCTGGCTATCGGTGTACGCAATGGTGGTAAGCTGAACCTCTCCATCCGCAAGATCAACGTCACTGCTCCCTACAAGCAGATTCCTGAGATCCTGAACATCGACGTTACCAAGCTGGAGCTCGGAAAGAGCATCAAGGTGGGCGAGCTGAGCTTCGAGGGTCTTCAGATTGCAACATCTCCCGAGGTTGTTGTATGTTCTGTGAAGGCTACACGTGCTTCTCGTTCTGCTGCTGCCGCAGCTACCGAGGCATAAACTGATGAACGATTTTACATGGACAAATATTTAATTGTGGGACTGGGAAACCCTGGCGACGAATACGCCGATACCCGCCACAACACTGGATACATGGTATTGGACGCTTTCGCAAAGGCGTCCAATATTGTTTTCTCAGACAAGCGGTACGGCTATGTGGCAGAGACATCCCTCAAAGGACGGAAAGTCTTCCTGCTGAAGCCCACCACCTACATGAACCTCAGCGGGAACGCCGTGCGCTATTGGCTCAACAAAGAGAACATCGACCAAAAGCGGCTGCTCGTCGTCTCTGATGAAGTGGCACTTCCTTTGGGCGCTTTCCGTCTCAAGGCCAACGGCTCCAACGGTGGACACAACGGATTGGGACATATACAGCAACTCATCGGACAAGACTATGCCCGCCTGCGCATGGGTATCGGCAACGACTTCCCCAAGGGGATGCAAATCGACTGGGTGCTGGGTCACTACAGCGAGGAACAACAGAAAATCCTGCAACCCGCCATAGACACAGCCGTGGAAATCATCAAGAGCTTCGTACTGGCAGGCATAGACATCACGATGAACCAGTTCAACAAATTGGGAAAGGGAGTTCCTCATGAATGAAGCCCGCATAGACAAATGGCTATGGGCAGCACGCATTTTCAAGACCCGCTCCATCGCTGCCGATGCCTGCAAGAACGGACGTGTCACCATGGGAGGGGTCAACGTCAAGCCTTCACGCCCCATCAAAGAAGGCGAAATCATCCATGTCAAGAAACCACCCATCACCTATTCCTTCAAGGTTCTGAAGACCATTGAGCAGCGTGTGGGTGCCAAACTCATTCCAGAGGTTTACGAGAACGTCACCGACCCGAAGCAATACGAACTGTTAGAGATGAGCCGAATCAGCGGCTTCGTCAACCGCGCCAGAGGAACCGGACGCCCCACCAAGAAAGAACGCAGGGCACTCGATGCCTTTGTCGATCCCGCCCTCTTCGGATTCGATGACGAATTCGACGAAGACTGACTCAAGGCAAGCACCGTTCCTTTTGAAGTTTTTCGTTCAAAGGCGTGCTACCACGGCAATGAGCGTTTCACCGATGATGGATATCAAACTCAGCATCTATACGGCTGAGAAGCGCGACTATCCCAAGGAAGTGACTGGCGGTATAACAGCCCCGCGCAATATGAAGGAGGCCATCACCCGCGAACAGTCGCTGCGTGCCATGACCATCAACGTGGCCCGTCAGTTCCATCAACAAATGAGGGCTGGCACTCAGAATGGTGTCAGCCCTTTTGGTTATCTTTGCAACCAAACCCCATTCATGAATAAGAAAAAGTGATAACAACCGTATTTACCAATAACCAATAACCGATATAAACCAAAACCATGAAAACCCATTTCTGCGAAATGAAAAACCCCGCTACGCTGAAAAACCTCTATCTTCCTTTGTCTCCCTCTATCTTCCTCTATCTTCTTTTATCTCCATAGTCTAGAATTTTTCGCGGTTTTTGTCTTCAGGAAGAACGTGCCTTGTAACTCTTCGGATGCGGTGTGCTTTCATCCTCCCAATTCTACAGCAAAACTATTGTCCTTTAACTTCCCCAAGCGAGCATAGCGAGCTAACTTCTTTAACTTCATTAACTTCGTCTTTTTCCTTGCATTCTGATGCAAATTAATGGCTTTTCTTTGCAAAAAGTCAGTACCAAGTGGGTTGGTACTGACAGTTCCAAGTTTTCAACACTCGCTGGTACTGAGAATTCCACTGAGTGGTACTCCCAGTACCACGGGCAGGTAACAAGCCTACCGCTTAGTGGTAGTGATGCCAAAACAAGCACCGCGCCTCTTGAAGTTTTTCGCTCAAAGGCATGTTACTTCTAAAATTTCTTCGTATCTTTGCTCACAGAACACCCATGGGCGAGAATAACTAAAAACCGATATGGAGAGACAACGCTATAACAGGCTAAAGGCTGCGAATGAGCGAGTGCAGAGTGTAGTTCACTTAGACTCTGCCGAGCGGGAGCAGGCTCGAACGCAGTTCAAGATTGTTTTGGCTGAGAAAGAAAGAACTGGCACTTGGCTCTCTGAGCAGATGTGCCACAACTTTTTCGATAAGCGAGTGCAGAGCCGAACTCGTTCGAGCTATGCCGAGCGTAGAAAAAGTCGAACGCAGTTCAATATTTGTACCGTTTCACGTTGGATGACCAACCGCTCGGCCCTCTGGGACGCTTGCCAAAGCAAGAAGGTGCAGCCATCTGTGGAACCGCTCGGCTTTGCCGCTTGCCAGAGCAAGAACTCTACGAGGTAATACGCCAACTTGACGTTGATGTGAGATGCCGACTTCTATTATCGAAATAGTAGAAAAAACGTAAAGAAATAAATAATGGATAATCCTAAGACAGATAGTCTCAAAGAAATACAAGATGACAATTAGATTATGGATAGAGAGCAATTAGTTATAAATAGAACAAATATAAGTGCCTTTGATACTTTTAATAGGGAATATGCTTTGAAGGCTATTTCCATCTGCAGTATTTTGGGTAAGTTCCAAATTATAGCCGTCGATTATGATGACTCTCTATATGTGGATAAAATAGACCTTAAAGAATATGAAGCATTTGGAAATTACATCAACAAAGAAGAATATGATGCATCCTCAACTTATGCAGAGATAATCGTAAATGAAAGTGTGTGCAGTAAACTTAGGTTAAGTGAGCAGGAAATGATGGCTGCAATTGCTCACGAAATTGGTCATATTATGTTCTTTTTCAAGTCAGACAAAGAAAAATATGGAGGACAGGCTGAAGAAGTTTATTGCGACCAGTTCGCATGTAAAATAGGGCTGGCAAAACCTCTCTATACGTTGTTGAATAAACTAGTACTATCTGGTAATTATCAAGAAGAACTAGTTCAACAAATAAAAAATAGACTAATTTATATAATGATGTTTTTGATATATTAAAAGGCTTGTTAGTTGATGTAAATAATATGGAAATTTTGAATAACTTACAACTTATAAAAATAAATTAAAATGGACAATGTTCTTGTAATTTCGGAAGATGGTTCAACTATTATTTGTTGCGACAAATCGTATTCTGGCGTAATAACTGTTCCAGATGGTATAAATAGTATTGGAGACAATGCTTTTGAAAATTGTTCTTTAAGCAAAATAGTGTTACCATCATCCTTAAAAAGGATTGGTCGAAGGGCTTTTGCAAATTGTGCTAACTTGGTAGATGTCGTGCTTTGCGAAGGAATTGTTAAAATATGCCCTTCTGCTTTTTCTGGTTGCATTTCTTTGTCATATATTTATTTGCCAATAAGTCTAAGCGATATTGGAAAGGATAATTATTCAGAAGGAAGTGTTTTTGAGGGATGCATCTCTTTGGAATCAATTGAAATCCCCAAAGGTATTAATGAAATACCGAGAAGAACGTTTTCTGGCTGTGTTAACTTATCAAGGATACGCATACCAGAAACGATAAGAACTATTGGCTATGATGCTTTTGATAATTGTGTGAGTTTGCAAAAGGTGATTATTTCAGATGTAATTAGATGGTGCTATGTAAAAAAGCTGTCTAACCCTTTATCTTATGCCCATCATTTATATATCGATGAAAAAACAGAAATTGTTAATCTTGAGTTACCAGAAAAAATAGGTTCCATAAGTGCTCATACATTTGAGAATTGTACAGGATTAAAGAGTGTTTGTTTTCCTGACGGCCTTGTGGACGTTGAGCATGATGCATTTAAAGGGTGTATAGGATTAAGGGAAATTACTTTGAATAGTAAAAATGTAGGAGAAATCTTAAATGCATTTGACGGATGTGATAACGTTGAGATAATTAAAATAAAGCATTTTACTCCAAACTTTTGTTTCGGTCTTAGGGGATTTGAGAAGCTGAAGGCTGTCTATTCAATTGGTAAAGATGGTACAAAAACTAAAATTGACATTGATAATGTCATAACTTCAAAGCTAAAAGAAATGAAACTTATGTCCATGTACTATCATAACTTGGATATGAATTTAACGATGGTACAAGGAAGATACCCAAACAAAGCCTCTTTTAAAGCCCCTATTGTTAAAGATGGAATGCTGTTAGAAGAATTATATAATTCAAAACAAAAAACATCCACTTTACTTAGGCAAGATTGGATAAATGCATCTGGAATGGGGTTAGTTTTAGGGTGGAATGATCTTAGAGCTCTTGATTTTGACAATTTTACTTCATATGTATTTGGAGATTGTGATTATAGCCAAGACGAAATGAGAGATCATATTGCCTCTTGCCTAGTGTTATTAGGATTGCCAAAGGATTATCAATGGGTTGTTTGGTCTGGTAGTAAAAGGGGTTTTCACATCATAATCCGAGTGAAAGATTTTGAAGAAAGAGAATCATCTCCAACTTCTTATGGCTATTATCCATACTTTTCAACAAGCAAAAGGATTGAATTACGATGGAAAGGGCATCTGATTTTGCCACCAAGTATTCACAATAGTGGAGAAACATACAACTTTTTCAACGATCAAATTCCAACAACTGGACCTGCCTATATAGATTTAGGAAAGATAGATAATTTGTTGGATTATTATTGTGGAGAAAACCATTACCATACTTATAATTGGGGAGAGAGGAGTTTTGAAATAGTTGAAAGAATAAGAAAGAATGCTTACTCTGACAGCCTTGGTGTACACTATGATTCAAAGAAAGAGAAAAGGAACCGCAATTACATACAATGGTTAGAAAATTGCGGAACTTCACAGGCATATAATTCTCTAGCCATAAAATATCTTCTTGGTGAAGATGTTCCTGCCAATAGGTATAAAGCGTTTGAGTATTTCAAGAAAGCATCATTGCTAACCTCAACATCAATTATCGAAAAGATAACTTTTGGTGAAAAGCCCATTATTCATAGAGTAAATATTGACAACAGTCATGCTTTATTTAACATTGCTTCTTTGATGTCTATAGGCTATTTTGAAGGAACCCAGCAAGAAATCAATGATTATCTTGAGGAAATAAATATCGAAGACCTTTACTTACCTGGTGCTGGAAATGAATATTTTCCGGAAGATGAAATCGAGCCTAAGATTGATAGAATTAGGAAACAATCTGCAAAATACTTACATAATACCACCTACCTTTTCTTCGACACAGAAACGACAGGAGCTCCCGTTGATTATAAGGCACCAAGTTCGGATACAGAGAATTGGCCTCGTATGGTGCAATTAGCTTGGATTTTGGAAGATGAAAATGGTATTAAAATTGACTCTGGCAATTTAATTATTATTCCAGATGGTTTTATTATACCTGATGAGGCTGTGAAAATTCATGGAATTACAAAAGAAAAGGCATTGAAAGAAGGTGTACCATTGGAATATGCAATCAGACAGTTTAAAGCAAATTTGGATGTAGCCACTTGTGTTGTTGGCCATAATGCTGATTTCGACAAGAAAATTGTTGGTGCAGAAATGATTAGACTTGGAATGAAAGACATTATGGATTCCAAGAAAAGCTATTGCACTATGCAATCTTCTATTGATTTCTGCAAGATTCCAGGCAAATATGGCTACAAATATCCTAAACTTCAAGAACTATATAGGAAACTCTTTGAAACAGAGTTTGATAATGCCCATGATGCAATGAGTGATATCGAAGCAACAGAGAAATGCTTTTGGGAATTAAGAAAACGTAAACTGATATAATATTAAAGAAAATAATTCGAGATAATTGATTAACTTTGCAAACGATTAATATGGAACAGAAACAAATAACAGCGACGTATGCTGAGGCTGTAATGGCTATCAAGGAAGCAATATTGGAGAGTCGCTATCGTGCAGCACGGTTAGTAAACAAAGAAGTGCTGGCTCTTTACTATGCCATTGGCGGGTATATTTCCGTCCAAAGCAGAGCAGCAAGATGGGGCAGTAAAAGAATCACGGGGACGGTTCTCCTGATTCACGTAAACAATAGAACAAGGAACTAAAACGTTTTAATTACAAAAACCATAAGATATGTATCAAGAAAGGAACCATATAAAGGTGTTCGTGTCATCAACGGTGTATGACTTTGAGTCACATTTGGACATGGTGTACTCTACACTGGACGGCTATGGGTACGATGTGATGATGTCGCACAAGGGAACGATTCCACTTGATAGTAAGTTGAGCAATCTGGAGAACTGCCTAAAGGGAGTTGAGGACTGCGATGTATTCCTTGGATTCGTCAGACCTCTGACTGGTACGGGCATCCTAAAACCTGGAGAGAAATCCATCACGGCACAGGAGTTTGAGGTGGCTTTCAGGGTAAACATGCCACGATTCGTGCTGGCAGACTATCGCGTGGTTTTTGCACGCCAGTTTACCAATCTAATGAAGATACCGACTGGTGACATACCCAACTCTGTAAAGAGAGAACGAAGTGACGGAAGCATCGTAGAGCGTCCCAATAGAGTGGTTCATGCTGAATGTATAGAGCTGTATAATGCTGCCATTCAGAATAATACTCTTCCCAAAAGCAGGAAGGGCAACTGGGTGCAAGAGTATAGGAACATGCAGGACGTGATGCTGCACGTGGAAGCACAATTTAAGGATGTTGAACGTATAAAGCAATTGATAGGAAGTCATGAGTAACAATGGATTTATAGAGACATTGCTCTCGCAGAAAGACGAGAGTTTTAGGCTTAGACTGCTGGCAGAGTATAATGCCGAAACAGTCATGCGAATAGTGTGTGCCTTCCTGAATAACGACGGCGGATGGATTGTTATAGGTGCATCTGAAGATGGAGCACGGACGGGTGTAGATGTTGAAGCGGTTGTGGCTGATATACAGCGAAATACCGTACAGCGAATCAAGCCCCTTCCACTGGTGTACATTCATGCTGAGGATTATCAGGATGGCAAAGTAGTGCTGGTGACAGTGATGAAAGGAGGTCTGCCTCCCTATTCGTTTGATTCAAGTTATTACACAATGGCTGGCGACCAGGTAGTCAAACCAAATACCGACGAGGTGAACCTGTTGATTCGCCGCTCAATGACTTCATCCTCATCTTGGGAGAAAAGTACTTGTCTTGACGCAGAATGGGAGGATCTGAATGTAAATCTCATGCACGAAGTGGTTTGTAAAGGATTGGAAAGAGGCCGATTAGACGAGCGTAACAACACCCCGGAAAAACTCCTTGGCAATCTACAATTAGTCGATACCCCCAATGTAAAGAATGGAGCAATGGCTTTGTTTGGACAAGAGACTCCCAGATTTCTTCCGCAGAGCAGGATGCGGATACAAGTGATGCTGGGAGGAAAAGCGGCAAGCCAATATGAAGATACAGTAGTGATGGAAGGAAATCTGCTGGAATTGTCGAAACGTGCAAGCGATTACTTTCTAAATCGATTGCCGATGGTCAGTGAATTCCACCATAAGGAATGGGACAGAAAAGATTACTCGGAATACCCACAGGATGTTTTGGACGAGGCTGTAACGAATGCCCTGATTCACCGGAACATGAGCGACACAACGGGTGAAGTGCTTGTGTTCATCTACGCAGACAGAATAGAGGTTATCAACCCTGGAACAATGCCTGAAAACCTAATAAAGAAAAAGAATGTGGTGCAGCCTCATGTGTCCACTCCAAGAAATCCGTTGATGGCAGAAATATTCTATGTCGCCGGGAAAATGGAAAAGACAGGAAGAGGGTTGAAACTGATTCACGACCAGATGAATGACTTGAAGCGTAAATTGCCCGAATGGGAATGTCTGGACGGAAGAACGAAACTAACCATATATCGCACACCCAATGACGTTAAGTTGAATGCCAGAGTAACCGAATATATAGCCACAAAGAAGGTAGGAGGCAGTTTCTCTAAGCAAGACTATCTGCAATATTGGAATTATAAGATTTCCGATCCGACAGCCAAAAACGACCTGCAACAGATGGTGAATGCAGGCCTCTGCCGGAAAGATGGTTCTGGTCCTGCTACGAGGTATGTAGTATTGGCTAACAATTAGCCGATATTTAGCTGATAAAAGGTGTATTGCTTTGATTATTAATGATTTGTCACAAGCCAGAAGTTATAAATACTCATCCGATTATCGGCTAATTTCTGCATACGACAGCAACAGAATTATGGGGTATCCCCTGATCCATTTTCATCAACAATAGAGCTGCAAGAACAAAAAGGTTATATAATATGGCAAAACGTAAAGAAATAAGAAACAGTACAGCCGAGTTCTTGATCTTCCAGATAGAGGGAAAAGAACAGGGAATTGAGGTGTACTATAAAGACAAAACAGTTTGGTGTACCCAGAAAGCGATGGGGATGCTGTTTGATTGCACTTCTGACAATATAGGTGTACATTTGCAGAATATCTATGATACTCAGAAATTGGATAGGGAGGCAACTACCGAAAAAATTTCGGTAGTTCGGCGTGAGGGTAATAGAGATGTCAATCGTACGTCTAATTGGAACGACATCTAATGTCATAATGTAGAGGTATGTCTGGGATATCTCAGTACACTAACATCGGGTCAAAGGCACCTTCCCAATGTTCTATGGAAGGGGTGCCCGCCTCCCTGTTCCCGACAACGGTAATAATATCGAAGCGTGTGTTCAGCATGATACGGTTCATCCTTATATAAGCATTGGCCGAATAGCCAATGCTTTTGATTTTGTCACGAGTAATCGCATCCTCTGGCAGAGTGACTTCCCGTGAGCTGCGTGTCTTTACCTCGACAAATACCAACGTCGTCAAGTCCTCCGTCAGGGCAATGATATCGATGTCACGATGTTTGTATCGCCAATCACGTTCCTTGATCACGTAGCCTTTCCTACGAAGGAACTCGACAGCAACGTCTTCCCCCCATTTACCCACATCATTATGCTCGGCCATATCGCATGATTCTTTACGAGTACAAAAATACAAAAAAGGTACCATTGAAACGTAGAAAATTCAAAAAAACTATAGGAAAAGTGTTAAAAGTATTATAAAAACTGTTATTTATACACTTTATTACAAAAATATTCATTACTTTTGCAGCGGTTTTTTGCTATTGCCCTTCATTTTGCATGAAGCAAAAACAAGTTTTTTAATAGAAGATGAGCTGTAAAGGCCATCTGAAAACCTAAGAATAATGAGATTAAGAAAGATTATCAAAGCACTGGCACTGACATCATTGTTTACATTGGCAACCCAACCGGCTGCTGCTCAAGATCTTCTTGCGCGACAGGCTCCTGTTGACAAGAAAATGAAGAAAGTTGATACGCTGGCTCTGCGTCGCATTATCAATCATGAAAACTTTGAATCTCCTGCCGCAGAACTCTATGCTGATTGGAACAACGGTCACGTACACCTGCGCCAGAACACACTGCCAGATAACTATCGGATAGATTTACGAAACTTCTGTATGCCTACACCCAGCCGTGTAGTGACAAGTAACTACGGACCACGTTGGGGACGCACCCACGAAGGTCTCGACATCAAGGTTTATACAGGCGACACCATTCGTGCCGCATTCAGCGGAAAGGTTCGCATTGTAAAATGGGACGGCAGAGGCTACGGCAAGTATGTCGTGATTCGTCATAACAATGGACTGGAGACCGTCTATGGACACCTCTCGAAGCAGTTGGTGGTGGAAGACCAGCAGGTTCGTGCAGGCGACGTCATTGGCTTAGGAGGTAACACAGGGCGCAGCCAGGGTTCACACCTGCACTTCGAGACTCTGCTCAATGGCGTACCCATCAACCCCGCCTTGCTTTTCGACTTCCGTAACCAGGACGTAACAGGCGACTACTACGTTGTACACCATGACACCTATGCCTCTGAGTCATCTGAGGCCACAAGACTTCGTGGAAAGATGGGGAACGGTGGCTATACACCCGAGATGGTGTATGGAAACGCTGCGCCAGACTTCAATCCTGCCAAGCAGACGAGCAGTTCTTCTGTGCGCGAGTCCTCGGCTTCCAAGCAGTATCATAAGGTGAAGAAGGGAGAAACGCTCGCAGCCATTGCCCGCAAGCGCCATACAACGGTTGACAAGCTGTGCAAGCTGAATCACATCAGCAAGTCCATGCGCATTCGTCCCGGACAGATTATCAGATACTCTTAAGGTTTCGGAGTACGAACCATACGTGCATGGTGAGCGTTGTGAACAGTCCGTAGTGACTGCGCATGACGGCAAACCGCTCCCGCAAGGAAGCACGATGATTCTTGATACTCATCCCCCCCTCAAGATAGTTTACCAATACAGTCGGCACACGTCTCAATGACATGTGCCGCTGTTCTGTTTGATACATCACCCTTATACACCAATCTACATCGGCACTATAACGGTATTGCAGGTTGTATGGAATCTCCTTGGCAATTTCTGTACGCGCATAGAAAGCCTGATGGCAAACCAGCATACCCCATTTGAAAGAACGCCAAGAAAGTTTCCGAGGTGGTTGAAGCTTCCTGTGATAGAGGAAGTTCCCTTCGTTGTCAACCACATCCGTATCACCATACATCACTCCCGGCTCTACCCCATCCTGCTCCACCGCCTTGGCATAGGTGTCAGCAACAGACTGCAACGTATGTTCTGAAGGCAAGACGTCACCCGCATTCAGAAAGACGATATAGTCACCTGTTGCCAAACGCAAAGCCTTGTTCATGGCATCGTAGAGTCCGTGGTCGGGTTCTGACAGGATCCTGACCTCATGTCCACCCTCGCCACTATCGCTTTGCTGCTTGTATGCCATGACCATTGACAACGTCGCATCCGTCGAAGCACCGTCTATGATTAAATGCTCAATCCCGCTATAGCTTTGTACAAGCACGCTGTCAAGTGTACGCTGCAACACCTGGGCTGCATGATAGGTTACGGTCACTATGCTGAATCGTATCTTCATGTCACAATCAAGATTTCTGGGTTACTAACTGATAAAGTTGCTGGTATTGGCTGGCAATAACACTTTCACTGTAGCGTTTGACAACACTCTTCCGCAGCTGCTGCAAAGGAATGTCTGCCGTCAGTCCCCAGGCAATACCCTTGGCAAGGTCATCGACAGACAAACGCTCCGCTAAATAGCCCGTTTGCAGGTGCTCAATGATGTCTGCCTGTCCACTTCCCGCGAAAGAGACGGGAATGCTACCACATGCCTGTGCCTCAATGAGTGTCTGTCCGAAGGTCTCATAGAACGAGGAGGACACCGTCACATTCGATGCTGAATAAATCTGCGACAGCTTCTCCTCATGCTGAACATACCCCAAATATGTATAGGGAACAGGGATTTCCTGCAACAAGTCAGAACGACGAATGCCGCCAAACAACAACAGTCGTACATCAGAAGCCGCAAAGCGCCCTTCTTCCACAAGCTTTCTCAAGGCATTCACCAAATATTCAAATCCTTTGATGGGGTCATCGATTCGGGCTGCGCCAAACGAAATCACATAACATTCAGCAATGCCCAATTGTTCACGGGCTGCAGAACGCTCCACAGGGACAAACCGCTCTATGCAGATAGAATTGGGAATGGTCGTTATCGGCCAGCGTCCGATCAATGTACTCCTACGCGCACAGTCAGCCAGCCAGTTGCTCACCGCCACAAAATGCAAGCGGCCCGCACGACCATACACATCCTGCTTACGATGGAATACACGATGAGCCAAGTCCGTACTCCCCGATCTCTGCAGATAAGGACAATGATGACATTCCGACTCATAGCGGTTGCACTCATAGGCATGGTGACAGATGGCGGTGAGTTCCCACATGTCATGCATGGTCCATACAACAGGCTTCCCACTCTCAAAGATTTTCTTCAGTGATTGCAAAGAAAGCATGCCCTGATTGATCCAATGCAGGTGGATGACATCGGCTTCACGAAACTCGCGAAGGCGTGTAATGTCTGATCCTGCGTTGGCAATGTCGATTTTAAAAAGGTTCTTACGACTCAGGCGCTGATGACAGAAGATGCTCCATCGTTCCCACAAGAAATGCAACGAATGAAGCCAACGGCTTACAGAGACAACGGAATCATTGTCGGTCTGCCTGATGCCCACCAACATTTTTGCCTCTACTCCGTTGTTGTTCAAAGCCTGCATCAGACGGTGGGCTGCAACAGCTGCCCCGCCAGTCTGTTCACTCGTATTCACAATGAGTATCTTCATCGCTTTTCTTCAATTTTGTAACAAAGGTAATAGAATTCAGGGGAATAACAATAAAAAAGAGGGAAAAATCGCATCAAAAACAGTGGTTTTATGTTGATTTATGTCAAGAAGCAAAAATAATTGAAAAAAATACACTCAAAAATTTGGAAGTTATCAAAAATCGTCGTACCTTTGCAATGTCAAAAGGTTAATAGATTGTTTAGGTTAGTAGTAATAGATTTAGGTTTTTAGTTATTAGGTTTAAGGTAATTTTAAACGATTGTTTAACAGATAACAATGGCGACCGTGAGGCCTCCATTCGTTTTGAAAAGGATTTTTAGTTAAACATAGGCTCGTACGTCACTGCTCGTTGAGAGTGGTGGCGTACTTTTTTATGCAATACTGCCGACTAATAACAGAGGGGAATAAGAAGATCAGGAATAAATCAAAGCAACGGCATAAGCGGAGATGCCTTCTTCGCGTCCCGTGAAGCCGAGGCGCTCAGTAGTGGTTGCCTTGATGGAGATACAATCGGGATCAACACCCATCACCTCGGCCAAGCACGCCTGCATAGCGGGAATATGGGGATTGAGTTTCGGACGTTCTGCGCACACCGTAACATCGATGTTACCCACCTGATAGCCTTTTGTGGCTATCAGCTCAATGGTCTTGCGAAGAATGATCTTGCTGTCCATGTCAAGGGTTTCAGCAGAGGTGTCAGGGAAATGATAGCCGATGTCACGCATATTGGCAGCACCCAACAGGGCATCGCAGACAGCATGTATCAACACGTCGGCATCGCTATGACCCAACAAGCCTAAGGAATGCTCCAACCGGATACCACCCAGCCACAGGGCACGCCCTTCTACCAACTGATGGACATCATAGCCCATTCCAACACGAAAGCTTTTCATTATCTTCTACGGAATAAGTCCTTGATACCATCCATGTCGAAAGACAGGGTGAAGCGCATGGTCTGGTCAAGCGGGTTACTCTTGGCAGTGGCTATAACATAGCCAGCATCAAGCGAGAAAACATTCATCCGGAAGCCGGCGCCAACTGTGAAGTACTTACGGTTACCCTTATTCTCTGCCTCATGGTGATAACCGGCACGGAGAGAGAACTTGTCGTGATAGACGTATTCGCCACCGACAGACCACTGAATCTCGTCAAGCTCTTCCTTGAAGCCATTGGGAGCGTCGTGGAAGCTCTTAAAGATACCACTGATGCTCGAAAGGTCATAGTACTCGCGCTGCACACGCTTGTTGTAGTCCTCGCTCGACTCATCCTCCCTTTGTTGAGGAATGGTAGGAACAAGCAGCTTGTTGGCGTCAGCGGCAATCGTAAAGCGGTTATACTCATCCACAGGAATCATCAACGATGCACCAAGACGCATGTTCGTTGGGATAAACTCACTGTTGTCATCGCCGCCAAAACTGATCTTAGAACCAATGTTCGATATGTTCAAACCCAAACCCAACTGGCATTCACGGGCACCGATATTCAGGTAATTCTGATAATATGCGGCAATATCAGCAGCGAAAGCCGAACCAGGTGTCTTGTCATCGCTATAGTCGTAAGTCAGGTCAGAATAAATCCAGCGCACAGCAGCAGCCAAGGAGAACTTCTCGCTCAGCATGAGCGAGTAAGCCACGTCAATGGACATCTCATAGGGGTTGATGGTAGCAGCATTCGACATGTCGTCGTCCAAAGAGGTCTCGGAGAAGTTGGTCATCACCTCACCTAATGAAAAATAACGCAAAGAAGCCGACACCGCACTGTAGTTGCCAATGCGATAGTATCCGGAAAGATACGCCAAGTCGATATCGTTCACCAACTGGCGCAGCCATGGCGTATAGTTAAGGGACACGCCAGCCCTGGAGATGGTAAAGGGATACTTTGCAGGGTTCCAATACTGTGAGTTGACATCGGGATCGGTGGCCGCACCCACATCACCCATACCACCCGCACGGGCGTCAGGAGCGATGGTCTGAGAGACCACAGCATGATTCACCGGATTGAACGTGTTCAGCTTGTCTTGAGCCGACAATGCCCATGGAAGTACTGCCAACAGACAGGCGAACACCATCCGTGCCACCCATATATGTACTTGATAACTGGTGCTATTCTTCATCGTTTATTTATGCTTACACTGATATAAATAACGGAATCATTCCAAGTTTATTATAATATAACCAGCTTTTTCGCTTTCGACACCTTGCTACTGCCATCACTGGAGAGGCGTACACGATAGAGATAAACGCCTGTCGGCAGACGGCGTCCACCATCAACGGTCAAGTCCCAATCGATGGTGTATGTGCTCGTTGAGGAGGTTCCCGTCTCAGCATGCGACCATAGCATGCGACCACTCATGTCGAAAATCTCCAAGTCCACGTCTATCTGGCTTCCCGCACGATCATGAGAAATGACAAAGGTGGTGGAGGTTTTGGCGGGATTCTGCGTGCAATAGATGTTGACAAGCGAAGGGGAAAGCCCGCTGACGACATTGAATGTCAGCTCGGCTGTTGACGAGTTGTTCAGCACGTCCCAGGCACGGAAAAGCAGTTTATGGGGTCCTGCAGCCAACTCGGGAATGCTATAATAGGTGGTGCCAAGGGTATAACTGCCAAAGTCGTACTGGAAGTTATCGTTCAGGTTATAGGTGCGCATCATCTCACCGTCGATAATGAGTTCCATGTCGTGACCGATACCACTACCAGAGGCATTGATACCATCAGCATCCGAGATCTCCGCAACAAAGAAGGGGGTGGAGTTGACGTTGCTGCCATTGGTGAACGAGGGCGAATTAAGATAACAGAAGATAGACGGTCCGATCCCATCAGAATGATTCTCCTCACTGCCTCCGACCATGAACTTGTCGCTCGCACCATGGGCTGTCATCGTCCGGTCGTTGGTGCGTGCAAAGACATTGACAAGTCCCTGCCCATCGGTGTAATTGATGTCCAAGGGAACCGCAAACTTCAATTCGAACTTCCCGTCCGAAACGCTATCGGTACCCGTGTAGATGGTCTTTGTACGGTCTGTGTATTCAAAAGCCTTACTGGCACCATCGGACGAGGTGTCGTTCAACCTGCATAAGATGGTCTCCTCTGTATCACGCACCGTAGCCGTAACGATGCCGCGGAAATCGGAAACGCCATCCACATGTCCTTTTATACTGGCAATGGAGCCTGCCTTTAGCACGGGCATGCTGCCTGTTCCGACAAACTGACCGTTGATGCTGTCGATCACCACCTGATACAACGGAATATTCAAGGCAAGAGCAGGGTCACCCAGCAAGGAGTACTGCAGCTTATTGTCACTGATGTCACCATATACAATACTTCCACGGGGAGTGTACTGCGGTGTAACCATATAGTTCTTAGCCAAGCGCTGGGCCTCTCCTATTGTCACCGGCTTACCATCGACTGTAGAAAGCACATAGCGCAGGAAAGCCTTGTCAATAGAATCGTTTTGCTGTGCATAGACAGTACGTGTAGTTCCAAAGAACGCCACTGCACCGCCATTGGTGTTCAGGACTGCCGACTCACCGATGGTGGGTTCCAGCCCATCAAAAGGCATGATATCACACGAGGCCGTGATCCACAGGGGCAGATTAGCATTGGAGAACTGTTCGAAGTCGAGCAGACGTAGCACAGCCTCATGGGAGATCTGGTCGGCACGACCATGACCGCAGTAGTTCATCACCAATGCTCCATTGCTCTGGTATTGCTTGATCAGCTTCTCCACTTCTGGATAGGAATTGCCTGTAGAAGATGTCTCACGCTGATAGGCATCCCACATCACCTTTTTAATAATATATCCAGGATGGGCTTTGGCAACAAGGTCGGCAGCTTCATTGGCCGTCTTCATATGCATATTGCTATTTCCGTCGTCGCCCATGAAGACCAGCGTATTTTGCCATGCACCGACATTCTTGTTCATCGCATAGTTAATAGTTTTGTCAACCATCGTCTTGGCATCGGCATCGTTCACAACAGGGAAGCGCCCAACCGCAACATCGCCCTTGCTACGCGCATTGTAACCATCGAGCAACACCTCGTCATCGTCGAGTATGGTGAAGAAGTCGTCGGACACGACACAATGAACCTGATTGAAGGAGTTCTCGCTCTCAAAGCAGAGCAGATAGTCATCGGGTGAGGCATTGCGCAAGTTCGACGTATTCATTCTGTTATCCCACATACAGTCGCCAAAGAGCAAAAGATAACGAGGCATGTCAGCCTCCGACTCCGCACGGTCGTAGAGCATCTTCATGTAGCGTCGGTATGCCGTGGCATCAGGCGTACCGCTGGAGAACTCGTTGATGATCTCATCTGAAGGAACAATCCTTACACGCAGGCCGTCACGCTGCCGGTGGTGCTCAGCCAAGCGCTCGGCCTGAGTCAGCAGCTTCTGACTGGTCGGGATGATGATGACCATGTCACAAGCCTCGTGAGCATGAAGGTCCTGATTGGTGATGTTATAGACATATTCGGGCTCGGGCAAGGCTGCCTTTGACAAGTCGGGGGCTTCCTTGGGCTCAACAAGGGCCAACGCGATATAATCCAGTCTCACTGGGCCACCCGATACCGTTGTTATCTTGATTTCGTTGATAGAGACAAGCGAGTCTAACTGATAAGTACCGCTGGCGGAGTTTCCTTTGTCATAATTCGAGAGGGTAATACCGAATGACCCCAATGTCTTCCCATTGGCTTCAATGCGCACCGAACTGTTGCTGCCCGCAGAGACTGCCACACTCAGCTTTCCCCCCTTACTGCTGGCGGGTGCCTCCACCTTGTAGGTCTTGCTACTGCCGGCAGAGATGGGGCTGTTCTCGAAGAGGTTTCGCCCCCCTTGGAACCAAGCGTAGTTGTCTATCTCATACAGCACATGGTAGTCATCAACCGTTTGATAGAACGATGACATAAACGTGGCAGAGTCCACCTTGGCAGGTTCATCGTTTCCTTGGGTAATGAAGTAATAGCCATAGTCGGAGTAAGGATTGCGTGTGCGAACCGTGGCGGTCTCATTCTTCCAGCTGACGGGTCCCTGTGCATAAAAAACTCTTCGTCCGCCGACCTCACAGGTAGGCACTTCCTTCAAGTCATCATGAGCAACGAGATAGTCTTCCGTTAACACCTCCGACTGCAAAGCACCGCCATAGCCATAGATTTTCACCTTATTGATATCGGAGAAGCCTGCACGGGACACCACATCGGGCGACAACTGATAGACTCCTGATGAGGGCACCCTTATCTTGGCCCATTTACCTTCGGACAGGACAGAATGGGCAGCATAGCGGGAGCTCTTCCCTGCCTCCACACGGGCATTGGCCATTCGCACGGAACGCCGTTTCGCCTTGGCCGTCACCTTCAACATGAAACTGACCAATATCTGGTATTTCCCTTCACGATAGACCAAAGGACAGAAGCCTAATTCCAGGATTCCCTTTCCACGATCAACGCTGATGTGCTGGTCTATCGCCGGCAAATCCGCAAGAGGTTGATCCGTTATAGAATGATAACGGGCAACATCTGTCGAACTCATGTCAATAAACTCCGGATAGACCAAGACGGGGGTGTACACCGAATCTCGATAGTTTCCTGTCAGTGGAACAGAGCAACGGAAATAAGGCAACAAAGAATCAATCCTCACTTCTCCCGTTGTCAGGTTGTAGAAACGCTGGGCTCCAACAGACAACAGGCTCCATGGTAAAAAGAAAAGAATTAAAAGGACAAAAAGCCGCATGCTCCTTTCCATTCCTGTCTTTTGCTTTGTTTTATCGTTCCTCATCATCCTTTGCTCTTTACTTTTGCTTTCTTACTTCCCGAACCATTACTTGCAATTGAGTTCCAGCACCTTTCGCTCTTCAAGATAACCTTCCAAATGGTCATCAATGTGCACCGGCCCCACGCCTGCAGGAGTTCCCGTATAGAGAAGATCGCCCGTCTTCAGAGTAAAGAACTGACTGATATAGGCAATGATCTCATCCACTTTGTAAAGCATGTCACTTGTACAGCCCTCTTGAACAGTTTTCCCATTGATGTCGAGATGAAAATGTATTGCCTGAATGTCACGGAATTTCTCTATATCCACCCATTCACCGATGGCTGCCGCGCCATCGAATCCCTTGCAGAGATCCCAAGGCTGTCCGGCCTGACTGAGCTTGCGCTGTAAGTCGCGCGCGGTGAAATCTATTCCTACGGTTATCGCATCGTAGTAGCGATGGGCATAGCGTTGCGGGATGCTCTTCCCCAAACGACAGATGCGAACCACCACCTCCGTCTCATAGTCTATACGTCCGAGATGGTCGGGCACAAAGAACGGTTTGCGATCTTTCAGCAAGGCCGAGTCGGCCTTTGTGAAAATCACTGGTTCCTCTGTCTTTAATAACGTATCGTGCAACTCTTTATTGTGCAACGCATAGTTCATTCCAATGGCAAATATCTTCATTCTTCCTGATTCTGCATTGGTGCAAAGGTACTAAGAATAATTGGATTAGAGAAAAAAAAAGCGTCAGCCTTTTTCTCAAGAGACTGACGCAAACAAATAAAATTATGAAAAATTATCTATTACTCATATTTTCCATTCTTTTTCGAACCTTGTGCTTTACTCAGCAACGAGTGTGAAGCGCTGGAAAGCAACAATCTTCAGCTCCTTGTCCTGCTGACCGAGCCACATGGTAACAGTGGCCTTGTCACCGTCACCGAACTGGAACTCCTGATCTACGAGGCAGTTCTCCTTCAGGAACTTCTGCACACGGCCCTTAGCAATGTTCTCAACCATCTGAGCAGGAAGGTTGGCACTCTTCTCAGCAGTAGCCTTCTCCTTCAGCTGACGAGCTTCGTCAGCCTGCTCCTGTGTGAGCCAGCCTTTCTTCATGTTAGACTCGATGTGGTCCTCACTGTCAACGAGGTTGGGGTTGATACCAGCCTTCTTCAGCACTGACTCCACATACTTCTCAACCTGCTCGAGCTTAGTCTTTTCAACAGCGGTTTTGTACTCCTCGTCAAGAATTGCCTGAGGAACGCTGTCGGCATCCAGAGCCACGGGTTTCATGGCAGCAACCTGCATGGCAAGCTTGTGACCTACCTCTGCATTCTCCTTGTTCAGCTGCACCATGGTGCACAGGGTGTGCTTACCCATGTGGTCATAGACCTCAATGTTATCACCAGTCAGTGTGAGGTAGCCATCGAGCTCCATCTTCTCACCAGTGATACCAGAGCGCTGTGTTACGGCATCCTGAACCTTCTGTCCATCAGCCAAGGTCAGCTCCTTCACTTCGTCCAGAGTCTGGCACTTGTTGGCGATAGCGGCATCAAGGATGGTACGAGTCAGTGCAATGAAGTCTGCTCCGTTGGCAACGAAGTCGGTCTCACACTTCAGGGCAATCGTAGCAGCAAAGCCATCGGCAGCCTTGACGAGAACACAACCGTTAGAAGTCTCGCGGTCGCTACGCTTTGCAGCAATAGCCAGACCACGCTCGCGGAGCAACTCCTTAGCCTTGTCGAAATCGCCCTCTGCCTCAGTGAGAGCCTTCTTCACGTCAGCCAGACCAGCACCGGTCATGGCGCGAAGCTTTTTGATATCTTCTATTGAAATAGCCATTTTCTTTGATTTTTCTTTAAATCCTATTTACTTTTTCTTTTTCTTACCCTTGGTAAAGATTACTCTGCAGCGGGAGCTTCCTCCTCGGCCTCAGCAGCAGGAGCAGCCTCCTCTACGGGAGCCTCTTCCTTACGAGCCTTGCGAGCACGCTTGGGCTTAGCCTCTGCAGCCTCCTCAGCCTGTTCAGAAGCAGCCTTCTCGTCAGCCTTCTCAGCCTTACGCTCTGCTATTCCCTCTGCAATAGCCTGACAGCATGCGGTCAGAACGATGTCGATAGAGTCCTTAGCATCATCGTTAGCAGGAATAACGAAGTCAACGTTCTTCGGGTCAGAGTTGGTGTCAACCATAGCGAATACGGGAATACCCAAACGATTGGCCTCACGCACGGCAATGTTCTCCTTCATAACATCTACTACGAAGAGAGCAGATGGCAGACGGGTCAGTTCAGCGATAGAGCCGAGGTTCTTCTCGAGCTTAGCACGCTGACGGGTAACCTGCAACAACTCGCGCTTTGAGAGGTTTGAGAAGGTACCATCAGACATCAGACGGTCGATGTTCGCCATTTTCTTGACGGCCTTACGGATGGTGGGGAAGTTGGTGAGCATACCGCCCGGCCAACGCTCGATAACGTAGGGCATGTTGACAGACGTAGCTTTCTCAGCCACGATGTCCTTAGCTTGTTTTTTAGTAGCGACGAACAGGACTTTCTTTCCTGACTTTGCAATCTGCTTCAAAGCCTCTGCAGCATCGTCGATCTTAGCGACGGTCTTGTGCAGGTCAATGATATGGATACCATTGCGCTCCATGAAGATATAAGGAGCCATTGCGGGATTCCACTTGCGCTTGAGGTGACCGAAATGACATCCGGCCTCGAGTAACTGGTCAAAATTTGTTCTTGACATTTTTCTTTTCTTTTAAATGATTTGTTTACTTTCTTTTTAATTCTGTTTGTTAGAATCAGCCACTGAGTAATTGATAACTGGCAAATAAGAACTGCCCAATCAAGTCTCAGTGGTTTAGATACTAAACGCGTCCAGTATTTTTTAACGCTTACTGAACTGGAAGCGGCGACGGGCCTTGGGCTGACCGGGCTTCTTACGCTCAACAGCACGAGAGTCACGTGTCAGGAAGCCTTCCTTCTTCAGGGCCTTCTTGTCTTCGGCATTCACTTTCACCAGTGCGCGGGCGATACCCATGCGCAGAGCCTGGCTCTGACCAGTGAAACCACCGCCATCGAGATTGGCCTTGATGTCATACTTCTCTTCAACACCGAGCAACTGCAGGGGCTGCTTCACAACATACTGCAGGATGGCAGAGGGGAAGTACTTCTCCAGTTCTACTTTATTAATAATGATCTTGCCTGTTCCTTCTGTGAGGTAAACACGAGCTATAGCGCTCTTGCGGCGACCAATTGCATTAATCTGTTCCATGTTTTATTTCTTTTTACCCTTATTTATACTGATTAATATCGATTGCCTTCGGTTGCTGAGCAGCATGGGGATGCTCTGTACCTGTGTACACATAGAGGTTGTCCAACAGATGACGACCGAGGGGGCCTTTGGGCAGCATACCCTTTACAGCGTGACGGATGATGCGGTCAGCACCAAAGGGACGCTTGCGGAGCTCTGCGGGCGTATTGAAACGCTGTCCGCCGGGGTAACCAGTATAACGTGTGTAGATTTTGTCGGTTTCCTTCTTACCAGTGAAGTAAGCCTTGTCTGCGTTAATGATAATAACGTTGTCGCCGCAATCTACGTGCGGAGTGAATGTAGGTTTGTACTTTCCGCGAATCAGCTTGGCTACTTTTGAGCAGAGACGACCAACAACCTGGTCTGTGGCATCGATAACCACCCACTCCTTCTTTGCTGTTTCCTTGTTGACGGAAAGAGTCTTGTAACTTAAAGTGTCCATTTTTAATTTTAAATTTTACTACTAAAAAACATTTTCCCTTGGGCTCACAACAGGGTCAAACCTGCTGAAAGCTTGCTTTGTACGATCGATTCACTAACCATGGGGCACGGCCAAATGCACCACTATTAACACTACCGCACGGGGGACTCTAAGTGTATCCCCGAAATAATCGGACTGCAAAGGTACATATTTTATTTATTTTGTTCATCGACATCAGCTTTCAAAGTTGTCACTTTTACGATTTATTAACTATTTTAGAGATAATTATCAGACAGAAACCAAGAGATAAAAACATTTTTAGTACCTTTGCGGGAACAATGGCAGAGAATCTAAAAGAAAAAACAGCAAAGGGTCTCTTCTGGGGATTCACCAACAACAGCGTCCAGCAACTCGTTGGGGTGGTCTTCGGCATCATACTCGGTCGCTTGCTCGACAAAGAGGAATATGGTGTCATGGCCATGATTGCCATTTTTCCATTGATTGCCAAGGAATTGCAGCAAAGCGGCTTCACGGCTGCGCTGGTCAACCTGAAACAGCCCACCCACCGCGACTTCAACTCTGTTTTCTGGTTCAATATCATTGTGGGGTTCTCACTCTATGCCATTTTGTTTCTGTGTTCGCCACTCATTGCCCGCTTTTATCACGAACCAGCCCTGACGCTACTCTGCCGCTACGCATTCCTCACCATTCCTCTCTCTGCGCTCTGCACGGCACAGAATGCCTGGCTCTTCAAGAACCTGCGCGTCAAGCAGCAGGCCAAGGCTGGTATGACAGCCGTTCTGCTGTCGAGCATCATTGGCGCAACGATGGCATGGTTAGGCTGTAGCTACTGGTCTCTCGCCACACAAAGCATTGTCTATATCGGAGTCAACACGCTGCTCCTTTGGCACTATTCGCCCTGGCGTCCTACGTGGCAACTTGATTTCGGTCCTGTGCGGCAGATGTTCCGTTTCTCATGCAAGCTACTCGCCACGAATATAGCCATCCATATTAATAATAATGTACTGAACATCCTCTTGGGACGCTACTTCACCAAATCCGTTGCAGGCACCTACTCGCAAGCCAATGCCTGGAGCTCAAAAGTGGCCTATATGGTACAGGGCATGGTGCAACAAGTGGCTCAGCCCGTTCTGGCAGATTTGAACGACGAGCGTGAGCGGCAACTGAAGGTTCTGCGCAAGATGGTTCGCTTTACAGCCTTTCTGGTATTTCCCATGATGGCTGGTCTGGCACTTGTTGCACGCGAGTTCATCGTATTGGCCATCACCGAGAAATGGCTGGCCTCTGCCTTTCTCATGCAACTCCTCTGTATCTCATGGGCATGCGCCCCCATCGTCACCTTGCTCTCCAATGCCATCATCTCCCGCGGCCGCTCTGACGTTTACTTCTGGTGCAACGTCGTGCTCGCTGCTTTGCAGGTGTCATTGATGATGATACTTGCACCCATGGGAATGCACCAGATGGTAGTGGGATTCGTAACACTGAGCGCTGGCTGGACCTTCGTGTGGCTCTTCTTTACACGACAGCTCACAGGCTACAAGCTATGGATGTTCCTCATGGACACATTGCCTTTCCTGCTGGCTTCCATCAGTGTCATGGCTGTCACCTATCTCGCCACGCGCACCCTCACCTCACTATGGCCGCTACTGCTCGCACGCATCCTGCTGGCCTCACTGCTATACTTCCTTGTCATGCGACTGGCCCACGCCAAAATCCTCGATGAGGTTCTTGCATTCGCCAAAAGGAAAAAATAAAAACAGGAACAAAGGATCAAATAATAATCAAAACTATTCACTATCAACTATTAATATGTACAAAGACAGAGTCGTCGTTTACACATCAGGAACTTTCGACATGTTCCACAGCAACCATCTGAAGATGATTGAATATGCCCGAGGTCTGGGCGACACACTCATCGTCGGCGTAAGTACCGATGAGCTGGTTTGTTCTTACAAGCGCCCTCCCATCATACCCTTCGAAGAGCGCATCTCCATCATCAAGGCACTCAAATATCCCGACATTGTCATTCCGCAACGCACCCTCGACCACACAGACATCGTGCGCAAGCTGAACATTGACGTTTTCGTCGTTGGCGATGACTGGACGGGCAAGTACGACTATCTGAAAGAGCTCGGTGTCACCGTCTTCTACTTCCCTTACGGAGACGGACTCTCCACCACCAGCATCAAGAAGGAGATTGTGGAACGCTACGACGAGATCAAGGGAAAGATCGACCACCAACCCAACCCCGACATCAAATGAAGACAGCTGTTATCACCGCCGCTTCACGGGGCATCGGGCGAGGTGTGGCCCGCATGCTGGCGCAGAGAGGCTACCGTGTCATTGCTTCCTATGCCCATAACGACAAGGCGGCACACGAAGCACAGGAAGAGCTGGGGGGCGAGACGTTCTACTGTCGAGCCGACCACAGCGACCGCTCGCAGACCTACCGCTTCATCGCCTTCGTACGCGCACATACCGACCGCGTGGACTGCATCGTCTGCAACGCCGGAACCACCGTCCGACATCCTTTCAGCGAGACAACCGATGCCGACTGGGACACCATGATGGAGGTGGCGCTGAACGCCCACATGATACTCCTGCGCGAACTCATGCCTTTGGTGCAGCCCCACTCGCGCGTCATCTTCACAGGCTCCGCCATGGGCAACCACCCCCATGCCACCATTCTGGGCTACGGCGTTGTCAAAGCCGCCGTACACGCCATGGTGAAAAACCTCGTGAAGGTGTTCGAGCCTCTGCAGACCACCGTCAACGCCGTAGCCCCCGGCTTCGTTGAGACTGACTGGCAGAAGGAGAAGCCAGAGAACATCCGGCAGAATATATGCCACAAGACAGCCATCCACCGCTTTGCCAGCATCGAGGAGGTGGTGCAGGCCTACGCCTTCTGTCTTGACAACGAGTTCGTCAACGGAGCCGTCATCAACATCGACGGCGGCTACAGCTACACATAGTACCCTTCATCTATCATCTCTCAAATATGGACTGCTCTCCCCTTTCCCTTCGCCAACGTTTCAATCCCGACGGCTCACTTCTGCGCCGCCAACAAATGCGCATGCTCGAAATACTCATCGAAGTAGATCGCATTTGCAAGAAACACAACATCCAATACTGGCTCAGTAGCGGCACACTCATCGGAGCCGCACGTCACAAGGGCTTCATCCCCTGGGATGACGACCTCGACATCGAGATGCTATGGCCCGACTACAAGCGTCTCATGAAGGTTTTGCCAAAGGAACTTCCACCCACCATGGCACTACAGTCACTGGAAACCGATCCAAACTATTTCTTTTTCTATGCCAAGGTGCGCGACCGTCGCTCACACCTCGAAGAAATCAACCGCTACGACCGAGTGTGGCGCGAACAGGGCATCTATATCGACATCTTTCCCTTTTACAAACAACCGCTTTGGATTCACATGCTCTCAGAGCATGCACAAGGGCACGTCTATAAAATCATGAACCGAGGGGCAAAGGGCAAGAAGCAAGGGGATGACACACCTGAAATGTGGAAAGTGCGTCTCATCACCCGCTTCAACCGTTTCATCCTCCACCCCATCCTACGGTTCTTCTGCCGACTCAGCAATGCAAGGGAGACCTACGGCCTCGGCATCCCCTACCACGACCCGCGCCACATGGAAGACACCTTCCCCCTTACCGAGGCAGAGTTCGAGGGACATCTCTTCCCCGTTCCGAAAGACATGCACGCCGCCCTCACCCTGAAGTATGGCGACTACATGCGCATGCCCGACATCGACAAGATCAATCTACACGTTGGCAAACTCGACTTCTACGACGAAGGTAAGGGGTAAACCGTAAAGACACAGCAACATGGGTTTACATTTAACACTTTTAGGACTGGCGGCCGTCAGTAGCCAAATGGCAGAGGCACAGGACACGCCTAAGCAAGAGGCGACTCCCGAGCACCCTAACATTGTGTTCATCCTGGCGGATGACATGGGATATGGCGACCTTGCCTGCTATGGGAATGAGTACATCAAAACGCCCAACATTGACAGGCTCTATGCTACGGGCACTCATTTCACACAAGCATACGCAGGAAGCGGCATCAGCTCACCCTCGCGCTGTGCGCTGATGACAGGCAAGAACAATGGCAACGCACGCATCCGCGACAACCAATGCTACGCTGGGGGCATGACGGGACTGAAGATTTCACCCAATGGTGACACAACCATCGTGCGACGTGCCAATCTGCTGCCCGAGGATGTCACCTTGGGAACGGTTTTGGGAGCGGCTGGCTATCGCACCTGTCTGGTCAACAAGTGGCACTTGGACGGCTACGACATAGGAGCGGCACCTAACCATCGGGGCTTCGACGAGTTCTATGGATGGACCATTGCTACCGTACACAGCAACTCACCTTATTATTATCCATACTACCGCTTTCACGGCGACAGTCTGATTCACATCCAAGAGAACGAACACGATGCGCATGTGCGACATAACACGGAAATCTCTACCGACGATGCCATCAGCTTCATCCATCGCAACAAGGAACGACCGTTCTTTCTCTTCTTAGGCTACGACGCTCCTCACGAACCCTACAACATAGATGATACTTCGTGGTATGACGAGCAGGGTGACTGGTCAATGAACACCAAACGCTATGCCGCCTTGGTTACTCACATGGACTACAACATCGGCAGATTGCTGAAGACACTTGATGTTCTCGGCCTCCGGGAGAAAACGCTGGTCATCTTTGCATCGGACAACGGTGCCGCCGTGCAAGCACCTCTGAAGGAGCTGAACTGTGGGGCAGGCCTGAAAGGACGGAAGGGACAGCTCTACGAGGGAGGAATCAAGGTTCCGCTCATTGTCAACCAGCCTGGACGTGTCCCTGTCCGACAAGTGGACAACTTGGTCTATTTCCCCGACTTCATGCCCACACTGGCTCGACTGGCAGGCAGCGAGAAGGCGTTGCCAACACAGACAGACGGCATGGACATCTCTCCATTGTTCTTCGGCGGGAATGCGGATACCGACAACCGCTACCTATACTGGGAATTTCCCGGCAAGCAACGTGCCATCCGACATGGAGAGTGGAAATGTGTGACGGTGAAGAAGGATGCACCACTGGAACTATACCGCATCAGCAAAGACAAGAACGAACAGCAGAACCTGGCCGAAGAATACCCAGAACTGGTAAAGGAGTTGGACGAACAAATGCAACGTATGCACCACTATTCCCCCAACTACCCACTGCCAGAAGAGCCCCAACCGCAAGAATGACATAAAAAAAGCATCCGCCCCACAACGGGAGCGGATGCTTCTCTTTTTGTATCAGGAGGAACGTGCTGCATGAGAGCAGCACGTTTCCTTTATTCCTCAACGTTCTCCTGATTGGCGAAATCAAGAACATTCTTCTTGTTGGCCTGGATACGCTCGTAGTCCTCACGAGAACCCACGACGAGCTTGTCCCACTGGCGAAGACCTGTACCGGCAGGGATGAGGTGACCGCAAATAACGTTCTCCTTCATACCCTCGAGTAAGTCTTGCTTACCGCGGATGGCAGCCTCGTTGAGCACCTTCGTGGTCTCCTGGAACGATGCGGCCGACATGAAGCTCTTGGTCTGAAGAGCGGCACGCGTGATACCCTGAAGAATCTGGGTTGACGTGGCGGGCACGGCATCACGAACCTGTACGGGACGGAGGTCGCGGCGCTTCAAGCTGGAGTTCTCGTCACGCAACTTGCGGGCGGTGACAATCTGACCGGCCTTGAGGTTATCAGAGTCACCGGCATCGGTGACAACCTTCTTACCCCAAATGCGGTCGTTCTCCTCTGCGAAGTCGAGCTTATCGACAAGTTCCTGCTCCAGGAACGTGGTGTCTCCGGGCTCATTGATCATCACCTTGCGCATCATCTGACGAACGATAATCTCGAAGTGCTTGTCATTAATCTTCACACCCTGCAGACGATAAACGTCCTGCACCTCGTTCACGATGTACTCCTGTACAGCGGTGGGACCCTTGATGGCAAGGATATCGCCAGGAGTAATAACACCATCGGAAAGCGGAGTTCCGGCACGCACGGCATCGTGCTCCTGTACCAGAATCTGCTTGGACAGCGAGACGAGATACTTCTTCTGGTCACCAGTCTTGGAAGTAACGATAATCTCACGGTTACCGCGCTTCACCTTACCCATGGTTACCTCACCGTCAATCTCGGAGACAACTGCAGGGTTAGACGGATTACGGGCCTCAAAGAGCTCAGTCACACGAGGCAGACCGCCCGTGATGTCACCAGCACCACCCACAGCACGCGGAATCTTCACAAGTGTCTCACCAGTAGAGATGCTTGCGCCATCCTCTACTACGACGTGACCGCCTACTGGGAAGTTATAGGTTCCGATAACCTCTCCATGAGCATCAAGGATGTCACAGGTAGGAACCTTGGTGTGGTCCTTGGAGTCGGTGATGATCTTCTCGGTAAGACCGGTGGTCTCATCGGTCTCTGCACGGAAGGTTGTACCCTCAATAACGTCACGGAAACGCAGCGTACCAGCATACTCTGTCACGATGACGGCGTTGAACGGATCCCAACGGGCAACAAGCTCGCCTTTCTTCACCACGTCACCGTGCTTGAAGTAGAGGGATGAACCGTAAGGAACGTTCAGGGTAGAGAGGACAATATTCGTGTTCGGATCGACGAAGCGGATTTCGGCCAGACGGCTGACGACCATCTGACACTTACGCTCCTCCTCACCCATCTTCTCTACGAAGGAAACGGTGCGGAGCTCGTCGAACTCAATCTTGGAATCATTCTTGGCAACAATGCTGGCATTGGCAGCAGCGTTACCGGCAACACCACCGGCGTGGAACGTACGGAGCGTCAGCTGAGTACCCGGCTCACCGATAGCCTGTGCAGCAATCACACCGACAGCCTCACCCTTCTGCACCATGCGCTGGGTGGCAAGGTTACGTCCGTAACACTTCATGCAGACGCCCTTCTTTGACTCACAGGTGAGCACGGAACGAATCTCGACGCTCTCGATGGGTGACTCCTCAATGATACGTGCCTTCTCTTCATTGATCTCCTCACCAGCAGCACAGATCAGGTCGCCAGTCGTGGGATGGATGATATCATGAACAGACACACGGCCAAGGATGCGCTCATAGAGTGAAGAGATAGTCTCGTCGCCATTCTTCAGGGCGGTGCAGACAAGTCCGCGAAGCGTACCACAGTCTTCCTCGTTGATAATCACGTCGTGAGAAACGTCAACAAGACGACGGGTAAGATAACCGGCATCGGCTGTCTTCATGGCGGTATCGGCAAGACCCTTACGGGCACCGTGAGAGGAGATGAAGTACTCCAGCACCGACATACCCTCCTTGAAGTTAGACAGAATCGGGTTCTCGATAATCTGTTGTCCCTCGGCACCAGCTTTCTGCGGCTTCGCCATCAGACCACGCATACCAGAGAGCTGTTTAATCTGGTCCTTAGAACCACGGGCACCGGAGTCAAGCATCATATAGACTGCATTGAAGCCCTGGTCGGCCTCGGTCATCTCTTTCAAGAGGATGTCACCCAGCTCGTTGTTCACGTGTGTCCAAGCATCAATAACCTGATTGTAACGCTCATTATCGGTGATGAAACCCATATCGTAGTTTGCCTGAATCTCATCGACTTCCTTCTGCCCCTTGCTGACAATTGCCTCCTTCTCAGGCGGTACAATGATGTCATCGAGGTTGAAGGACAGACCTGCTTCGTATGCCATGCGGTAACCGAGGTTCTTGATACCATCCAGGAACTCACAGGCGCGAGCCATACCAACGTTCTTGATGACGTCGGCAATCATGCCACGCAGGGTTTTCTTGGAAATGATGTCATTGAAGAAGCCAACCTCATCGGGAACGATGCCATTGACAATGACACGGCCGACAGATGTCTCCACCATGTGGCGGACGGGGTGACCGTCAATAATATCATCAACAAGCACCTTCACCGGGGCATGGAGGTCGCACTTGCCTTCGTTGTGGGCAATGATGGCCTCTTCTGGTCCATAGAAAGTGAGACCAGAGCCCTTGGCACCAGGACGAAGCTTGGTGATATAATAGAGACCGAGCACCATGTCCTGAGAAGGAACGGTGATAGGAGCACCATTGGCAGGGTTCAGAATATTGTGACTCTGAAGCATCAGGATCTGTGCCTCGAGAATAGCCTCATTGCTCAAGGGAAGGTGTACAGCCATCTGGTCACCGTCGAAGTCAGCATTAAAGGCGGTACATGCCAGCGGATGAAGCTGAATAGCCTTACCCTCGATGAGCTTCGGCTGGAAGGCCTGAATACCCAAACGGTGAAGTGTCGGAGCACGGTTGAGGAGGACAGGATGTCCCTTCATCACATTCTCCAAAATATCCCAGATGACGGGCTCACGACGGTCCACAATCTTCTTGGCGCTCTTTACAGTCTTCACAATACCGCGCTCAATGAGCTTGCGGATGATGAACGGCTTATACAGCTCGGCTGCCATCAGCTTGGGAAGACCGCACTCGCCCATCTTCAACTCAGGACCGACAACGATAACGGAACGTGCGGAATAGTCAACACGCTTACCGAGCAGGTTCTGACGGAAACGTCCCTGCTTACCTTTCAGTGAGTCAGAGAGAGACTTCAACGGACGGTTACTCTCGCTCTTCACGGCCGAAGACTTGCGGGAGTTGTCGAACAGAGAATCGACAGCCTCCTGCAGCATACGCTTCTCATTGCGCAGGATGACCTCGGGAGCCTTGATCTCCATGAGTCTCTTCAGACGGTTGTTACGGATGATAACACGACGATAGAGATCGTTGAGGTCGGAGGTTGCGAAGCGACCACCATCCAGCGGAACCAAAGGACGCAGTTCAGGCGGGATTACAGGAACAATCTTCAGTACCATCCACTCGGGATGGTTGATTTCCTTGCTGGCACGGAATGCCTCGACGACCTGCAGACGCTTCAAAGCCTCAGTCTTGCGCTGCTGGGAAGAGTCGTTGTTAGCACGGTCGCGCAGTTCATAAGACATGGAGTCGAGATCGAGAGCAGAGAGCAAGTCGTAAATGGCCTCTGCACCCATCTTGGCAATAAACTTATTGGGGTCTGAATCCTCCAGATAATCATTGTTGGCATCGAGATGATTCTCAACAATGTCCATATACTCCTCCTCGGAGAGCAGGTCGTACTTCCGGGAACCGTTCAGCTCCATACCTTCTGCATCTTTCTTTCCTTCAAGAGCACCCGGCTTAATGACCACGTACTTCTCGTAGTAGATGATTGCATCCAGTTTCTTTGTCGGCATTCCGAGCAGGTAGCCAATCTTATTGGGCAGGCTGCGGAAGTACCAGATGTGGGCAACGGGAACTACCAGTTCGATGTGACCACTACGCTCACGGCGCACTTTCTTCTCAGTGACCTCAACACCACAACGGTCGCAGACAATACCCTTGTAACGGATGCGCTTGTACTTTCCGCAAGCACACTCGTAATCACGGGTCGGACCAAAGATGCGCTCACAGAACAAACCGTCGCGCTCGGGCTTGTAGGTTCGGTAATTGATGGTCTCAGGCTTAGTGACCTCACCATACGAATTTTCCAGGATCTCTTCAGGAGAAGCAAGACCAATGGTAATCTTCGTGAAATTATTCTTAACCTTTATATCTTTCTTAAAAGCCATAATTCAAAGTTCTTAATTGATGAAGGAATGTCTTCCTAAAACTTTAGTCGAGTTTCACACTAAGTCCAAGACCACGAAGCTCGTGGAGCAGCACATTGAGAGACTCAGGCAGTCCGGGAGTCGGCATGGTGTCGCCCTTGACGATTGCCTCGTAAGCCTTAGAACGGCCGACGGTATCATCAGACTTGACTGTCAGGATCTCTTGTAGCACGTGACTTGCGCCGAATGCCTCAAGAGCCCAGACCTCCATCTCACCGAAACGCTGTCCACCGAACTGAGCCTTACCACCGAGCGGCTGCTGGGTAATGAGACTGTACGGACCAATGGAACGGGCGTGCATCTTGTCCTCGACCATGTGACCAAGCTTCAAGAAGTAAGTGACACCAACGGTTGCAGGCTGGTCAAACTGTTCACCTGTCTCACCATCGTACAGACGGGTTGAACACAGGCGAGGCAGTCCTGCCTTGTCAGTCCACTCAGAAAGGTCATCAAGCTTTGCACCATCGAAGATTGGTGTGGCGAACTTCACGCCCAGCTTACGACCGGCAGCACCAAGAATGGCCTCGAATATCTGACCAAGGTTCATACGTGAAGGTACACCCAGCGGGTTCAGCACCAGATCTACAGGGCGACCGTCCTCCAGGAACGGCATGTCTTCCATGCGCACTACCTTAGATACAATACCCTTGTTACCGTGACGACCGGCGAGCTTGTCACCAACGCTAATCTTACGTTTCTTGGCAACATAAACCTTAGCCATCTGCAGAATGCCTGAAGGCAACTCGTCACCAATGGTGATGGCGAACTTACGACGTTTCAGCTCTGCATCAAGGAGTTTGTACTTACGGATATAATTCATGATGAGCTTCTGGATAAGCATGTCGGTATGCTCGTCACCAGTCCAGTCATTAGACTGTATGCCATCATATTCCAGATTCTTCAGTACGGCAGCTGTGAACTTGCTACCTTTGGTGATAATCTCCGCACCCGTGTAGTCCTTCACGCCCTGACTGGTCTTACGACGAGTCAGCTTCATGAGCTTCTCAACGAGAATATCTTTCAGGTCATTGTTCTTTGCCTCATATTCCTCGTCAATCTTGGCAAGAATGATCTTATCCTGCTTCTTTGATTCACGGGTCTTCACAGCACGAGAGAACAACTTTTTGTCAATAACAATACCGCTGAGCGAAGGATTTGCCTTCAGCGAAGAGTCCTTCACGTCGCCGGCCTTGTCACCAAAGATGGCACGGAGCAACTTCTCTTCAGGTGAAGGATCGCTCTCTCCCTTCGGAGAAATCTTACCAATCAGGATGTCGCCTGGCTCAACACGTGCACCAACACGGATAACACCATTGTCATCCAGGTCCTTGGTTGCTTCCTCACTTACGTTAGGAATGTCTGCCGTGAACTCTTCCATACCACGCTTGGTCTCACGAACATCAAGAGAATACTCATCAACATGAACGGAAGTAAGCACATCGTCACGAACAAGACGCTCACTCAGCACAATGGCATCCTCATAGTTATAACCCTTCCACGGCATGTAAGCCACCAAAAGGTTACGACCCAAAGCCAGCTCACCATTTTCTGTAGCATAGCCTTCTGTAAGGATATCACCTTTGCTGACACGCTGTCCTTTCACGCAGATAGGACGCAAGTCAATCGTCATGTTCTGGTTCGTGCGGCGGAACTTCGGAATGCGATATTCCTTGAGTGCGGGCTCAAAGCTGACGAATTCCTCATCCTCAGTACGATCGTAAAGGATACGGATGGTGGTAGCATCAACGTATTCGATAACACCGTCGCCTTCGGCAACAATCATGGTACGGGAATCCTCGCACACCTGCTTTTCCAAACCTGTACCAACGATAGGAGCATCGTTGTGGAGCAGGGGTACTGCCTGACGCATCATGTTACATCCCATCAACGCACGGTGACCATCGTCATGCTCCAAGAACGGAATCAGGCCAGCTGAAACGGATGCAATCTGCTGCGGTGAAACGTCCATCAAATCAACCTGTGCGGGCGGAACAACGGGGAAGTCGGCATCCTGACGGCACTTGACATAAGTACGGATGAACGAACCATCCTCGCGCAGCGGTGCATTACCCTGTCCGATGATATGCTCGGTTTCCTCCTCGGCTGTCAGATAGACAACATCCTCGTTCTTCAGATCCACCATGCTGTTGGCAACCTTACGATAAGGAGTTTCGATGAAGCCTAACTCATTGATGGTTGCATATACACAGAGAGACGAAATCAGACCGATATTCGGACCTTCAGGGCTCTCAATCGGACAAAGACGACCATAGTGAGTATAGTGTACGTCACGCACCTCGAAACCTGCACGCTCACGAGACAGACCACCAGGACCGAGAGCAGAGAGACGACGCTTGTGCGTAACCTCTGCCAACGGGTTCGTCTGATCCATGAACTGACTGAGCGGGTTGGTTCCAAAGAATGAGTTGATAACACTCGAAATGGTCTTGGCGTTAATCAGGTCGGTCGGTGTGAACACCTCGTTGTCACGTACATTCATACGCTCACGAATGGTGCGGCTCATACGTGCCAAACCGATGGAGAACTGATTGGACAGCTGCTCACCTACTGTGCGTACACGACGGTTCGACAAGTGGTCGATGTCATCGACGGTAGCATTGGAGTTCACCAGCTGAATCAGATATTTGATAATCTCGATGATATCGTCCTTTGTCAAGACACGGACATCCATATCTGTCTCGAGACCCAATTTCTTATTGATACGATAGCGGCCTACCTCACCCAAGTCATAACGCTTGTCAGAGAAGAAGAGGTTCTGGAAAACCTCACGAGCACTTGCATCATCAGCAGGATCAGCATTTCTCAGCTGACGGTAGATGTGAAGCACAGCCTCTTTCTCCGAGTTACTGGGATCCTTTGCCAAAGTGTTGAAGATGATGCTGTAGCGGTTGGCCATCTCTGCATCCTTGTGCAACAGCACAGAAGCAGTACCACTGTCAAGAATCTCAACAATGTTTTCAGCCGTGAGCTCTGTCTCACGCTCCATGATGACCTTGTTACGCTCGATGGAAACAACCTCACCCGTATCTTCGTCAACAAAGTCCTCGTTCCAGCTCTTCAACACACGTGCGGCCAATTTACGGCCAATAGCTTCCTTCATATTCTTCTTGTTCACCTTCACCTCTTCTGCGAGGTCAAAGATCTGAAGAATATCCTTGTCTTGTTCGAATCCAATTGCACGAAGCAGCGTTGTTACAGGCAACTTCTTCTTACGGTCGATGTAAGCATACATCACATTGTTGATGTCGGTGGCGAACTCTATCCATGAGCCCTTGAACGGAATGATACGAGCAGAATAGAGCACAGTACCATTGGCATGAACACCCTGACCGAAGAAAACACCGGGAGAACGATGCAACTGAGACACGACAACACGCTCGGCACCATTGATAATGAAAGTACCGTTGGATGTCATGTAAGGAATCGTTCCCAGGAATACGTCAGAGGTTACAGTCCCGAAGTCCTCATGGTCAGGATCGGTGCAGTACAGTTTCATCTTAGCCTTCAAGGGTACGCTATAAGTCAGTCCGCGCTCAAGACACTCGTCAATGGTGTAACGCGGCGGATCGATAAAGTAATCCAGGAACTCAAGAACGAAGTTATTACGCGTGTCGGTGATAGGGAAATTCTCGGCGAATACCTTATACAAGCCGTCATTCTTGCGTTCCTCAGGCGGAGTGTCCAACTGTAGGAAGTCTTTAAAGGACTTCAGCTGCACATCCAGGAAATCCGGATAGGGCATCGGATTATGGACGCTGGCAAAATTAATTCTGTTATCAACAAGTTTTGAAGCCATTATATTAATATAAGTATCTTACAGGGCTTACACCCAATTAGTAATTAAAGACACAAAAAGGTTAGGACCAACCGACTGGGAAGATCCTAACCATAATCTTATAAAATTTTACTCAATTACTTGAGCTCTACCTTGGCACCAGCCTCTTCGATAGCCTTCTTCAGGTTCTCGGCCTCTTCCTTAGAAAGACCTTCCTTGATTGTAGCAGGAGCGCCATCTACGAGATCCTTAGCCTCTTTCAGACCAAGACCGCAAGCCTCCTTAACAGCCTTAACTACCTGAAGCTTAGCAGCGCCAACCTCAGCGAGAACAACATCGAAAGATGTCTTCTCTTCAGCAGCGGCTGCACCAGCAGCAGCAGGACCAGCAGCTACAGCAACAGCTGCAGCAGCGGGCTCAATACCATACTCGTCCTTCAGGACTGTTGCCAACTCGTTAACTTCTTTCACAGTAAGGTTTACCAACTCTTCTGCAATAGCTTTAATGTCTGCCATTTTATTTAAAATTTAATTGTTTTTAATATTAATGTTTATGACTTTATTGATTTATTCAGGACGCTCGCCTAAAGTCTTGAGCACACCATGGATGGTGTTTGCGCCTGACTGAAGAGCAGAAACAACGTTCTTTGCGGGAGACTGCAGCAGAGCCACAACGTCTGCAATAAGTTCTGTCTTGCTCTTGATAGCACAAAGTTCGTCCAGCTTGTCTGCACCTACGAAGATACCCTCTTCAGCGTATGCAGCCTTCAATGCGGGAGTTTCCTTTTTCTTATCCTTGTACTCTTTCAGCAGTTTTGCAGGAACATTGGCTGCGTTGGTAAACATCAGCGCAGTGTTTCCTTTCAGGGTGCCATATAGAGGTTCAAAATCAATCTCGCTTGCTTCAAATGCCTTGTGGAGAAGCGTATTCTTCACAACCAGCATCTTCACTTCGCGCTGGAAGCACTTGCGACGCAGGTCGCTTGTATCAGCAGCATTCAATCCGGTAACGTCAACCAGATAGAAATGTTGATACTGCTTCAGCATCTCGCCAAGCTCAACAATGATAGTATCTTTTACTTCTTTTTTCATTTTACAAAACTTTTAGAGTTACTCAACTGATTTCGGATCAACCTTGATACCCTTACTCATCGTGCTCGAAATAAAGATACTCTTGATGTATGTACCTTTAGCAGCAGCAGGCTTGAGCTTGATGACGGTAGCAATGAATTCTTTTGCATTACCGAAAATCTGCTCAGGAGTCATCGTGACCTTACCGATTGAGGTGTGGATAATACCAGCCTTGTCAACCTTGAAGTCAATCTTACCCTGCTTAACTTCCTTCACTGCCTTAGCAACGTCCATAGTTACAGTACCGCTCTTGGGGTTAGGCATCAGTCCACGAGGACCGAGGATACGACCGATAGGTCCTACCTTACCCATGCAAGAGGGCATCGTGATGATAACATCAATATCTGTCCATCCACCTTTGATCTTCTCGATATACTCGTCAAGACCAACGTAATCAGCGCCAGCTGCCTTGGCAGCCTCTTCCTGATCAGGGGTACAGAGAGCCAACACGCGAGTAACCTTACCAGTTCCGTTAGGCAGCGAAACAACGCCACGGACCATCTGGTTAGCTTTACGCGGGTCAACACCCAGACGTACATCCATATCCACTGAAGCCTCGAACTTTGTGGTGGTAATTTCCTTTACCAGCTCGGCGGCCTCTTTCAGTGTATATGCCTTCCCTGCTTCAATCTTATCAGCGACTGATTTCTGATTTTTTGTCAGTTTACTCATTTTCTTAATTGAAGTTTATAGTTATTACCCAGGGAAGTCCCCTTTTACTGTGATACCCATACTGCGAGCAGTACCGGCAACAAGCTTCATGGCTGATTCAACGGTGAAGCAGTTCAAGTCCTTCATCTTGTCCTCGGCAATAGCGCGAACCTGATCCCAGGTTACCGAAGCAACCTTCTGGCGGTTGGGCTGTGCTGAGCCGCTCTTCACTTTGGCAGCCTCCTTCAGCTGTACAGCTGCGGGAGGAGTTTTCAGTTCAAAGCTGAATGACTTATCGGTGTAGTATGTGATAACAACAGGAATTACCTTACCTGCCTTATCCTGAGTTCTGGCGTTGAACTCCTTGCAGAATCCCATGATGTTGATACCCTTCGAACCAAGAGCAGGTCCTACGGGAGGAGAAGGATTCGCAGCGCCACCTTTAATCTGTAATTTGATTAATCCAGCAACTTCTTTAGCCATTTCTTCTTTGTTAATATTAAATTGTTGTTGTTATAAAAAGACCTCAGAGCGTCCGTAACTACGCATCATCCTTCTTTTTCTACTTGCATAAAACTAAGCTCTAACGGAGTTTTACGTCCGAAGATCTTGACCATTACCTTCAGTTTACGCTTCTCGGCATTGACCTCTTCGATAACACCGCTAAAGCCACTGAAAGGACCATCGGTAACCTTGACTGTCTCGTCAACCATGTAGGGGATTGTAACTTCGTCCACCAACTCGGTCTCCTCGGCATTTCCAAGCATCCGATTAATGTCTGCCTGTGGCACAGGTGAGGGATTATCCAATCCTCCAAGGAATCCGAGGACGTTGGGAGTGAAGCGCAACGTGTGTGCCACGTCGCCAACCAACGATGCCTCTACAAAGACGTAGCCCGGGAGACTGATTTTCTCCTTGACCACTCTTTTGCCATTACGCAAAGAAGCATGCTTCTCCATCGGTATCAAAACCTGAGAAACATGAGCCTGCAGCAACGCGTTGTGCTTAATTTCAGCTTCAAGGTATTCTTTTACCTTGGCTTCTTTTCCACTGACAGCGCGGAGTACATACCAGTTCTTTTTTGTTTCTGACATCTCCTTTTCGAATTAACCTGGATAAATCACACTCATGAGGCTATTGAAGACAGTATCCATTGCGAACACCACAAGTGCAATGACAAGGGAAGCAGATAATACAACCACTGCACTGTGAGTAAGTTCACGGCCTGTCGGCCAAGTAGTCTTATGCGCAAGTTCGTCGTAACAAGCCTTGCAATAATTTACAAATTTCTTCATATTATCTTTATTTAGCACGGGAAGGAGGACTCGAACCCACGACCCTCGGTTTTGGAGACCGATGCTCTACCAACTGAGCTATTCCCGTAAGTAAGCCCCCACCCGAGAGTGAGGGCTTGGTTTATCTGTTGTTGAATCTTGGCGAACCAAGACCCGTTCAACTTCTTAGTCTTCGAAGACCTCTGTGATCTGACCAGAGCCTACTGTGCGGCCACCCTCACGGATAGCGAAGCGGAGACCCTTGTTCAGAGCAACTGCGTAGATGAGCTCAACAGTAATCTCGACGTTATCGCCAGGCATTACCATCTCAACTCCATCGGGCAGAGAAATCTCACCTGTGCAGTCCATTGTGCGGAGGTAGAACTGGGGACGATACTTGTTTCCGAACGGAGTGTGACGTCCACCCTCTTCCTTCTTCAGGACATAGATAGAAGCCTTGAACTTCTTGAAGGGCTTGATCTGTCCGGGATGGCAGAGCACCATACCACGCTTGATCTCTTTCTTGTCGATACCACGGAGCAACAGACCTACGTTATCACCAGCCTGACCCTCATCGAGGAGCTTGCGGAACATCTCAACGCCAGTAACAACTGACTTCTTGTCCTCACCAAGACCGAGGAGTTCAACCTCGTCACCTACGTGGATAACACCAGTCTCGATACGACCTGTAGCAACAGTACCACGACCTGTGATTGAGAATACGTCCTCAACAGGCATCAGGAAAGGCTTGTCAGTAGCGCGGGGAGGCTCCTGGATCCAAGTGTCGCAGACATCCATCAGCTCTATAACCTTCTGCTCCCACTTCTCAACACCGTTCAAGGCACCGAGTGCAGAGCCACGAATGATAGGAGTATCATCCTCGAACCCATACTGCTCCAGAATCTCGCGGACCTCCATCTCTACGAGCTCCAGCATCTCCTCATCCTCAACCATGTCGCACTTGTTCAGGAACACCACCAGACGGGGAACGTTTACCTGACGAGCGAGCAGGACGTGCTCACGTGTCTGAGGCATAGGACCATCAGTTGCAGCAACAACGAGAATAGCACCGTCCATCTGAGCAGCACCAGTTACCATGTTCTTCACATAGTCGGCATGTCCCGGACAGTCAACGTGAGCATAGTGACGATTCTTGGTCTCATACTCAACGTGAGCGGTGTTAATAGTAATACCACGCTCCTTCTCCTCGGGAGCATTGTCAATCTGGTCGAAAGACTTAACCTCAGAAAGACCCTGCTTAGCCAGTACGGTGGTGATAGCAGCAGTCAGAGTTGTCTTACCGTGGTCAACGTGACCAATAGTACCAATGTTTACGTGCGGTTTGGTGCGCACAAATTGCTCTTTAGCCATAGCTTTAAAATTATTTAATTGTATATTGAATAATCTGTTTCTAGGATAATTGTAATAACCCTAAGTAGAGCTGTAACTGAGAGTTGAACTCAGGACCTCTTCCTTACCAAGGAAGTGCTCTACCACTGAGCTATTACAGCAAGTGAGCGGAAAACGGGGCTCAAACCCGCGACCCCCAGCTTGGAAGGCTAGTGCTCTATCGACTGAGCTATTTCCGCATATAAATCCCCTACTGGAGTGGGTGGTGATGGATTCGAACCACCGAAGGTAAAAACCAGCAGATTTACAGTCTGCCCCATTTGGCCACTCTGGTAACCACCCTTGTTTTAAAACTCCATCCGATGTCGTCTTGTCCGGTCTTTTCTCGAAGACTTTTCCGAAGGCGCTTCCTTCCTTGAGCCTCTTGTCGGATTCGAACCAACGACCCCGAGATTACAAATCACGTGCTCTGGCCAACTGAGCTAAAGAGGCAAATCCTTGCAGCCGTTCGGCTTCGCATTTTAGGACGTGTTGTAAAACGGCTGCAAAGATACGGATTATTTTTGAACCAGCAAAACTTTTCCGACTTTTTTTTATTTATTTCTTAGTTTTTCCTTAAATTTCGTAAGCTGCACCCTCATTGCATCTACGCACTGGTCAACGCCCTCTTCAAACGTGTCGCACGTCTTCTCTACAAACAGCGTTGTTCCAGGGACCGTAACGGTCAGACTTGTTTCCTTATTTAGGGTAGTCGAGGGTTTCACGACTTTCAATTGCACCTCTACTTTCTGTATTTCCTCATAGGATTTTTCCAACTTGGCAGTTTTCTTCTCGATAAACGCCTGTAACTTCTCAGTGGCATCGAAATGAATCGATTGAATTTTAATTTCCATAGTTACCTCCTGTTTTAGGTTGTTAAACTTTAGGTTGTGTATATTCTCCTATGCCCTTGGGTGGGCATTCGCGTAAACTCTTTTGAGCTGTTCAAAGGTTGTGTGCGTGTAGATCTCTGTTGTCGAGAGGCTCTCGTGCCCTAACAGTTTCCTCACACTCTCCAACCCAGCTTCATGATTGAGCATTGCCGTTGCAAAGGTGTGCCTCAACACATGAGGCGTTCTCTTTTTGAGCGTACACACGGTTGACAGATGTTTCTGCACTTCGTATCTCACCTGATTGCGGTTCATCCGCTCCCCCTTTGTTGTAAGGAAGAGGGCCGATGCCCTAACCGGTATGGTGCGGTCACGCAACCGTATGTAGTTTTCCAGCTCCACCTTCAACTCCTCTCCGAAAGGAATCACGCGCTCCTTATTGCGCTTACCTGTCACCTTGAGCTGTCCGTTCAGGAAATCTACCGAAGCATCATCGAGGCCTATCAATTCTGCCAGACGTATGCCCGTGGTGTAGAACGTTAATATAATGGTACGCGCACGTACATTTATATATTCCTCAGGTTTCTCAAGCTGCTGATCAAGCAGACTGTCCATTTCGGATTCACGAAGGAATTGCGGCAGGGCTTTCCGACCCTTGGGACCTACAATCCCATGTGCAGGGTCCTTATCCACAAGATGGCGAGAGAGAGCAAAACGATAGAAGGTTCGCAATGCGCTCAGCCTTCTGTTGATGGAGGCAGGGGAGTTGCCTTTATCCATCATACTCTCCATCCACGCCCGGATGATGTCAGAGTCAACCGTCTTCCACGAAAGACGTTCATCCATATTTTTGAAAAAGGTCTGGAAGCTCTGTAAATCGTCTCCATATCCTTTTACCGTTAGCTGCGAGCGATTCAGCTCATAGCGTAAGTATTTCAAAAATTCCCTTACCATCTTTGTCGTCGCGTCTCCTTCATTGAGTTTTCGGCAACGAATATACGGAAATTATTTCAAACCACCAAAATTTTCGGGGATTTTTTATTCCTCGTTAGCGCGCAGCTTCTGTACGTAGATGGCGTGTTCCATCTTGAGACGCTTCAGAACAGAAGGCTTGTTATACTGCTGACGAGCACGCAGCTCTTTTACAACACCTGTCTTTTCGAATTTTCTCTTGAACTTCTTGAGAGCTCTTTCGATGTTCTCACCATCTTTTACGGGTACAATAATCATTTTTTACTTTAAATTTTTAATTGTTAGACATGTTTGGGCACAGTGCCCAATATTAGCGGCTGCAAAATTACTGCATTTTTGCGAGACTGCCAAATATTTTGTCCGATTTTCTTCAGGTTCGTCTTATAACAACGCTTACAAAAGAGGTTCTGTAGCGGCTTCAAGCCATGCTCGCTCGTCTGCCTCGAGATAAGGCGAAAGGACTTCACGGACGCGGGCATGGTAGCTGTTGAGCCACATGATCTCCTCGGGCAGCATCATCGACCGCTCGATGGGAGTGGTGTCGATGGGACAGAGTGTCAGCGATTCAAGCTGCAGGAATGTTCCGAACTCCGTCTGCATGTAGGGAGTAATCAGCAGCGTGTTTTCCACGCGCACCCCGAAGCGTCCGGGCAGGTAGATGCCGGGTTCGTCGGTGACGGTCATGCCCTCGACAAACGGAGCGGGCTTCCATTCCATACGGAACTGATGAGGACCTTCGTGTACACAGAGGTACGACCCTACCCCATGGCCCGTACCGTGCAAGTAGTTCAGTCCCTCGCGCCACATGTACTGACGGGCGAGCACGTCCATCTGCGTTCCTGCCGCCCCACGCGGGAACTTGCACAGTTCAAGCTGTATATGTCCTTTCAAGACAAGCGTATAGATGTGTCGCTGCTCCTCGCTCACTGGACCGAGAGCGATGGTACGGGTGATGTCGGTGGTACCATCCAGATACTGCGCCCCACTGTCGAGCAAGAGCAGTCCGTGTGGTTCCAGCGGGATGTCGGTCTCGGGAGTCGCCTCATAGTGTACGATGGCACCATGAGCCTCATAGCCGGCAATGGTATCGAAGGAAATGTCGCGAAAACCCTCCTGTTCGGCACGCAACGATGTGAGCTTTTGGTCGATGGAAATCTCAGTCTGCCCGCCTGCCTGCACAGCGGGGAGCAGCCATTTGAGGAATTTCACCATCGCCACGCCATCCTTGACCATGGCCGAGCGGAAGCCGGCAATCTCTGTAGCGTTCTTCACGGTCTTCATCGTAGCAATCGGCGACTGCTCACGTATCACCTCCTGCGTCCTCACCGCCTTGGCAAGGGTGTAGCTGGTCTCGTCGGGGTCAATAAGGATGTTATACTCGTTGTAGTTGCGCAAGCCGTCGGCAACATGCTCATAGTTGTCCACTTCAATGCCGTTCTCACTCAGGTAGCTTTCCACGGCGGGAGTGAGCTTTACCTTATTTATATATAAGATGACGCGCGTTGTCGAGATGAGCAGATAGCTCACAAAGATCGGATTGCAATGGACATCGCTCCCGCGCAGGTTGAGTGTCCACGCAATGTCATCAAGCGCAGAGACCAGCATCCCGTCGGCATGACGGTCGCGCAGTGCACGGCGGATGCGGCCGATCTTCGAGCCGACATCCTCGCCCGCATACTCCAATGGGTGTACCTCGACAGGATTCTCGGGCACTGGTGGACGGTTGCGCCATATCTCACGCAAAGGGTCGAGATTCGTTCTCAGTGTCAGTCCACCCTCACAACGCAACTCACGGATGAGCTCCTCGGTTGCCGAGAGCGAGCTCACCATGCCGTCAATGGCGACTTCTGTGGAAGATGAAGTGCGGACTTGCCGACCTATCCACTCAGCAATCGTGGGTGTACCAGGCATCTTCAGCTTCATCAGCTGGAACTCCGTTCCTCTCAACTGTTCCTCGGCCGCAATAAAGTAACGAGAGTCGGTCCAAAGGGCAGCACTCTCCATGGTCACCACCGCCGTACCCGCCGAGCCGTTGAAGCCACTGATCCACTCGCGTCCTTTCCAGCGGTCGGGCACATACTCACCCTGATGCGGATCTGTACTGGGGAAAATAAATGCTGCCAGATGTTCACGGCGCATCACCTCACGCAATTGTTCTATGCGCTTTGCTATCTCTTGATTCATATTTTATGGATGTTTTATGCTTTCTTCTGAAAATGGGTCAACCACCGATGACAACTGTCAGCCCGTGTGCTTGCAACTGATCGGCACAACGCCGCAGAGTCTCCTCCGAGGGTGTCGCCATGTTATAGCCCTGCGGATTGTAGTGGCTCCACATGCGACGGTGTTTGTCCTTACCCACATCGTGGTAGGGCAAAAGGTTGACCGTGTGTCGCTGTTCTGGCAAACGGCTGAGGAAACAGGCGGTCTGTTCGATGTTCTGCTCGTCGGCATTGATGCCCTCTATGAGCGGGATGCGTACAAAGAAATCTCTACCCGCCTCTGCCAGCCAGGTCAGGTTGGAGAGGATCTGCTCGTTAGGAACACCTGTATAAAGCCGATGAAGGTCGGAGTCCATCAACTTCAGGTCCACTAAAAACAGTTCGCAGACTTCCGCCACGCTCATCACCACCTCACGGGAGGCATAGAGCGTTGTATCGACCGTGCGGTGGAAGCCTCGCCGTCCCAGTTCCTGCAACAGACATAACGTGTCGGAGGGATGCATGAGCGGTTCTCCACCACAGATGGTCACTCCGCCACCGCTGTCCTCCATGATGACACGCTCCTTCTCAATCTCCACCATCAGGTCGTCCAGCTCCCACTCCCTGCCACACAGCTCCAATGCCGTTGTGGGACATTCCTCGGCACACCGACCGCACATCAGACATTCGTTACCCGTCGGACGGATACCGTCGGGAGTCAGCTCTATGGCGTGCTGCGGACAAGCCTCCACGCAACTGCGGCAACCGATGCACTTGGTCTTCTTATAAAGCTTCTGCACCCCTGTTGTCCAGCCCTCGGGGTTGTGGCACCAGACGCAACGCAACGGACAACCCTTCATGAAGATGGTGGTGCGGATGCCTGGGCCGTCGTTGATGGCGTAACGCTTGATATCAAAGATTTTCATTCTCGGTGCGGGCGATAATCTCGTTCTGCAGCTGCTCAGTCATGTCATTGAAGTAGTCGGAATAGCCCGCCACACGCACCAGCAGGTCCTTGTACTCGTCAGGATGTTTCTGCGCATCGAGCAGTGTTTGCGTATCGATGATATTAAACTGGATATGGTGACCGCCAAACTTGAAATAGGTGCGAATCAGACTGGCACACTTACTGATGTCCTCGTCGCGCTTGAACAACTGGGGCGTGAAGCGTACGTTGAGCAGCGTTCCACCACTCTTGGTCTGGTCGAGTTTGCCGAGCGATTTGATGACCGCCGTCGGTCCGTGACTGTCGGAACCATGGGCGGGCGATGTTCCGTCGGAGATCGCAAAATGGGCGAAGCGTCCGTTGGGCGTAGCCCCGCAGACCGAGCCGAAATAGTTATGGCAGGTCGTCGAGAGCATATTCAGGTGGGTCTTGCCGCCACGGGTATTCGGACGCCCCTCGATGGCACGCACCAAGTCCTCATACACCCGCACGGCAATCGAGTCGGCATACTCGTCGTCATTGCCGAAGAAGGGGGTGTGGTTGCGGATGTAATGGCGCATCTTCTGTAGTTCTGAAGTTGGGGAATCCTGAGCACCCCAGTTTGCAGCACATGCCTGGAGTATTTCGTCCATCGTATAGCGATGGTCCTCAAACACGTGTTTCTTGAGCGTGGTAAAACAGTCGGTAATGGTTCCCAAGCCCGTACATTGTATATACGTGGTGTTATAGCGAGCTCCACCGCTGTAGTAGTCGCGGCCCTTCTCAATGCAGTCGTCGATATAAAGACTGAGGAAGGTGGCAGGAGCATAAAGCGAGAACATGCGCTCGATGTAGTTGTTGACCGAGAGCTTCAGATTGACAAAATATTCCATCTGTCGGTGCCATGCGTCGTAAAGCTCCTCGAAGGTTTTGAACTGCCGGGGATCGCCCGTTTCCAAACCAAGTCGCTTGCCTGTCTCGGGGTCAATGCCGTTGTTCAGGGTTATTTCCAGAATCTTCGGCGTGTTCAGATAGCCCGTCAGCAGATAGGCCTCCTTGCCAAAGGCTCCCACCTCAATACACCCCGAGCAGCCTCCCTCGCGAGCATCCTCCAGCGACTTGCCGGCACGGATCATCTCCTTGACATAGGTGTCTGGGTTGAAAATGCTGGGGTAGCCGTGCCCCTGTCGGATCACTTTCAGGCCCGCCATCAGGAACTCATCAGGCGTATTCTCGGCAATATGGATACTTAGACCTGGTTGCAGCTCATGCAGCTCTTCCTGAATCTCCAGTATCATATAGGAGATCTCATTGGCGGCGCTATGTCCCTCGCGGTCAACACCACCGATATTGATATTGGTGAAGTCGTTGTAGGTTCCCGACTCCAAAGCCGTCACCCCCACCTTCGGCGGTGCAGGCTGGTTGTTGAATTTGATCCACAGACAGCTGATGAGTTCCTTGGCCTGGTCACGGGTCAGCGTGTCATCAGCCAATCCCTTCTGATAGAAAGGGAAGAGGTGTTGGTCAATATGTCCGGGATTCATCGAGTCCCATCCATTCAACTCCGTCACCGTACCGAGGTGTACGAACCAGTACATCTGAATGGCCTCCCACAAATCGCGCGGTGCATGGGCCGGCACCCAACGGCATACGTCAGCTATCTTACGGAGCTCGGCAACTCGCCTAAGTGCTTGATAAGACCCATGGGCCCCATAAGTCCCATGGGCCCCATAGGACTCATAGGACTCATAGGACCCATCCCCCCCATATTCCTCCTCCAGCTCATCAGCCAACCGGTCGGCCAACTCAGCATGACGCTCGGCAAAGAGCATGGCGGCATCACACGAGATGGCCATTGCCTCCAGCTCCTGTTGCTTGTCAGTGGCCTCTGGATCGTAGATGAAATCGAGCTCACGAAGCCTTTTCTCTATACGGGCTTTCACGTCGAGGAGCCCTTCCTGATACATCTTTCCGTCCATAGCCGTATGACCAGCGGCACGCTGTTCCATGAACTCCGTAAACACACCTGCATGATAAGCCTCCTCCCACTCTTTGGACACATGGTTGAAAATGCGCTCGCGCTGAGTCTTGCCACTCCAATAGGGAATCACCTCACGCTCGTAGGTGTCGATATCTTCCTGCGAGATGGTGTAACGCTGCAGTTCGCGCTCGTTCAGCGTATGCAGGTCCTCCACCGAGTGACAGGTCAGTTCGGGGAATGTCGGCACAGCCTTGGGCTGCGGTCCGCGCTCGCCAACAATTAGCTCGTCATCACCGATATACAGGGTCTTCTTCTTGCAAATCTCATAAAAGTTGCGGGCCCGCAGCACAGGGGTAGGCATCGTACCGTAGTTCTCCTTGTAGAATGCGGTCTCGATGAGGGCACGCTCAATGCTCAGCGTTGTCGGGGTGTCAAAGTTCTGCTGGCGTAAACGCTTGATGCGGTCGTTCATGCCGCCCAGGTTTTCCGGATGCTTGATGCTGTAGTTCATAAGCTCAATTCCTTTTCTATTTACATAAACTTTGGCAAAGTTATAACTTTTTTGTCACCTCAACTTGTCAAAGACTCGCTTTTTCAGATTTAATAACATTTTAATTGGGAAATAAATATGCGTGTTCCATGTTTTTTTAGTAATTTTGCGGATGAAAAACCAAAGAGAGGTCCAACCTCGATGGTCGAAAGCAAGAACATCTTAAATATCAATAAAACAAAAAACTATGGCATTTTTAACTGACGAGAAACTGGTCATTGTCGGCGCAGCCGGAATGATTGGCTCAAACATGGTTCAGACCGCTCTTACAATGGGTCTGACAAGTAACATCTGTCTTTACGACGTATTCTCACCCGAAGGCGTAGCCGAGGAAATGCGTCAGAGTGGCTTCGACGGTGCCAAGATTACCGCCACCACCGATGCAAAAGAGGCTTTCACCAATGCCAAGTACATCATCTCTTCCGGTGGTGCTCCCCGCAAGGCTGGCATGACTCGTGAAGACCTGCTGAAAGGCAACTGTGAGATTGCTGAGGGACTGGGAAAGAACATCAAGGAGTTCTGCCCCGACGTGAAGCACGTGGTTATCATCTTCAACCCCGCCGACCTCACTGGTCTGGTTACCCTGCTCTACTCGGGTCTGAAACCCAGTCAGGTGACAACACTCGCTGCTCTGGACACAACCCGTTTGCAGAGCGCACTCGCCAAGAAGTTCGGCGTTATGCAGAACGAGATTACAGGCTGTGCCACCTATGGCGGTCACGGTGAGCAGATGGCCGTATTCGGCTCTCACGTGGAGATTGCCGGTCGCAAGCTGACTGACATCATCGGCACTGCAGAGTTCCCCGCCGAGGAGTGGGAACAGATGAAGAAGGACGTAACACAGGGTGGTGCCAAGATCATCGAGCTGCGCGGTCGCTCTTCATTCCAGAGCCCTGCCTACCTGTCTGTAGAGATGATTCGCTCAGTGATGGGCGGTGAGCCTTTCCGCTTCCCCGTAGGAACCTACGTGAAGACCGACAAGTACAATCATATCATGATGGCCATGAAGACCACCCTCGACACGACGGGTGCACACTTCGAGGTTCCGCAGGGAACAGCCGAGGAGAATGCTAAACTTGACCAGAGCTACGAGCACCTCTGCAAGATGCGTGACGAACTGGTTACGCTGAACATCGTGCCCGAGCTGTCTAAGTGGAGCGAAATCAACCCGAATCTGTAATCCAAGTCTTATCAGAACCATCAAAGAGAAAAAGGTGAGCCCAACCCCTTGAGCTCACCTTTTTTGGTAGGAACACCATCAAGCAACAACCAACACATGAAGATCATCAAAAACAAAGAGTTCGGAGGTGAGAGACCCCTGTTTGCCGAGCATGACCTACAGCTGGACAACATCACCATCATAGATGGCGAATCAGGCATCAAGCAGTGCCAGAACATCGAAGCCACGGGGTGCAAGTTCTATGGCAAATACTCTTGGTGGCATGTTGACGGGGCACGCATCGACAATTGCTACTTTGCCCCCGGTTCGCGCTCTGCCATCTGGTACACCAACGACCTGCGGATGAAGGACTGCGTCATCGACGGTCCCAAGTTCTTCCGTGAAATGAGGAATGTGGAGGTTGAAAACGTAACCATCAACGATGCCAACGAGATCTTCTGGAAGGTGGACGGACTGCGCGTGAAGAACCTGAAGCTGCACGACGGCACCTACCCTTTCATGTTCTCACAGAATATTCATGTCGATGGACTGGAGAGCGACTCCAAATACGTCTTTCAATACTGCAAGAACGTGGAGATCCATCATGCCAACATCGTAACGAAAGATGCTTTCTGGGAATGTGAGAACGTGAGCATCTATGACTCCGTGCTTGATGGAGAGTATCTGGCTTGGCACTCGAAGAACGTGCGGTTGGTCAACTGTCATCTGGCGGGTGAGCAACTGCTCTGCTACGTTGACAACCTCGTGCTGGAGAACTGCACCTTCGACAAGTCGTGCGACCGCGTCTTTGAATATTCCTCCGTGGAAGCCGATATCCGCGGACGCATTGAGAACATCAAGAACCCTACCAGTGGACATATCGTTGCCGACGAAATTGGCAGCGTGACCATCGACAAGAATATACGACAACCCGCCAACTGCATCATTGAAACAAGAAAATAAGGAAACTATGGGCCAATACAACTTCGACAAACCCGTCATTCGCCGGGGAACCAACTGCGTGAAATGGGACGAGACAGACATAGAGGACGTTATTCCCCTGTGGGTGGCAGACATGGACTTCGAGGTTCTGCCTGAGATTACGGAGGCATTGAAGAAACGAGTGGAACATGGTGTGTTCGGCTATGCCATCGTTGGCGAGAGCTATTACAGCAGCATCATCCACTGGTTCCACCGCCGTCACAACTGGAAGATTCAACGTGAATGGATTCAATATACAACGGGTGTCGTACCCGCAGTGTCGGCAGTCATCAAGGCACTGACCATGCCCGGAGAACGAGTACTGATGACGTCGCCCATCTACAACTGCTTCTTCTCCTGCATTCGCAATAATGGGTGTGAGGTGCTGGAAAGTCCACTTCAAACATCCATCGTTGACCACCAACCTACCTATGTGGTTGACTGGGAGGACTTTGAACGGAAGTGCGCCGACAAGAAGACGACCGTCTTCCTGCTCTGCAACCCACACAACCCAGGTGGACGTGTTTGGACGAAAGAAGAACTGCTGCGCATGAACGACATCTGCCTGCGCCACGGGGTCAAGGTCATCAGCGACGAGATTCACTGTGAGCTCATCATGCCCGGCCATGAGTTTGTACCCTTTGCCTCCGTCTCAGAAGCCTGTGCAGAGAACTGCGTGGTTTGCGGTTCTCCGTCCAAGTCGTTCAACACGGCAGGCCTGCAGATGGCACACATCATCTGCCAAAACGAAGAATGGCGCCGCCGTATCGACCGCGCCATCAATATCAATGAGATTTGCGATGTCAATCCCTTCGCTCCGCTGGCAGTAGAGATCGCCTACAACGACGGCGAACAATGGATTGACGAACTGAACGATTATCTTTTCGGAAACTATCGGTTCCTCTGCAACTTCGTTGCCCAAGAGCTACCGCAACTGAAGGTGTACAAGCTCGAGGGGACATACCTGACATGGATAGACATCACCGCCACCGGCATGACCTCCGACCAACTCACCCGCAAGCTTCTACGGGAAGGGAGAGTCTGGGTGAACAGTGGAAGCATCTACAGTCCCCTCGCTGGTGAAGGATTTATCCGCATCAACCTCGCCACCCAACGCGCCCGACTCACAGAAGCCCTCCAGCGTATAGCAAGAACGCTCAAAAGCTGACAACCGATTCATGTTTTTAAAAAACCGCACTGCTCCCAGTGCGATTCTTGTAATTTTCTGCACTCAAATTAGTGCAGTTTTATGCCTTATCTATTAATAATACCCAATGGCCGGCACTGGTGTTCCCTTCTCGAATCAAGATACCCGTGGATCCTTTTTAATCATTTTACAGATTTCTCTCTGTCTATCAGAAAGTTGCACTACCGAAAAACTTCCGACATTACTGGTGACATCACTGGTGGCATACAAGGATTGGGAAAGGTGGACAAAGTCTATCTCGACAACTCCACGACAATCCCTAAATATACCTTTGAGGTGGGTGGAAAGAAGAAAAAACAGAAGCAGATACAAGATGCGGCCCAAGGATATGTTGTCAAAGACGACATTGAAACTGGCTATGGCAACATCATCCCTCTCTGGCAATTTGGACTCACCTATTAAACATATAGATTATATGGCGATTATTTGTTGGCTGGTTCCATTGCTTTGCAAAACGCTTCAGCCATATTGTTCAGCGCCACGCAGTCTGCGCGACTGATGTGACGCTTTCCTGCGTCATAAGGCCAAGGACTTAAAATCAGCACCCGCCCAGCGGCACAGGCATCAAAGAGCGTATCGGAGGGCTTGTAATAATCGCGGAAACCATTGTCGGCAAGCAGAATGAATGGATGCTGCTCGTTGAGCAACACTTGCATCACCTGCTTTTCCTGTGGCGAGATAAATGGCGACACCATTACCACCCCTTTGCGAGCCTTGAGCACGCGGCTGTTCATATAGTCCCGAAGGGTCTGATTGTCACCATGCTCTGCAGCCTTCACCCAGACGCTGCGCACATGTACCACATCATAGTGCTCGGCATGTAGCAGGGCCACATTGCCCACGCCATCAAAACTGCGCCCACCGATCTCGATGCCCTTTTGCACCCTGAAGAAACCAGGCATCAGGCGCTTCGTGGCCAACCGCTGAGGGTTCATCCGCACATAGTGCATCATCGTTTGCAGCTGACCGCGGCGTGACAAAGGCCGAATAAACGGCCGCTCCGTAAAAACAGGAAAAGCCCAGACGTCGCTGCCTTGGCCTGTTGTCCTTTCTTGGGTTGTTGGCTGTCCTTGATCCGTGGTTTTTTCTTGGGTTGTTGTCTTTTCTTGGTTTGTTGACCTTCCTTGGTCTGTTGACCTTCCTTGGGTTGTTGTCCCCGAATTTAATTCGGGAGAAACCGCCAAAGTGTATGCCCGCCCCAGCTTCTTCACCCCTTGCCAGTACCCGCGCATCACGCTGCGTATGCTGGTGTCCATGACCCTTGTCACCCTGATGACGGCGTGTAGATGGTCGGGCATTAGGCAGAACTGGAAAATGCGAATGGCGGGATAGTGCTTGCACATCACATAGAGCTCATCAACAACAGCATTGCCCAATGCCGTGCGCTCCACCCGCGCCTGAGAAGGATCGTTGTCAGGTATCACCAACGTGCCCAACAACGGTTGGCGCGACGGCACCGTCAGCGTAATATGATAAATGCCGACACCCCTCCACGCCGTTCCAGGCTCCTGCCATTGCCATTGATCTTCTGTCATGCTTTTCGAATTCTTTTGCAAAAGTAATACTTTTCTATCAATATACTATGCAAAAACCGAAAATGCTTCCTTCATCCCTCTTCCTTCTTCCCTCTTCCTTCTTCCCTCTTCCTTCTTCCCTCTTCCTTCTTCCCTCTTCCTTCTCATTTGATTGGAGGAGCCTTACTTTGTCAAAAAAGAATCCGCAATGCCTATTTATCGGCACTGCGGATACATGATTTGTCGCTTTTCAACTTTTAGCGGACAGCAATAAAAAATGTTCATAAGGCTGTGAACCTATGTCCCAAGCCCTATGAACATCTCTATTTTTAAATCGCAATTTACTTCACGACAACTTTCTGGCCATTCACTATATAGACACCGCTTGACAATCCTTCAAGTGACGTAGCTTTTGAACGAACCAATCTTCCTTGAATGTTATACACATTGACAGGTTGAGTTACGGATATCGTAGCAATACCGGTTAATTCCGTTACTGTTAACACACCATTCTGATACGACAGTTCGTAGTTCTGTGCCTCACCACCACTTACCACAATCTCGTATTCACCAACAGGGCTATCCTTTGTTGCTGTCGTCGTAGCTGTAGGCTTCTTTGTCAGAACACTCTCGTCTTCGTACAACTTCCAACCAGAATATGTTATCATAAATTCAGGATTCTCCACATACTGCTCACGAGTCACATTCTCTACCTTAACACTCAGCGGAGCCTTCGTGATAGTAAGTGTCCCTTTTACAAGTTCAACCGTTTTATTGCTGACCGTTCCTTTTTCAATCAAGATATCGTAAGTTCCAACTGGCGATGTCTTTGTTGCAGAACAAGTAATGGTGGGAGTGCCTGACGTAATCGCACCTCCCGTTACTGTGTATTCGAACCTCGGATTATCTTCTCCATACTCACGTGTGTAACTTTTAGCAGTTATGGTTATGGGCACTGCTACTGCTTCAATCGTTATTTGAAACGTCATATCGCTCCATTTGTGTTGATCGCCACTGACCTCTGTAAACACCTGTGACTGAATGGTGGCAGTCTTATCACCCTCACTAATACCATCGCTGGCCTGTAGCGTAACATAAACCAATGCGCCCTCAGTACCGTAGAACTCCGTATTCGTCATGGAGAATGCCAAGAAACGATATGTATTCACCCCCGTCTCCGACACATTCAGTGTATGGTCGTCCTTACGATCCTCGTCCAGAGTCGCAATGAGTTTTCCTTTATTGTTCTTAGCAATGCTGATACCTTCTGGCAGCACCAAGTCAAACTGGAATGCCGCATACTGATGAGTGGGATTATTCAGTACAATAGCTATTTGCTTTGTCTCCCCAGCACTCATACTAACAGCCTCAATACTTAGCTTATCATCACTAACCACTGGAGGGTCAGGCTCTTCAGAGTCACCATCTCCACTGATTTCCACTGAGAATGTCGTATCGCCCCATTTGTATTGTTCGCCACTGACTTCTGTGAACACCTGCGACTGAATGGTGGCAGTCTTGTTGCCCCCAGCAATTCCTTCACCGGCCTGTAATGTGATATATACTAACGCTCCATCAGTACCGTAGAACTCCGTATTCGTCATGGAGAATGCTAGGAAACGATACGTGTTCGACCCCGTCTCCGACACATTCAGTGTATGGTCATCCTTACGATCCTCATCCAGACTCGCAACGAGCTTTCCCTTATTGTTCTTCGCAATGCTGATGCCTTCAGGTAGCACCAAGTCAAACTGAAAGGCAGCATACATATGAGTGGGATTACTCAACACAATAGCTATCTGCTTTGTTTCCCCAGCATTCATCATGACAGTTTCCACCGTCAGGTTATCGGCCATAGTTCTGCCCACCAATGTGAGCAGAACCGCCAATATCATCATTCTGTAGTGTTTCATCTTACAACGAACTTTTTACCATTATGGATATATATGCCCTTCTTTGACGGTTGCTTGTCTATCTTCCGTCCATCAAGCGTGTGCCAGCTTTCTGCGCTCTTATCTGCAGTCATCTTACCAATGTCTGTTGTATTGCTATTTGCAGTGACCAACATCACGTTCTCAACAGTAATTCTACCATTCATGCCTGTTAGACTAACGCTCATCAGTTCACTTTCATTGACATCAAAGACAGAATTTGTCAGCGAATAGACTATTACACGGCATGTACCTTCCTTTGTCATCTTCCAGGTTACACAGTGGTCGCTATTGCTATTCAAACTGACATCGTCAATCTTCTGACCATCGTCCAGAATAATATCAAACTGTGCCGCCGTGAATTTTTCTGCATGTTGCACAATTGCCGTCTTTACCAGTCCTTTGCCGGTTAACGTCAGATTACCATTCATGGTCGAACGGTGCATGCGTGCACTACTGCTATTGGTGTCCATAATGATAGATACCACTTTCACAATATCCGTCACGTTTATTTCACCGTCACCATTCAGGTCTGAAGCGGCCTGAACGAAGTTTGCAGATGTCTTGCCCATGATATAATTCACAATCTCTACAATATCCGATACGTTCACTTCCCCGTCACCATTGGCATCACCTTTGATAACGTTGGTTACAATGATGTTGAACTTCGAATCTTTCAGCTTCATCTGTGTGCCGTCCTGTTTTGTAACAACAATATTGGTAATTGTTGCCTCATAGCTGCCAGTATTAACGCTTGCCCCAATAGTCAGCGAAGCATTCAGGATAGCACCACTCGTTCCCGTGATGATTTCATTCGACATCGAGAAGCAAACGAAGCGATACGTATTACCCTCCAATTTTGAAACATTCAACGTCTGGCTGTCATCTTCATAGCGACTGGTTTTAGTTACCAAGAACTTACCCTTGTCGTTCAGGCTCAGCGAAACACCGTCAGGCAGCGTCAAGTCAAACTGATAGGCAGTCAAATCTGTTGTCTTGTTTTCCAAGTCTATACCGATAGTAGCTGGCTGGCCCTTGGAAGCAGTAACCTCTGCTACGATTATCTTTTCGTCATCAGACAGTATTGGTTCTGGGTCTGGATTAGGATCCTCACCAGGTTTGACACTTGCGCCTGTATTGTTCTTGAGCAACGGATAGTTTTCATTCTCATTGATGGTCCATGTCTCCGTGAAGTTCCATCCCAATTCCTGATAAGTGCTGGCCTGCAACAAGTCAGAAGCGTTTTTCCCTACACCATTCATGACGTCGTCATACACCTTCTGTGCTATGTTGTTCACCGACACCTGCATCGTCTTCAATGCATAGTTGTTCAGCTCTGGCGCAGGTGCACCATTCTTGATGCCACCAATAATACGCTGACCATAGCCGCCACCTTGCTGCTGTTGCTGCGACTCGTAGGTTACGTCTATCTTGTTATTCATAGCCACGCAATTTTTCACAACAGCTTTTTCTCCATCATTATAGCCAATAATACCTGCTGCATAATTACTGCTGAACAGATTGCCTGTGGCATAGCATTTATCGACTATACCATAATTATAGGCAGCAACACCTGCAGCATTATAGGAAGAGGTAATGTTTGCCGTGCTATAGCTATTAGTCAAAGTTGTGACATTCTTTCCCACAATACCGCCAACGTATGACGAACTGCCTGTGGCTGTAAGCGTTCCTTCTGTGAAGCACTGGTCGATTGTACCAGCTTTTGTTTCGCCTGCTAAGCCACCAACGTATGATGTTTCGCCTGTTGCAGTCACTGTTCCATTGGTGCCACATTTCTCTATCGTGCCACCTGTAAACTCTCCTACTATGCCTCCTATATATGAATTTGGCAAAGTCGCATTAATAATAACATTGGCCTGACAGTTAGATATAGTACCTCCCTCAAACAAACCTACCAGACCACCAACAGGCGTTCCGTCAGCAACTTTACCAGATACATTGCAGTTCTCTATAGTTCCATTTATCATTTTGCCTATCAGGATGCCAGTATTCGCACCACCTTTCACTTGTTTGTTCTTGGCGACCTCCACTGTCAAGTTCTTGATGGTTCCATTTGCAAAGCATGAGAACAGACCAGTATTGTCTCGTGTGGAGTTACACCACAGTCCTATTATCTTATGTCCGTTACCATCAAAGTGAACTGTCTCGCTACCCTCACGACCTATCGACTGCCAACCTTCTGTGGGGCTGAACTGATTGATATAGTCTGTTAAGTCAATATCGTTCATCAGTTTGAAGTAACCCTTACGATAAACACCGGTTAAGTCGGATGCAGTGTATATCTGATAGGGGTCATTCTCCTTGCCACTGCCAAGATATTGCACGGTCTCCGTTGTATAGTACGATTGCTCCTTACCATCAACCTTGGCACTAACACGCACCTCATGGCCAGCCTGCAGCGGACTGACAGTAAACGAAAACTCATGGTTCGAGCTGACTATCTGCTGTGTAACACCATCTATCTCCAATTTCACCGTTCCACCATCTACGCATTTGCCAGTGATAGTCGTTGCACCCGAAACGACTTTTGAAGTAATTACTGGAGGAGCAGTCTGCGTCTTAAAGTATGGATAGCATTCGGTTTCTTGTATTTCCCAGTTGTCAGTGAAGTCCCAGCCCATAGCCACATAAGTAGCTTTCAGCTTCAATGTTGTAGCACTAACACCTGTTCCGTTTATAGCATCGTCAGTGATATCATTCGCAACACCCTGATTGATAACAATCGTCCTGTTGTACGATTTATTCTCATAAGTATATCCTTCGTTATGCCCTACTAATCGTGCCACCTCGCCTTCTGTTGCAGTCACGCGAGTGTTAATGGCCACTGAGGACATCAATGTCTGATTTGAAAAAGTACTATTCCAATAATTATAATAATGTGGGCTAAAACCAATTAACCCACCAACATATTTCACTCCTGCTACGGAAGCCAAAGAGTAACTATTAGAAATTGTACCATATTGCTTATAACCAACCAAGCCCGCGGTATAGTTCTGGCCTGATATAGAACCACTGAAATAGCAATTTAAAATGTCATTATGATACAAATAATCATCAATATCATAATAACCATTACCATTACAATCACATTTATATCCTTCATCGAGTCCAACAAGTCCGCCTGAATAATCTCCAGAAGCATAAATTGTTCCTATTGCAAAACTATTTTGAAGAGAAAAATTATCCTGACGTGATATTTTGTTGTAACCAATAAGACCTCCGACATATGTGCCTCCAATGAGATTGCCAATAAATCCACAATTATTCATGTTAATCGTATTACAAGACTCTGTCCCACTTGAGCCACAAATACCGCCGACACGATCGTTTCCTGTTATATTAGCGTAAATATAGCAAAAAGACAAACTACTCCCGTTGTATTTATTAACTTCAATTTCACCACAAGCACCGCCGACATAATTGTTTCCAGAAATTTTACTGTTGTAAACATGGCATCTGGAAACAGTCAGGGTATAGCCATCCATATATCTCCCAATCACCCCTCCGACATAGTCACCGGAAGCACTAACTTCAACGTTGGCCGTAATATCTGTCATTGTTAAATTGCCGTTACTGTGACCAATGACACCTCCGACATAAGATGCACCTTGTATCTTTCCAGAAAAAGACACATTGCTAAAGGTTGAATTGTTACTTAAACCAGAGATTCCTCCAACAATAGATGCACCTTGTATCTTTCCAGAAAAAGACACGTTGTCAAAGGTTGAGTTGTCACTATAACCAGATATTCCACCTACATTAGCCTTACCAGCAATGGTGTTGGCAACAACTGTCAGATTCTTTACAGTAGCTTTTGAGGTGTAACCGAATAGCCCAATGTAGTCATTGCTGCCTCTATTAATCCAGAGTCCTGAAATCGTTTTTCCATTACCATCTAATATTCCTTGAAAGAAAACAGGTTGCCATCCCTGGTCAGGATTCTCATCTTCAAGAAACTCCGTAAGGTCAATGTCAGACATCAACTTGAAATACACTCCTTCTTGATTCAGAAAATTACGTAATTGATTCAACTGAATCGGATTGAAAATCAGATAAGGGTCATTCTCAGTTCCAGACCCCGATCCGCTAAACTGAGCAAATGTCAGTAGCGAGCAAAGGAACATTGCCGCTGATGTTAGTAGCTTTTTCATAGTTTATATTAATTCGTCCTTTTTCTTATCCAGTATGTTTATTGCATTCTCAATCGCATCGCTGTTTATTGGACATTCTGCTATAAATGATTTAAATAAGAAGGCTCTCTCCACAGTTATTGCAATCGTTAGGCGCACACGATTTTCAACTTCATCAATAGAATAATCTTTCACGAAAATAGGATTATTATTTGCTAGGTTTCTCCAATTTTCCAATAAATTCCTGATTTCTTCCATAAGACTTATAATTTCCATGGCCTACAAACACCCCAGAGTCGGCAGTTAATAATATGTTTTCAGGTTAGCTTATGATACAAAAAAGGCGTAGGTGTCTGCTTCTCTGCCCATCCTGGGGTCGTAGGCCTTCGCATTGCCCTCTCTACACAGGATAGACAACGCTTATCAGCCCACGCCAGAACGAACTATATATAAATAAAGTATATAGAAACGCCCTACGCAGACGTCTCGGTTGTCATCTGTCTGTTGTAGAGATTGGAGTTTGCGAAGTTCACGACCCACAACGACAGACGTTCGAAAACGTCTTTCTTATATATAAGACCGCCCGCTTTGCCCCTAAGGACTAACAAGCGATGCTGCAAAGATACAAATTGTTATTGAAAGTACGCACAGAATTCAGCATGAAAATAGTAATGCTTAACAGTTTTTATCCTAAATGTATAACATCTTATACATCAATTCTGCTTTGTTGCCCACTCTTCCAATTTGTCGGTTGCTGACCGCCAAATCTCATTTGCTTGATTTTTAGATGTTTGCAATTTTGCGGTCAGCGACCGCAAAATTGGCATCTCTTGTAATTGTGCAAGCGGCACTTGCACAAATGAGAAATCAAGATATTCTTCAGCAAACTGCTTCATGTACTATTATTTTTGCCATATCGGTTTTTAGTTATTCTCGCCTATGGGCGTTCTGTGCATAAAGTTACGAAGAAATTTTGGAAGTAACACGCCTTTGAACGAAAAACTTCAAAGGGTGCGGTGCCTGTTTTGGCATCGATTCCACTAAGCGGTAGGCTTGTTACCTGCCCGTGGTACTGGGAGTACCACTCAGTGGAATTCTCAGTACCAGCAAGTGTTGAAAACTTGGAACTGTCAGTACCAACCCACTTGGTACTGACAGTTTGCAAAGAAAAGTCATTAATTTGCATCAGAATGTTACACAAGAAAACTCTTTGTTGCCCAAACTGATATAAACAAAAATATTAAAAACACTTCTCGAAGCTTGTTGTTCGCAAGAACCTGTTCTGTTGCACAGGAAGATGGGGAAAGTTCACTTTCCACTAACTTCCTGATGACAGCAGAACCAAGCACAGTCGTGCCGAAGCTTTCGAGAAGAAAAACCGGGAAAATAATGGGAGCGAATTTAGGAAGTTAAAGGAGTTAAAGGAGTTAGCTCGCTATGCTCGCTTGGGGAAGTTAAAGGACAATAGTTTTGCTGTAGAATTGGGAGGATGAAAGCACACCGCGTCCGAAGAGTATCGGCTTTTAACTTCGTTAACTTCCTTAACTTCTTTAACTCCCAAGAATATTTCGCAGAAATGGGTTTTCACGGTTTTGGTTTATGTTGGTTTCATTCAGTCGTTTTGCATGATAAAAAGAAAGCAAGCAGGGGAAGGCCTGCTTGCTATTTGTAAATGATAGACGAAAGGATGCGTAGCGTAAGCCTATAGCTGGATGTAACTGTAAATCTTCTCTGTGGCACCCGTCAGGCTCATCACATAGTGTCCGGCCTTGTCACCGGCCTCGCGCAATGCAGAGGGGTTGGAGAAGCGTTCCATTGCCTGAGAGAAGTCAGCGTAGTTCTTGATTTCTATACCGCCACCGCATGCTTTCAGGTCCTGTGCTTCCTGGAACTTCTGGTTGTTGGGGCCGAATATGACGGGGACATCCCACACGGCAGCCTCCAAGAGATTGTGGATGCCCACACCGAATCCACCGCCCACATAGGTAACATCAGCATAGTGATAGACCGATGAGAGCAAGCCAAAGCAGTTGATGATGAGCACGTCGGCATCACGAAGCTGCTCGGCGGTGATGTCCGAGTTGATCTTCTCGGCCTCCGTATAGCGAACCACTTTCCGATTACCTAACAACGAAATGATCTGCTGCAGATGGCTCTCACCGATGACATGCGGAGCAATAATCAGTTTCCACCCCGAATGTTCATTGAAATACTTGATGAAAATCTCCTCATCAGGTGGCCAGCTGCTACCTGCCACAAAGACGGGAACCGAAGGAGCGGCAGAAGAGGACGCACTCTTCCGTGAAAGGAAGGTCTCGACGATGGGCAACTGCTTGGCAGCCTCCTTGATTTGCAACACACGGTCGAAACGGGTATCGCCAACAACATCGACCGCAGTGATGCCCAACTTGCCAAGCAACTCACGACTCTGCTCGTTCTGCACGAAGAAATGCGTGAAGCACTTCAGCACATGCGCATACTGCCTTCCATACCACTTGAAGAACACCTGATCAGGACGGAAGATGCTGCTCACACTATAAGCAGGGATTCCACGATGGCGCAAGATGTGAAGGTGATTGTACCAAAACTCATACTTGATGAAGAAGGCCATCACAGGACGCACCGTGCGAAGGAATGCACGTGCATTGGTCACCGTGTCAACAGGCATATAACAGATGATGTCGGCACCCTTATAGTCCTTGCGCACCTCATAGCCCGAAGGTGAGAAGAACGTCAGCAGGATTTTGTACTCGGGATGAATGCGCCGCAGATGTTCCATCAGCGGGCGTCCCTGTTCAAACTCACCAAGCGAAGCTGCATGGAACCACACGTATTTCGCACCAGGCTCGACCTTTTCCTTCAGTGTCCTGATGGCAGCACGGCCACCACGCCAGCGCAAGCGAACCTTGTGATCAAAGATAGCTGCAATGGCTATGGCTACCTGACACAGATACATTATTATATTATACATGGCTGTTGAGAGATGAGAGTTGAAAGTTCTATAATCATCTACAATCTACACACTATCCAAGAACCTCGATGGCTCGGCGCATGCGGCGGAGAGTTTCTTCCTTGCCTAAGAAGGCAGAGATATCGAACATGCCCGGTCCCTTGCCCTCACCGACCAAGGTGAGACGCCAAGCGTTCATCACGTTACCTAACTTGTATTCCTTCTGTTCCACCCAGGCATGAACCTGCTGTTCCTGGTTCTCCAAAGAAAAGTCCGTCAAACTTTCCAAGAGTGCGGCAAGCTCGGTCATCACCTTTGCCGAATCCTCCTTCCAGCGTTTCTTGACGGTCTTTTCGTCATACTCTACGGGCGGTATGAAGAAGAACGAACACAACGGCCACAGCTCCTTGACGAAGCTGACACGGTCTTTCATCATGCGCACCACCTCGACAATGCGTTCCATCGGCTCATCAATACCGTTGTTAGCAACGATGGGGGCAAACAAGCCTGCAACATCCTCGTTGCTCTTCTTCAACATGTATTCGTGGTTGAACCAAATGCCTTTCTGATAGTCGAACTTGGCACCCGCCTTCGAACAACGACTGATGTCGAAAGCCTCTACCAACTCGTCAAGTGTAAACAGTTCCTGCTCTGTACCGGGGTTCCATCCCAACAGGGCAAGGAAGTTCAGTACGGCCTCGGGGAAGTAGCCGCTCTCACGGTATCCCGACGACACCTCACCCGTCTTCGGGTCATGCCACTCCAGCGGGAACACAGGGAAGCCGAGACGGTCGCCATCGCGTTTCGAAAGCTTTCCTTTACCTTCGGGCTTGAGCAGCAGGGGCAGATGGGCAAACGTGGGCATGGTATCAGCCCAACCGAAAGCTTCGTAGAGCAACACATGGAGCGGTGCCGAAGGCAGCCACTCTTCGCCACGAATCACATGGCTTATTTCCATCAGGTGGTCGTCAACGATGTTGGCCAGGTGATAGGTAGGCAACTCGTCGGCACTCTTGTAGAGCACCTTGTCGTCGATGATGTCGCTCTTGATAACCACTTCGCCACGAATCATATCGTTGACATGCACCTCACGACCCGGCTCCACCTTGAAGCGCACCACATACTGCTCACCATCGCTGATGCACTGCTCTACCTCGGCAGCCGACATGGACAGCGAGTTGCGCATCATCATGCGGGTGCGGGCATCGTATTGGAAGTTTTGTATCTCACTGCGCTTCTGCTCCAGCTCCTCTGGCGTGTCAAAGGCAATATAGGCCTTGCCGGTGTCAAGCAGTTGCTTCACATATTTCTTATATATATCGCGACGCTCACTTTGGCGATACGGTCCATACTTGCCACCGAAACTGACACCCTCGTCAAACTTGATGCCTAACCAATGGAACGACTCGATGATGTATTCCTCGGCTCCTGGAACAAAACGGTTGCTGTCGGTATCTTCAATGCGGAAAACAAGGTCGCCGCCATGCTTGCGAGCGAACAGATAATTGTACAGTGCTGTACGAACACCACCAATGTGCAACGCACCTGTGGGACTTGGCGCAAAGCGCACTCTAACTCTTCTTTCTGACATTATTTTGCTTTTTTCAAGAACGACACAGCCCGCTCGGGCCAACTGTCTTTCATATTTTTCTGCAAAATTAATCATTTTTTTTGAGTTATACCGTATTTTTTTTGTATTTTCGCAATCTAAACAAATGCTTCTCAGAACTTATGAACACAATTAATAACGGCGAAAGCCACTTTTGGCGCAACATACTGACCAGAACCGTCCTGGTCATCATCTCGGTTATCATCATTGTTTGGTTTATGCCACGCAGTGAAGGCCAACAGTTTCGCTACGACATCGGGCATCCCTGGATGTACGGTTCGTTCATAGCCAAGTTCGATTTCCCCATCTATAAAAGTGACGAGACACTCAAGCACGAACAAGACTCTATATTAAAGACCTTTCAGCCCTACTACAACTACAATCTGAGTATAGAGCAAAAACAGATTGCCGCTTTTTACAAAGAGTTCAAAGACGGCATCCCCGGCGTTCCCATCAGCGTAAGGGCAATCATAGCCGACAGGCTCCATCGGCTCTATCAGGCCGGTATCATGAATGCACCGGAATACAACGACATCTCCAAGGATTCCACCAAGATGATACGAGTGGTCAGCGGAAAAGAAGCACAAAGCTTGGCTATCAACTGCATCTACTCGACCCGCTCGGCCTACGAACAGCTGTTTCAAGACAACGTGCTGAGCCAATACCGTCAGATTCTTCAACGCTGTGACCTGAACAATTTCATCAATCCTAATCTCACTTACGACAAAGCACGTAGCGAAACCGAGCAGAACGATCTGCTAAGCAGTGTTTCCTCGGCCAGCGGCATGGTGATGAGCGGACAGAAAATCATCGACCGAGGCGAAATTGTTGATGAATACACCTACCGCGTGCTCAACTCTTTCGAGCGAGAGATGAAAAGGCGCACATCGGCTTCCAATGAAATCACCACAACCATCCTTGGACAACTCATCTATGTCTCGATACTGATCACGCTTTTCACGATATACCTGTCGCTCTTCCGTCGTGACTATTACGCAAAGCCGCGAAGCATTATGATGCTCTACGTCATGATCACCATCTTCCCCATCTTTGTCTCGCTGATGGTATCACACAATGTGTTCAGCATCTACATGATTCCCTTTGCCATGGTACCCATCTTCATACGCGTGTTCACCGACTCGCGCACGGCATTCATCTCCCACACCATCATGGTGCTCACATGTGCAGCCATCGTCAAGTATCAATACGAATTCATCATTGTGCAAATCATAGCAGGACTTGTGGCCATCTACTCCCTGCGCGAACTCACCAAACGCTCACAGCTGTTCAAGACAGCCTTCCTCGTCACCTTGGCAAGCTCGGCTGTTTACCTGGCACTGCAACTGATCCAGAACAACAATGTCATGGATATTGACCGTGACATGTACACCCACTTCATCGTCAATGGCATCCTGTTGCTGTTAGCCTACCCGCTGATGTACCTCATTGAGAAAGCCTTCGGTTTCATCTCCGACGTGACACTCTTTGAACTCTCCAACACCAACAAGGGACTGCTACGCGATCTGAGCGAGATTGCCCCAGGCACGTTCCAGCACTCCATTACCGTCGGAAATCTGGCCGCAGAGATTGCCAACAAGATTGAAGCCAACAGCCTGCTCGTCCGTACGGGTGCCCTTTATCACGACATCGGGAAAATGGCAGACCCCGTATTCTTCACAGAGAATCAGGTCGGTCATAACCCACACAACAACATGTCCTATCAGGAGAGTGCCCGCATCGTCATCAGCCATGTCACAGAAGGTTTACGCATGGCAGACAAAATGAACCTGCCCACTGTTATCAAGGACTTCATTGAGACCCACCATGGTCAAGGAATGACCAAATATTTCTATATCAAATACCAAAACGACCATCCCAACGAGGTCATCGACAAGAAGCCCTTCTACTATCCTGGTCCTAATCCCTTTACACGTGAGCAGGCCATCCTCATGATGGCAGATACGGTAGAGGCTGCATCGCGCTCGCTGAACGAATACACGGAGGAGAGTATCTCGCAACTGGTTGAACGCCTGATTGACGCACAGGTCAACGAGGGATTCTTCCGCAACTGCCCCATTACATTCCGTGACATCGCCCAAGCCAAACAGGTTCTGATAGAAAGACTGAAGAGCATTTACCACACACGTGTCTCCTACCCCACCCTTCAAAAAGAGGAGGTGGAAAGTTCACAAGGGCTTTAACTTCTTTTTGATACAAAAGAGGGTTGATTTGTGCAATTTTCTTGCACAAATTGCACGTTTTGTGCAGAAAATGCGCAATTTTTAGTTAATAGAGTTTAAAATCCTAAAGGTTTATTAGGATATTTAAAACAATAGGCATACCTTTGCAGCCGATTTTTAAACACGTTTTAAGATGAGAAGATTTCAACTGGCTATTGCAGCCTTAGTATTCATGGGTAACACCGCCTTTGCCGGTGGTATTTTAACAAACACGAATCAGAGCATTTCATTCCTCCGCAATCCTGCCCGCGACGCAGCCATCGGACTTGACGGAGTTTACAGCAACCCCGCTGGTGTTGCATTCTTAAGCGAGGGCTTCCACCTCGGTATCAACTGGCAGTACGCACACCAGACGCGTACCGTCACCTCCACCAATCCCGTTTTCGCACTCGGCCGTAAGAATCACGGTGCTTCCACGAAGGAATTCCAAGGCGTTGCCGATGCTCCCATTATTCCCTCCATTCAGGCAGCCTACAACAAAGGCGACTGGAGCTACCAATTTAATTTCTCTGTCCCTGGCGGCGGCGGCAAATGTGAGTTTAAAGATGGTTTAGGCTCTTTCGAAAGCACGGTAGGCTCCATTGCCAATCAACTGAGCTCCTTTGGTGCTACAGGCTACGACATGGACAGTTATATGGAAGGTCGTCAGTATTATTATGGTATTCAGTTGGGAGCGGCCTATAAGGTCAAAGAGAACCTTTCTGTCTATGGTGGTCTTCGATTCCTCTATGGTTCTGCCACCTATAAGGCAAAACTCAATAACATCATGGTAAACACCGAAGGAGGCTATGTCGATTTTGGAGGTTTCCTTCAGAATGCAGCTGCAACCGTTGATGGAGGTCTTTCCCAGGTGAATGCCGGTATCGCACAGTATCAGGATGCTGGTATGGAGGTTCCCGCAGAGCTTTCTACCAAAAAGGCGCAGTTTGAGGGTGCAAGGACAAGCCTGAATTCTCTTCAGAAATACTCACAGGGTGTTAACCTGCTCTGCAACCAGAGCAGCATGGGCTTTGCGCCCATCATCGGCATTGACTACAAAATCGGGCGCTTCAACCTCGCTGCCAAGTACGAATTCAAGACCCAGATTCGCATGAAGAATGAATCCACCGTCAACGAGGCAAGTGAGATTGAGGCTGTCAACAAGTACCGCGATGCCGAGGAAGTGAATGAGGACATGCCTGCACAGCTGGCATTAGGTGTCCAATGGACTCCTGTTGACGATGTGCGTCTGAACGTTGGTTTCCACCACTACTTCGACAAGAAGGCCGATTGGTACAACGAGTCACAGAGTAAACTGGATCACGACAGCTACGAAGTGCTTGCCGGTGCCGAGTGGGACGTCAGCGATAAGTTGACCATCTCCGCAGGTGGACAGGTTACCCGCTATGGTCTGACCGACGACTACATGAACGACATGTCATTCGTGGTGAACAGCTACAGCGTGGGCTTTGGCTTTGAATACAAGGTTAGCGAGCGCGTCAAGCTTTCGGCTGCCTATTTCCAAACCAACTATAAGCACTACGATCGCGTCATATCAAAAGAGCCGCTCGTAAGCGACTCTTTCACCCGCACCAACCAAGTGTTTGGCGCAGGCTGCGAACTGACGTTCTAATCAGAGCGTCATCGAGGTTCTCATCAGAACTTATAATCAATTCCGACTCCAACCACGTGGTTGGTCCTACTAAAGACATCAGTGCCTGGGTACGGCGTATCTTGGTATGCTGATGTCTTTTTCGTATAGTCATCATAGATGGAGCAGAAATAGCTGACGTTCAAGCGGATCCGTTCATTGATGTTATAGGCACCACCCAATCCCACGCTGTAACTGTCGCAAGCAAATGAAGTATGGGTCTGGTAGTCATCTTTCAGACCATAGTCCGTGCGCTGGCCACCGACACTCACCGTGAACTTTTTATTGATGTCATACTCCACACCTGCCAAGAACTCGTGTGTCCCGTCCTTCAATGTCTTCTGGCGGTCACCACCCATCTTTGCATGACGGTCGTCGAAGAAGTGATACTCTATCATGGCACGAAGTTTCGGTGTGAACTCATATCCAGCAGCAAGCACGAAGAGCGCAGGCATGTCATAGCGCGTTTTCTCATTGGGCAAATAGGGAGCAACCTTGCCTGCCATTTCACCCATCTGTCCAGAAAGCGCCTGCACCGTGGCTTCCGTTCCAATCATGTCGGCCGTAGCCTTCACGTCGGTCTCGTAGTAGCCTGTGGCTCCATTCATGCCAGCTCCAGTCATACCGACCAGCAACGTCTTGGTATCGTTCTTTGTACTGATGGCGGTACGGAACTCGTAGCGTGCGGACAGCGTTAAAGGACCTTTGTGGTAATTAACGCTAATGATCGGTGCGACACCCCATCCACGTTGCAGACAGTCGAGCTGTAAGTTGATGAGCGGATTCACCACCGTTGCCAAGGCAGCACCTGGTGTTGCCACAACGTGTCCACGGTAGTAGCCGTCGTAGTAATTGACACGAACACCTACAGCTGCCGAGAAATTCTCATGAAACTTGTAAGAGAAGTTGGTCTGCCAGCCATAAATATACTGCTTACCCTTCATCTGCGAATCGAGCGTGTATTGAGCAGGCATCACCCCACCTTGTGCCAACTTGGCGGCAATGGGGATATTGAACATGGGAACGCCATCGTCATATTGAACAAAGCCACCACTTCCTACAATGCCCAACATTGATGAGACTGCCCAACGGTCGTGCTTATAAACAGCAAACAGAGCCGGCACAATCGGCGCGGATGCCTTGCCCTTGTACTTCTGGTCGAAATCAGAACCGAGAAAGCCATCGACATGAGTCTTAATGTCACGATTCTGCCAAGGCTTCTGAAAGTTCAGTGACAACTGCCACCCCTCGTGTCCCCATACCAATCCCGCAGGATTGCTATAAACACCATCAATCTCCATCGTGGCACCACGCGCCATCATGCGGTCAAAAGCAATGTGATAGTTGGTGTTGGTCATCAGACCACCAGCATTGGCAACCATGCAGAGTGCAGAAAGTTGCATCATCAAAAATAACTTTTTCATCATTATTCTCCCTTTCTTATAATAATTAAAACGATTATCTGATTCGTTTCCCTACAAGGGATCGATGTCGTAATATATCTGTACTGAGGCATAGCGTTTCTCCTCCATCAGCCTCTGCTCCGCCAACCGCAGGCATTCGCGCACTTTCTTCTGGTTGATGCCGTTCTCCAACTTCAAAACCATCTTGCGAATGTGTAGCGTCTTTACTTTTGCCACTGCTGGCTTGTCGGGTCCCAACACACGGTTACCAAACCACTGCCGGAGAAGCCCGCCCATATAAATCGCTGCTGAGTTGGCAACATCTTCATACCTGTGGCGGATGAAAACATACACCAAATGGCAGAAAGGAGGATAGTTGAACAGCCGCCGCTCTTCCAACAATTCTTCATAGAAAGAAGCAAAGTCGTGATTCACCACCTGCTGAATGACTGGCAAGTCCTTGTTTCGTGTCTGCAACAACACCAACCCTCGTTTTCCCTTGCGACCTGCTCTGCCTGCCACCTGCGACATCATCGTAAATGCCTGTTCATGGGCACGGAAGTCGGGATAGTTCAGCATGCTGTCGGCATCGAGGATACCCACCACCGCCACACGGTCGAAGTCAAGTCCCTTGGAGACCATCTGCGTACCAATGAGCACATTGGTTCGGCCGGTAGCGAAGTCACCTATCAGTCTTTCATAGGCATTGCGGGTGCGTGTTGTGTCGAGATCCATGCGTGCTACACGTGCCTCGGGAAAGACATCACGGATGTAGTCCTCTATCTTCTCCGTACCATATCCCCTGCCTTTGAGTTCCGTACTGCCACAACAGGGACATTCCGTTGGCACGGTGTAGGTATAGCCACAATAGTGGCAGGTCAACTGGTTCAGATTCTTGTGCAACGTCAGACTCACATCGCAGTTCTGACAATGGGGCACCCACCCGCATACCTTACACTCCACCATCGGGGCAAAACCCCGTCGGTTCTGAAAAAGGATGGCCTGCTTCCCCTCCGCCAATGCCTCACGCACCGCACCGAGCAAACGTGGCGAGAAAGGACCTGTCATCATCTTCCTTCGGCGCAGGTCTTTCACATCCACAACCTCTATCTCGGGGAGTTCAATATCCTGATAGCGGGTCTTTAACTCCACCAATCCGTATTTCCCCTGCCTTGCGTTGAAGTAGCTTTCCATCGACGGTGTCGCTGTTCCCAACAAAACCCGCACAGTTCCCGGGGCTCCCTGGGCTCCTAACATCACCGCTGCACTTCTTGCATGATAGCGCGGCATGGGGTCCTGCTGCTTGAAGGATGTTTCGTGCTCCTCATCGACGATGATCAGCCCCAACCGTTGGAAAGGCAGGAACACTGCCGAGCGCGCGCCGAGTATCACGTCGTATGGATTTTTCGAGAGTTGCTTCTGCCAAATCTCCACTCGCTCAGCATCGCTATACTTCGAGTGATAAATGCCCAGCCGGTTACCGAAGACCGAGCGCAAGCGTTCCATCATCTGCACCGTCAGCGCAATCTCTGGCAGAAGATAGAGCACTTGCTGACCATCATCCAATGCTTTCTGTATGAGGTGGATATAAATCTCGGTCTTGCCGCTGGAGGTCACGCCGTGCAACAACACCACGTTCTTCCTCATCATCTGGAGAAGAATCTGGTTATAGGCATCCTGCTGTGCGGCATTCAACTGCTTGATACGCTCAGGGTGCGGTTCGCCTCCATGGTTCAACCTTCCCACCTCACGCTCATACGTCTGCAGGATGCCACGCTCGATGAGCTGTTTCAATATCGTCGCTGAACAGCGACTCTCATTCATCAGCTCCTCTCGGGTGATCTCGCATTCCTCTCCGCCTTCCTCATCCCCTGCTCCACAAAGAAACAGGAAGTCCTCCAACACCTTCCGCTGCTTCGTAGCCCTTCGCAACATATCGAGGGCGATGTGCTGCGCCTGTTCCGTACGATAGGCGGGAGCCAGCTCAATGTAAGTCTCCGTCTTCGCCCGGTAGCCTTCCTCGGCCTTCAGTCCAGAGGGCAGTGCCGCCTTGTAGATTTCCCCAAGAGGCGACATGTAATAGTCCGACATCCACTGCCAGAGCTTGTACTGGGCAGGTAGGAGGATGGGCTTGGTGTCAAGCACAGAGAGCACGTCCTTCACTTCGAAGTCGGGTTTCTCATTGTGCTTCCGTACCACCAACCCCGTATATGTCTTGCTTCTGCCTAACGGCACCAGCACGCGCATGCCAAAGTCCACCCGCTCCGCAAGCACTCCGCTTACACCATAGGTGAACACGCCCTCTAAAGGCAATGGCAATACGACCTCGACATACATGATTACTTATTGCACCGCTCGAAGAAGCCGATAGCTTCCAGCTCGCGCTTCATACTCTGTTCCTCTTCGTCAGTCATGTTGCGGAAAGGTACGCGGTTCGGGCCGAGGTCGAAGCCGATAAGCTTCATGATACGCTTACCACCGACAATATTGCCACGATAGTTACAAATGACATTGATCACTGCCTGCGAGAAGTTCTGCTTCTCACGTGCCGTCTCCAGGTCACCCTGCTTCCAGGCCTCAATGATGCCTACCAGTTCGCGTCCGTTATAGTTGGTCGTACCTCCGATACCACCCTGTGCACCACCCTGTGCCAGCGAAGGCAGAATCGTCTCGTCCTGACCATGCAGCATGTCGAACTTGCCGTCCTTGTAGAGGCGACATTGGTTGTACTCATACAGGCTCTCATACGTGTACTTAATGCCTGCGAAATTAGGAATACGTCCGTCAACAGCCTTCAACAGGTCGAGCATCGGTAGGAACGCGCCATTGAAAGCGGGGATGTGATAGTAGTAGAATGGTAGTTCCGGGGCACTGGCAGCAATCGCCTCGCAATATTTCACCAGTTCCTCAATGCGTCCGATCTTGGGGAAGGGAGGAGCCATCGAGCCGATACCCCATGCGCCAATCTCCTGTGCATGGCGAGCAAGTTCCTGACTCTCACGCAGACAGCAACTGCCCACGTGTACAATCACCTTGAACCCTTGGGGAGCCACACTCACCCAACGCTCTGCCAAAGCCTTGCGCTCGGCGGTGCTCAGCATATAGCCCTCACCAGAAGAACCATTGATAAACACACCGCCCAGCCCATTACGCTGAAGCATGGCAGCATAGTCGGCAATGGGTTCCAAGTTCACATCGCCATTCGCATACATCGGTGTAAACGGCGCATCAATCAGTCCAATAATCTTTTCCATTTTTTCAGATTGTTTAGTTGTAATATGATCGTTATAAAATTTAGTTGGCCATTTCAGAGAGGAACTTGATTCGCACCAGTCGCAGTTCGTCTTCCGAATAGTCGGGGCCAAGTTCTTTCATCGCCACTTCAAGGTCGTCTGTCTCACTCTCTCGGAAGTAGTCGTAGATGTCATCCACATGGTCATCATCCATCACCTCCTCCAGGAAGTAGTCGATATTCAGTTTCGTGCCACTATAGACAATGGCCTCAACCTCATTCAGCAACTCATCGAAATCTAATCCCTGCGCATTGGCAATGTCGTCGAGTGCCACCTGGCGGTCGATGCTCTGTATAATCTTCACCTTGAGCATGGATTTCTTGGCCACAGTGCGCACACGCAACTCCTCGGGACGCTCTATGCCATTCTCTTCGCAATGTTTCTTGATCAAGTCGCAGAAAGGCTGACCGTAACGCTTGGCCTTTCCTGCTCCCACCCCTTGAATGTTCTGGAGCTCCTGAAGCGTTACTGGATACATGGTTGCCATCTGTTCCAGAGAAATATCCTGGAAGATGACATAGGTGGGCAAACCTGCCTTGCGTGCCACCTGTTTGCGAAGATCCTTCAACATGGCGTGGAGCGTGGGGTCGAGTGCCGTTCCCGTAGCATCACCAGCCTCTTCATAGTCGTCTTCCTTGAATTCTGTATCTTCCACAATCATGAAAGTGGCAGGTGACTTGATGAAACGCTTACCCGCAGCCGTTACCTTTAACAGGCCATAGTTCTCTACGTCTTTCTTCAGGAAACCGGCAATAATCGCCTGTCTGATGACGGGATTCCAGATCTTGGGATCTTCGTCCTCTCCTGCACCGAACTCTTCTAACTGATCATGTTTGTGAGAGGTAATATCGTCAGTAGCCCGTCCCTTGACAAAGTCGATGATGTAATTCTGACGGAAGTTCTCCTTGACTGCCAACACTGCTTTCAGAACGACGAGCAATGCATTCTTAGCCTCTCGCTTCTCCTTGGGATGCAGACAGTTGTCGCAGTTACCGCAATTGTCCTTGTCATACGTTTCTCCGAAGTAGTGCAGCAGCATACGGCGGCGACAGACACTTGACTCGGCATAAGCGGCCGTCTCTTGCAAAAGCTGTCTGCCAATATCCTGTTCTGCCACGGGCTTGCCCTCCATGAACTTCTCCAGTTTCTGCAAGTCCTTATAGGCATAGAAAGCGATGCAAAGGCCTTCTCCCCCGTCTCTTCCAGCACGACCGGTCTCCTGATAGTAGCCCTCCAAGCTCTTGGGAATATCGTAGTGGATGACGAATCGCACGTCAGGCTTGTCTATACCCATACCAAAGGCGATGGTTGCCACAATGATATCTATGCGTTCCATCAGGAAATCGTCCTGCGTCTGTGAACGGGTGACGGAATCGAGACCAGCATGATAGGCTGCGGCCTTGATATCGTTGGCCTGCAACACGGCGGCGAGCTCTTCCACCTTTTTGCGCGAAAGACAGTAGATGATGCCACTCTTACCTGCATGCTGCTTGATAAAGACAATGAGCTGGCGGTCTATTTCCTTGGTCTTCGGGCGTACTTCATAGTAGAGGTTCGGACGGTTGAATGAGCTCTTGAACTCCACGGCATCAAGGATACCGAGACTCTTCTTGATGTCAGTACGTACCTTATCGGTGGCTGTGGCAGTAAGGGCAATCACGGGTGCAGCACCTATTCTATTAATAGTAGGACGGATATTGCGATACTCCGGGCGGAAGTCATGCCCCCATTCAGAGATACAATGCGCCTCATCCACTGCATAGAATGAGATCTTCACCCCCTTCAGCATTTCCACGTTCTCATCCTTGTTGAGCGACTCAGGAGCCACATAAAGAAGCTTGGTCCGTCCAGAGCGGACATCATCGATGACCTGCTGGATGGCAGCCTTGTTGAGCGACGAGTTCAAGTAGTGGGCGACTCCTTCTTCCTCGCTCAGGCCGTTGATGACATCCACCTGATTCTTCATCAGGGCTATCAGCGGCGAAATGACGATTGCCGTACCATCCATGATGAGCGATGGCAACTGATAGCAAAGGCTTTTGCCTCCACCTGTTGGCATCAGCACAAAGGCATCCTTGCCGTCGAGCAAGTTGCGGATAATGGCTTCCTGATCGCCTTTGAACTTATCAAAGCCGAAGTAGAGTTTCAGTTTCTCAGTAAGGTTCAGATTTTTCGTTGTCATAGGATTTGGGGTGTAATAAATCAACTCTCAACTAAATGCGCTTTATCCAACTGTTTCTTTGTATAGTCGAGCGAGACCTTGAAAGTCTTCAGATTCTCCGAAGGAACTTCAAACATGGCATCCATCATGACAGACTCAACGATGGAGCGCAGTCCACGGGCACCGAGCTTGTACTCTACCGCCTTGTCCACGATGTAGTCAAGGGCATCCTTGGCGAATGTAAGCTTGATACCGTCCATCTCAAACAGCTTGACATATTGTTTGATGATGGAGTTCTTCGGCTCCGTGAGTATGCGATGCAATGCCTCACGGTCGAGGGGATTCAGATAAGTGAGCACAGGCAGACGACCGATAATCTCCGGAATGAGCCCGAAAGACTTGAGGTCTTGCGGCAGGATATACTTCATCAAGTCGCCTTTATCTACCTTGCGCACGTTCTGCACAGAGTTATAGCCTACCACGTGGGTGTTCAAGCGCATGGCAATCTTGCGCTCAATGCCATCGAAGGCACCTCCACAGATGAAGAGGATGTTACGTGTATCCACGTGTATATAGTCCTGATCAGGGTGCTTGCGTCCGCCCTTGGGAGGGACATTGACAACAGTACCCTCAAGCAGTTTGAGCAACCCTTGTTGCACGCCTTCACCGCTGACATCGCGGGTGATGCTGGGGTTATCGCTCTTACGGGCAATCTTGTCAATCTCGTCAATGAAGACGATTCCGCGCTGGGCAGCCTCCACATTGTAGTCGGCCACCTGTAGGAGACGAGAAAGAATGCTCTCCACGTCTTCGCCCACATAGCCCGCCTCGGTAAACACCGTAGCATCGACAATCGTGAAAGGAACATCCAGCATCTTGGCAATGGTTCGTGCCAATAGCGTCTTACCCGTTCCCGTGGAACCCACCATGATAATATTGCTCTTCTCAATCTCTACGCCATTGTCATCGTCAGGCTGCTGGAGCCGTTTGTAGTGATTATAGACAGCCACGGAGAGAAAGCGCTTGGCCTCATCCTGTCCAATGACATATTCGTCAAGATGTGCCTTGATCTCCACAGGCTTGGGCACCTTCTTCACCTTGAACGACTTTTTGCCACGCGCAGTCCCTTTCTTGTCCTCTTCGGGATCAAGTCCCTGCGAGCAGACGATATCGTACGCCTGACGCGCACAATCCTCGCATATATAGCCATTGATACCTGTGATGAGAAGCCTTACCTGACGCTCGTCCCTACCACAGAAGTTACATTCCTTCTTCACGTTCACTTTTTCTTCAATACATGATCAATCATTCCATACTCACGGGCTTCCTCGGCAGTCATCCAATAGTCGCGGTCACTGTCTGCCCACACCTTGTCGTAGTCGGTGTGTGAGTGTTCGGCGATGATGGTATAGAGTTCCTTCTTCAGTTTCTGGATTTCGCGTGCCGTAATCTCAATGTCACTGGCCTGTCCCTGTGCACCTCCGAGCGGTTGGTGAATCATCACACGGCTGTGAGGCAGCGCCGAGCGTTTCCCCTCCTTGCCGGACACGAGCAACACGGCTGCCATCGAGGCTGCCATACCCGTGCAGATCGTGGAGACATCGCTGGAGATGAACTGCATGGTATCGTAGATGCCCAGACCTGCATAGACGCTTCCGCCGGGGGAGTTGATATAGACATTGATGTCCTTGCCCGGATCGCTGGCATCAAGATACAACAGCTGTGCCTGCAACACGTTGGCAGTATAGTCGTTGATCTCGGTACCGAGGAAGATGACACGATCCATCATCAGTCGGGAGAACACATCGAGTTGTGTCACATTGAGCTGGCGCTCCTCAAGGATATACGGGTTCATATACTGTGCCTGAGTGCTCATCACATCGTCGAGCACCATGCCATTGATTCCCATGTGCTGGGTGGCATATTTTCTGAAATCGTTCATATTCATTGGTGTTTATGCTTGTATTTGTCTCCGGAAGAGAGAGTTTTTCATGCTATCCCTCACTTTCCTAATACAAAGATACGAAAAAAATGGGAACGCCAAAAGAATCACGCATATTTTTTTGTTCTTTTTGCATTCTTTCCTTCACATAACAAAAAAAACGAGACACCGTAAGTGTCTCGCTTCTTGATCTTTTCTTACAAGATAATCTTTACTCTGCCATGAGCTTGTTGAACTCGTCAAGGCTGACGGTCTTCTCATTGAGCTTCACAACGGTCTTGAGTACAGCTGTGAGCTTGGCATCAATGGCTCGGTCAACAAGTCCCTGCACGCTATCCTGCTTCTTCAGCATCTCCTGAGCGTAGTTCTCCAGATATTCGTCGGGCACGTTGGTCATGCCATACTGGGCAAACTGGGCACGGGCCTGCTCCTTGGCAGCCTGCTTCACCTCAGCATCCTCAATCTTAATCTGGTTGGCCTCCACAAGCTGTTCCTTCATAAGGTGCCATGTGAGTTCCTTGATGCTGCCCTCGTAGTTCTTCTCCACATAGTCGGCATCCTTGTCCTTGTTGTTCTGCATCATCACACGCTTCAGGATAGCATCGGGATAAGTGAGGTCGCCCACTTTCTTCTCCAGATAGGTACGCACATCACGCAGGAACTTGAAGTCGCTGTTCACCACGAGCTGTGCCTTCAGGTCGTCGCTGATGCGCTGACGGAACTCCTCCTCGCTCTTCACGGCATCCTTGCCGAAAGCCTGATCAAACAGTTCCTGATTGACCTCGGCCTTGGTGAAACGGCTGATTTCCGTTATCTGGAAACTGAAGTCAGCAGTCAATGTCTCAGCCTGCTCACGAGTAATCTTCAGGAGAGAAGTCAGCTCGCCAAGATTCTCGGGATAGGCCTTCTTGGGGTTGAAGGTGATGATGTCGCCTAATTTGGCGCCGTCGAAGAGTTTCTTCTGGTCATCCACCTTGATATACTGAGGCATCATGATGGCTGCTTCAACGGTGATACCGCCCTCGAGTGTGTTACCCTCGGCATCGAGCTCGCGCAGGTCACCCTTCAGCATGTCATTACCCTCGAAGCTGTCCACCTTCTCATAGCGTCCGGCACGTGAAGCATACATGTCCACCTGCTGATCGATGAGCTTATCGTCAACGGTGATGGTGTAATAGTCTATCTTGTCCTTGGCGCTGAGTTCGGCCTTGAACTCGGGGGCCACAGCAATATCGAACTTGAAAGTATAGGGAGCCTGTCCCTCGATATCAACGGGCTCCTGCTGCTCAGAAGGGAGCGGCTCGCCAAGCATCTGAATCTTGTTCTCCTGGATATACTTGTAGAGTTCCTGTCCTACAACCTTGTTGATGGCGTCCATTTTCACCGACGGACCATACTGGCGCTTAATCATCGACATGGGAGCCATGCCCGGACGGAAACCGGGGATATTGGCGCGACGGCGATAATCTTTCAGTGTCTTCTCGACATCAGCCTGAAAATCGGCATCTTCTACAACGATGGTCATCAGACCATTCACTTTCTCTTTTGCTTCAAATGAAATGTTCATCTTTTATATTCTCTGTTTACGGATTTACTGTTTACTTTTCCTTCCCCCTTTTCTTTCGGGCTGCAAAATTACAAATTTTCCATGTAACCACCTAATTATATAAATGAATTTTGTGATTTATTCACGCAAGTCACAAGTTGGCCTCTCTACGACGCTTATCCTCATCAACCATCTGGAAGTCCTTCTTGCGCAGCACAAAGGAGTTGGAAAGGTACTTTTCGCGCACAATCTTGTTGGCTGCCAGCTCCTCGGGATTGCCGTGGAAAAGGATGCGCCCTTCGAAGAGCAGATAGGCACGGTCGGTGATGGAGAGTGTCTCCTGCACGTTATGGTCGGTGATGAGGATGCCGATGTTGCGGTCTTTTAGTCGCCACACCACATGCTGAATGTCCTCCACGGCGATAGGGTCAACGCCAGCAAAGGGCTCGTCGAGCATGATGAATTTCGGCTCGATGGCCAGACAACGGGCAATTTCGCAACGACGACGCTCACCACCCGACAGACGGTCACCTAAATTCTTGCGCACGTGGTTCAAGTGAAACTCCACGAGCAAACGTTCCAGATCCTCCAACTGCTTCTCGCGCGGCTTGCCCGTCATCTCGAGCACTGAAAGGATATTGTCCTCGACCGTCATCTTGCGGAACACCGATGCCTCCTGAGCCAGATAGCCAATACCCGCCTTGGCGTGTTTATATACGGGGAAGTCGGTCACCTCAATGTCGTGACCATCGTTCAAATAGACGTGGCCAGCATTGGGAACGACAAGTCCCGTGGTCATATAGAACGAGGTGGTCTTTCCAGCACCATTGGGACCGAGCAAACCCACAATCTCACCCTGACGCACATGGAACGACACACCGTTGGCAACGGTACGCTTGCCATAGATCTTGACAAGTCCCTCGGTGCGCATCACCAAGCAATCTGGCGAGCCTTGCAACTCGGGCGACAGCTCACGGGGAGCCTCTGCCACCTGTTCACCCTGGTTCCCTGTCGTTTCTCCGTTCTTGAAACTTTTCTTGAAAAAGGCGGTAATTTTCATATCTGTCTTCGTATTTGTCCGCAAAATTACGAAAAAAGACCCGAATATCATCTTTTATTTCATAAACAATGCCATTAATTGCAGTTTTTTAGCGGATTTTGGTTACTTTTGCATCATCAAAAGACAGAATATCCATGTTTATCACTAAAGCACTACAGACCTTCGGGCGTTATATCATGCTAATGGGCCGCACTTTCTCGCGACCTGAACGCTTCCGTATGTTCTGGAAACAATACGTCAAGGAGATGTCGCAACTGGGCATCGACTCCATTGGCATCGTCTTACTTATCTCGTTCTTTATCGGTGCCGTCATCTGCATTCAGATCAAGGTGAACATCCAGAGCCCGTGGATGCCGAGATGGGTATCAGGCTACACCACGCGAGAAATCATGCTGCTGGAGTTCTCGTCGAGCATCATGTGTCTCATCCTTTCCGGAAAGGTGGGCTCGAACATAGCCTCGGAACTGGGAACCATGCGTGTCACACAACAGATTGACGCGCTGGAAATCATGGGCGTGAACTCTGCCTCACACCTCATCCTTCCAAAGATTCTCGGACTGGTCACCATCATGCCTATCTTGGTGGTATTCTCTTCAACGATGGGTATCTTCGGAGCCTATGGAACGGCCTATATTGGGCACATTCTCTCCGCCGAAGACCTGACATTAGGACTGCAACACTCGTTCAAGGAGTGGTTCGTGTATATGAGCATCATCAAGAGCCTGTGCTTCGCCTTCATCATCGCCAGCGTCAGTTCCTTCTTCGGCTACACCGTTGAGGGCGGCAGTGTCGAAGTTGGCAAGGCCTCCACCGATGCGGTAGTCTGCTCTTCGGTGCTCATCCTCTTTTCCGATGTTTTCCTAACACAACTGCTCTCATGATTGAAGTCAAGAACCTTTATAAGTCTTTTGGGGACAAGGAAGTCCTGCACAATATCAACACGGTGTTCGAGGATGGCAAGACCAACCTGATTATCGGGCAAAGCGGCTCGGGTAAGACGGTCTTGATGAAGAACCTGGTGGGACTGCTCAACCCCACCAGGGGAGAAGTGCTCTATGACGGACGTGACTTCGTCCGCATGAGCAAGAAAGAGCGGGTGATGATGCGCCGCGAGATGGGTATGATTTTCCAGAGCGCAGCTCTCTTCGACTCACTCTCAGTGCTTGAGAACGTGATGTTCCCGCTCGACATGTTTTCCGACAAGAACCTGCGCGACCGCAAACGGAGAGCCATGGAATGCTTGGACCGTGTCAATTTGGTGGGAGCCGAGGAGAAGTTCCCTGCGGAGATTTCCGGCGGTATGCAAAAGCGTGTCGCCATCGCCCGCGCCATCGTGCTCAACCCGAAGTATCTCTTCTGCGATGAACCCAACAGCGGACTCGACCCGAAAACCAGCCTTGTCATTGACAAACTGCTTTCGGACATCACACACGACTTCCACATCACGACCATTATCAATACCCATGACATGAACTCCGTCATGGGTATCGGTGAAAGTATCAATTTTATTTATCAGGGGAATCTTGACTGGAAGGGAGTGAGTGCAGACATCATGAACTCACCCAATGAACGGCTCACCGATTTCATCTTCGCTTCCGATCTACTCAAGGAAATGCGGGCGGTGGTTAGGAAAGAGAAAAACAAAAACTCCTAACTCCTCATTCCACATTCCTCATTTATCGCATATACCACAAGCCCTTGTGCTCGACCATCGGGACAAGGGTTTCTTCGTTGGTAGAGTCGCCATAGACAAAGACCATGAAGACATTGGCTGTGTGCTGCACGGTATCAGCCTTACAGTTTGCCACACGCACCTCACGAATACCTTGATGTTCACGCTTCTGCTGCAACATGAACATTTTGGCGTTCACGATCAACTGTTCACGGTATTCGTCTGAGACAGAGTCGGAATAATAGTGTCCATCTACCCATGCGTCGTATTTGCCTTCCAGCAAATAATCGTAATACTGTTTGGCTGTCTTCCCTGCCACTTCACTGGGGTCTTTCTCGGAACAACACACAAGTCCCAGTGCCACGAAAAAGGTAAATAACACCGGCAGTAACCGCATCGCTCTATAACTAAAGATACCTTTTAAAAACATATACATCAAACTCCCTTTCTCCCGATCTACTTCTGTCGAATAAACACATGAATGGGACAGCCCGTCATCTGCCAGTTCTCGCGAATCTTGTTCTCAAGGAAACGGCGATAAGGCTCCTTCACATACTGCGGTAGGTTGGCATAGAACACGAAAGAAGGAATTTGCGTGTTTGGCAGCTGAGAGCAGTACTTAATCTTGATATACTTACCCTTGATGCTGGGTGGTGGGAATGCTTCGATCAGCGGCAACATCACCTCGTTCAACTTCGTGGTACCCACACGTGCCGTGCGATTCAGATACACCTGCTTGGCTGTCTCCAACACTTTAAAGATGCGCTGTTTGGTCAAGGCAGAGGCAAAGATGATGGGGAAGTCCACAAACGGAGCCATACGCTCACGGATGGCATTCTCGAAGGTCTTGATGGAAATCTGCGACTTGTCCTCTACCAAATCCCACTTGTTCACCACCACCACGAGACTCTTGTTGTTCTTCTGGATGAGTTGGAAAATGTTCATGTCCTGCGACTCGATACCGCGGGTGGCATCAATCATGAGAATACAGACATCAGAGTTCTCAATAGCACGAATGGAGCGCATGACACTATAGAACTCCAGGTCTTCCGTTACCTTGTTCTTGCGGCGTATGCCAGCAGTGTCAACCAGATAGAAGTCAAAGCCGAACTTATTGTAACGGGTATAGATGGAGTCACGCGTCGTACCGGCAATCTCGGTCACAATGTTGCGATCCTCACCAATGAAGGCATTGATAATGCTCGACTTTCCGGCATTGGGACGCCCCACAACAGCAAAACGCGGAATGCCATCCTCAAGCAATTCACCAGAAGTCTTGGGCAGACGTCCGACAACGATATCAAGCAAGTCACCCGTTCCACTGCCCGTAGCAGCGCTGACAGGCATTGGATCTCCCAATCCAAGTCGATAGAAGTCATACTGATAATAGAGGTCTTTTCCGTCATCGGCTTTATTGGCAACCAGAATCACGGGAAGCTTCGCACGACGAAGGATCTGAGCCACGTCCACATCCAGATCGGTAACACCATTCTTGATATCAACGAGGAAAAGCACCAGGTCGGCCTCCTCTGTCGCCACAAGCACCTGCTTGCGAATTTCTTCCTCGAAAATATCATCGGAGTTCACAACCCAACCACCAGTATCTACTACAGAGAACTCGCGGCCACACCATTCGCACTTCCCATACTGCCGGTCACGCGTGGTGCCTGCCTGGTCGCTGACAATGGCCTGACGACTGTTGGTCAGACGGTTAAACAAGGTGGACTTTCCTACATTCGGACGCCCAACAATGGCTACTAAATTTCCCATAATGCGTTATTTTGGTTGCAAAGATACGAAAAAAACATGGTGGAGGAACACAACTAATCAGGATTATATCCAAAATTGTTGAGCTCGCGCTGGTTATTGCGCCAATCCTTATCCACTTTCACAAAGGTCTCAAGATTAATCTTCTTGCCGAAGAATTTCTCCAACGCCTTCCTGCTCTCCTGCCCCACCTTCTTGAGGGCCACACCCTGATGGCCGATGATAATGCCTTTCTGCGACTCACGCTCTACATAGATGACAGCATGGATGTCAATGCGCTGCTCCGCTTCCTTGAAACTATCCACGCTCACCTCTACGCTGTAAGGTATCTCCTTGTCATAGTAAAGGAGAATTTTCTCACGAATAATCTCCGAAACAAAGAAACGGGCGGGCTTGTCGGTCAACTGTTCCTTGTCGAAATATGGGGGGGAGTCGGGCAACAGCTCCTTGATACGTTTCAGAAGCATGTCAACACCGAACTTGTTCTTGGCAGAGATGGGCAGAATCTCTGCATTGGGCAGCAACGTATGCCATCTGTCCACAATGTCAGAAAGCCGCTGCTGGCTATTCTCCTGACTCTTGCTCTTTGCTCCTTGCCCTCCAAGTTCATCAATCTTGTTGATCAGCAGCAGCACGGGAATCTTCATTTTCTGCACCTTTTCCAAGAAATCCATGTTCTTTTCTGGATTTTCTATGACATCGGTGACATAGAGCAACACGTCGGCATCAGCCAAAGCCGACTCCGAGAAGGCAAGCATCATCTCCTGCATTTTGTAGTTAGGTTTCAGTACACCGGGGGTGTCTGAGAATACAATCTGCACATCATCGGTATTGACAATACCCATGATACGATGGCGCGTAGTCTGTGCCTTGAAGGTAGCAATTGAAATACGCTCACCAACCAACTGGTTCATGAGCGTACTTTTACCTACATTGGGATTTCCTACGATATTTACAAAACCTGCTTTGTGCATATAGCTGTCTTACCGTTTAGCCATTTCAGCCCCGTCATAGGCCCATTTATAATATGAAGCACCATGGGCGAAGCCTGCACCGAAAGCTGTGAAGATGATGTTGTCACCTTTCTTGAGATTAGCCTCATGATCCCACATGGCAAGGGGAATAGTTGCTGCGCTGGTGTTACCATAGTGCTCAATGTTGACGACAATCTTCTCCATCGGCAGGTTGACACGCTTGGCCACAGCCTCAATGATGCGATAGTTGGCCTCGTGGGGAATCACCCAATTCACGTCTTCGTTGGTCAGACCATTCCGACTGAGTACCTCAAGGACGTCATCTCCCATGTTGGTAACAGCATAGCGGAAGACGGTACGTCCTTCCTGATAAACGTAGTGAAGACGATGGTCAACAGTGAAACGGGAGGGAGGACAAACAGAACCGCCACCTTTCATGTGGAGGAACGGAAGGCCCTTCCCATCGGTACGGAAGAATGCGTCCTGAGCACCTACTCCTTCCTCCTCGGTTGCTTCCAAGAGCACCGCACCAGCACCGTCGCCAAAGAGTACACAGGTCTGACGGTCGGTATAATCGGTAACCGACGACATCTTGTCTGCTCCGATAACGATGATCTTCTTGCAACGTCCGCATTTAATCATCGAAGCTGCCAAGTCAAGGGTGTACATGAAACCTGCACAAGCGGCGGAAGTATCCATCGCAAATGCATTCTTCAGTCCCAGCTTGCCCAGAACGATGGAGGCGGTTGAGGGGAATTTGTAGTCTGGTGTCGTTGTAGCGAGCATCACAGCATCAATGGTATCAGGATCAACACCCGTCTTACGCAGAAGTTGTTTTGCGGCTTTACGGGCCAAATAGCTCGTACCCAAACCTTCTTCGGTAAGGATGTGGCGTTCCTTGATACCAACACGCGTGGTAATCCACTCGTCGGTGGTGTCAACCATGCGAGACAACTCCTCGTTATTGAGAATGTAATCAGGCACGTAACCACCAACACCTGTGATTATCGCATTGATTTTTCCCATTGACTATTATTCAACAGTTTCCTTGATGATGGCAACCTTGCCTCTGTAGTATCCGCAAGTGGGGCATACGGTGTGATATACATAGTAAGCACCACAGTTAGGACATACAGCCAGCGTAGGAGCTACAGCTTTATCATGTGTTCTTCTTTTAAGTGTACGAGTCTTTGACTGTCTTCTTTTAGGATGTGCCATAATTCTTATTAATTTTTTTGATTCTTAAATTTTTAAATTCTTCAGTTTTTCCCAGCGCGGGTCAACAGCCTTCGTCTCTTCCTCTTCGCTGCTTCGGGCAGCGCTGTGCTCAGAGAGCATCTTACTCATCGCAGGGTTGCATTTTCCAGGTGCATGCACGTGCTTGATGGGAATGGCAAGGGCTATAAACTCGTAGATGAGCCATGCCGTGTCGAGTATTCCTTCGTTCTCGTCAACGGTCACAGTATCATCATTGTCACTATAGGCAGTTCCAAGTTTCACCAAGATCCGGTTGTCCGTCTCTATGGGTTGCGACATGTCATCAAGACACAAGTCGCAGGGTATGTACACGACACCCTCCGTATGGAAGCGGAACTCGAAGCCGGCAATCGTTTTCTCTATGTCAAGCCGCACTTGCAGTTTCCCTCTTCTCACGTCGGGGGCATCAATCACCTCAAAGAACCTGTCGTCAATGCTAAACTCAAGCGTCGTAACGCCCTCGCCCAGCTGCTCCAGATCTATCTTAAAGGTATCCATACTACACATTGGGCTGCAAAGTTACGAATAAATGGGGAAATAACAAAGAAAAGTGTTCTTTTTTTAATCCAAAACGTCAGTCATGCCTGTCAATGGGAAGCTCGATGCGGAACGTGGTGCCGTGTCCAACTTCCGAAGATTTCACCCAAATACGTCCATGGTGATACTCTTCGACAATACGCTTGGCCAACGACAGCCCCAGTCCCCAGCCTCGCTGCTTCGTCGTGAAGCCTGGCGTGAACACGCTATTCAAATCCTTTTTCTTGATACCCTTACCCGTATCGCTTACTTCTATAATAGCGCGCTGTCCTGTTTTCTCCACATGCAGCGTGATAGTCCCTTCGCCCTCCATGGCATCAACGGCGTTTTTCGAAAGATTCTCTATCACCCACTCGAAAAGCGAGGCATTGATAGGCACAACCACATCTTCTGCGGGAAATTCTTTCACCATCAGCACCTTACTTGACGTACGACGGTCCATGTAGTCAATCACGTGATCCATCACCTCATTCAGACTCGAAGGAACAGGCTCTGGCAACGAACCAATCTTGGAAAAACGGTCAGCTATCAGCTGTAGGCGTTTCACGTCCTTGTCCATCTCAGGGATGAGTTCATCCTGCGGATAATTCTCTTTCAGGATTTCAGTCCATGCCATCAGGCTTGAGATGGGTGTTCCCAATTGATGGGCGGTCTCTTTCGAGAGTCCTACCCAAACCTTGTTCTGCTCGGCTTTCTTCGAAGTGAGCAAAGCAAAGATGGCGATCACCACAAACAGCAAGACCACTCCCAACTGTATATAAGGATAGACAGCCAGACGCTTCAGCATAAGGGAATCATCATAACAAACATCGATGAAGTCATTACGTGTGGTCTCATCGAATCGGATACGGATGACACGGCCATCCTGACGCATCCGCTCACCAAGGGAGGTAAGCTCCTGCAGGCTATCGGCCGTGGTGTGACTGGTAAGACGAATATTACGATAAACCTGTACATTTCCTTTTGAGTCGAAAACAACAATGGGAATCGTTGTATTATCCTCTATCACCTTCAGAACAAGATTCATGCCTCCATCCTCGTTGTCGTCGTTCAAAGCACGCATCGCTTCTGCCCATATCTCCATTTTCTTGTGCTCCTCATCATAGAGGTCGCTCGTCAAGAAATGTGAAGCAACCAGCGAGGCAACGGCAATCACCACAGCCATCACCACCAGCAAGATCTTCACTTGTCGAATACGGTCAGTCCACTGCATAAATTCTTTGTATCTTCTTTAGTTCACAACAAACTAAAAACGGAAAACAGACAGCTTTATTGTCTGCTTTCCGTCTTTTTAAAACAAAAAGGACCCTCTCACCTCTCTGGTGAAAGGGCCCACGCTTCAAAGAAGGCGGCGACCTACTCTCCCGCATTGCATTGCAGTACCATCGGCGC
>CADCDK010000007.1 GCA_902800185.1 uncultured Prevotellaceae bacterium
GATGCAGGAACCACTTTCAAGGTTATTTTTTCATATACTGGATGATATCCCCTTTGTCTACAAACATCATTGACTTACGTTCGTCAGCAATGATACTCAGGTATCGTTCGTACTCACGTAGCACGTCTGCTATGATCTCGTCGCGCGTCAGGTATTGAATGTCATTGCCAGTACGTCCATCACTATAGTAGGTTACGGGAATATATTGTATGGAAAAGCCGCGCACATTTGACCCCCGAGGGCAAGCGGCGTTGACCCCAGCGGGCACAAAATGATTGACCCTTTGCGGCAAAATAGAAATGACCCCCATAAAGCGATTGCTTTTCGGGGGCTTTTTTGTAGTTTTGTATACCGTCCTGACTGACGGATTAATTCAAAATATTGCTGTCCGGTAAAACTCAAAACAGCATAAATTATCTGCCCGGAGCCAAGTAAATACTGCCTTCGGGTAACATTTCCCCAAAAGTAAGCCCCCTAATCAAAAAGTGTTGGCAGTGGAGGCCCTTTCTGAGTTTCTCTGGCAAGTATGTTTTCCCATGTTCTATCTGGATTTTCCATAAAACTTATGAAGTCGATGTAGTACATGAGCGTCAGACGTACCATTGTCACGACTTGAGAGAAAGCGCAGTTGCGTTTTATGTTGCGCGAGAGGACTGTGATTAGCAAGTTGGCAATGAGCACCACCCATGTCTGTATCTGTATGGCATTGATGCTATCACCATAGAAGAAATGGAGTGGAAAATTCTGCTTCAGCTGTTTGTAAAGTGACTCAATGGCCCAACGAAGCCGGTAAATCTCGGAAATATCCTCTACAGAGAAATTAAAGTTGTTCGTCAGCAACACCACAGGCTTCTTCTTTTCTTCGAAAATCTCGACCCTGCGTGCATCGTGCGTCAGTTCTCCTCGGGTAAAGCGCACTTTCTGGTCAATATGAGTAACAAACCCCTTAGGATTCACATACGTCACAGACTCAAGCACCTCGTATTTGAGGTTTTTCTTCATTTTCGTGACATAACAAACACCTTCTTCCGAAAGTCGCTGAAATTGTGCGATGTCTATATACGCTCGGTCAATGGCGAGATTGGATCCTTTGGGCAGATGTACCTCCTTAAGCAGGTAATGGTCGTGCTTCGCTGCCGATGTGAGCTGTACGACCATAGGCACACCTACATGATACTTCATAACGGTATGCACTTTCATGCCTCCCTTCTTCTTGCCAGACTTTGGATGACGGCCTACGCCTTTGAGTATATTGTCAAAGAGGGTTATGGTGGTGGAATCCATCATATAGAGTAGCTTTTCCCTGTCCTTCGGTTCATGTGTCTGTCCCTTATAGCTCTTGGGAGGGCGGCTGTCCGCTAAAAACTTTGCATACTTCTCCAGCAGATACGCATACACCCCGGCAAAGAATTCCTGTGGACGACGGATATTGGCCTCTGCTAGCGTACTGCGGCGTATAAGATAGTCAAGGCCAAGATGTTGGAGCTTGTGCGCTTCTGCCTTCATTCCTATCTCCAGTTCACGCAGAGAATCAAAGTGTTTCAATATGCCGAAAAGCATGATTACGAGATGCTGGTAGCCATCTAAACGCTTCACGTAGGCCTCGCTACCCGCTGTTTTTCGACTAATTTGCATGATTTTCTCTCGATCAAGCAATTTTAATACCTGACTATACACCGGCTGTCCGGTAAAATGACTATCTTTGCCCATGGTTATGACATTTGTTTTTGTGGTGAAAGCAAAGATAACCAAAAGGGCTGATACTTCATGTGAGTACCAGCCCTAAATTTATCAAATCATAAAAGTTTTACCGGACAGCAATAATTTTATATGATAGGATGGCTGATATAGTCGAAGCATTCACTTCTTCTGGATGCGCTCCAGCCAACTCATATTGGCGAACTTCTGTTGTTCCTCTTCTGCGCCCTGACGCTTCGCTTCCTCCAGTTCTTTGCTGTGCCTTTCTGCGACTTCCTGCTGTTCCTTCTGCATGGCAGCAATCTGATCACGAGCCTCCAGAAGTTCCGTTTCCAGTTTCTTTATCTTGGCATCATGCTCAGTGGTCATGGATGTGAGCTTCTCGGACATCTCCATCTGGACAGATTGTCGGGTAGTGTTCTCTATTTTCCTGCGCTCAAAGTCGCTACGAAGGTTTTCTAACCTGCGCTGTTTCTGTTGTGCGATGACAACGCTTGCCTGCTCCTGTTCGGACTGATAAGATGCCATTGCTTCACGGAACTTCTTCATGAGGTTAGGTTTCGACTTGTGGTTCTCGGCATAAACGAAGTAGCGGAAGCCATCCTCGAAAGTCACACCACCTTCGCCCTCTTCGAGACGCTTGACGGTGTTGATGTTCACACCTGTGTTCTTGGAAACCTCGTAGCGAGAGATGCCCTGTGATGTGCGCCAATCCATCAGCAGCTGAGCCATGGTGACGGTGTAGATCTGCGGTTTCTTCTGTTTCATAGAATCTTCGATATAAAGTGCGTTATACTTCAAACTGTTGGACTATAATAGTGCAAGCCTTTGCAGTATCAAACTCAGCTTGCTGACACTGGGTCTTGACCCTCCGCACGTTGATTTCATCAACTGCATATTAGGCTATGCACTTTATAGAGAAAAATTGCTTGTTCGAGCAAGCTCGTCCACTTCAGGACGTTTCTGCTAATGCAGGCTCAATCCGCCTCCTTTCTTGACCTTGTAGCCGCCCTTGGGCTTCATCATTTTCTGGGCGCAGAACATGCAGCGACGCATGTAAGCGGCATCCTCCTCGTCACGGTCACGCCAGGGAAGATCTGACTGCGAACAGCCACCACCGCCATTACTCTCGGCAAAGGTGGTAGCATCGTTGACAAAACCAAGGAAGAGCAAGAGTCCACATTTGAAAACTTTGGCTGGGGCAGACAATGCCGCACCAGCGAAACTCTTGTCCATGTAGTCATCCTCAGGAACTGTGGTTCTGGTCTTGTTCCAAACGTCGAGCATGGAATAGTACAATTCGTCAATGAAGACCTCTGCTGCCAGCATACGCGCAGGTGACACTTCATTGATGGCAGAGTGGACAGCCAGCTCAATCTGTTGTGCTTTGGCTTGTGCTGCCTGAACGCGTCTTTCCATGCCGTTAAGCTGTGCTTGCTTCTCGGCAAGCATCTGCTGCTTATGCTCCATACGAGTCTGTACATCCAGAAGCTTTTCCTGCAGTTCAAGAATCTGCTTTGTGTAACGGTTGCCGTCCGCAATTCTGTTGTTCTTCAGACTCTCAATCTCAGCAAGGAGACTGTTGCGCTCTTCGGTAAGGTGGCTGACCATAGTAGTGAGTCCTTTGACGGCTTTCTCCATGTGTGCCTTGTCACGGAGGTATTCATCCTTGGTGCGGTGCTTGGCACCAGTCTCACTGACCTTATCGCCACGCTCCAATCCGAATGGTTTGTTGACGACAGCCAGCTCATCGTGGAGAGCAGAGAGGCGTTCCTTCATTGTTTTGGGCGTATAGAAGACTGTGTTGAACGAAATGTTCTGCTTGCCTTTGATTGTTGCCACAGGGATAACCGTGCAATGGCAATGAGGGTTCAGCTCGTCAAGATGGACATTGAAACCGATGATGTTCTCCTCGCCCCATAGCTTGCACGCCCATCGATACTGTGCCAAAGCCCATTTCTCGATGTCCTTCATGCGGACGATGTGGGAGTTGTCTGCACCATCTTCGAGGTTCACCTTCTGGTCACCGAATGCCAGTTTGTGCATCTGCTCACGGGAACCTCCTAACTGGATCCATGCCGTGGTCACTCTGTTGGTCGGTATGAGTTTGCCAGTAGCCTTGTCAATTTTGAAGTTCGGATCACCAAGACCGAGTTCCTTGCAACGCTCCTTGAAGCGGTCGCCAATCTTCTTGTTCGTTCCCATAGATACTATCTTGGCACCTGGAGCAATCTCGAAGTTGAGATGCGTGCGTGTTCGGTCATAGGTAGCACCTTCTTTCTGTAGCTGATAGTCCCACTGGCGCTCAGTCCAGTTGCGACTCTGCTCGTCACCCACTGCCATAGGGTATGCTCCTTTGGATGGCAGGATGTCTAATACTTGTTTGTTACTTGCCATAGTTGTTTGAATTGTTATTGCTGTTCAAAAAAGAAATAAAGGGAAAGAAGGGATATAGAGCCTGTATCTCTTTCTTCCCTTTTATCAAAACCTGAAACGATTAAGAGTGTACGGTCTGTACGGGTGTGTAGGGGTGTTTTTGAAAAACTTGAAAAATGAAATCCAAGGAGGCATAGCTGCACTTGTGGAAATCAGAAAACAAATTTCAGAAACTACACGTACAACCCCGACAACCCGTACACTTTGGCTTAAAAGCATCAGAATGGAAGAGGTTCGTCAGGATCAGGTGGTTCAAAGGGTTGGTCAAAGTCCAGCTCCGTCTGTACGGGGTGTACGGGTTGTACGGCATCTGGCTCAGACTTTTCATCTTCCTTTGGAGGCAAAGGCTCGGCAATACGCTCGTAGGTGATGCGAGCTCGGCTGCCATTGTTGCGATGCATACCGTCAAGACGTACCCAGCCAGGGATGTCCTCCATGAAGCGATGAACCTTGTTGCAGGTAGGGCTGTACTTGGTATTGGAAGTCTCCATGCCAAGATACTCCATGCAGAAGTCGTACGCATTCACCTGAGTACGGGCGAAGTCACCATCATGGGAGTGAGTCTTGTAATAGTTCAGACGTACTGCCTCGTCATGGAACCATGCCTTACGCCAGGATAAAGTCTGCTCCTTCCAGTCGCTTGGCAGGACAAAGTCAAGATAGGTACGTAAGCCGTCCTCCAGAGAATCAACCTGATTGTGTCGTTCCTGCAGCTCCTTCATGTCTGCATTCACCTTACGGATAAGATTCTCGATACGAGGCATGTCGGTCTTGTAGTAGTGCATGGCTTCTGCCCAAAGCTGATCGCGGTTAGTTGCAAGCCGCTGAATACGCTCGAAGGCATCAATCTCGGTAGCATTGCACTCGACAGGCCAGAAACGACGGTTGCCTGTACTGTCTGCCAAACAGAGGATATCATTGGTCGTACCGAAGAAGATACATTGGCGCTTGACATCCACATTGTGCTGACCGTAGGGAGGTCGGTAGCTGTCCGTGGAACTGGAAATGTAGCTCTTGACGCTGCTCGCCTCTTTCTTGGAGAAGGAGTTCATCTCTGCGATCTCCACAATCCACTTACCCTGAAGGGCGATGTAACCATCCTTGGAGTTGATGTCAATGGCAGAGTTGGTCACCCACTCGCCACCCAACACCTGAGCCAGTGAACTCTTGCCAGCACCCTGCTTGCCGATAAAGACAGGCATGAACTGGAGGTTGCACCCAGGCTCAAAGATGCGCTTCACAGACATGACCATGAAGCCAAGGGCAGCCTCACGGTAGAGTAGAGTGTCCTCCGCTTTCAGGTGGTCAATGAAAAGACTCTCGATACGTGGAATGCCATCCCACACAAGGGTGTTCAGGTAATCACGCACAGGATGGTAGCTGTTCTCATGTGCTACAATCGTCAGAGCCTTGGCAATCTTCTTGTCGGAGAAGCCGCCCATGCGGTAGCCTTCAAGATAGCTGGCGAGGTAGGCATCACTGGTGTCGTTCCAGGGAGCCACCTCCTTCTGCCAAGGCACATCGCGTACATCAATGACTGTGGAGAAGTCATTGTGACGGATCTTGCCTTGGAGAAGGGGATCGTTCGTCAGGATAGCAATGATGTTGTTGATGGTTCCAGCCACCTTGATTGCACCCTTGCCGCTCTTCTCCCATTTGAGATCGAACTTCCACCGCTGCTCGGGAGGTGCGCTCTCCCTCTCATCTAATGAAAGGGGGAGCCAGATCTCATTGTCTAACATCATACGCGTACATTCTTTGGCTTGCGACGATGAGAGGCGAGGATTGAAGCATTCATCTCCTCTTGTGTCAGAGGAACTGGGTTGACGCGACTTGCCTCTACCCACATGTCCAACTCATCCTGATAGAGAACCCATCCCTTTGCAGGCTTGCAGCCAGGTATGTCACCTCCTGCAAGTTTCTCATAGATGGTGGACTTGGGAATCTTGAGGTAATTCGCAGCGTCCTCTATTGACATAGGGATGTGCTTGTCTTTCTTCATCGACTCTCTCATAAGTTGCAGCAGCTCTAACTGAGTCTGCTTCATGCTCGCTACTTCATCCTGAAGCCGAGCAACGACCGTTGGCAGGTCGTTGAAAGTAATTGTAACTGCCATAAGCATAAACGTCAAAATCAGATTTGACGCTGCGAATTTCGCAAATGATGTAATGCTGACACCTGTCATTATTAGTCAGCAGGAAATCAGTTTGGAATCAGTACAAAAAAGATTGAGAGAGCGAGTTTTAGACAGTAAATTCTATAGAATAAGAGGGAAAAAGACATAAAAAAGCCCCGACTCCGTTTGATGGGAATCGAGGCTATGAAGGCTCGTGTTGAGTGTTATTATCGGTTTTAGATGCTTTGTTCAAGCAACTCGTAATGGAAGGCTATGCTGCCCTCATCGGGTTTGTCGTACTTGATATGACCTTCAAGAGGTCTTTCCTTGATGTTTTTATAGATAGCAGGTTCTTCCAATTGCTGACAAGTCTCAGCAAAAAGTGCTTTTATGAACTGAGATCTGTTGTGCCCTATGTAGTTCTTGCCGAGTCTCTCACTAATGTTGCAAATGAGATGCCGAGCATCCAAGGTGGAAAACTCTCTATAAACGTGGACACCTTCTGTTGGAAAATATTCAGGATCTTTTATCCATTCAAGCACTTCCTGACATAGTCTTTCTACCTGATCTTTGGGCATGAACGGTGGCATGGCAACCTTCAGATATGCCATGATGGCATTCACCTTATCCGACTCTCTCTTCTTGCGTGCCTGTTCATGGGCAGCAATGGTGTCAAGATATGACTCACCTCCAATCGTAGTATCTACATCCGAAATATCTGCAAAAGGTGCTGCTGATGTTGGTTGGGGCACTTCAACGTTCACTACAGGAGGCTCAACTTTAACTTCGGGAAGTGTAACATTGATGGTCAGTGATTCTACGTTGACATCGGTAGGAGCCTGGGCTTCGGCATTGGCTTGGGCAGCAGCGTGGGCAACTGATATAGCCTCGACCATGTTGACATTGTTGTTGGTGATGTCATTGACCACATTGTTTACAACCTCGGTATTGACCTCGTTGATGATTTCGTGTTGGTTGACGATGGTGTTCTGGACGACAATCTGAGGTTGCTGCGGTTCTGGGCGTGTTACCTCATGGCTCTGTACCTCTGCCAGTTGCTTCTTGCGAGCTTCCTCTGCAAGTTTCTCTGCCTTGATGCGCTCGCGTTCGCTCTTGGGAACCATATTTTCCAGTTGTGAGAAAATTTGCCATACACACGCACAAGCGAATACCGCGATGCCTACGGTGCTGATAATCGCTATGAAATAATCATGGGTCTTGTCGTACAATGCGACATACACCACCGTTGACATGATGATGCACGCCACCCACAAAGAAATAAGTAGCCAGAGATTACCTTTCTTGTTGTTTACCATAAGCTTATAATAGATGAGAAACGGCTATGCCTGTAAGTATAGCAATGGTGAAACTTGCAAGTGTTCCGATCAACACATATTCTGTCGTGCGAATTTCTTTTGCCTTATTCAACTCGCCAAAACGGAAGACGGACTTTGCTGCCAGCAAGAAACCTACTCCTTCCATACTGCCAATGAGAACAAACGTAAGTATCAGGATTCGCTCAATATAACCAATCCACTGTCCTGCATTTGGCAGACTCTGGGTGTTTGGTGATGCAGGGGTCCACTTGTCAAGGAACAAACTCAATAGGATGGATGAAGGCTTTAGCATCAGTATGTACGCCATGCCAACAAACCAGACTTTCGAAGAGCAAGGACATGCCATACAAGAAAGTCCAATCTTTTCACCGTATAAGAAAAACCAAAGTATTCCAATGACTATGATATGAGCGAACTGGTCTGTAAGGAATATCGTAAGGGAATCTTTATGGAGCTTACACTTTATCATATCTATGAGGAAGTGGCTCACGAGAATGACCACAGGAATCTGCCAACACCACCACTCTGCAACAAACAAATATGCTACAATTGCGTGGATCATACTGTGAAGAGTCAAGTAGCCCAAGCCCTTGCTTCCAGACTTACGCTTACCATTATTAATTGCATCTGTCTGAAAAATAAAGTCTGAACACAGATGAGCACAAAGAAGTTTTATCAAAACAATGAACGCTTCCATATTAGTGTTTGATGAATTGTGAAATATGTAATTTGTTATATTCTATATAGTCCTGGATTAACTGGATTCTGGCAGATGTCCAATGTGAGTTGAAGTTCTGCTTTGTCAATCCTAAGTCTGCCGCCATATCCTTCTGTGTCTTAGGGTACAGCAATGAGTGATATGCAACTTTTGACTGTTTGACAGTCCATGAAGATACAACATCATCTGCGAAGCGTGTAACGAGTTCCATTGAATTGTTGAATTCTAGCCACGGTGTGGTTATTGTCAGTTTTTTCTTGCCCATAGCGTCAAAAGCTCTACCTGACAATCTGAATGCCTCGCCATCACTGGTAACTATATTGTCGCTTTCGAAGGAAACATCACCGATTCCAACAGAAATTCTGGCATCCCATATCTCCTTCTTTTCGGGTGTAGAAGCACGAAGTTTTGCCCTAATTGCAATAGCTATAGTCAGCGAGAGTTCAGGATTGTCCACAACGACCTGAAAACTATCGCCTCTGTACATCTCTATTTTTATTGGAGTCAGTGGCGAAAAGTCAGTGACACACGCATTTAATGCATCTACAACAGTCTGTCGCCATTCGACTGCAATATTGGTGGAGTTGACCAAATCTCCTGTAATAACACCTTTAATCATAGATATAAACTATTTGTTGATGCAAAGGTAATACATTTTCTTGGTTAAGTCAAGCGATTATGGTTGATTTTGCAAAATCAAGCTAATTTATTTGATTTTTTAACATATTATGATAGATCTATCTTGCACAACACAAGATTTATCATACAAAATCAAAGGATTTTACTTGATTTCAAAGAATCAATGGAATTAAGTTGATTTGTACCGATAGTAAAATTTAAGGGAGAACATTTGAGTCCCCCCTTACAATGTGGCTTTCCTTAGCAATCTTCATAACCTCCTAAGCACTCTCAGCAGGGTTAACCTGTACTGATATTGGCGCATCTGGTTCTGGTGCAGGACTCGTTGTTGGCTTCAGCGTGATACGATTAACAGAAGCCTTCTTGGTCTCATCACTCATGTCAGCATAGATCTGAGTGGTCTCGACATTCTTGTGTCCGAGCATTCGTTGGATGGCATAGATGCTTGTTCCGGCATCAGCTTGAAGAGAACCGAAGGTATGGCGAGAACAGTGGTAGCTGATGTGCTTGGTGATGCCGCTCGCGTCAAGCCAGTCCTTCAATGGCTTCTGTGTCATACAGTTTCGCAGCCCCACAAATACCTTGTCTGTAGGTTTACGGTCGGCATCCTCATCGTGGAACCCAATGAGTTCAAGTGCTTCCTCGCTGATAGGATTCTTGATGAGCTGCTTGGTCTTCTGCATACGTACAGTGATAAACATGCCTCCATCACCATATGGCTGAATCTTGTTCCAAGTAAGTGCCATGATGTCGCTCTTTCTGAGTCCTGTGAGGCATGAAAACAAGAATGCTTCCTTCAACACCTGATGCTTGCATGGAGTCTCTGCAAGAGTGATAAGTTCCTGCTGGGAAAGATGCTCTTTTTCGGTTGGGATGGTGTCAATCCTGTCAAGGTAGCCATTAGGATTGTCCTTAATCTTATGGTCACGATAGGCGGTATGGAGAACTGCACGGAAGGTTGACCAATAGCCGGAAGCGGTGTTTGTGTGCAACTTGACTGTTGGATGCTTCAACTGAGTCGTTGTAAGCAGAAACTCCATGAACTTGACACATAGGTCAACGTTGATTTCTTCAAAAGTGCACTTTCCTTCTACGAACTTCTCAAAGTACTTGTACACATTCTGCCACTTGGTGTTCTTCTTGTCTGCTTTCTTTTTGAAGTAGTCAAGGAAACTGCCACGGAGTTTGTTGCGGTCAAAGAAGTCGTATCGTTCGTTTACAATGCTCTCGAATCGGTTGCAACGAACGGCTTCTGCTTTCTCAGTCATGGTCTCATTGTAAAGTTTCTCACGCTGATTCTTTGGCTTGGCATAGATGTAGATGCCGAGCGACTCATGACGGATTGTCTTCATGCTCTCCTCATCACGATAACCAGGATAGTAGTCGAGATAAAACGAAAGCTGTGTACCGTTCTTGATAGGTCGGGTACGGAGGGTTACTGTCTTGCAAATATTCATAATACAATACGGTTAAAGTTGAACTTACGAGGCTAAGCTTCTCTTAGCGTCGGCAAATTTCGGAAATGATGTAATGCTGACAACTGTCATTTTCTGTCAGTACAGAATCAGTTTAGAATCAGCATATCTTTCTGAAATTTGTTAGACCTCAGACCTGTAATCCCTTCATTTTTCGTTCATTCATCACTCTTTCAATGTCGGTTCTGAGAAGTAAGTTTCTCACTCCGACCTTGACTTTTTCTACCTTATTATTACGGACAATATGACTGATGTTCGCTGCGGTAAGTCCATACATTTGCTTTACATCCTCAACCGTCATATAGCGTTCGTCGTTCGCCAGATCCATGCGGCGAAGTTCATCAAGATGTTGCTTCGAGTAATATGTTACACCATACTCTCGCTTGCTTGGGATGTGGTGGCGGTTCACATATGCTCTCACTGCTTGCGGATGCATTGAGTATGTTGAAGCCACTTCATCCGTAGTCAGCCATTCGGTGATATTGCTTACGTCAACACCGCTGAAATGCATGTCAATATGTTGTTTACTGTAATATGTCTTGCCTGCAACCTTGCACATAGGTATCTTATGAGCTTTGGCGCGACTATATAACCAGGATTGCTTCACCTTATAGATGCGCATGACATCTTCTCCAGAATAGTAGTCAAGAACTTCCTCGGCATCCTGATAGATGGATGCTGGCTTCTTTACATCTGGTTTCTTTCCCTTTGGTTTTACCATAGGGAGAACTCGCTCGTATGGACTTGCATCAAGCATATCCTCAATATCAGACTTCTTTATAAGAGACATGCGTCGGCTTAGACGTGATGCTTTCAGTCTTCCTTGACCGACTAACTTGTAAATGTATTGGCGAGTGCAACCCATGAGGATGGCTGCATTTGCAAAAGTCAGGTACTCCTGGCACTGAACCATAGCCATCGGTTCTATTGCCTTGAACATCTCACGCTTCTGCTTCTTCTTATTTTGCTTTGCAGTATCAGCACACTGTTCACAGCAATACTTCTGACTGCCTGATTGTGGAGAAAACTCCCTGCCGCAATGGGCGCATTTCCTTGTGATATTCATTGTTTGCGAAGATTAGAGATTTGTACATCTTTTCATATCTCCACCGCAAGTCACTCCAAGTAAACCGTTGTCAACACGTGTAAACTCCTCGCACGATGTTGCAAACCGCATCAACTTGCCCCTAGTTTGTCAACCATTGTAAACGCTCGTCATCCCGGGTAAACTGGCTTCACAAAGTGACAAAAATAAAGCTCCGAAGATTCTCCGCGGTAGAAATACGATGCAAAATTAGGCGGAAAATTCGGAACTAACAAATATGAACCTCGAAGTGTTAAAATTTAGGAGAAGCTGATATTCAGCACTTTAGTTAGAGTTGTTTTGTGTTATTCATGGTTATTTAGGTATTGCTACATACTGGTTGTCAGTTTCGAAGAGAGAGTAATGGATTTTAGTTTAGAACAATTCAGGAAGGCGTTTGCACCGATGCTTGTGACGTTGTTGCCCATTGTCACCACCAATTCCTCTACACCTTGATTGGTTTCCTCATTCCAATAGGTTCCACAACCATTGAAAGCCGACTCGCCAATAGTGGTTACACCATTGCCAATAATGATGCTTGCCAGTTTGGAGTTACTATAGAACAACGCAGGATTAATGGTGGTCACCTTCGGACCAAACTCCACATTGGTGGCCTCATAAAGGAGTGGATTATTCTCTCCTCCATCCAGGGTTAGGTCACGGCCAATGTAAATGGTGGTGGCACCATTCCAGAAAGAACGTTCATACCAAGCTCCTGATATGGTCAATGGAGTCTCGCTATCCTCAATGGTGATGCTGGTCATGCTGTTACATCCTTGGAATGCAGCAATTCCAATGCTCGTCACTGAGGCAGGAATACTGATGCTGGTTAAACCAGAGTTACCAAATGCCTCATTGCCAATGGTTGTCAGTTTCGAAGGCAACGTGACGGATTTTATATGAGTACAATCTTTAAAAGCATTTGTGCCGATGCTCGTCACGTTGCTGCCCATCGTCACCACAGTTTCAGTAACCTCATCTGATTGGCCACATGCAAGAAAAGCCGACTCACCGATAGTGGTTACACCACTGCCGATGGTGATGCTGGCCAGTTTGTAGTTAGTATAGAACAACGAAGGATTAATGGTTGTTACCTTCGGACCAAACTCCACGCTGGTGGCATTGTAAGTGAGTGGATAATTCTCTCCTCCTGTCAGGGTCAGGTTGCGGCCAATGTAAAAGGTGGTGGCGCTATTTTCGATGAAAGGACGTTCATACCAAGCTCCTGGCATGGTCAAGGGCGTCTCGCTATCCTCAATGGTGATGCTGGCCAAACTGCCGCAGCCTTGGAATGCAGCAATTCCAATGGTCATCACAGAGGCTGGAACCGTGACGCTGGTGATTCCAGTTCCATTGAAACCTTCGTCTCCAACTGCAGTCACAGCGTAAGTCACAGCCTCGTAGGTCACACTCGATGGAATGACCAGTGCGCCGGTGAGAGATGCCTCCGCAGCTTTGGCTATGGAGACTTCATGGTTCTCTTCGTCTGTCACCGTATAGGTGAAATTACCTTCGGTGAATGTTGTTTGTGCCCATCCGGCTATCGCCGTGAGGACAAACAGGGTTGAAAATAGTAGTCTTTTCATAAGCTTTGTTGAATAAATTTGATAAAAATTTCAGCAAAGATATGAATTAGGTTCGTAGGTGTACTTACATAAAAGGAAAATCGACTGACAAAAACTGCTTTTGTCAGTCGATTTCATTAAAAAGCCTTAATTTTGCTCTGCTATCCACTCTTTGGGTGTCATGCCAGTAAAAGACTTAAAGGTGCGGAAGAAAGAAGTCTCGTTGGCGAAACCAGACTGCACAACGACGGCTGTGATTTTGATGTCTGGCTGGTCGCGGAGCATCTGTTTGGCGTGTTCGATGCGGTAGTCGTTGACGAACTGCGAGAACGAGCAGTCATGACAGGTCTTGATGGCATTGGAAACGTAGCGTTGGTTAATGCCAAGTTCGGCTGCCACATTGGCGACTTTCAGCTCGCTGTTGAGATACAGCCGCTTTTGCTCAATGATGTTGCGGATGCGCTCCATGAGTTCCTCACTGGGAGTGCGGGAAGGCAAAGCCTCGTCCACTTCGCTTGGCTCTTGCTGCTCCGTTTCTTCTTCGGCAGAAGAGGCTTCCATCGGTGCTTCCTCCACCAAGCTTTGGCCGTTCTTTCTTTGTGCCATGCGGTGCCGCCAAAACAGAATGCCCACCAAGACGGCAATGAGCAGCATCGCAAGGATGCCCCAGAGTAGCCAGCTGTCAGACGCGCTTTGCGGGGCTTGGGGTGCCAGGTGAAAGCGGATGACGGTTCTATAGGGGTTGTAGTTGTTGTCGCGTACTCCTCCCGCCATGATAAGGTCGCCCTCGGGGGTGAGCACGGGCGTATAGTTGGCGGCGCTGTCCTGCGGTTCGGTGTAGTAGAGGGTCAGCGGGGCTGGATCCTTGTCGTACTCGACGGCGAGCACATAGAAACGGTAGTCGTCATCATGTCCCAGGACATAGCCGCGCCGTACTTGACGGTCGGCAATGACGGTGGTAATCCAGTGGATGTCCATGGGGTGCGGGGCTCCTTCTGGGGCGTATTGCATGGGAACGGAATACTTGGTTTGCAACAGCTGGATGTCGGTGCCAACGATGCGGGCTATGGCCATTTGTCCACTCTTCTTGTTGAACACCGTGAGCAGATAGCTGTAGTTGCCGGTTCGCTCATCGCCGATGAAGCTGCTTTCGGCAGAATGAGGGAGCAGGATATCGAGTGGATACCATTCCTCGAACAGGGGTGCTTGGAAGGGCTTCCCTTTCAGCTGGTCAATGATAATCGTGTCAGTCCGGCTTTTCTGATACTTGTCCAAACTGCTGAAGATGATGGCATCGTCTTCGGCAATGGGGAAGATGAAGGGTAATACCCGTTCCTGGGCGACTTCTTGGACAAGCTGGTTCTGACGGGAACCGTCGAAGCACTCCGTGCAGTCCTCCGAATAGGAGTTGCCGCTGATGATGACCTTGCCGTTGGGGAGCTCGGCCGAGGAAACGAAGAAACGCTTCTGTTCCAGACAGCCGTAACCCTCGCAGGTGCGGGTCTTGGAGTCAAACAGTTCGACGGTGAAAGTTTGTCCAATACCCAAGGGCTTTTCGTTTCCGCCTGCAATGAGCACTTTGCCAGAACGCATAGGCTGACAAGCGCCAAACCCGTGAGTATATACCATATTGATTGTATGCCACTCGCCATCCTCATAATACTCCATCGTGGGGGTGGGAATGAAGCCCTTGGTATGTCCACCCATGACATACACCGTGTTTCCCATGACAAAGGTGTGATGGCCTGAACGGGGAATGTTGAGTGAGGGCAGTTGCTCCGCTTCCATCTGAACGATGGGGACAGACGTATTTGCTCTCCCCATTCCTTTGCCTTCCTCGTTGGTCTGTGAGGGGTCGGCGGTGATGGGAAGTGACAATAGAATGCAATATAGGAACAATAAAAGATCCTTTTTCATCTTGTGTTGTTTTTATGTTGCAAAAATAGCAAAAAAGTCTGTCTGATGGACTAACAATTTTGCCAACTGACTAACAAAAACAATATCTGTTAGTCAATTGGCAAATAAAAGCGGGGTTTGCGGAAATTATTTCACAACAATCTTGGCTGTTGTGCCATCCGCGTATTTCACGATGTTCAGTCCGCGTTGGGGAGTGAGCAGGCGTTTACCACCGAGGGTGTAGTAGCCTTTAACAAGCTCCTGACGGTTGTCGGTGGGCTGGCTGATGCCCGTGGCTGTTGATACCCGGCACTTGTTGGCATTGACGATGGCGCTTGTCTGCTGGTCAATGAGCATGGCCACAATGCGCAGGTTCTTCTTGTTCTGCACGAGGTTGTCGCCGTCCTTGCCCTTGATGTTGCTGACGTTGAATTGGAAGGTATGCTTCAGGGGCACGCCAGCCTCTGCCGTTGCAGGCAGACTGTTTGCCACACCCTTATAGTCGGAATGGGCAATCATCACGTCATTGTACTTGATGTAGATGCTGTGTGGTCCGTTGCAGAATTCTGCCATTCCTTCCAAGTCCCAGTTGCTACTGCTCTCGCCGCTGTAGTAGTTGGTCTGTGCCCAGCTGGAAGAGGTTCCGCTCAGGCTGTCTGCCAACAGCATATAGGCAATGCGATAGGGAATGCTTGTCGTGGCGAGCGGGAAGCTGACGGCAGCCGTGGCGTTGATGGTGGTCATGCTGTTATCAGTCCATTCGGCAGTGACGCTGATGGCTGCAGGTGCAATGACCTCCTCACACTGGTACTTCCAAACATCTTCCAGTCCGAATCCTGTATAGCCGACACCGAGGTACGGGTCTATCTCGAAGTAGGTGCGGTCGAGGTGGACGTTGGGGAATGACGTGTTGGGGAAGGGGTAGGTGGTGGTAATCTGCATCGGGTCGCCATTGTGGATGGAGATGCCGATGAAGTCATCGGGATAGCGGCGTGCCATCTCCTCCATGCCAACGATGCCTCGCGGACAGTTGCCGCACCATGTGCCGGTGTATTCCTCAACCACGGCGCGGTGCTTCGGCGTGAGGCCATATACAACCAGGTTGGCCTTCACTTCCGCGTGCGGGTCGGTATTCTCGACATCGTTCACCTTGTCAATCTTGACGGTCAGCTCATAAACATTGCTCTCGCTCATGGCGGGCAGGGTGATAGTGAACTCCACGGGAGCATCGTAGTGTGCCGGGATGGGCGTGGAGAAGGTCTTGCGTAAGGCAACGGCAGGCTGTTCTCCGATGCTGTAGGAGTAGTCGATGGAAGTGATGGGGTTGCTGCCATGGTTCTTGACATTGAGGGTAAGCGGCGTGGTCTCATCGACCATTCCCTTCACCTCGGGCATCTCAGCAAGGGCGGCGGCATTTTCCTGTACGCCTCCGATGATAACCTGCAGGGCAAGGCTCTTGCCCAGCTCGGAAGCGATGGACTGCCAGTTGCGATAGGTGCGGCTGCTGTGAACGTAGAATCCTTCCTCGGACATTTCGGGTGTGACCACAATGGGACGCTTGCCCTCGTTGGTGTTGATGTCGGTAGATTCCAGTGAGAGTCCTGCGTAAACACCTCGGCTTGTGACGGCGTAGGGCTTGTCGAGGCGCACCTCTACCCATGAGTCTCGCTCGGTGACCTCTTTCACGACGATGTCGGCCTTGTTCACGTTCTTGTCGTCAACGGTTTCCAGTGCCAGTTCGGAGGCAAGCCAAACCTTGACGTTGGCAATATGCTCCAAATCGACGAGCGGAACACGGAATCCTCGGATGGTCTTGCCCTTGAACATATTGCCGTCGAGGTGCATGGCCACATCGTAGGTCTCTGTCTTGGAGGTTCCCCAAAGGTCTGTCTCGGTATTGCCCATGTCGTATCCGAAGACAGCCTCACCACCGGTATCGTCGATACCGGGATCCGGGTCTTCAGGATCGGGGTTGTCTGGATTCTCGGGATCAGGATCGTCGCCTGGGGTCTCCTCACCATAATATATAATATGTGACTTGTGCTCCTCACCGCCGCCACGATAGACCATCTGCACACCAATGCGGCTGTAGCCTGCCTGGTAGAAATAGATGTAGTGCAGGTCGGCATCAATGGTGAAGTCGCGCTTGTCGGTGTGGGAGTAGGGCATTTCCTGTAGTTCTTTGTCAATGTACCAGTACTCGTCGGGATAGAATGTCATGACCTCGCCGTCGAGATAGATTTTGTAGGACAGTTTGTCGAGATTCATGCGCTTGCCGTCGGTGGTCAGCTTCGGCATGGTAATGACCATGATGCCGAAGCCCGAGGTGGAACTGTATTCACTGAGTGCTCCGAAGATGGGATCCTGGGGTGTTCCGGCTGTCTCGGTGAACTTCTCCAAGGACGGTCTGCGGAAGAAGGTCTCTGCATAGAGACGGGAAACACCGGCATTGGCAGCCAGGATGGAGTCGGAACTCAGGATGCCTGTCTCCTGGTCGGGAGCGAAGTCGATGTGGTCGGTCTTGTAATAGCTGGAGCTATAGCTGCCGCCCTCCAACGGGGTCTTGACCTCACGGCCTGCCAGCGAGAAGACATGCTGATCGGGGTCGTAGGCGTTCATGCGGTATGAGATGCCCAGATAGTCACCTGTGAAGAAGCGGGCATTCGTGCCGTCATAGGCTCCCTGAATCCATGCTTGGGGATTGGTGTTGGAGATGTTGTTCACATAGATGTTGCCGTCGGCGGTTCCCACCTGCACCATGCGGTAGTCCTGTTTGTCATCGTCGGGCCAGTAGTTGAGCATGTAGGTCTCGGTCTCTAAATTCTGGGGTGCTGTTACCTTGGTGCCAGGGACCGGCATGAAACGGATGTCGTAGTCGGCATAGCCAATATAGATTTCCATGTCGCCCATCTCAGGGATAACGGCCACCATACCAAGAACGGCATCTTCATCCAGCTGAGTCAGTTTGCCGTCTTTCCAACGGAATTTCATCTCTTGGCTGGTAGGGTCTTTCTCAAAGTCTGTTCCTGCAGAGTTGACTCTCATGCGCATGGTGTAGCAGTTCAGCGTGAAACCGCTGGATACCTCGCTATAGATGAATTGCGGGAACTGGAAGGTGACGATGTCATCCTCTAATTTTCCTTTGATCCAGGAACCATAGGCAAAGCGTGAGAACGGATCTTTCATGTAGATGTAGCCGTCTGTGCCCTCGACGAGCGTGCCGACAATACCATCGGAGAGCATGTACACACCCTTTCCCAGGGATTGTGCTTCATAGGCACTGGAGAAACGGTACATGTTCTCGTGGAGAGTTCCTTCGGGAGTCTCGGTGATGGCTTCTACCTTTTTAGGAGCTGCCATCACGTTGCTGGAGGCAGGGCTCCACTTCGTCATGTCGATGGATGTCGCCGGTGTGCCAGGTGCAGTCTTGAACAGACTGGCTTTGTTCTGCGCCATCGCAACTGTCGCCATGAATAGCGTGAGCATGAATAGGGTAAATTTTCTCATAATGAATGAATGTTTAGGTGTTATTGTTTGTTTTGTTTCAATCGCAGGTAGGCATCGAAGGCAAACCGACGTGCCACGAGCAGTGTGACAACGACGGAAACCACCGATGTGCAGAACATGGCAGCCAACAGAAGAATCTGAACATAGAAGGCCGTCAGGATGTCGGTTCCTGCCAGCAGCATTCCCCATAGCAACAATGGGGTGACACCCACCACTTGCAGCGCCATGTTGGAGATGCAGGGTAGGGCAGCCCGTTCCAAGGCCCGGTGGACAAAATGCTCCAGAGCCTGTCCGTGGGTGGCTCCGTTGCCAAGCATGTAATAGTAGAGTTGGTTGTGGTGTGCCAGTCCCGCATAATAGGTGGAGAGAGCCCGCCCGTTGGTTTCGATGATGGTTCCCGTGAGAATGCCTACAACGGGGACCAGACAACGGAGGTCAAAAGGAGCGTATAGGCTCTTCAGTGCCAAGAGCGTCATGGCACCCACCGCTCCTACCGCCACGACGATACCCGCCAATACGGGCAGGAAGAAACGCTGCTGGCTCAGACGACCTTTGCTGACAGACAGCGAGGCCCCTAAGCATATCATCAGAAGGATCCACAACGTGGTGATGGCCCAGTGGCTATAGGCAAAGACAGCCTTTACACAGAGGCCTGTGACAGCTAAATATATGAACATTTTGAGGATGGCGCGGAGCGCACGCGGCAGTAATCTTACCTTATATATATGTAAGAGATAAAGAGGTACTGCCAGAAGCAGAAGGGAAATCCCTAACAGTTGATAGTTCATAACGGATAATTGCGAGTTGATAGTTGATAGGTGAAAATCGGGTGTTGAGAGCTGATGGCCGGAAGGAGCGGATGTCTGCTGTCGCAGATCAGAAGTACGGCGGTGCCGCGTTCTGCCACCTGTCGAATCAGCAGGGATGCTTCCTCCAGTTCCTTCCCGTCAGCCAGCGTCGGGCTGTCGATGATGAGGACGTTCTTCTTCAGGGCGGCCACTTCGCGTATCGCTGTCACGGCTGATACCTTGTCGTCGGGGAGCGATTGCGGAACGTATGAGGTGAAACGGCGCATGAAGGTCGCCGAGCGCTGGTTCAGCAGAGCCCCGTCATAAGAGATATAGCCACTCTCGGTAGGCCACAGTCCCAGGATGGCTCTGGCCAACAGTGTCTTGCCGCTTTGCGGGTCACCAGTAACGCATACAATCTGTTCAGGCTCTATCCGAAACGACAGACCGGAAATCTTCCTCTCGCCACCGGGCGCACATATACAGATGTCTTTCAGTTCAAGCATGGTTGCTGTGATGATTACATTTTAGCATCTTCTTCTTCGGAATTGCGTTTGGAAGAATGCTTGTCAAACTTGTGCAGGAAGTAGTTGAAAGCCTCCAAGCCAATGAGTACCAGCACCGACGAGGCGGTTGCCAGGGCATACATGCCTGCACCACAGGCCAAACCGATGGCTGCCACCACCCACACGCCGGCGGCAGTGGTCAGTCCGCGTACAGCGTTCTTCTGGAAGATGATGGTGCCTGCACCGATAAAGCCAATGCCCGTTACCACCTGTGCCGCAATGCGCGAGACATCTAACCGATGCTCTGCGGAAACCAGTGCCCCCTCAAAGCCGTAGGCAGAGATAATCATGAACAGAGCTGACCCCAACGCCACTAAGAAGTGGGTACGGAAACCAGCCTCCTTTGCCCTGTATTCGCGCTCCAGTCCAATCAGTCCACCGAGTACGGCTGCCACGAAGATGCGTAAGATGAATTCAAGTGTCATACATTTTAAAATAATTCAACAGACAAAGTTACGGTTTTTCTTCCAAACGACCAAAAAAGTAGCATAACATTTTGGCATCTCGCATTTTCTTCGTACTTTCGCAACATGAATATACAAGCAGACAAGCAGTTCGAGGAGACAGGGAAGTTCCGGTTGCCAGCCGAGTGGGAACCGCAATGGGGCGTGCTGCTGACATGGCCGCATGAATATACTGACTGGGCTCCCTACTTGCAGGAAATCATTGACACGATGACCGTCATGGCAAGGGAGATAGCCCTTCGGGAGAAGGTGGTCATCGTGGCGTGGAACAAGAACCTCGTCCCCATGGATTTGCAGGAGAATGAGCATGTCTATATCACTTCGTTTCCTACCGACGACACCTGGGCACGCGACCACGGGCCGATAACGTTAGTGAGGAGCGAGAGCCAGGGAGCGAAGGGCGGAGAGCAGGAACTCCCGCGCTGGCTCGACTTTAAGTTCAACGGTTGGGGAGAGAAGTTCCAGGCCGACTTCGATAATCTGGTTCCTCTGAAGCTGCGGGCATTCAGTTCATTCTATCAATATTTTGATATCGAAGACCATGAAGACTTCGTGCTGGAAGGAGGCTCCATCGAATGTGACGGGCAGGGAACGGTGTTCACGACCTCGCAATGTCTGTTGGCCCCCCACCGTAACCAGCCGCTTACACAAGAGGAGATCGAGCAGGAACTCAAGTGCAGACTGCGCGTGGAGCGCATCGTGTGGTTAGACCACGGAAATCTTCTGGGTGACGATACCGACGGACACATTGATACCATTGTGCGCGTGGCTCCTGATAACACCCTCGTCTATGTAGGATGCGACGACCCCGATGATGCGCAATATGAGGACTTCCAACAGCTGGAGGCGCAACTGCAAAGCTTGAGAACGGGTGATGGCCAACCTTACAGACTGCTGAAGCTACCCATGCCTGCTGCCATCTACGAGGAGGACGGTGAACGGTTGCCTGCGACCTATGCCAACTTCCTGGTCATCAATGGGGCTGTGCTTGTACCCGTCTATGGACAGGAGGAGAACGACCGGCAGGCCATGGAGGTGATCCGGCAGGCGTTCCCCGACCGGGAGATGGTGCCGATAGACTCCCGGACCATCATTCGGCAGCATGGGTCAGTGCATTGCCTGACCATGCAGATCCCAGTAATAGTTGAGAGATGAGAGATGAGAGTTGAGAGATGAGAGTTGAGAGATGAGGGTTGAGAGATGAGAGTTGAGAGATGTAAGATAAATGTTCAATGGGCGACAGCTCTGTTGCCGTTATAAAAAAGAAGAAAGAAATGAAGATAGGAATCATCCAACAGCATAACACGGCGGATATTGAGGACAATAAACGCAGGTTGGCACAGAAAATAGAAGAGCTTGCCGGGCGTGGAGCGCAACTTGTCGTTCTGCAGGAACTGCACAACGGACTATACTTCTGTCAGGAAGAGAATGTTGACCTCTTCAATCAGGCAGAGCCGATACCAGGGCCGTCAACCGATTTCTACGGAGCATTGGCCAAGCGGTTTGGCCTGGTGATTGTCACCTCGTTGTTTGAACGGCGTGCAGCCGGACTCTATCATAATACAGCCGTCGTGATGGATGCGGATGGAACCATAGCGGGCAAATATCGGAAGATGCATATCCCCGACGATCCTGCCTACTACGAGAAGTTCTATTTCACTCCCGGCGACTTGGGCTTCCATCCCATTGACACCAGCGTCGGACGCCTGGGCGTGCTGGTCTGTTGGGATCAATGGTATCCCGAGGCAGCCCGACTGATGGTCTTGCAGGGTGCTGACATGTTGATTTATCCGACGGCGATAGGCTATGAGAGCAGTGATACGCCGGAGGAACAGCAACGTCAGCGGGAGGCATGGACAACCGTCCAGCGGGGACATGCCGTTGCCAATGGTCTGCCCGTCATTACGGTCAACCGTGTTGGTGTAGAACGATTGGAGGAACTGAAGGACGGAAAAGCTGAAAAGATGGAGGAGGACAAGCCTTTCCAGCATATCCAGTTCTGGGGAAGCTCCTTTGTGGCAGGGCCCCAGGGTGAACTCCTGTATAGAGCTTCCGAAGACCAGGAGGAAACAGCCGTTGTAGAGATTGATATGGAGCGTTGTGAGAACGTGCGCCGTTGGTGGCCCTTCCTGCGTGACCGTCGCATCGAGGACTATCAGGACATCACTCGCCGCTTTATAGACTAACAAAAACAAAAAACCTAATATGAAACATCTATTCAGACTGCTATGCCTTTGCCTTTTGACGGGCCTTGTATTTGCTTCGTGTGAGAAACCCTCGGTCAGTGAGGAGGGCGGTGACGAAAGTGAAGTGGTAAATGGAGATATTCAGGTGCGGTTCCGTGTCGCACAGATAGAACAGATTCCCTTCGGAGACTCTGCCGAGGGAACCCGTGCGACAGCCATTGGTGAACTGTGCCAGCGCATCAGCTATGCCATTTATCAGAATGGTGAGCGAAAGACAGTGAAAAATCAAGTCTATGGTGACGAGGGCTTTGGGGAGATGACACTCTCTTTGGCCGCAGGAACCTATCAGGTGGTTATTGTTGCCCACAACGGTGCGGAGAATGCACAGACAACCGATCTTACCAAAATAACGTTCAAGGAGGATAACAAGCTGAAGGTGACCGACACCTTCTATTATTATGATACGCTGGTGGTGTCAGAGAACTGCGAGGTGAACATCCAACTGAAACGTGTCGTGGCAATGGTTCGCTTTATTACCAAGGATACCATTCCTGCAGGTGTGGAAAGAATACGTTTCCATTATACAGGAGGAAGTAGCACGTTTGATGCCACAAGTGGTTTTGGTATCGTCAATTCCCAACAGACGGAGTTCCGCGAAGTGACGGAAGATATGATTGGTAAACAGGGGACTTTCTGTTTTTATACCTTCCCCCATACGACGAATGATACGCTAAATGTTCGGCTTACGGCTTATGGACCAACCAACAACATTATTAAGGAAAAGGATTTCAATAATGTTCCCATCACCCAAAACCAGATTACTCAATACAAGGGTTACTTCTTTACCGAAGGGTCGGATGAAGAAGAGCCGGATTCGATTGGTGACAAGTCTGATTTGGATGGCAATTTGACTTTCAAGCTGACTGTCGAAAATGCCGAATGGAACCTGAAGGAATTAACGTTTTAACAGTTCAACTTTCCCGTCTGCTATCAGCTTGAGAATCAGCTCTCCGAAGAGCGTGTTCTGCCAGGCAAACCAAGGACGGGAGTATTTGGCGGCATTGTCCTTGTTGAATGCCTCGTGGATGAATCCCGTGTTGTCATCCGTTGAGGTGAGAAGATGTAGGCAATGGGCGATTTCCGTATCATCATTGCTGGTGAACGCAAACATCATGATGCTCATGGGCCACGGCATGTCGTAGCCGATGTGTGGACCGCCAATTCCTTCGCCCGCCTTGCCGCGGAAGAAGGTCGGGTTGTCCTCGCTCCATACGAAACGGCGGGTGTTTTGGTAGATGGGGTCGTCCATGGGTACATCGCCCAAATATCCCATTGCCAGCAGAGAGGGCACGTTGGCATCATCCATCAGCAGATGACTTCCGTAGCCGTCCACCTCGTAGGCGTAAATCTTACCATACTTCGGATGCTCCACCACGGCATGCTGTTTCAGTGCGGCCTCCACCTCGTCAGCCAGCGCACGGCATTCTTCCGCCTTTGTTTCGTCGTGGTTCACCGTTGTCAGGATTTCTGCCGCCTTGCGTAGTGAACTGACTGCCATGAAGTTCGAGGGGATGAGAAAGGGTAGGATGGTTGCGTCGTCCGAGGGGCGGAATGTGGATGCAATCAGACCTACGGGCTTGACGGGTGCTCCGTAACCGTCCCATCCCACGGTGTCGAAGGCCCGTTCTGTCTTGCGCATGAAACGGTATGGCCCAAGTCCCTGCTTGCGTTGCTGCTCACGGAACGTCTGTAGTGTCAGCGTGATGGCCTGCAGCCAGTCGGCTCCGAATATGGTCGCATCATCTGTCACTCTCCAGTATTCGTAGGCCAGTCGGATGGGGTAGCAGTGGGAGTCAATCTCGTATTTCCGTTCATGCAGCTCGGGCTTCATCTCCGTGTAGTCACTTTCCCATTCGCTGCCTGTCGGCCCGTCGTTAAAGGCGTTGGCGTAGGGGTCTGTGCAGATGCACTTCCACTGCCGCAGGATGACACCCCGTAGCATGCGCGCCAGCTTCTTGTCTTGATTGGCAAACTGTACATAAGGCCACACCTGAGCTCCGGAGTCGCGTAGCCACATCGCGTGGATGTCCCCCGTGTAAACAAACGTGTCATCCTCACCGTCCAACACCCTGTAGTGAACGGTTGTTTCCAGCGTGTTGGGGAAACAGTTCTCAAACATCCATGCCAACTTGGGGTTGTCCTTCAACAGCTCCTTGACCTCCTTGATCTTCTTCTCAATCACCTCAGAGCGGAACAGCCGTTGCTCAATGGGCGGACGTTTCGATTGCAGTACCATCGTGTTGTCTGCCGTCATGCGGATATATTCCTTACCAAAGTCCTGTGCCCCCACTGTCAGACAGTTATATGCCAGACAGAGAGTGATCAATATGTTCTTCTTCATCATCTTTTACTTCATGTTCTTTGCGAGACAAAGTTACGAAAAGTCGAGTGCAGAACAAAATAAATTCATTTATTTTTTATGCCGAGGCTGAGTAACATCGCGAAGCAATGTTACGAAAAAATGAGATAAGAACAAAATAAATTCATTTATTTTTTATGCCGAGTGATAACAACCGTATTTAACAATAACCAAAAACCGATTTTGCGGTTTTTGTCTTCAACCTGTTCGCCGAATTTTCGAGAAGTGTTTTTGCGGTTTTGGTTTAGAACAGTTTGAGCAACGCAGGGCCCCTTTCCTTGCATTCCGATGCAAAACTCAGGTTTTTCTTTGCAAAAAGTCAGTACCAAGTGGGTTGGTACTGACAGTTCCAAGTTTTCAACACGTTAAATTAATTCTCTCCTTATATTCTGAAATAAAGAATTATTTCGTATCTTTGCAATATCTTAGGCCATGAATGAAGAACAGATAGCACGTAAGAAACTGTATGCAGGCGAGAAACATGCCTCGATGAAACGGCGTGATGACCATCACGACTACACCGAGCGGCGTATGTATATGATTACGCTGGAGGTGGAAGGTCGCAGACCGCTCTTCGGTAGGCTCGTGGGCAGTCCTTTTGCTGAACGAGGGAGCAACAACGAGCCGCGCATCGAACTGACGGAACTTGGAAAAGCCGTACAAAGCGAATGGATGGGCATTCATGGCTACTACCCGCAGATAGAGGTGAAAGCAGTTCAAATGATGCCTGATCACATGCACGGCATCCTCTTTGTGACGGCACCGCTGCCTGTACATTTGGGACAGGTCATTTCTGGGTTCAAAGCGGGCTGCCGGAAGGCACAGAAAGCACTGGAGGCAGCTGCGGTAGAGCCGCAACCTACTAAAAAAGAGCTTTCTCTGCAGGCGTCGGCTTCGCCGTCGCAAAAAGCCTATCGCCCTCTCTTCGCCAAAGGCTACAACGACTTGATTCTCCGCTCCTACGATGAGCTGTCCACCTGGCAGAATTACCTGCGTGACAACCCGCGCCGCCTGATGATGAAGCGAGCGAACCCCGAATGGCTGCGCCCCTTCTTTGGCTTGAAGGTGGGAACACCACAACGAGAAACGCACCATCACCGCCTACCAGTGCCAGCAACTGAACCTGATGGCTATCGAGATTTGTGAAAACAAAACAGAGGAGGAAAAGGTATGAAAGAAAGTGCCCATCTCCCTTTATCTTCTTAACATGAAAAACTTAAACTCCCTAAATTAAAATTTAATTCCCTCCTGATACATTGAAATAAAGAATTATTTTGTATCTTTGCAATCAAGTATCGGTAATCGTCGTAAACGGCGCTTGCCTTGAGCAAGAATCTCTGAGTGCAGAGTACCGGTATAATTTTCGTTGGAATAATTATAGCGTTAGTGCTATATTCGATGGTGTCCTAGAACCTTGCAACTTCAATCGACATCCAATGTTTCGAATAAGTACCAGCGCCTACGCGATAGCGTGGGCTGGACTTATCAACATGGATGGGTTTTGCAAGGACCTTAGGACATCGATAGGGGCGGTTCACGCTTCTTTTATGTCCCAAGGTTCTTGCTTGCTGAACCCATCATCATTCGAATAGATAGTCCTTTCGCTCCTAAACTATTGCGTAGATATGCCAGACATACCTATTTCTTCCCATTTCTTCACTAACCGGAATGGGAACACATTGATGAAAGAGTTTGAGGGCATTCTGACAAACAACCCTCAGGTGAAGAACCTTGATGCCGTAGTGGGCTTTCTTCGGGCATCAGGCTATTTCTCCTTGCGTTCTTTCCTTGATGGTATCCATAAAGTACGAATCCTGATTGGTATTGATGTGGATAAGTATATTGCCAAAGCCAACCAGAAAGGCGAATTGTTCTTTGGTGCCGAGGAAGAAGTCAAGGAAGAATGCTTACGTCTGCTGAAAGAAGACATTGAACAGTCCCATTACACAAAGAAAGTGGAGGATGGTATGCTCCAGATGGTGAAAGACCTCCTTGATGGCAAATTGGAACTACGCGCACACCCCTCGAAGAAGATTCACGCCAAGATATATATCCTCTATCCTGATCATTACAACCAGCACTGTTTTGGTGCCGCCATCACAGGTAGTAGCAACCTGAGCGGCAACGGCCTGGGCATCAGCGACGAGAAACAATACGAGTTCAATGTAAAGCTGACTCGTTACGACGATGTGCTGTTTGCCAAGAATGAATTTGAACTGCTCTGGGAGGAAGCCAAGAATGTACCTATCAATGCAGAGGATTATCAGGCCACGCTCGACAAGACCTACCTGAAGGGCGACGTAACCCCCTATGAGCTATATATCAAGATGCTGATGGAATACTTCAGCGACCGCGTGCTGGCTATCGACCAAGACGATCCTTTCGATATGCCGGAAAGTTATACCAAGTTCGACTATCAGGCAGATGCCGTCATTGAGGGCTATCAGAAACTGATTCGCTACGATGGTTTCTTTCTGGCAGATGTGGTGGGTCTTGGAAAGACTGTCATCGCCACGATGATAGCCAAGAAGTTCCTGATAGAGAATGGTCCTGAGCACACAAAGATTCTGGTAGTCTATCCACCAGCTGTAGAACAGAACTGGAAGACTACTTTTCACGACTTCGGACTGGAAAAATATGCCTGCTTTGTAAGTAATGGCAGTCTTTCGAAAGTACTTGACGACAACAATTACGATGTCTGGAATGCAGATGAATATGACTTGGTATTGGTTGACGAGGCCCATAAGTTCCGTAATCACACGACAGGGGCTTTCAATCAGTTACAGGAAATCTGCAAGATGCCTCGCGTAGGGAAAGGTTATATTCCTGGCTATAAGAAGAAGGTGATGCTGATTTCAGCAACACCGATGAACAACACGCCTGCCGACATCTACAACCAAATCCTGATGTTCCAAGACCCCCGCCATTGCACGATTGACGGAGTACCTAACCTAACGGCATTCTTCTCGCCATTGGTAGTGGAATTCCGCAAGTTTCGCAAACAAGAGAACTTCGACTTGAAGGAGTTTAAGAAACTGGCAGAAAAGGTTCGTGACAGGGTCATCAAGCCGCTGACCGTTCGCAGAACGAGAACAGATATTGAGAGTATCGCTCGCTATAAAAAAGACGTGAAGGGATTCCCCAAGGTGGATAAGCCTATCAAGAACGAATATGAGTTGAATGACCACCTGGCAAACCTCTTTGAGAAGGCGATGCACATCCTCGACAAAGAACTGACCTACGCCCGCTATCAGGCCATTGCCTATCTGAACCCCGATGCTGCCCCTGGCTTGTATGACAATGCGGAGGTTATCAGCCGTAGTCTGGCTGGCATCCGCAAAAACGGATTGGTAAAGCGTCTGGAAAGCAGTTTTTATGCTTTTACCAAATCATTGAAGGCTTTTCGCCAGGCCAATGAAAACATGATAGACATGTGGGAGAATGACAAGATATTCATTGCCCCAGACTTGGATATCAATGCGCTGATAGAGGCAGGCTACAGCGAGGAGGAGATAGAGCAGAAGATGAACGAGAAGGCCGAGGTAAATCCCAAGAATGCCTCTTTCAAGCGTGAACACTTTGACGAAGAATATATTGACCAACTGAGAGCAGATCAGAAACTGCTCGATGACATGTGGTTGGAATGGGAATACATTACTGAAGACGATGACTCGAAGTTTGCCAAGTTCGACGATTTGCTCAAGCACGAACTCTTCAAGAAAGAACGTAACCCGGAAGGGAAGATCGTGGTGTTCTCTGAGTCTGTTGACACGGTGGAGTACTTGCAGCGTCGCATCAATCGTCCTGATGTCTTGGTGATTTCCTCGCATAATCGTAGTCAGTTGTTCAAGACCATCCGAGAGAACTTTGATGCCAACTGGAAACAGAAGAAGAACGACTATAACATCATCCTCACAACAGACGTGCTGGCAGAGGGTGTGAACCTGCATCGCTCGAATATCATCGTCAATTACGATACGCCTTGGAATGCTACCCGACTGATGCAACGCATAGGTCGTGTAAACCGTATCGGCTCTACTGCCGGCATCATCTATAACTATGTGTTCTACCCCTCTCGACAGGGAAACAAGGAAATCAAACTCAACCAGATAGCGCTGAGTAAGATTCAGACCTTCCACACCACCTTTGGCGAGGACAATCAGATCTATTCGACAGAGGAAATCATTGATCGTGACCTTGACAAGCTCTTTAAGGAAAGCATCAAACGGGAACAGGAAGACCGCAATTTAGAGCTGCCTTTCTATGAGGAACTGCGAGCCCTCTATCAGCAGAACCGCAAAGAGTATAAGCGCATAGAAAGACTCTCTTTACGAAGTCGTACAGGTCGCGCACCACGAGAATTGGATGGCGTTACGTTGTCAGGTGACTCTTTGGTATTCCTCAAGACGAACTTCCGCAAGTTGTTCTATCAGGTGAATGACCAGCAGACACGAGCATTATCTGTGCTCGATGCGTTGAATTACTTCAAGGCAGCACTAGAAGAAAAGGCTGTGCCACGTATCCCACAACATCATGAGCATGTGGAGAAAGCCCTCAAGGAGTTCTATAAGACCAAGGAGCAGGAATTGCATGAGGAGGAATCCAATCAGAACCAGCGCAGCAATCTCGGTGCTCAGGTAACGACGGCTGTCAGTTTGCTGAATGGCATGCTACCTCATATTGATGATGGCGACACACGTTTGAAGATTATTCAGTTGAAAGAGTTGGCAGAGCGAGGCACCATCACCTATATCGCCAAGCGTTTGCAGCGCATACAAAAGGACTTGCAACGTCAGGGAGGCAGCAGGGCCAAACTGACATTCGAAGATGCCCTCAAGCAGGTGCTTGATATGGCCAACAAATACAACACCTATTATCGCGAAAGCCAGCATGCGGAAGAGGAATCTGCTGCTGTCATCATCCTATCAGAGAGTTTCAGCAAATTGTAAATTGTTAAATAGTCAAATAGTAAATTATCATGATGGATTACAGATCTATTATCGAATCAAAATACAATCGCCAGAACTGGCAAGCCCTGTTACATGATATTTTTGGCAGTAGGATTAAGTTTTGGAACACGCCATCAGCCGTCTCAATTAATAGTCAGTTTGCCAAACAAGCATTATGGCTTGGAACCATTACGCTCAGTGACGAGCAGACCATCAGTGTCTATGAGGTGGAATTGTCAGATAGCGTTGACATCGAGCGCAACCGCAGAGGCATACGCGACATGTTGTTGACAACTTGGCGCAACAACGGCAATGCAGGAGCGTTTATGTTCTGCTACAGAAAGAACGAGAGTGTGTTGCGCTTCTCGTATGTCAGCGAAACTTGGGCTTTTAATAAAGAAGGTGCTTATGAGAAAGTTTCTACTGACACCAAACGATATACTTATTTGTTAGGAGAGAACAGAGGATGTCGTACTGCCATTGACCAATTTACTAGTTTAAAAGATAGTAAACAAACATTGAGCGATATAACAGCAGCATTTTCAGTAGAAGCCCTTACTAAACAATTCTATAAAGACCTATTTGAATGGTACCAGTGGGCTATTGAGCCTTCTTCCAATGTGACATTCCCTAATAACATTGCTATTGAAGATGATGATAGAGACGATATTGAAAAGAAGATGATTCGACTCATCACTAGAATCATGTTTGTATGGTTTATTAAGCAGAAAGACTTAGTACCTCATAAAATCTTCGATACAGATTTTCTTTCGACTATACTCAAAGACTTTAATCCCTATAGCAAGACCAACGGAAACTACTACAATGCTATTTTGCAAAACCTCTTCTTTGCCACATTGAATAGGGCTATTATCGATGAAGATGGAAGCAAACGTAGATTTGCAACAGCCTCAAAGAAGGATATTAAAACACTGTATCGTTATTCAGAATTGTTTAGTATCAGCGAAGAAGATGTTATCAATCTTTTCGCAGAAGTTCCCTTCCTAAATGGTGGTCTGTTTGAATGCTTGGATAAAACAAAGACGATTGACGGTGTGGAACAGGCATTTAATTTTGATGGATTTAGCCGCAATGATGCAAAATTCGCTGACGGCAGATATCGCAATCGGGCAGTCGTACCAAACAATTTGTTCTTTGAGCCAGAAAAAGGGCTCATCTCTATTTTGAACAGATATAACTTTACCATTGAAGAGAATTCTCCAGAAGAACAGCAGGTAGCACTGGACCCAGAGCTGTTAGGTAAAGTCTTTGAGAATTTGCTTGGTGCATATAACCCCGAAACAAAAGAAACAGCAAGAAATCAAAGTGGATCGTTCTATACTCCTCGTGAGATTGTCAACTACATGGTTGATGAAAGCTTAATAGCATACATAGGTGACACGCCTTTAGTTCGTTCCTTGTTTAAATCTGATTTTGTCGTAGATGATAACAAGAAAGAGGATTATGCAAAGATTGCGACAAAGTTGAAGGCTGTTAAAGTATTAGACCCAGCCTGTGGCTCTGGTGCCTTTCCAATGGGATTACTTAACAGAATGATAGATATTCTTCAGAAGATTTCACCCAACGAGAATGTCTATGACTTAAAGCTGAGTATAATCGAGAACTGTATCTATGGAAGTGATATACAGAGTATTGCTACTCAGATTAGCAAGTTGCGTTTCTTCATTTCACTGATATGTGATTGTGAAAAAGATGCTGCAAAGGTGAATTTTGGCATTCCTACATTACCTAATCTTGAAACGAAATTTGTGGCAGCAAACTCACTTATCAATTTAACAAAAGAAAGAGGCCAGCTTCAATTAGTTAGCTTTGATGTTGAGGAGAAGAAAGAAGAGCTGAAAGAGATACGCCATCAGCATTTTCATGCGACAACAGCTGGTGCTAAGATTAGATTAAGAAAACGTGACGAAGAGGTGCGCAAAGAACTGAAGGAAATGTTGGAAAGAGATAACATGTTTTCTTCTGATGAGGCTCGTCTTTTGGCAGAATGGAATCCATACGACCAAAATGCCGTAGCATCATTCTTTGATCCCCAATGGATGTTGGGAGTAGAGGATAAGTTTGACATTGTGATTGGTAATCCTCCTTATATCCAGCTTCAAAACAATGGTGGAGAATTGGCAAAACTTTATGAGAAATGCGGCTATAAGACATTTGCGCGAACAGGTGACATCTACTGTTTGTTCTATGAACGCGGCTGGCAATTGCTAAAACATGGAGGGCATCTTTGTTTCATAACATCTAACAAGTGGATGCGAGCAGGTTATGGTGAAAAGACACGCGAATTCTTTGCAACTAAGACAAATCCAATGTTATTGATTGATTTTGCTGGTGTGAAGATTTTCGAGAGCGCAACTGTTGACACCAATATACTTTTGTTTGCGAAGTCGGATAATAAGCATGAGACAATTTGTGCTGTTACCAATAAACAGAATGCAAATAGCATTAAGAATTTGAGCGATTTCGTGCAGCAACAGTACTCTGTTTGCGGCTTTGTTTCTTCTGACAGCTGGGTGATTCTGTCACCAATAGAACAGAGTATTAAACGCAAGATAGAAGCCGTAGGAACACCTCTTAAGGACTGGGACATTAACATCTATCGTGGAGTGCTTACTGGTTATAATGATGCTTTCATTATCAATACAGAAAAGCGTAATGAAATCTTAGAGAATTGTCAAACAGAAGAGGAACGTAAGAACACGGCTGAACTTATTCGACCGATTTTGCGCGGTAGGGATATAAAAAGATACGGATATGTGGACAATGGATTGTACCTAATCAATACCCATAATGGGGTCAAAGGAAAATTTCCGCGTATTGATATCAACGATTATCCTGCAGTTAAGGCTCATTTAGATCAGTACTGGGATAAAATATCAGTTCGTGCAGATAAAGGTGATACTCCTTATAACCTGCGTAACTGTGCTTATTTGGAGGATTTTTCTAAACCAAAAATCATATATCCTGAGACCACATCTGGTGCATTTTTTGCTTTTGATGACAAAGGGTTATATTTAGATAAAACATGCTTTATGCTAATATCTGATGATGCCGAATATTTACAACTAACATTGTCCAGTAAGCTTTTTGAATTTGCATACAGAAAAATTTTCTCAAGCGTTTCATTAGGTGAGCATGGTTATCAATACAATAAACATGCACTAATAAAATTACCAATAATAAGAGCCCATAAGGTTTTATTAAAAAGGGAGTCACTTGATAGTCAAATTTACTCCCTTTACAAGATATCGCAAGAAGAAATCAATTTTATAGAATCTCTACAAAACCAATAAGCTGACGTTCTTCCATCGTAAATGGTCCATTCAAGTTGCAAAGGTAAATAATAATTCTTGAACAGCCAAATCATTCAAATGGAGAAAAAATGCTCCAAAATTTGGAGGTAATAAAATAATTACCTATTTTTGCATCATAAAAAGAATGATATGCCAACAGTATTTATTCTATTTGGATACAGATTCTGGTTTTATGGTAACGACCATACGCCCATTCATATTCATGTGAAGAAGGGTGATGCTGTGGCGAAATACAATATTTGGCCGATTTCTTTGGTCTATAATCATGGTTTCAAACCGTCTGAATTAAAGATGATTGAGGGAATATTGGAGGACAACGAAGAGATTATAGCACAGCACTGGAACATGTTTTTTAATAACGATAAATAAGAAAAGGAGGTTATAATGGAAAAGATTGAGAAGATTTGGCTGACAGATGATGCGGTATGGATAAGGACTGCCAGCGGAAAGGAGGCATGTGAGAAATTCAATGACTATCCACGTCTAAGATATGCCACAACAGAACAGCGGGCAAACTATGAAGCCGATGAATATGGGCTTCATTGGGAGGACATAGATGAAGATTTGAGTTTCGAGGGATTCTTTGACAAGAGAGAGACGACAAAGCTCTATAAAGTGTTTATGGCTCATCCAGAGTTGAATGTATCTGCCATTGCTCGACGTCTGGGCATATCACAAAGTCTGATGGCCCAGTATATCAATGGGAAAAAGAATGCCAGCGATGCAAGGGTCACATTGATTCTTAATACCGTTCGTGAAATAGGTCAAGAATTGATAGCAGTTTAATATCGTAGGCGGACTCATATGAACAGAGGACATGGAGTATATTTATTCAAAAGGCTTCCGATGGGCAGAAACTATTTTGCCATATGCTTGTTTGGCTTTATTTTTTCCATTCGTCCGTTAAGCACAACAGAATTAAACCACGAGCTAATTCATGCAGCTCAACAAAGAGAACTTCTTTATATTCCTTTTTTCATTTGGTATGGTATAGAATGGGTGGTATTGTACTTCAAATATAAGGACTGGGAAAAAGCCTATTTTCATATCCGTTTTGAGAAAGAAGCATATTCTCATCAACGTGATGAAAATTATCTTAAGCATAGAAAGCATTATCAATATAAGTAATATTAAACTCTCGACAAAAAAAGAAACGAGTTTCTTTGTTATGTGCTCGACTTTTCGTAACATTGGCTTTGCCGAAGTTACTTTGCACTCAGAAAAGCTCAAATAAATTTGGCTTTTCCTTCGTTTTTTCGTAACATTGCCATCAAAGATGGCGAAGTTTTTCGCTTTGCTCAAGGAAACTCCTGACACTCGGCAATGAAAAGAAAATCGAGTTTTTCTTTTGCATTGCGCTCGTTTTTTCGTAACTTTGCACCGTGAAACGAGCTGGATGAACTGGCTTGGTATCAATTTAATACGACGTAGAGCGTGAAAATACAAGAAGTGCTGCGTGCCCTTGAACGATTCGCGCCTCTGCCCTTGCAGGAAGACTATGATAATGCCGGCCTGCAAGTTGGATTGACAGAGGCGGAGGTTTCAGGGGCATTATTGTGTCTCGACGTGACTGAAAAAGTGGTGGACGAGGCGGAAAAGAAAGGTTGTAATCTGATTGTGGCGCACCATCCGTTGATTTTCCGACGGTTGGCATGTGTCTCTAACCAGGACTATGTACAGCGTACGGTCTATAAGGCTATTCGGAAAGGAATTGCTATTGTGGCCATGCATACGAATCTGGACAATGCCGTGGGAGGCGTGAATTACAAGATTGCCGAGCACATGAAACTTGGTGACGTGAAAATCCTCGGCGACAAGCATACCTACGAGAACGCAGACGGAACCTATCCGTATGGCTCCGGCGTAGTGGGCGAGCTGCCTGCTGAGATGGCTGCCGTGGATTTCATACAGCTTCTCAAACGGGAGTTTGGAGTGAAAAGCCTACAGGCCAACCAACTGCTCAGTCGTAAGATTCGCCGTGTGGCATTGTGTGGCGGTGCAGGGTCGTTCCTGTTGCGTGCTGCCATTGCTGCGGGGGCTGATGCTTTCGTGACGGGCGAGATGGGATACCACGAGTTCTTCGGACATGAACAGGAACTGCAGATTTGCGTCATTGGACACTATCAGAGTGAACAATACACTTGCGAGTTGTTGCAGGAGTTGCTGGCCAAGGTGTGTCCCGACGTGCGGACAACCATCGTGGAGACGAATACCAATCCGATTATCTATATTTAAAGGCAAAAAACAGAATTATTCATTCAAATATTAAGAGTTATGGCAAAGAAAGATCCTACGGATTTATCAGTAGAAGAGAAACTGAAGACCCTTTATCAGCTTCAGACAACCCTTTCGGGCATTGACGAGAAGCGTGCCCTGCGTGGTGAACTTCCCCTTGAGGTTCAAGACCTTGAGGATGAGATTGCTGGTTTGAATACCCGTATCGAAAAGATTGAGAACGAGATTCAGGACTTCGAGGCGGCTGTAAAAATGAAGCGTGGTGAGATTGCCGACGCACAGGCAAGTGTTGACCGCTATCAGAAGCAGTTGGACGAGGTGAAAAACAACCGCGAGTATGACACGCTGACCAAGGAAATCGAGTATCAGAGCTTGGAAATCGAATTGTGCAACAAGAAGATCAAGGAAGCGCTCATTCACATTGAGGAGCGCAAGAACGACCTGAACAGCGCAATGGAGCAGAAGGCTGAGCGCGAGATGGCCTTGAAGGAAAAGAAGAGTGAGCTGAACGAGATTATGCAGGAGACCAAGGAGGAGGAAGAGCGACTGAAGGAAAAGGCTGCCGAACTGGAGCAGAAAATCGAGCCGCGTCTTCTGAACAGCTTCAAGCGCATCCGCAAGAGCGCACGCAATGGTCTGGGCATCGTTTACGTGCAGCGTGATGCCTGTGGCGGTTGCTTCAATAAGATTCCGCCACAGCGACAGCTCGACATCAAGATCCACAAGAAGATCATCGTCTGTGAGTATTGTGGTCGCATCATGATTGATCCGGAACTTGCCGGCATCAAGAATGAGGCTGTGGCCGTAGAGGAGAAGCCCAAGCGCAAGCGCGCCATTCGTAAGACCACCAAGAAGGCTGAAGAGACTCCGGAGGTTGAGGCTTAAAGGGTAAATAAAAGGAAAGAGACTATGGCAGCAGCAAAATGGATTGGTGGCTTTCTCGGCTTCATCTCGGGAGGGCCGCTTGGAGCTTTGGCCGGTTATGCCTTGGGAGCTCTGTTCGAAAAGGGAATGGATGCGGTTAACACGCCCGAGAATAACTATACCGGCACTTTCGAAGGGTTCCGACAGCAACAAGAGGGGCAGCAGGCCTACAGCCGTCAGCAGACCTATGAGGGCCAGCGCAACTCGTTCCGTTTTTCTCTGCTTGTCTTGGCAGCATACATTATCCGTGCCGACGGCAAGGTGATGCATTCTGAAATGGAGGTGGTCCGCAACTTCCTCCGCCAGAATTTTGGTGAGAATGCTGTAGATGAAGGGGATGTCATTCTGCGTCGTCTTTTTGAACATCAGAAGCAGGTGGGCGATGTACAGTATCGCATGACCATCCGTTCTGCTTGTCAGCAGATGGCACAGAATATGGACTACAGCCAGCGTTTGCAGCTACTCAGCTTCCTGGTGATGATAGCACAGGCCGACGGCAACGTCCATCCGATGGAGATTCAGACGCTGCGTGAGGTTGCCACGGGCATGGGACTTTCTGCACAGGAGGTTGACTCGATGCTTAACCTGCGTAGTGGTGGTACAGACCTCGAGGCTGCCTACAAGGTGCTGGGTATCACGAAGGATGCCACGGATGACGAGGTGAAGGCTGCCTATCGGAAGATGGCGCTGAAACACCACCCAGACCGTGTGGCAACGCTTGGCGAGGACGTGAAGCGTGCTGCCGAGAAAAAGTTCCAGGAGATCAATAACGCCAAGGACACCATCTACAGGGCACGCGGATTGTAATGGGTATGCCGTTCTCATGAAGAAGGCTATTGAGATTGTTCATACGAATTTCTCAATAGCCTTCTTTTTTTTGATGGTGCGCTTGACAAGCAATGGGGTTCGCTTCAGAATCGTTTTGCGCGTTTCTTGTCGAGTGTGTATTGACCGTTGGTGATGGCCTCTAAGGAGAGCGGACGATAGTCGATGTTGTACCAAGTGGGGCCCTCTTCCCAGAGGAATCCGAAACGGCCGTCGCGCTGCAGGGTGAAGGTGGAGTAGGCGGACTCCTGCGTGCTTACCTGCAAGCCTTTCGTCCAGTTGGCGGCAAATGTGGCTGCCGACTCATGGCTGGCGGAGAGCTCATGGAAGAAGAAACCCACATTGGCGCGTCCTGCACCGAAGGGGATGCTCTGCAGGGCAAGCCATACGCGCTTCTTGTCAGCCTTGCGCAGGGCGGGAACGAGCATGATCTCGCCGTTGCAGGCGTTCTTCACATCGCTCATGTCAGCGGCTGCGGCTCGCTTATCCCAGAATCCTTTTCCTTTCTGGATGTCTGTAAAGGTGAAGATGTTGAAGAGACGACCATTGTAGCGTGAACTCAGGATGACGCTTCCGTCGGGCAGTTCCTCGCACTTCGGCTCGTCACCGTCACGGGCAGGTGAGAGGTTGGGGTCGCCCAGCACATTCCAGGTGTCGCCGAAGTCGTCGCTGTAGATAACAAAGTTGCCCGACAGCGTGCAGAGAGCCGCATAGAGGCGGTAGTATCGACCTGTCTTCACGTAGCGGCTTTGGAAGAGCTTGCCGGAACCTACAAAAAGGCTGTTCAGCGGTCCTTCTTTTCTGCCGTCGAAAAGGGTGTAGATCTGCTCGGTCAGTTCACGTCCCTTGTCCCATGTCTTGCCGCCGTCCTGACTTCGGAAGAGTGCCACGCGGTTGGGATTCTGGCGTGTGGCACGGCTATAGACGGTCTTTCCGCAGACGCAAAGCACCACCATCTCATTGCTTGTGCGGTTGGCGGCTAATGCGCAGTCGCCGAAGGCGTAGTCCCATGTCACGCTTCCCTCGTTCTCCACTCCTGTTCCGTCGGCGAGTGTCAGCTCCTCGCCCCATGTCCGCCCGTTGTCTTTCGACAGGCGGTAGTGCAAATCCACGGCACCATAGCCGATGTCGCCGCCGCAGTAGCGATAGTCGGCAACGGCAACGAGTGTGCCGTCCTTGGCTTTTGCGATGGCGGGAATGCGGTAGGGGACTTGACCGTTGACGGTCTCGAACAAGCGTTGCTGATTCTCATCGCCATTGTTGGCGGTGGCAGCCAGTCCACAGGTCATCAGTGCAAACAGTAGCAATAGTCTTGTCTTCATATTTGTATTTTTATAATGGTTTAGGTTTCAATGGGTTCTGTCCCGGCTTCCAGTTCGCTGTATGCGGGTATGTCGTCGATGAAGGCGTAGCCGTCTCCTCCTTGCCGTCGCTGGCAGTAGAAGTGCTGTATTCCGTTGGAAACGACGAGATAATCTACGTCGAGCAGCCGGTTGTAGGCGGAAATCTGCTCCATGACCCGTTGTGTCAGCGCAATGTGTGAGGCCTTGTACTCGATGACCATTCGCGGGCGTAGCCTGTTGTCATAAAGCACGGTGTCGGCACGTAGCTGTTTATCGCCCACTTGTAGTCTCACCTCGTTGGCGAGCAAAGTGGCGGGATAGCCCTTCACGTCAACGAGAAAATGGACGAAGTGCTGACGTACCCATTCCTCGGGGGTCAGCGCCACGTAGCGGCGGCGCAACATATCGAAGATGGTCGGTCGCTCCTTTGTACCACCAAGACGCACGTCATAGGGCGGAAGGTTCAGCCTTAGGTCATTGGTCATGGTACAAAGATACAAACTATTTGTCAGACAGGCAAATTTTCTCGCGTTTATTCAACTTTAACATTTGAGTGGAGGAGTGATAGCACGAAATTTTGTATTTTTGCAGAAACAATATTAGATAAGAATCATGATGGAAACAAAAACTAAACTTTACGCATTGAATTTTCAGGAGGTGAAGACCTATCTGTTGGTCGTGGCATTCGTACTCTGCAACATGGTCTTGCCTCAGTTGTTCCACCTCATACCGCAAGGCGGCATCATCTTCGCGCCGCTGTCGCTAGTCATTCTGGCCGGTTCCTATAAGTTCGGCTGGAAGGTCGGATTGTTGGCCGCCATCTGTTCGCCATTGGCAAACCATGTCGCTTTTGGCTTACCCGCATGGGGCGTGTTGCAGGTGATGGCGCTGAAGCTGGTTGTCCTTGCATTAGCAGCCGGGTTGACAGCCCAGTATTTCCGCCGCCTGTCGTTGCCGTTGCTCGTTGGTGTCGTGCTGGTGAGCGAGGTGCTTGGTGGGCTGGGAGAGTGGTTGCTCACGGGCGGTATCGCCGCAACCGTTGCCGACTTCACCATCGGATGGCCAGGGATGTTGCTGCAGGTTCTTGGAACCTATGCCTTGATAAAGTATCTGAAGTGATTCAGAAAAGCTCTAATTTATTTTGTTCTGCGCTCGTTTTTTCGTAACTTTGCGCAAACTATCGTTTGTTTTCTGATCATGGCAAAAGAAAATGCGGGGGTATCGTTTGATGCCATCATGCACAATCTGAAAGAACGGAAATTCTCACCTATTTATATATTAATGGGGGAGGAACCCTATTTCATTGATAAAATCTCAGACTATATTGCCGAGCATGCGCTGCAGCCCGAGGAACAGGCGTTCAACCAGACGGTCTGCTTCGGAGCTGACGTGAATGCTGCGCAGGTGGTGGACATGGCGCGTCGCTATCCGATGATGGCGGAGTTCCAGGTTGTCATCGTGAAAGAGGCGCAGAATCTGAAAACATGGGAACCGTTTGAGAAATACGCTGAAAAAAAGCCCGTTGCCTCGACAATTCTCGTTCTTTGCCATAAAAACGGGACACTTGACCGTCGGAAAAAGGCCATTTCTAATCTTTTGAAACATGTCGAGGCAAACGGTGGAGTGGTTTTTGAGAGCAAAAAGAAGCGCGATTATGAGCTTCCAGGCTTCATTGAAGGCTATTTAAAGCTGAAAAAAGCAAGTATTGACCCCAAATCGGCGCAAATGATAGCTGATCATATCGGTTCTGATTTGAGTCGTCTGTCCTCCGAGCTCGATAAAGTCCTAATTTCGCTTCCAGAGGATAGGAGAGAGGTGACTCCTGAGATCGTGGAACGCGAAATTGGGGTGAGCAAGGAGTTCAATGGCTTCGAATTGAGGGATGCCATTGTGAATCGTCAAGTCTTCAAGGCTAATCAGATTGTGAAATATTTTGACAGTAATCCAAAGGCGGGATCTCTATTTGCATTTCTCCCGTTGCTCTTTAATTATTTTCAAAACCTGATGATCGCCTATTATGCCCCAGATAAATCCTCAGATTTTGCCGTTGCACAGTACTTGGAATTGAAATCTGGATGGTTAGCCAAAGACTATGTGACAGGTTTAAGAAACTATTCGGCGATGAAAACGCTCCAAATTATTTCAAAAATTAGAGAGATTGACGCCAAAAGTAAGGGCCTTGATAACCCAAATACGGGTGTTGGAGATCTGATGAAGGAACTCATTTTTTTCATTTTGCACTAAAAAATGTACGTTTTTGGGTGTGATTTTTTCTAGAATCACATTTTTTCTGAACAACTTTTTTGGGGGGTAAAGCCCGATGCACAAAAGGTTTTTCCCCTTTTAAGACCCCTCATAATTCGCGTATTTTGAATCGTCTTTCCCCTTGTTCGTAAATATTGGAAAGGTGAGCATTTTGCGAAAATTTGGTCGAAGACGAGTTTTGCGTTAACTTTTGTTTTGATTTTGGAATCCAAATCTCGAACTTTTGTTATGTAAACAATGCGTCTCAGTTTAAGATTTGAAATGTAATAATTTGTATTTTCTAAATAGTTTCACCTTTTAAATATTACATTTAAAAACTTAAATAATAAGGTTTGTATATTTATATCCATATTTATACGTTTGCATTGTCAATCTGCTAAGTAATTCAAAATCAAACTATTATACGTCTTTCTTAAGGCGACTTGCGTTAAATGACAACCTTCGCAGGTCCTTCCCGCTTAAAAACGCCTGATTTTAACGTCTTCTGCACAATATAACACTATAACAACCAGTTGTTTATTCTTTTTTGAGTAAATAATAGAATTTTGACAGTTTAGCATAAGAAATTTGAGTTTGCAAATTCAAACACACCTATTTATCTTTTCACCCATCTTGACTTATAAATTTAAAACAATAAATACAAATTCAAAAATCTATAATTTTTTATTAAATTGTTGTGTGGTTCAGATTTTTGTTTTACCTTTGTAAAGTCAATGAAGGATTGACGTTTTGCTCAAAAAATAACGGTTATCACCTTATGAAGGACAGAATTAAGAAGATTATGGAGAGCCAACACATGGCTCAAAATACATTTGCACAGTTGATCGGAAAATCACCTGCGACGCTCAGTAGTATTTTCAATGAGCGCACTCGCCCCACCCTTGACATTGTCGAAGCCATCAAAAATAAACTGCCGGCAGTTTCAACCGACTGGTTACTTTTTGGTCGTGGTCCCATGTATCTTGATCAATCGATTGACGAATCGAAAAGTTCTCAGGAGGATATGTCGGAGTCTTCTGAGGCATTGCTTGATTTTGGCTCGTCCTCTTCTGCCCCATTTTCGACAGGTCAGACAGCGCCCAAAATCCAGGGTGTTGCAAGTACACCTAAAAATCCTGATAAAATAACGATGAAATATCTTGACAAACCGAAGCGTTCTATCACCGAAATACGTATTTTTTATGATGATCAGACGTGGGAAACGTTTGTTCCGAAGAAATAATGGATGGCTGAAAAGGCAGAAAATGGCAGAAAAGAGGCATAAAAATAAATAATTTATTTTGTTCTGCTCCCGACTTTTCGTATCTTTGCCTCGTATTTTAAATATGTGTGTAAAAATAATGAAGAAGTTCTGTCTTGACCTTCGGGTGGCTTCAATTGTTCGCTTGAACGAAAAATATGTGCTTATCAAACTGACAGACACTTGTCCTTTGCCTGCCATGCAGCCAGGTCAGTTTGTTGAAGTACGTGTTGATGGTTCGCCAACTACCTTCCTGCGCCGTCCTATTTCCATTCATTTCGTAGATAAGGAACGTAATGAACTTTGGCTTCTTGTTGCCGTGATAGGCGAAGGAACGCGACATCTGGCTCAGTTAAAGGCGGGCGATGTTTTGAATTGTGTATTGCCTTTGGGACGTGGTTTCAGCCTTCCCAAGAAATCTGGTGAGCGTTTCCTGCTTGTTGGAGGTGGTGTGGGCATTGCCCCTTTGCTCTATCACGGTCAGGAGGTTCAACGCCTTGGAGGTGATGTGACTTTCTTGCTTGGTGCCCGGACTTCGGCCGATGTTCTTCAATTAGAAGCATTCAAAGCTTACGGGCGTGTTTTTGTTACCACCGAAGACGGTTCCCTGGGTGAGAAAGGATTTGTCACCAATCATTCCCTGTTGCAGCAGGAGCGGTTCGATATGATTTCCGTTTGTGGTCCCAAACCCATGATGCAGGCTGTTGTACGCTATGCGACGCATGTGAAAACCGAGTGCGAGGTATCGCTCGAAAATATGATGGCGTGCGGCGTGGGAGCCTGTCTGTGCTGTGTGGAGAAGACCATTGAGGGCAATGTCTGTGTGTGTAAGGAAGGACCAGTATTTAATATGAAGAAATTGTTATGGCAAGTCTGAAGGTAAGAATCAAGGAGCTTGAGTTGAAGAATCCCGTGATGACGGCTTCGGGTACATTCGGCTATGGATTGGAGTTTGCCGACTTTGTACCGCTGGAGGAGATTGGCGGCATTATTGTGAAAGGAACAACGTTGCATGCCCGCGAAGGCAACGACTATCCGCGTATGGCGGAAACGGCGCAGGGGATGCTGAATTGTGTGGGTTTGCAGAACAAGGGAGTGGATTATTTCTGCTCGAAAATCTATCCTCAGATTAAGGATATCCAGACAAATATGATTGTGAATGTCAGTGGTTCCTCGCCTGAGGACTATGCCAAGTGTGCAGCTCGTATTGATGCCTTGGAACATATCCCGGCGATTGAGCTGAACATCTCCTGTCCGAATGTGAAGCAAGGCGGTATGGCTTTCGGCACCACCTGTGAGGGAGCCGCATCGGTGGTCCGCGCTGTGCGAGAACGTTATCATAAGACATTGATTGTCAAGCTCTCACCGAATGTGACTGACATTGCCGATATTGCCCGTGCCTGTGAGGCAGAGGGAGCGGATTCGGTCTCGCTCATTAACACGTTGATGGGTATGGCGATAGATATTGAGAAACGTCGTCCGGTATTGAGCATTGGCACAGGTGGACTGAGCGGTCCCGCCGTAAAACCCGTTGCCCTGCGCATGGTGTGGCAGGTTGCCCATGCGGTTCGTATTCCTGTGATAGGGTTGGGGGGAATCTGTCAAGCCAAAGATGCTATTGAGTTCTTGATGGCGGGAGCTACAGCCATCCAGATAGGCACGGCAAACTTCCTTGACCCAGCGGTCACGCTGAAAGTACGCGATGGTATCAACGATTGGCTTGATTCCCATGGGTGTACATCGGTTCAGGAAATCATAGGTTGTCTATAGTTTTTGTGGTATAGGAGGATATAAAGAGAGGGCTGGCAATCGCCAGCCCTCAACCAACACAAAAACTAAACTAGACTTAACTAAACAAATCAGAGAATTTCACAACTCTCACATTCGTCGTTTGCAAAATTACACAATTATTTTTAAACATCATCGTTTCATCTGTTAAATTTTATATTTTGTATATATTTCGTATAGAATTATCATTGTTTGACGCATTTATTGAGCAGGAAATTGTCTAAAATAACCATTGCGGACATGGCTTCGACAATAGGCACAGCGCGTGGCAACACACAGGGGTCGTGCCTGCCGCGTGCTTTGAATGTTGTCGGCATACCGTCTTTATCCACCGTTTTCTGATCTTGCAGAATTGTAGCAACGGGTTTGAACGCAACTCGGAAATAGATGTCCTCGCCGTTGCTGATGCCCCCTTGAATGCCTCCGGAGTGGTTGGTGGTGGTAGAGATACGGCCGTCCGTAGAGGTAAATGTATCGTTCTGCTGACTTCCTTTACTGTTGATGCAGTCAAACCCCTCGCCATATTCGAACCCTTTTGCAGCATTGATGCTCAGCATGGCACTGCCCAGCTGGGCATGAAGTTTGCCGAACTCAGGTTCGCCGAGACCTGCAGGACATCCTTTGATCACACAGGTGATGATGCCGCCAATGGTATCTCCCTCCGCTTTTACACTGGCAATGAGGGCTTCCATCTGCTCTGCCGTTTCGGGGTCGGGGCAGCGCACGGCATTTTCCTCGGCTTTCTCCAAATCATAGCAGTTGTAATCACGTTTGATGGCAATGTCTCCCACTTGTGATGTGAAGGCTTTCACGCTGATTCCCAGCTGTTGAAGGGCCAGCTTTGCCAACGCACCTGCCACGACGCGGCTGATGGTGACACGGGCTGAGGAGCGTCCGCCTCCCCGATGGTCGCGTATGCCGTATTTCTGGAAATAAGTGTAGTCTGCGTGCGAAGGTCTGAACAGGCAGCGCATGTTCTCGTAATCTTGTGAATGCTGGTTGGTGTTTCTGACGATGAATCCGATGGGGCACCCCGTTGAACGTCCCTCAAACACACCGCTGAGCAGTTCAATCTGGTCAGGTTCATTGCGTCCTGTGGTAATATGACTTTGTCCGGGCCTTCTTCTGTTCAGTTCTTGTTGAATGAAGTCCTTATCAATCTCTATGCCTGCGGGCATGCCATCTACTACGCCGCCCACGGCTTCTCCGTGGCTTTCGCCAAAGGTTGTCAGTGTGAAAATCCTGCCAAAAGTATTGCTCATGGTTGTGTCGGAAAGAAATAGTTGTTATTAATGACCGCAGCAGCCACCGCCTCCGCAGCCGCCTTCACAGTTTTCTCCGTCGCAGTCGTCGCCTCCGCAACCTCCACAGCCGTCTCCTCCGCAGCTTCCACATCCGCATCCCCCGCTGAGTTGTTTGATGACATGGGTTATTTCATGCTCTTTTGCAAGGCGACTTTCCACGACTTTTCCCTTGAAATTCAGGCTCTTGCCGGCCAATGGGTGGTTCAGATCCAGGACAACGTCTTTCTCGTTGATCTCCAGAACCAGTCCCATGAAGCGCTGTCCTTCTTCGTTTTGAAGGGGAATAGCGGTTCCTTTTTGGATATGTTCGTGGTCAAACTTGCCGTCCACTTCAAAATTCTCCTTCTCCAGGCTGATGACACGGTCTTCATAATACTCGCCGTAGGCTTGTTCGGGTTTCAGCGTGAAGTCGAATTCTTGTTCGTTCTCCAGTGCAGCCACCTCTTTCTCAAAATCTTCCAGCGTCAATCCAAAGCCGCTCACGAAGTTGAAAGGCTGATCTACAGGTGCCTTTTCCACTAAGTGTTTGCCTTCTTCGTCGCAGGTGTACAGCTCGTAAGCCACGGCAATGTACTTGTGTTCTATGCTACTCATATCTGTTGTTTTTGTTGATGTATGGTGCAAAGGTAACTAAAAATCCCGAATTAATATATAAAACGTGTACATAATTATATAAAATGGCGTGTTTATGGTACTTTACGGCTATTTTGACATAGGTCAAGAAAGCCGCTGTTAACGCAAACAATTTTTGTTTTTACTTGTTTGGTATCGAAAAACGGCATACCTTTGCACCGTCGAAAAGACAAAAAGGATAACAAAAAAGTAAAACACAGAATGGGCCGTGAGGTTCAGATGCCCACCATCAGAATGTTCGCATGACGATGCTGGGAAAAGTTAAAAGAAAGGAAACATGATTATGAAAAAGATTGTTTTAACTATTGTTGCTATGCTGAGTATGACTTTTGCATATGCTGAGAATGAGAATGTAAATGCAGTTAACGATGTCAAGACTTATGACATGAGCTTGAACTATAAGAGACTTGCTGTATGTCTGGGTCTGAATCTTGACCAGATGGAAGCGGTAGAAGATATTCACCAGACTTTCTGTGCAGAGATGATGAACGCTGCTACAGCTTCAAAGGACGAGAAAGCCGAAATGGTACAGAGTGCTGTGAAGAAGGATTTGACTTATATGCGCTATGTGCTCGACGAGAAACAGTACCGCAAGTACCAAACTCTGTTGAACGTGACTTTCAACAACCGTGGTCTGAATCAGCTCGTTAGCGAGAAATAATGAATTGAGAAAGAATAATAGAAACGGAGAAAAACAGGTAATTCATAGTTTAAGGTTTGCTGCAGAGTGTCTTTGTAAGATGCTCTGCAGTTTTTTTTGTGAATGTAAGTCGTCTCGTTTGACAAAAAAAGAATAGAATCCTTTGTTTTGTTCTCACTTAATCGTATCTTTGCAGTCATAACATACTATTTGGGAGGTTGCAAATGAAACGACTCATTATACTCTTCATGGTTTTGACATCCTGTCTCTGGGGCTATGCCCAGAGATCCAACATGCGGAAGCTTTCGCCGATGTTGCGCCAATTGACACATGTCTCCGATGCCAAACGCCGTGTTTCTGTTGCTCATCGTCCATCTTCATCCTTCGACATCTGCGCCTTTGTGCAAATCAAGGGCGATGCCAATGAGGTGCTGGCTTCACACGGCTGTCGCCAATTAGCTGGTGTGGGTGGCATCTCCATTGCGAATATTCCTTCTGACAGGCTTGGCGAGTTAGCTGCCGATCCACATGTTTGTCGTATTGAAGCCGAGCGGGGCAATCAGCTGACAATGGATTCCACAGGGCTCCATCTCAATGCCTTGCCTGCTTATGCGGGTCACTCGCTCCCACAGGCCTATACGGGCAAGGGTGTGGTGATGGGCATCATGGACATTGGTTTCGATCTGACGCACCCTAATTTCTATGACTCCACGGGTACCGACTATCGCATTCGCCGATTGTGGGATCAGATTTCGCTTGATACGCTTGAAAGTTCCTTCTACGTTGGGCGTGACTATACGACCACCGAGGCATTGCTTGGCATACAACATTCTTATGACGGTAAGGTTCATACCCATGGCACCCATACCGCAGGCATCGCTGCCGGCAGTGGGTTCACAAGTCCTTATCGTGGCATGGCTTTTGAGAGCGACCTCTGTCTGGTTGCCAATGCCGTGTCGAACAATGCGGAGCTTATCCCCCAAGATATAATATATAAGTACACGTATGCTACCGATGCGCTCGGCTTCAAGTATATCTTCGACTACGCCCAGTCTGTGGGCAAACCCTGTGTTATCTCCTTTAGCGAAGGTAGTATGCAGGACTTTTATGGCTATGACCCGCTTTATTATGCCATGCTCGATAGTCTTGTGGGACCAGGGCGCATTATCGTTTCTTCCGCAGGCAATACCGGTCATATCCCTTCCTATTTCCATAAGCCGGCGGAGGTGGATTCCAAGGGCGGGTTCATGTTCAGCTATTCCGACCATGTCGGTGGACTGATGAAGTCGAAAGATCCTTTCACCATTCGCACGGTGGTCTATTCGGAGCATCCCGACACGTTCCTGATTCCTACGGAGCGCGTGTTGGCAGCCCCTGACAGCAGCTATGTTGACACCATGCTGGTGGGCGATGTCCCTTATGTCTTTTTTGTGGATGCCTATCCTTCGTGCTACAATCCCGAGGAGACTGTTTACGATTATGTAGTGTGGGCATTCCTGCGTATGGGCCTGGACCGTCCCGTCTCCATTGAAGTGACGGGCGATACCGATGTCAGTTTCTACAAAACGGCAGGATATTTCCAACCCTGTAATTACAATCCGCAACTCAATGATGCCGTGTGTTCTCATTGTATCAATTCCCCTTCGAGTGCACCGTCAGTCATCTGCGTTGGAGCGACCTCCTATCGTACCGAGTTTCTCAACTATAAGGGGGAGAAACATGTCTATAACCAGGGCACCAACGGACAGCGGGGCAACTACTCTTCGGTGGGCCCCACCTTCGATGAGCGTATCAAGCCCGATGTCATGGCACCCGGAACCAATATCATCTCCTCCTATAGCAGTTTCTATCTGGAGAACAACCCCGATGCCACTGATATCAGTAGTGATGTGGAACACTTCGACTGGAATGGGCGTACATATGCCTGGAACAGCAATGCGGGTACCTCGATGGCATCGCCGGCTCTTGGTGGAGCTGTCGCCATTTGGCTCCAGGCCAATCCCCAGTTGACTCCCGAGGACCTGAGAGGCATCTTCAGCCGTACGTGCCGGCACTACGACCCCACGCTGACTTATCCTAATAATCTTTATGGATATGGTGAGATAGATGTCTATCGCGGCCTGCTCGACATTCTTCAGATTTCCTCCGTAGAGGGCATCTCACAGCACCAGCCCGAGCGTATGCGCGTTGTCCCCTGTGGCAGTGGCCGCCTGCGCCTGTGTTTCGATGAGGCTCCCGTTGGCAGCATCAGCGTGAAGGTCTATTCCATCGGCGGCACCTGCGTTGACGAGCAGCATCTGCAGGGTGGACAGACGAATTACGAGGTTGAGCTTGCGGGAGTAGGGCAGGGCGTCTATGCTGTTCAGGTCAACACCTCTTCCCGTTCAACCACTGGCTCCTCGCTCATCCGGTTTTAGGTATTCATCACAAAAACGAACTATACAATGAAAACAAGAATGATTTTGACGGTATGTCTTTTCCTTCAGACCATGCTGTCGTTTGCACAGTTGAATGAAAAGGACTTCGTGAAAGGTGCCGACGTGGGGTTCCTTACGGGACAGGAACGCCGGGGCCAGGTCTTCCATGATGTCAAGGGGAATGAGCGAGAATGTCTGGAATTGTTGAAGAACGACTACCAGATGTCAGCTATTCGCATGCGTGTTTGGGTGAACCCTCGCGGTGGGTCGTGCGACAAGAACGAGCTGCTGGCGATGGCCAAGCGGGTGAAGGCCCTGGACATGGAGCTGATGGTTGACTTTCACTATAGCGACTCGTGGGCTGACCCAGGAAAGCAGCCCATCCCCAAGGCGTGGATCGGCCATTCCTTTGAAGAGATGAAGCAGGACCTTCGCAACCACACCATTGATGTGTTGTCACTGCTGAAGGAGAACGCCATCACCCCGCGTTGGGTGCAGGTGGGCAACGAGACCACCAATGGCCTGCTATGGGATATGGGACATATCGAGAAGAATCCGCAGCAATATGCCGGATTCATCCGTGCCGGCTATGATGCCGTGAAGGAGGTCTTTCCTGAAGCCATCGTCATCGTCCATTTAGACCGTGGGCACAGACAGGACATCTACGATCACAACCTCGATACTATATTAAAGTATGGTGGCAAGTTCGACATGGTGGGTATGTCGCTCTATCCCTACTGGGCCATGGAAGGACACCCCGAGCTGAAGGCTGACGACATCATCACTGACTGCATCAAGAACATCCGCTATGTGAGCGAGAAGTACGGTTGCGACGTCATGATTGTGGAGACGGGCTTTGAGGTGAACGAGCAGCATCCTGAAATCATGGAGGAAGGTCGGCGCCAGTTGACTCGCGTCGTCCGTGAAGCCCGCAACGAGACCAACGGCCGTTGTCGTGGCGTGTTCTATTGGGAGCCACAGTGTCTGCCTGGCGGATACAAGTTGGGGGCTTTCGATAGCAAAGGAGCGCCAACCGCCATTATGGATGGATTCGTGGAAGGTAAATGTAAGTGAAATAAAATTCCTTTGAGACAATGAGTAAATACCGTACCGCTATGATCTTGTTCCTGGTGTTCGAGGTCATTGCCGTGTGGCTTTGGCAGTCAACGGGCAATTTGTTCTTCCTTCTGAACTTCTCCTATATCGGTATCTCCATTGGTGTGGGAGTCGCTTTGATTGCGGCAGGGTGGAAGTATGGCAGGGAATTGACCCAGTTCTTGGTTGGTTCGTATATGTTGGTGTTCCTCGGTTTGATCTGTAGGGAGAACATGCAGATGGAGGGATTTTGGTTTTATGTGGCATCTGGTATATTCGGTGGTGCCACGCTCCACTATTTCATTGCCAAAATCCTTGGTCCCCTGTTCTTCGGGAGGGGATGGTGTGGATATGCCTGTTGGACGGCCATGATTCTCGACTTGCTGCCTTATCAAACACCCCGAAGCGGGCGGCGCAGACTGGGATACATCAGATACATCATGTTTGCCCTCTCCTTGGCTCTCGTTGTGGTGCTGTTTTTGATGGGCAAAGCCGACCACACCACCATGTTCAAACTGTTTCTGGCTGGTAATGTGTTCTATTATCTCGTGGGTATCACACTTGCTTTCTTCTTCAAGGACAATCGAGCTTTCTGTAAGTACATCTGTCCAATCACGGTGTTCCTGAAGCCCATGAGCTATTTCTCGCGGCTGCGTATCAGGTGCGACGAAAGCAAGTGCATCCAGTGTGGTAAATGCCTGAAGGTGTGCCCGATGGATGTAGAGGTGTGCAATGACTCCCGCCATCGCAAGAATGCAACGGAGTGTATCTTGTGCCAGAGCTGTACAAAAGCCTGTCCCGTCAAGGCATTGACTTCTAAGTGGAAGCTTTGACATGTCCGAGCACTTTTGACCTCGATTGCTTTGTCAAGATTTTTGGTCAAAAAACGTATCAACTAAAAATCGCATTCTAGAACGGAGATCTGCACAAATTCCCATTTTTGTGCAGCCGTTTTTATGCCTTCATGACCTCGAAACAGTGCTCCAACACCCCCATATCTATGCTTTTACACCCTCATTACAGTGTTTTGAGCACCTCATTACATTGAGTTAAGGGTGTTAGAACATAGAGTTAGGAGGACTAACTCTAAGAGTTATGGTCCAAAACTGGCATCTCCACATTTTATCAAACAGACCCTTAAAAGCTAAGCGTTTGACAATCAACGGTTTGCTAAAAGCTCAAATTTTCGCGATTTTTCGGCCTATAGAAAATTTATTTTCAAATATGCGATTCTCGTGAGGGTCATTGTCAAGAAAATTCATTTCCAATCATGTGCAAGGAGAACAAACTTGATTGGAGGGGGGATTTGTAATTCCTCGTTCTTCCCTATTTTGTCTTTATTTTAGGCCGAATAGCGTTAATCTTCCCAAATTCGTTGTTCTTTACAAGTTTTTTCGTAACTTTGTAAGAATTTGCTGGATTTCTTTATATAAAGGCAGTTTGGGAGATTGAGGAAAAATCGGGTTACTTAGTTTATTTTATGGACTCATTGCTATTGATAGAGTTAATTTTGTACCTTTGCAGTAGTAAACGACGTAATCATGAAGAAAACGACGATATATAGGAGGCCGATGGGTGAGAATCTCTTTGAGGAGGAACTCACCATATAGGCTCTGTCTGCAATGGGTAATCCACTTGAGCAACTATCTGCTCTTGTGGACTTCGAGATGTTCCGTCCAGAATTGGAGGACATCCTGGTAAAGAAAGACTACAAATCGACGGCAGGCTGTCCGCAGTTCGATGTTGTCTTAATGTTCAAAGTCATATTGAAGGTATGGCTTCCACTCACAAATATTAATTTTTAGAACTCATCTTTACTGATTCCACTTTAAAACGTCCGACTTTTTAAAGTGGACTCAGTCAAGGATTTTGCAAATAATATACCAAAACCGGTATAAAATTCGGTCGCAATGTCCCTTTAATGCCGGTTCTCTGACCTAAGGTACTGAATCAGGTCTTTGGGGAAATTGGTTTCGATGATGGTGAAGCCTTCGGCAATCAGCCATCCCCATCCTTCAGAGGGACGGAGGAAAATGGAGGTGTTGTCGTCATGGCCGGCGGTGTGGCCTGGCCATGTGGCGGCAACAAGGGCGATGCCGACGACCTGGCGCAGGACGCACTGGTGAAGGCTTACCTCTCGTCGGCAGGCTATCAGGACCGAGGCCGCTTCCGCTCGTGGCTCTTCAAGATTGCCCACAACACGTTCCTCAACCACAGGGCGAGCCTGCGCACTGCCGCGACGCTCGACGAGGCACGGACGCTCGTCAGCCCCACGGCTGCCGACAGCAGTTTCGAGCACCAGAGCCTCTATCTCGCCCTGCGCACCCTGCCGCCCAAGGAGCGGTCGGCCATCACGCTCTACTACCTGAGCGGCTACGACATCAAGGAGATTGCCGCCATCACCGACACCTCGGAGGATGCCGTGAAGAAGCAGCTCTCGCGGGGCCGTGACAAACTGAAAGAAAGACTGAAGCTATGAGTAAACTGCAAGGAGATACTGAAGTTATGACAAAAGACAAAGCCCTTGAGGAATTGTTCCTCGCCCAGCAACCCCACTTCGACGACCAGGCCGACTTCATGGCCATGCTCACCCGCCGCCTCGATGCCGTGGAGTATGTCCGACGGCATCAGGAGGCCACGCTTCGCCGCTACAAACTGGCGATGGCCGCCGCCTTCGTCGTGGGCCTCGTCAGTGGGGCCCTCACCCAGGCGTTCATCCTGTCCGAGCCTGCCGACGTGCCTCTGTTCACCGTCCGTGTCCAGTCGGGGCTTTTGCTCTGGCTCGCCCAGAACTCCCGCCTCTTCTCGGCCACCGTCCTCGCCCTGCTGCTGAGTTTCGGCACGATGAGCATCATCCGCAACGTCCACGACATCCTGCGCATGCGCCGCGCCCTTTCAGGCACGAATGTACAAAACGCATTTCCGCTTTTCCAATAAAGCGCAGTAGTATTTATTGCGAATAATATATCAATTCGGGTATAAATTTGGATGATACATTCAAAATTATACCCGAACTGATGTAATAAAGCGGTTGCGACTATCTAACGGTTATGTCTTTTTTACATTCAGATAGCTTTTCAGCGCTTTCACATAATCCTCAAAGGCTTTCAGCCCTACAGGCGTGATGCGGCAGAGGGTACAGGGCTTCTTGCCTTTGAAGGTCTTCTCCACCTCAATGTAACCAGCTGCTGAGAGCTTGTCTATCTGCACACTTAGGTTGCCCGCCGTAGCTCCCGTCTGCTCCTTGATGTAGGGGAACTCGGCTTCCTCTGTACTAATGAGCAGCGACATCACGGCCAGTCGCAACTCGGCATGCAGCAGGGGGTCTAATGGCTTGAACATGAGCTGGTCCTCCTTATTTCTGGTTTTGCATGAAAATCGTTACACCTGGCACAATCAGACCAATCAAGGCCACGACTGCCATCACATAGAGCTGTGTATGACCTGTGAAATGCAATGCGCCGAAAAATCCGCCGATGCCTGCGATAAGACCGCATACCTGAATGATGCGGTTTCGGATGACGAGTCCTGTAATTGTTGTACCCATGCCGAAGCACAGCGAGATGATACTGGTGATGCAGCCAAACACATATACCTTTGGCATTATCAGTTCCATTGGCAGCATTCCACTGCCGATAAAACCAAGAAGCATGCCTACGCCACAACAGAATACCCCAAAGGTTGCCCACACATGACCGATGGTCTTCCCTACAAAAGTAGTCGGGATGCTTTCTCTTCGTTTGCCAATTATCCAGTCGCCTGCATATCCTATCAGCCACAACACAGCCCACAGCAAATTCCATACAGGCCCGCCATGATCCTTCCATAAGTAAGCTATGAGCAACGAGAATATGACTACGCAAGATCCCCACCAAATGAGTGGTATGGCCGAATTCTTGTTGATGGTGCGCTGACTGCGCTCTATTGATTCTCTGATGATCTCCAGACTGCGCTCGGCAGTCATGTTATTCTTTTCTTCCATTGTTGTTCCATTTTTAAGTGATGTTCTACTTTTGTTTACTGCTCTCTGGCCTCATCCGTGCTCCTGCAGAAAGCACGTCTTCGGCCAATCGTGTCCGGTTCACGCTGCAAAGATAGATAAGTTTATAATATAAACCAAACTATTCCGTAAATATTTTGCTCTAATTGCTGATTTTTAACATTTCGCATAGAACAAGGGCAAATACGAATGCGGCATTAATTCGTTAAAAGTAAGAGGCGGCAACGCAAAATCGTGGAAGCGTCCTGCTCCGCTCTCGTCACTTTTCATCTTTAATGCCATGGCCGCTGATTCTGAAACGTCATTGCCGAGGAGGGTGACGGCAAGAAGGTGGCGGAAGATATGGGGAACCACGGCGTTCGCCCTTGCCATTAATCACCCTCAGACTTCACTTCTTTGGCAGGCTATTCTCTTTCTGTATCAATTCTCTGATGGCCCTGTCATAGTCGCTTTCATACTGCAGCATCTCCATTTTGCGATACTTCTCAAAAGAAAAAAATATGATTTTCGTTTTTTTTTCGTGGAAAATTCGTATCTTTGCGGCGTTTATACATGCTGACTAACCTAACAATTCATCAAGATGAAACAAAAGATTCTTTATTCCTATATCCTGCTGCTATCCTTCGCCACATTTTTTACAGCCTGTTCAAAGGACGAACAGCAGGGCGAAACGCCGATTGGAAAAGACCTGACGGTTCTCTTTGCGTGGGAATCCGGTTTCTCTGGTGCAGGCTACGACGATGCTATTCTCAAGTCCGTGTCGGAAAGTCAGGCGGCACATCCGGAGATGACGGTTCATCTCATAAGACCCAAGAGCCAAGCCGAGGCCCTTGCCCTTGTGAACGATTTCACAGCCAAGAATGGAAATGCAGAGAAAGCTCTTATCCTCTGCGGTCCCCAGTACGAGTCTCTGGCACAAAGGATTCAGCCTGGAGCGGGGCGCATCCTCTTGGTAGATAGCGAAAAGGAAATGTCAGGCGGTCTCTCCACCCTGCAGTTGAAACGCTACGGCGGGGCTTGGCTGGCGGGAGCCCTCAGCAAGGGTCTGAAGTTGCATATCATCAAGGCTTTTGACGGCGACCGCATGATGGACACGGTGGCCGACGGCATTGAGGATGGTTATCGGGATGCCGGCGGACAGGAGAGTTTCCGCATTGTGCTGTCGGACAGTTACCGTGGCACGAACATGCCCGACGAGTTGTTCAACCTGCTGTATATGAATCCAACGGCATACTTCGATGTCGACGGTGTTTGTCTGGTGCCGGTGTGTGGCGCTTCCCGGATGGGAGCCTACTCCTTCTCCAACAATTATTTCGTGCTTTCCCTGGGCATCGGGGAGGACTGTAGTGTCTTCTCTGACATCCTGCCATATTCTCTCATTTACGATATGGGAGAAATCATCAAGACTTATATCAACCAGTGGATCGCCGGCCAGTCGTGGCCTACTCATAAGGACTTTGGCCTGTCCACCGGTCATGTGCGTATTCAGTACAACGACCGTTTCTTTACATTGGGTAGTAAGCGTGGGTTCCTTAAGGACGACGAGGCATTCCTTACAAAGGACGAATACAAAGCGCTGGAAGCGCAATACTTAGAAACCGCAAAAGAAAAGGAGGTGACCCATGCGTACTAAACTGCTATTGCTGTTCACGCTTCTGCTTCTCTGGAGTTGCAAGGATGAGAGTCAGACGCCCAGTACCAATCAGAGCGTGAAAACGAACTCCTACAAAGTGGCCGTGATTATGCCTCAGGATATCTGGGGCAGTATGAAACCCGTGGCTGAGCAGGCTCTCCAGAACGTGGCGAAAGCTCAAGGGGGATTGGCGGAAAGCGTGGCGCTGAACCTGGAATGGATTGACGAGTCTGCCGCGAACCTGAAGGATGAAGTGTATCGCATCACCCACGACAACACCTATGCTGCCATCATCGGACCTAAATACAGTCGTCACGCCCGCATGGTGGCCAAGGAGAGCCTTTCGTACCGCATCCCCGTACTGATGCCCAGCGTCACTTCTGCGGAGGTTCAGCGTATCTATGCGGGCAGCAACCGTACGGCTCCAAACATCTTCTGCATGTCAGAAAGCGACCTTGCCCAATGTCAGGCCATCTTGAGCGTCATCTCCCGCCAGATGTGGGTGAGCCGTGTGCTGCTGATGTCCCGTCAGGACGACTCCGACGATTACGTCACTTCCTTCAATGCCTATCTGCCTTTCCTGGCTGCGGAACTCGGCTTCGCCAAGATACAGGTCTGCCCCTTCCAAGACAAGGAGAGTATGCGCGGACAGGTAAAAACCATTGCCGCTCAATCGGACAACGACCATTTCATCAGCGGCATCTGCTTTGTTCCATCGACCATCCAAGAAATGCTCTGGCTCGACGAAATACTGACGGAGGAAGGCATCGTGCAGGACGAAGGCTTCAGTTTCCCCCGCATTTACTGCACCGATGTTGCCAGCAACGATGTGCTGGAAAGACAGCTGAAGCACGAATACGAAGGCATAGCCCTCTGCGGCAGTCCTGAAAGTGGTTTCCCCGCCATGCGAAAAGCCCTTAGCGGCAAGGAAATACAAAACGGCTACGCCCAGTTCTACGATTGTTTCACTCTTCTGGGAATGGCGCTGGCTCACAAGGAGACCGCAGGACTGGAAACCGTGCGCGAGGCTATTGTTGCCGTGATGGATGCCTGTGACGGGTATGGAGACAAACTGGGATGGACTCCCGAGGGTCTTTCCGCAGGGTTCTGTGCCATCCGTAACGGCCAGTTGACCAACATGGCGGGAGCTTCTGGCTGCTGGGTCTTTGACCGCGAGACTCACATCAGTCAGCTGGGTACTTGGTTCGGTCACTGGCGGTTCTACGGTGGGGCCTATCATTTTGTGGAGTACCTTACCCGCAGTGACTACGCCGACAAGGCCTCCATGGATCAGCTCTGGAATATGGAGACGGGAGACAGAGGCTGGGAAAAACCCATCAGTGATAAGGATTTTGACTACGAGCCACTACAAGACCGCTATGCTGTGGTGATGGCCACCTCTACGGGATGGATTAACTACCGCCACCAGGCGGATGCCCTCGACATCTACCGTATGCTCAGAAACGCCGGCTTCGATGATGACCACATCGTGCTCATCACCGAGGACGACCTGGCCAACGATCCTGATAATCCTCATCCCGGTGTGGTACACGTCACTCCTAACGGGGAAAACCTCCACTTGAACATCAGGAACGACTACAAAATCAGTCAGCTCACCCCTGCCGATTTGGAAAATATCCTCAAGGGCAATGTCACAGGACGCACACCGCAGGTCGTACATGGCAGCAAGAACACCAATGTGCTCTTCTTCTGGAGTGGCCACGGAAAATACGACGGCAGCCTCAACTGGGCAGGTGACGTGATCACTGCTGGGGAAATCCGTGCTGCCATCCATGGGGCGCAGGACAACTTCCGCAAAATGCTGCTGGTCATGGAAACCTGCTACAGCGGCTCGGTAGGCGAGTATCTTACCGGTATTCCCGGACTGATGGTGCTCACGGCAGCGGCTCCAGGCGAGAAATCGCATGCCGACGTCATAGAGGGCAACATCTATCTCTCGAACGCCTTTACCCGTGTGTTCCGCGAGGAGGTGGAGAAGAATCCGGACATCAGCATCTACGACCTTTACATAGAACTGGCCCGCCACACGACGGCCTCGCACGCCAGGATGTATAACTACGACTGGTATGGCAGCGTCTATAACAACACCTTAGGAGAATATTTCAAACAACAATAATCATATAGAATAATGAAGAAGAGTTCCCACATTCTGATACTTCTCGCCGCAGGCCTGCTGGCGTTGAGTTGTTCGGACAAAGAAACAGAAGGCGTGAGAGAGACGATGAACTATTCCCACGCCCTGTCTGTCATCAACGAGAATTATTACGAGTTATTGGTTTTGAACGAACTTTCTGAACCTGTTACCGTCGTTTCAGTCAGCAACTTTCCTTATTGGCTTTCCGTAGAGGCTCAGGACGGAGTGAACAAGAACGGGCATCCGGTACTCAAGCTAAACGTGAAGAAAGAGGACGGCATGCAGGAAGAACGCCAGATAGAGGGTAGCGTAACCCTCTCTAATGGTGACATCATCCACCTCACCGTGAAGCAGGGGAGCGATCTCCCTACCGGCGTTAATGACGGAGGAGTGCTCGCTTCCTGTAATACGGAGTTCGAAGCCGACTGGGCCAGCTGTAAGAACATTTCGCTGGTAACCAGCTATATGGATGTCAATGGCCGCACGCAGGTAACCACCACGGAAGTTGCCCTGCCGTGGGCTCAGGACGCCCTTCCGCAGGAATGGCTGCCGGAGGACGAAGCCCAGAGTATGGTCATCAACAAAGACAAGTGGGAGTTGGTTTTCAACCTCACCGGCATTGAGTCACGTCCCAACTACAACTACTTCGGCATGTACAATAAGTACAGCGGACTGTTGCGCATCTTCTACTATCTGGATGAGGCTCACATGTCTGCGAGCGCTGCCAACGACCACATGTGGTCTCTTAACTTCTCCGACGACCTGGCCGAATATCCCGTTTTCCAGTACGGTCTGCCTTACAGCGTAAATGTCTCCATGCCTTACAAGATGGTTGTGGGCTATCCTAACATCCAGTACATAACCAGCGCCACCACAAGTCAAATGAGCCGTCAGGGAAAAGTGATTCCACGCATTGGCTGGTGGGCATACGACGTGGATATGTCCCAGCTGCGTCCCAAGTCGTTGGCTTCGCGCGGCGGCTACATCACGCCCGGCATGTTGCTGTTTGCCCAGGACAACGTGTTCTTGAACTCCATCATGCACGGAGACATCGAAGGAAGCATCAATGGTAAAATCGACCTGCAAGGACTGCTGCCTGCCAAAGCCAACAAGGCGGGACTCGCCTTTACCGATATCTTTGGAATTGCAAGTTCCTTCTGTGGCTCAGGTGGTATGGTTGCTATATTTACGGGTAATTCTAAAAACGAGTCAGGCTCATATGCTCAGGGTGGTATTATGGCTGCCTTGAGCATGGCAGGAATGATGTCTTCACAGATTAACCCGGGCTCCATCAGCGACGACGACAAGAAGAACCTGGGTAAGATTGAATTGCAGGCCCAACTGAACATGACTGCCGAGGTGGAAACCCAGGGAACCATTGGTGGAGAGCGCTCCACCAACATTGCCTCCCCCAAGATTTCTCCTATGTATTTCAAAGCCGGCACCCACTTTGGCGAAGGCGTTTGGAACATCGAGAACCACCCCGTCATCTATGTGTTGGGAGATGCCTTCTGGAGCAATGTCAAGAACTTCCTCACTTACTCCAAGGGAACGGAGAAGGACGGCTCCGGCAAGGTCATCCGTACTTACTACAAGATTGTAAAGAACCCCCAAACCGTCAACATGCGACTCGTCTCGTTCATGGACCCCACTTCTATCGGAAAAGTCCTGCTGAACAACAATGTCTATGATGCCAATGCACCGGTGGAGGTGAATCAGTCATTCGGCGTTTATCCGGGAGCAGCGGTCGGCTACACCAAGGGATACCGTGAGGGCCTGGGCGTTAAGCAACAGACAAGTCCCATATCCGACGCCGCATTCAATACGGCTCAAAACAACAAGTTTGTTTTGGTACAGCGCCCCGTGGATGACGATTTGTTCAAGTATGACGTCCCGGAGGAATATTCCAGTATCATGGCTCCGCGACTGAGTCAGCAGATAGACGCCACGAACGTGAACCTTGCCCGCCAGTACTTCGGTCCCTCCATGTACTTCTACAAGGTGAACCCCGGCGTGGATGAAGTGGATCAGGTGCAGTATGTTGCCGACCCGCAAGTAAAACTGCCCTTTGTTGTAAGAGATGTACAAGATAAGGATAATTTGAAGAAGAAGGAAAAGGACAGGGAAAAAGAATACTTCCTCTACGACCCCGACTATGTGGACTGGGTAACGACAGTGAGCCTGAGAATAGTGCAAGGAGAGAACATCTTTATCATGAACCGTCAGTTCATGCCGGAGGTGAGAGTCATCTCCTACAAGGACATCCCTGCCCTCATTGACCAGATGAAGGCACGCAAGGGGCAGATACCCAGTAACATGACATATCTCAACTGTGATGCGATGATAGACCGCATCCAGCGGTACTATGACGCGATAATGAAAGCTGTAAAATAATTAATGAATAATCAAATGATGAAAAAGTATTTATATTTGCTGTTATGCGCAACATTTATATTGTGTTCGTGCAGTAAGGATGAGTCTGATGCGAATCCTCAGCCTCAGTCTGAGTCAGAGTCTGATTCTGATATTGAAGAAGATGTAAAGTTGAGTGACTTTGAAATTCTGGCGAGTCAGTTGGTGGAAACCGACTCCGAGGGCAACATCCTGGAGTATTCGGTGGGCGCAAACCTGAACGAGGCAGACCCCTCGGAGATTTCCGTGCCTGTTGACACCTACGAAGAGGCTGTAGCCCTGTTCAAGAGCTGGTTGCCGGAAGGAGCACAACTCGTCGAAGAGAACAAAAAGATTACATGGAAAATGACGGACGAGGATAACCAGGAAGAGGGTGAGACCATACTCATGGAAAGCAACAACCCTGGCGAGGTTGCCATCCTAACCATTACGGTCGCCCCAAAAAGTTCCAAGGAAGCCGAAGCTGACGCGGAGATTGTCCCCGTCATTACAAAGGTGAAGTTCATTCAGTCCTCTGCCTGGCCGGAAAACTCATCGGAAATGGAAGAATACATGGAAGAGTATTATTATCTGGGAGCTGAGATTCAGGTTACGAAGAACGAGGGGGCCGGCAAGGGAACCTATGTAGTGATTCGCGAATGGACCCCGCAGGAAGCCGGCATCATGATCCGCTTTGAAGATAAGACTTATCATATGTGGAGTCATGGTTATGACCGTGATGATTGTTCCAGTGTCGGAACCACCCAGACGGTGAGCAAGGTTCTACATCAAGGCAATAACTATGATTATTTTGTCAACATTTACGGAAAACAGCACAACTGGCCCGATCTGGATAACAGATTCATTACATCGACAACCAAGAAAACATGGTATGGAACAACACACTTTTGTTTCGTAAGACTTAATTCAGGCCAGTGTATTAAATTAACGGAAAATCTCTTTAAAAATCCCAGTTATAAGAAGGTGTTTATCTATTGGTTCAAGCCCAAAGGCAATGCTATTAAAATTTGGTAAAAAAATGAAAAAGAAAACATACGATAAGCCGTTGATAAGAGTGGTTCAGCTGAAGTCGCAACGCTTTTTGCTCAATACCAGTCCCAATGGACAGACGGAGGATATCAACGAACAGCGGGAATGGGAGCATCAGGAAGGAGGCTGGTCATGGGAGCATCAGGAAGGAGGCTGGTCATGAAGAAGATGCTTGTCTCGTGGGGTGTCTTGGCACTCCTGACAGCTGCCTGCAGCAACGAGGAGAGTCAGAAGGTCTCGTACAGTCCGCTGGTGCTGACAGCCCAGCAAGAGGGTGGTGAGGCAACAAGAACCTCACTCAGCGGCACGGAGGTTCACTGGTCGGCCGGCGACAACGTTGCAGCCTTTGTGAGCAACGTGGCACACACCTCTACGGCAGCAGAAATACTTTCTGCCAAGAGTGCCCGCTTCACCTTTTCCGACCTTGCGGCTGACGCTGTCGTGCAATATGCTGTTTATCCCGCTTCCGCAGCTGCAGTAAGGCTGGCTGGCGACGTCATCACCGTCACCGTGCCTACCGAGCAGACTGCCGTAGCAGGCAGTTTTGCAGAGGGTAGTGCGGTGGCAATTGCCAAGGGCGGCAGTTCTACACTTGAATTTAAGAACGTCTGCGGTTTCCTGGCTTTCACCATCAATGCTGATGATGTGCAGAGTGTACACATCTATGCCAATGAGAAGATGACGGGTGAGGCTGACGTCATCTGGAACAGCGGCAACCCAACGGTCAGCGCTTTTAAGACCTTTGCCTATACGGGTGTCAAACTCACGGGGCCATTCACCAAGGGCGCGACTTACTATGTCGCCGTATTCCCCGGTACCTATACGGGTCTTACGCTGAAGCTGACGCACAGCAACGGGTACGTCTCGACATACACCAACAGCAACACGCTCACCATCAGTCGCAAGGACAATGTGGTTATTGCCAGAAACCTGGTGCTGCGCACTCCTGTTAGCGGCACATGGTTCGAGAAAACCCCTGCCACAATCGAGCCTGGCGTGCCAGTCATCATTGTGGGTAAGGTGGGTGGCAGCTATCGTCTGATAGCTAACGCAGATACGGGTGACCAGTCTCCCAGCGCTGCCACTACGGCAACGGTTTCGGGGTCAACGGTTACGGATGTGGATGATGGCTTCAAGTGGAATCTCTCGACAACCGACGGAAAGTTCACGCTCTATCCCGCAGGCGACCACACACGCTGGCTCAATTGTCAGACCAAGTCTGAGTCGGCTAGTCAGACTTGTATGGCTGTTAGCAACGACAGTTATTTTAACCGTCGCTTCTTCACGTGGGATGCTGCAGGCCACCTGGTCACCAGCGATAATTACAAGGGCCGCTATCTGAGCTACCGCGACGGCTTATGGTGTGGAGAGACCTTCCCCACATCGGGCGATTACCCAGCTGCTGTATTCTCCTTCTATGTTAAAGTTCCGTAGAAACGGGCTTTGGTGATCACGGGGAATGCAGTTCCGCTGACCATTCCGGACGGACTCTCGGTCCGAGCCGTTCGGACTAAAATTTATGTGGTAATACTTGAAAACGGGAACAGGTAACGAGAGTTTGTTCAGACGGGAAAGAAAAAAGGAGTTACGAGAAATCGCAACTCCTTTTTCGTTATTTAACGTGAGTTCGACGAAATATAACTGTCTGAAAATTTGGTGATTAGCGAAAATTGTTGTAACTTTAACGTGAATTCGTCGAACTCACGTTAAATAACAATGTGTTAAGGTATAACATTAGGGTAATAGCCTAAAACGCACTTTTCTGTGGAGTTCCACACAAAGATGCTTGTCTGCTTTCTGATGAGCAAGCACGGCAGACGTTAGGTCTTCGTTTCCTTGAATTGAGCGCAGTGCCTACGAGGTAATCGGCTTGCCGCTTCGCTCGTCGAAGAACTGCTGACGAGCTTCAAAAGCGTCATCACAAAGATGAAGGAGATGGCTAAATGAGGTTACGTTACTCTGTCTCGGCAATAAAAATAAATGTGATTTATTTTGTATTGCTCTCAACTTTTCGTAACTTTGCAAGAAAATAATTGATAAAATAATAACAATGAAGAAACTGAGAATTTATTTGTTTGCCTTGATGCTGGCTCTTGTGGCTGCATCATGCGGTACGTCACGAGTGGTTCCTGTTACAGGACGCACACAGAGTCTGATGGTGAGCGACGAGGAAATTCTTTCGCTGAGTGCGCAGGAATATACCAAGTACATGCAGAGTGCAAAGAAATCCACCAACGCTGCCAATACGGCGATGGTGCAGAGGGTAGGGCAGCGACTGGCAAAGGCGGTGGAGACCTATCTCACGGAAAAAGGCTATCAGAGTGAGCTTAGCCAGTATCAGTGGGAGTTCAATCTGGTGCAGGATCAGAATGTGAATGCTTTCTGTATGCCAGGCGGAAAGATTGTTGTTTACGAGGGATTGTTGCCCATCACGCAGGACGAGCCTTCGCTCGCCATTGTATTGGGTCATGAGATTGCGCATGCCGTGGCGAAGCACTCCGCTGAGCAAATGTCCAAGCAGATCAAGCAGCAGTATGGTACCCAGATCCTGGGTGGAGTGATGCAGGCGGCAGGTGTGAGCGGTGGCGTGACGAATATGGCGCAGAGCGTCATCCAGTCGGGCTTTAAGTTCCGCAACCTGAAATACTCCCGCGACCATGAGACCGAGGCCGACCACATGGGACTTATCTTTGCTGCCATGGCGGGCTACGACCCCAACGTGGCTGTCACCTTCTGGCAGCGTATGGCAGCGGCGAGCGGAGGCGGTAACGACAACGACATCTTCAGCGACCACCCCTCGGATGCCAAGCGTATTGCCGCCATCCAGAAGGATCTGCCCGAGGCGTTGACCTACTACAAGCCTGTGGCGACCACTACAACCACCACGTCCACGAAGAAGTCGGCATCCACGAAGAAGTCCGCGACCTCCACGTCCAAGAAGGCTTCCTCCACCAGCACCACGAAGAAGTCCGGCACAGGATTCACGCTGACACCCGTGAACAAATAGTGACCGAATATAAATAGTCAAATCGTGAAATAGTCAAATCGTACAATCGTTCAATAACATGGTCGAGTTCTTAGCACAACATTTATGGCAGATGTGGGCGGTGATAGCCGTTCTCTGTCTCATTCTGGAGCTCACGGCAGGTGACTTCTTCATCCTGAGCTTCTCCATTGGTGCAGCTTTTGCGGCTGTTTGTGCCGTGTTGGGCTGTAGTTTCTATTGGCAGTTGGCTTTTTTCGCTGTCTTTACACTCATTAGCATTTTCATGGTGCGTCCTCTTGCCCTGCGCTATTTCCATCGCAATGACGAGAACAGGGTGAGCAATGCCGACGCGCTCATCGGGCGCAGGGGCAAGGTCGTCGAGCCCATTGAGGGCAACGGCTTCGGACGTGTCGCCATCGACGGCGACGTGTGGAAGGCACAGACGGCCGACAACACTCCTATCCCCTCAGGGGATTATGTCATAGTGGTGGGGCGCGATAGCATCATCATTACGGTGGAGAGAGTTGAGAGTTGAGAGATGAGAGGTGAGAGAGGAGAGTTGAGAGTGAGAAATGTTTTTTCAATCGTAAAATAAGAATTGAGTTATGGATATTATGAGTTACATTCTGATAGCCATTATCATTTTGGTGGCTATCTTTGTGAAGAAAGCATTGATGATTATCCCACAGTCGGAAACCAAGATCATCGAGAGGTTGGGACGCTATCACGCTACGCTGGAGCCGGGTATTAACATCATCATTCCCTTTTTCGACACGGCCAAGTCTATTGTCTGTTTGCAGCACGGTCGCTATGTATATAGCAACTCTATCGACCTGCGCGAACAGGTGTACGATTTCGATCGCCAGAACGTGATTACCAAGGATAACATCCAGATGGAGATCAATGCGCTGCTTTACTTCCAGATTGTTGATCCCTTCAAGGCTGTGTATGAGATTTCCAACCTGCCCAACGCCATCGAGAAGCTCACGCAGACGACGTTGCGTAATATCATCGGTGAGCTGGAACTCGACCAGACGCTGACCTCACGCGACACCATCAACACGAAGTTGCGTGCCGTGCTCGACGATGCTACCGACAAGTGGGGTGTGAAGGTGAACCGTGTTGAGTTACAGGACATCATTCCGCCTACTTCCGTGCTCAACGCCATGGAGAAGCAAATGCAGGCAGAGCGTAACAAGCGTGCCGCCATCCTCACCAGCGAGGGTGACAAGCAGTCGCAGATTCTCCAGTCAGAGGGTGAGAAGGCTGCCACCATCAACCGTGCCGAGGCTCAGAAGCAACAGGAGATTCTGCGTGCGGAAGGTGAGGCACAGGCTCGCATCCGTGTGGCTGAGGCAGAGGCAAAGGCCATTGAGCTCGTTACCGAGGCTGTTGGTAAGACAACGAACCCCGCCAACTATCTGCTGGCTCAGAAGTATATTGAGATGATGCGTGAGCTGGGTGAGGGTGACAAGACCAAGACTGTCTATCTGCCCTATGAGGCTACGAACTTGCTCGGTTCCATTGGAGGTATCAAAGACCTCTTCAAGACTGAATAGACTTTTGGGTCATAGGTAATAAGTAAAAGGTTATAGGTTTGATTCCAATTGGATTTCACCTATAACCTTTTTCTTTTCTTCGCCTTTTGTCTTTTATTTCTCGTTGATCAATTCAACGATTCGTGTCATTTGATTGGGGATACGAATCTGTTGTGGGCATTTCTTCAGGCAGACCTCACAATCCATACATTTGTCTGCCCATGCTTTTTTGTTAAGTGCTTTCTTGTAGCCTTTCTTGAACGTGGCAAGCGAAGTGGCGTATTCCGGCGATGACTTTTCTGACAATGGGAGCAGCTTGTTGTTGACGGCATCGTTGTAGTAGGCGAAGTTCCCGGGAATGTCAACCCCATAGGGGCAGGGCATGCAGTAGCTACAGGCCGTGCAGGGGATGGTCGGGTATCCGCTCATGCCGTCGGCAATCTGTGCCAACAGCTCCTTCTCGCGGTCGGTACAGGGATCGAGTGGTGAGAAGGTGCGTACATTATCGGTGACATGCTCCATAACGGACATGCCGCTCAATGCCGTCAGAATATTTGGCAGTGAGCCCACCCAGCGGAACGCCCATGCAGCCAGACTGTCATTGGGACGCAATGTCTTGAGTTGCCGGTCGAATTCCTCGGGCAGCTTGGCCAGTCGTCCACCCAGCAGGGGTTCCATCACCACGGCCTGTATGCCCGCCTTGTCGAGCTTGTTGTAGAGGTATTCCGCATCGGCATCTTTCTTCCATCCTCCGTTTCCGAGCGAGGCATGGCGCCAGTCCACGTAGTTCAGCTCAATCTGTACAAAGTCCCACTGGTATTTGTCGTTGTTGTCGATGAGCCAGTCGAACACCTCCACGTTCCCGTGATAGGAGAAACCGAGGTTGCGTATGCGGCCTGCCTTGCGTTCCTCAAGCAGGAAGTCCAGTAGTCCGTTGTCGATGAAGCGGGGATTGAAGTCTTTCATGCCACTTCCGCCTACGGCGTGTAGCAGATAGTAGTCGATGTAGTCAATCTGCAACCTCTCGAAAGAGCGCAGGTACATGGCTTTCGATGCCTCGAAACTGTGGTTGCGTGAATTCTGATTCGACATCTTCGTCGCAATATAGTAACTATTGCGTGGATGGCGTTTCAAGGCAATGCCCGTAACCACCTCGGAGTTGCCGTAGGCGGGGGCGGTGTCGAAGTAGTTCACGCCGTGTTCGAGTGCATAGTCCACCATCTTGTTCACTTCGTCCTGATCTTTGGGAAGACGCATCATGCCAAAGCCCAGGAGCGACACCTTGTCGCCTGAATGGTGGTTGATGCGACAGGTCATCTGGTTGCTGAGCGATGTCGGTTGCCCGTCAGGAGTCTTGTCATCTGCAAGGATCTTAAGTGGTTCCATAGCCATCATGGCAACAGCCGATGCCGTTCCCATACCCAGCCGCTTGATAAAGTCGCGGCGGTTCATGTCGTTCTTCTTTTCCATCTGTTTAGTTTTTGCTTTTTACTTATTACCTCTTACCTTTCACCACTTTACAAGTATTACGACCTTGTTGCCTGATGGCAACCCCATTCAAAGGCTTGTCAATACTACGCCCTTGCAGGTCGAACCATCTCACGGGGGCGTTATCGTATTGAATGTCAGTAACTGGGATGCCACTGGTCTCATCCTTGAAGGCGGCGATGGCGGCACTCGGTTTGCCTTCCGATGTGAAGGCTCCCTTGTCGTATGCGTTCCATCCCCATGTCTGGTAAGCGGCGGGCTTCCATGAACCATAGACCTCGGGTTCCCAGTAGAAGATGCCTGCACATGCTGAAAGGTTCTGTGTCTTGGTAAAAAGGTCTTTCATGACGTTGGCGGCTCGGCTCTCATCCCATGCCGAATAGCCAGTCTCCACAATCATGACGGGCACGTTGAAGGTGCTTCCGAGTGTCGTCACATTGTTGGCGGTCTTTGTGTTATCTGAGCTCCAGTTCGTCCAGTCGGGGTAGTGGGAGAGTCCTATCATGTCGAACTTCCCGCCGTACTGCTTGAAGGCATTGAAAAACCATGCGTTGTCTTCCGGTCCTTTATCGATGTGGACAATAACCTTGGTGTCGGGCAGTACGCTCTTCACGGCATCGTATCCTGCATTGCTCAGTGCTATATATCCGCTCCAGGCGGCAGCACCACTTTTGCTCCAGTCAATCTTTCCCTCGTTGAAGATCATGCCGGGACGTGTTTCGTTGCCCACCTGTACCCATTGTGGCTCTATGCCTTCTGCTTGCAGGGCGGAGAGCACGTCGGTGGTGTGATTGGTAACGGCAGCCTTCAGCTCTTCCATGTTGTAGTTGGTCCATGCCGATGGCTTGTATTGTTGTCCGGGATCAGTAAAGCGGTCGCTATAGTGGAAGTCTATCAACAGGGCCATTCCTTGTGCCTTGGCTCTTCTTGCCTTGACCAGCACGTCGGCTTTGTCGCACCAGGGACCATATACGTTCTCGGGGTTCACCCATACACGCAGACGAATGGCATTCAGCCCTGTCTGTCGTAGCAGGGCCATAAGCTCTGTCTCTGTGCCCTCGGCGTTGTAGAATTTCTTCCCGTTGTTTTCCATTTCCGTACACCAGCTTACGTCAGCTCCTCGCGCGAAAGTTGGAGCCTGTGCCTTGGCTGTTGTGAGAACAAGGAATAACATCAATGTTGAAAGTAAAGTTTTCATTTGTAGTTTCTGTCTTAAAATAGATAATGTAGCTTGTTGTGCCGACAAAGATACGAAGATTTTTTGGAAAAACCTCTTTGTTCCCTGTTTTTAACGTGATTTGCGGAAGTTTAGTTCATGAACTTTAGCCGCAGGCTGTTTAGGATGACGCTGAGGCTGGAGCATGCCATCAGGGCTGATGCCCACATGGGAGTGAGCTGCAGGTCGATGCCAAAGGCATGTGGAAGTCCGGCAGCCAATGGAATGCAGACGATGTTGTAGATGAATGCCCAGAAAAGGTTCTGACGAATCATGCTGACCGTACGGTGACTGAGCCTAACGGCATCGGGCAGGCTTTGTAGGTCGCTGCCCATCAACGTCACCTGTGCCACGTCCATGGCCACGTCTGTTCCTGTGCCGATGGCGATACCCACGTCGGCGAGCGCCAGAGCCTGAGAGTCGTTGATGCCATCGCCCACCATTGCCACTTTTTTGCCTTCTGCCTGCAGTTGTCGGACGAGGTTTTCTTTATCCTGCGGCATTACCTGACTCCTGTAATGGCTGATGCCTGCTTGTCCGGCCCAGTAGGAGGCTGCATCGTCACGGTCACCGCTCATCATGTATATTTCGATGCCCGCATCTCTTAGGGCTGTCATCGCTTCACGGGCATGGGGCTTGAGCTGTTCACGTTGCTCGAAGGGCAGGTTGTCGGCTTGGGTGAAGTCAATCTGCTGGTTGGGAATGGTTAGTGTCCCCGTCTTATCGATGACGATGGTATCAATCTTGCGCAACTGTTCAAGGGCGGTCGCGTCTTTCATAAGGATGTTTTTCTCCGCAGCTTTGCCGATACCCACCATGAGAGCGGTTGGCGTGGCGAGTCCCATCGCACAGGGGCAGGCAACCACGAGCACGGCAACGGCACTGACAATAGCCTGTGGAAGGTGTGTGGGCTGGAAGCTGAACGTAGGGAGGAAACACCATGCCAGGAAAGTGACGAGGGCGATGAGTGAGACTACTGGCACGAAGATGGCAGCCATGCGGTCGGCAACCCGCTGAACGGGAGCCTTTGAACCTTGTGCCTGTTGCACCATCTGGATGATTTGTGCCAATGCGGTCTTCTTGCCAACCTCGGTGGCACGCAGGCGTAGGGTACCTTGTTGTACGATGGTACCTGCAAGGACCGAAGAGGATGTTGAAGAGCCGACGGATGAGGTGTAGGATGATTTCGCAACGGGAGTGGGCTCTCCCGTAATCATCGATTCATCCACGTAGGCGGCATCTTCGGTCATGAAACTCGTTGCCCATGTCACCCTTCCGTCAACAGGAATCTTTTCGCCGGCACGCACCTCTAAGATGTCACCGATGGAAACCGTGGAGAGCGGGACGGAGCTCGGTTGGGGACTGTCCTTTTTATATATGCGAGCCGTCTTCGGCTGAAGCCCCATGAGGGTACGGATGGAGGAAGCTGTCGCGTTCTTGGCACGCTCTTCCAACCAGCGTCCGGTGAGCACGAAGGCAATGATCATCACGGGGGCATCGAAGTAAGTTGAGAGATGAGGATGGAGCGTTGAGAGGGTGACGACCGTACTATACAGGAAGGAGATGGCGGTGGAAAAACAGACAAGGGTATCCATGCTGGCCATGCCATGCCGCAACTGCTTCCATGCCGAGATGTAGAACTGGCGACCGCAGACGAGGAGGCATCCCAATGCAAGAATGAGTTGCATCTCCTGCGCTCCTTGTACTCCTTGCACGCCATGAACTCCTAACACAAATCCCCATGCCAACAGCATCTTGCGGATGAGGATACGCAGTTCTCGTCGTTCCATCTCTTCCGCTGAGCGGTCTTGCTCAATGATCAAGTCGAAGCCGATGTCGTTGATGGCAGCCTTCAACTTTTCCAATGACGTGAGGGCATCGTTGTATTCTACCAAGGCGGTGCGCATGGCAAGGTTCACACTGGCAGCCACAACACCAGGCTGTTCACTGAGGGTGCGTTCCACATGGGCAGAGCAAGAAGAGCATGCCATGCCCACAACGGGGATTGTCTGTTTCTGAATCATGTCGGCAAAGACTCTGGATATACGGCAAGGCTACTCCATGAGGATTTGCAGGATGCGCTCTGCCGTGCGTCCGTCCCAGCGGTCAGGGATGGCACCCTCTTTCCATTTCCCATGAACCATGTCGGCAACATGCTTTCCCAAAAGGTCGGCATCCTCTCCGACGAGTACGTTGGTACCTTCCTTGACGGTCTCAATGTGCTCGGTATAGCTGTTCAGCGTGATGCAAGGAACACCATTGAAGGTGGCTTCTTCCGCCACGTTGCCTGAGTCTGTGATAATACCCATGGCATGTGCCGTGAGCCATCCGAACTCCAGATAACTCAATGGGGGATGAACGATGAAGGACGAGGGAGGAAAGCCTTGCTGCCGCATGAGCTCCTCAATGACGTTTGCAGCTTTCCCACGGAGAGGAGCGATGACGGGAACACCGTTGGCATTGGCAATCACGGCTTCCACCATCTTCTTGAGGTTCTCCTCGTCAGCGATGAGTGCCTTGCGGTTCAGGGTGAAGACAAGGTAGGAGGTCGGAAGACTGGAGGTTGCGGGTTGAAGGTTGAAGGACGAAGTGGGCTGGGAGAGGGTAGGCTCTTTCCAGCGGCTGCGGTTGAAGCGCAGGGTGTCCATCAGGATGTTTCCAACCATATAGACTTTTGACAGCTCTGTACCGCCACGGTTGGCATTGGAGTTATTGCTAATGCCTGCGGTAAAGAGCACGTCGGAGAGTCCGTCGATAACCAGTCTGTTGATTTCCTTCGGCATCTTGATGTCAAACGAGCGTGTGCCGGCGGCGATGTGTGCCAGCCGAATGCCCTGTTTCTTCGTGACAATGGAAACCGCCATGGTAGAGGCAAGGTCGTCCACCACAATGACCACGTCTGTGGGGTGTGTCTGCAGATAATGCTCAAAGGCGGTCATCACCTGTCCCGTCAGTTCGTTCAGGTTCTCACAATCTACGCCAAGGAAAACAGACGGCTTGGCTATCTGCAAGTCCTCGAAGAGGGTTCCTTCGAGTGTCGGGTCGTCTTCGCGTCCCGTATAGACCAATCGGAACGATAGTTGAAGTTCGGGGCGGGAGGATTCAAGTCGCTCTATCACGTGAATCAGTGGCGCAACCTTAATGAAGTTAGGCCGTGCGCCTGCAACAATACATATATTCATTGTATTTCCTTTTTGTTTCTTCTGCAAAATTACGTCTTTTGCCCGTCTCTACAAAATAACAGACAAGAAAAGTGGAAAAAACTTTCAAATTGTTTGGTGGATTCATGAAAAAGTGATAAATTTGCAGCCAATAACAAAAAGACAAAACAAGATGTATCATCAGAACGCTTACTTTTACGGCTTTTATTTTTACTTTGCAGGAAACTGTGGAGCGGAAGGTCGTAAGTAAGATCGAAGAATAAAAAAAGAGAAATGACAATACAGACTCCGCTTCACAGAACAAGGTGAAAGCGGAGTTTTTTATTGAAAATGGAAATAGAATCGACCATATAATCAGAAAGTGAATGAAACGGATTGCAATACAAGGAGAATTAGGGTCGTTCCACGACATAGCAGCCCATCAGTATTTTGAGGGTGAGCAGATACAGCTTATCTGCTGTGCTACTTTTGAACAGGTGTTCGAGCAAATCAGGCGCGACCCGACGGTCATCGGGATGCTTGCCATTGAGAATACGATTGCCGGTTCGCTGCTTCATAACTATGAGCTGCTACGTGATTCGGGCACCACGATTGTGGGCGAACAGCGCCTGCATATCGAACATGCCATCTGCTGTCTGCCCGAGGACTCATGGGAGACCATTACAGAGGTTCACTCCCATCCCGTTGCGCTCATGCAATGCCGAGGCTTCCTGTCGAATCATCCAGACTTGAAAGCGGTAGAGGCGGAAGACACGGCGGGTGCTGCCGAGTTCATCAAACGCCATCAATGTCGTGGTTGGGCTGCTATCTGCAACCGTGTGGCAGCAGAGATGTATGGCATGAAGATTTTAGAGAATCAGATTGAGGACAACAAGCACAACTTCACCCGTTTCCTGATTGTCAGCAACCTGCGTAAGGCCGATTTCCTGCGTTCTTTGGAAAAGGCTAACAAGGCAAGTCTGGTCTTCTCGCTCCCCCATGAGGAGGGATCGCTTTCGAAGATTCTGACCATTCTCTCTTTCTATAGCATCAACCTTACGAAGATACAGTCTCTGCCCATCATCGGCCATGAATGGGAGTACCTGTTCTATGTAGATGTGACATACAATAACCTGACGCGCTACCGCCAGTCGATAGACGCGATAGCACCATTAACGAAAGAACTTAAAATACTTGGAGAATATGAGCAACATTAAACCTGCCGACCGCCTGTCGTTGGTACAAGAATATTACTTCAGTCGCAAGCTGAAAGAGGTGGCACGCCTCAATGCCGAAGGAAAGGACATCATCTCGTTGGCCATTGGCTCACCAGACATGCCGCCTTCGGAACAGACGGTTGAAAAACTCTGCGAAGTGGCTCGCCGTCCTGACAGTCACGGCTACCAGCCCACCATGGGAACGCCCGAGCTACGTGCGGCTATGGCAAACTTCTACAAGCGTTGGTATGGGGTGCAGGTGGATCCCTCTAATGAGGTGCTACCTCTCATCGGTTCGAAAGAAGGCATTCTGCACGTCACACTGGCCTTCTGTAACCCCGGCGATGGGGTTCTTGTTCCCAATCCAGGTTATCCCACCTACACCTCGCTCTCCCGTCTGCTCGGCACACAAGTGGTGAACTACAACTTGCGTGAGGATAACGAATGGCAGCCCGATTTTGACGAGTTGGAAGAAATTGTCAAGACGTCCGATCGTGAAATCCGTTTGATGTGGACCAACTATCCCAACATGCCTACGGGAGGACGTGCTCGGCGCGAGACTTATGAGCGATTGGTAGATTTCGCCCAGAGACACAACATCGTTGTCGTCAATGACAATCCCTATTCGTTCATCCTCAGTCACGAGCATCTTTCGTTGATGCAGGTGCCTGGTGCCAAGGACTGCTGTATCGAGTTCAATTCGATGTCGAAGAGTCATAACATGCCCGGTTGGCGTGTGGGCATGTGTATCACCAATCCGACATTCATCTCGTGGATCCTAAAGGTGAAGAGCAATATCGACAGCGGAACGTTCCGTGGCCTGCAGTTGGCTGCTGCCGAGGCCCTGAACACCAATTCTGCCGAGTGGCACGAGGAGTTCAATTTCAACCTGTATGCCCGTCGCCGCCGCATTGCCGAGGAGATCATGGAAACGTTGAACTGTACCTACGATCGCAATCAGGTGGGAATGTTCTTGTGGGGACGCATCCCCGATAGCTTTGCCGATGTGGAAGAGTTGACGGAACGCATCCTTCATGAGGCCCGTGTGTTCATCACCCCAGGCTTCATCTTTGGCAGCAACGGAAGCCGCTACATCCGCATCTCACTCTGTGCCAAAGAGGAGAAGATGAAGGAAGCACTAAGAAGAATCCAAGAGCTGTTGTGACGAAATGTCGAAACATCGTCATCCCGAAATCCCGAAACATCGAAATCCCGAAACATCGAAATCCCGAAACATCGAAATCCCGAAATAACGAAACATCGAAATAACGAAACATCGAAATAACGAAACAACGAAACAACGAAATAACTATGGAATTAGAATTAGAACCCTTACGCCTGCCTGCCGACAATGTCCGTCCTTTTGTCATTGCAGGTCCCTGCTCGGCTGAAACCGAGGAACAAGTCATGACGACAGCCCGTGAGTTGAAAGACAAAGGTTGTCATAACTTCCGCGCTGGTGTGTGGAAGCCCCGCACCAAGCCTGGTGGATTTGAGGGGCATGGTGAAAAGGCGTTGCCTTGGTTGCAACAGGTGAAGAAAGAGACGGGTATGCTCGTGGCTACTGAGGTTGCCACACCCGAGCACGTAGAGCTTTGTCTGAAATATGGCATCGACATTCTCTGGGTGGGGGCGCGTACCACAGCCAACCCCTTTGCTGTTCAGGCATTGGCAGACTCGCTGAAAGGCGTGGATGTCCCTGTCTTCGTGAAGAACCCCGTCAACCCCGACCTCGAGTTGTGGATTGGTGCGCTGGAGCGTCTGAACCAGGCTGGTGTCAAACGCTTGGGAGCCATCCACCGCGGCTTCTCATCTTACGACAAGAAAATCTATCGCAACGCACCTCAGTGGCAGATTCCTATCGAACTGCGCCGCCGCTATCCTGCTCTGCCCATTATCTGTGATCCCAGCCATATCGGTGGACGCAGAGAACTGATTGCCCCGCTGTGTCAGCAGGCGATGGACCTCGGTGTCGATGGACTCATCGTCGAGAGCCATTGTGACCCCGACAAAGCATGGAGCGATGCCAAACAGCAAGTCACTCCCGATGTGCTCGACTACATCCTCTCGCTGTTAGTCATTCGTGATGAAACCGTGACAACAGAAGGCATCACCCAGCTGCGTCATCAGATTGACGAACTCGACAACCAGCTCATGGACCTGCTTGCCAAGCGCATGCGTGTCTGCCGTGAGATTGGACAGTACAAGAAGGAGCACAATATGACCGTGCTGCAGACCAACCGTTACAACGAGATCTTGGAGAAGCGTGGCGCACAGGGAGCACTCTGCGGTATGGGCCCGGAGTTCGTAGCGCAGGTCTTTGAACACATCCACGAGGAGAGTGTGCGCCAGCAAATAGAAATTATTAATAAATAACGATAGTGGTAAACTGTCAATCTAATCATTGAATGCAATGAAAATCCTCGTCATGGGAGCAGGCAAGATGGGTTCATTCTTCATCGACCTGCTTAGTTTCGACCACGAAGTGGCGGTCTTTGAGAAAGACGCCAAGCGCATGCGCTTTACATACAACTGCCAGCGGTTCACAACTTTCGAGGAGGTGCAGGCTTTCAAGCCCGAACTCCTCATCAATGCCGTCACGCTGAAGTACACCATCCCCGTATTCAAGGAAGTGATTCCCTATCTGCCGAAGGAGTGTATCATCAGCGACATTGCCAGCGTCAAGACCGACCTGAAAGAGTTCTATGAGTCAACGGGCATGCGCTACGTCTCTACCCACCCGATGTTCGGTCCTACTTTCGCCAACCTGAACCAGCTCTCCGAGGAGAATGCTATCATCATCAGCGAGGGCGACTATATGGGGCGTATCTTCTTCAAGGACCTTTATCAGAAGTTGGGACTCAACATTTACGAGTACACTTTCGAGGAGCACGATAAGACCGTAGCCTACTCGTTGAGTATTCCTTTTGTCTCGACGTTTGTCTTTTCAGCTGTGATGAAGCATCAGGATGCTCCTGGTACCACTTTCAAGCGCCACATGCGTATTGCCAAGGGAGTGCTCAACGAAGACGACTACCTCTTACAGGAAATACTCTTCAATCCCTATACGCACGACCAGGTGTCGCAGATTCGTACAGAGCTGAAGGAATTGCTTGAGATTATCGACAACAAAGACGCCGATGGCATGAAGCGCTACTTGACCAAGATTCGGAATAATGTGCGTCGGGATATAGAAATCAATCGTTGACGCAGGCTGGAAACGAACTGAAAAATATAAAAAACAGGGACATTCTTTCCATATTCCACAGGAAATGCGTAATTTTGCACCTCAATTTAGGTATAACAAATAAAAAGCGAAAAACAGAACATGTTTGAGAATCTTAGTGAAAGACTGGAACGGTCTTTTAAAATACTGAAAGGTGAAGGTAAGATTACCGAGATTAACGTGGCCGAGACCTTGAAGGACGTGCGCCGTGCCCTGTTGGATGCTGACGTTAACTATAAGGTTGCCAAGCAATTTACGGACACCGTCAAGCAGAAGGCTTTGGGTATGAATGTGCTCACAGCCATCAAGCCCGGACAGCTGATGGTGAAGATTGTCCACGATGAACTCGCCACGCTGATGGGAGGTGAGGCTGTAGAGCTGAAACTGCAAGGACGTCCCAGCATTATCTTGATGTCTGGTCTGCAAGGTTCGGGTAAGACAACCTTCTCGGGTAAGCTGGCCAACATGCTCAAGCAGAAACAGCACAAGAAGCCTTTGCTCGTTGCGTGCGACGTGTATCGTCCTGCCGCCATCCAGCAATTACATGTTGTGGGTGAGCAGGTGGGCGTTCCTGTATGGTCGGAACCCGAGAGCAAGAACGTCATCGAGATTGCCAACCATGCCATTCAGGAAGCCAAGGCCAAAGGCAACGATGTGGTCATCGTTGATACCGCTGGTCGCTTGGCTGTTGACGAGGAGATGATGAACGAGATTGAGACCTTGAAGAATGCTATCAATCCGGACGAAACCCTCTTCGTGGTTGACTCCATGACAGGTCAGGATGCCGTGAATACCGCTAAGGAATTCAATGACCGTTTGGACTTCGACGGCGTTGTACTGACCAAGCTCGACGGCGACACCCGTGGTGGTGCAGCCCTCTCCATCCGCACGGTGGTGACGAAGCCCATCAAGTTTGTCGGTACAGGAGAGAAGATGGAGGCTATCGACGTGTTCCATCCTGCACGTATGGCAGATCGTATTCTCGGCATGGGTGACATCGTTTCTCTCGTGGAGCGTGCGCAGGAGCAGTTCGATGAGGAGGAAGCCCGTCGCTTGCAGAAGAAGATTCAGAAGAACAAGTTCGACTTCGATGATTTCCTCAAGCAGATAGAGCAAATCAAGAAGATGGGTAATCTGAAAGACCTTGCATCCATGATTCCTGGTGTTGGCAAGCAGCTGAAGGATATTGACATCGACGATAACGCCTTCAAGAGCATCGAGGCCATCATCAAGAGCATGACACCCAAGGAGCGTCAAAACCCGGAGATTCTGAACACCAGTCGCCGTCAGCGTATTGCCAAGGGCTCTGGCACCAACATCCAGGAGGTGAACCGACTGATCAAGCAGTTTGACCAGATGCGCAAGATGATGCGTATGGTGACGGGCGGTGGCATGTCTGGCATGGCGAACATGATGAAAGGCATGAAGGGTATGCCGAGAATGTAAAGAACAAAAGGTATATATAGTTTACGGATTTGATATGCAACTGATTGATGGAAAGGCAACAGCCGCACAGATTAAGACAGAGATTGCCGATGAGGTAAAACGGATCGTAGCCAATGGAGGTAAGCAACCGCATTTGGCAGCCGTGCTCGTTGGTCATGACGGTGGGTCGGAGACATACGTCAAGAACAAGGTTCTGGCATGTGAACAGTGTGGTTTCAAGTCGTCACTCATCCGTTTCGAGGATGATGTCAAGGAGTCAGAGCTTCTGTCATGCGTGGCACAGCTGAACCGCGATGCCGACATCGACGGTTTCATTGTGCAGCTGCCTCTGCCCAAGCACATCGACGAGCAGAAGATCATCGAGGCTATCGATCCACGCAAGGATGTCGATGGCTTCCATCCCGAGAACGTAGGTCGGTTGGCTACTGGGCTGCCAGGATTCATCTCGGCTACGCCGCTGGGCATCTTGACGCTTCTGCAGCGGTACAACATTGAGACTTCGGGAAAGAAATGCGTCATACTGGGACGCTCGAATATTGTTGGCAAGCCGATGGCACAGCTCATGATGCAGAAGCAGTATGGCGATGCTACGGTGACGGTATGCCACTCGCATTCTCAGAACCTCAAGGAGGAGTGCCGGCAGGCCGACATCATCATCGCTGCTATTGGCCGTCCTGACTTTGTAACCGCCGACATGGTGAAGCCCGGGGCTGTTGTTATCGACGTTGGGACGACACGTGTGCCCGATGCATCTCGTAAGAGCGGATTCCGACTGAACGGCGATGTGAAGTTCGACGAGGTGGCTCCGCTTTGTTCCTATATCACCCCCGTGCCGGGTGGGGTAGGGCCCATGACCATCTGCTCATTGATGCTGAACACGCTAAAGGCAGCAAAATAAATGGGCAATCATGATGAATGATGCAAGATGATGGACGAGAGGATGACAGCGGCATCGTATTATGAGCAAGGCAACGAGCATCGGCGAAAGGGTGATTTCCAGTCTGCTATCAACTGCTATCTCGAAGCCATCGCCCTTGACCCGGAGAGTCCCGCTGTAGAAGCAAAGCAGATGCTTGATGACATCCTGAACTTCTATCACAAAGATTCGTATAACCCTTGATATTTTCCCAAGAACAAGAACAAAAAAATAACGCCTGCATTGCTGCGGGCGTTATTTTTTGTTTTGTCGTACTCAGGTGTGCCTTGCGCACACACGGAATTATCGACGGAGGCCAAGAGCCTTGATGAGAGCACGATAGCGCTCGATGTCGCGATTCTTCAGATAGGTGAGGAGCTTGCGACGCTTACCAACGAGCATGGTCAGTGAACGAGCGGTGTTATGATCCTTGTGGTTCACTTTCAAGTGCTCGGTGAGGTGCTTGATACGATAAGAGAACAGAGCAACCTGACTCTCTACAGAACCTGTGTCCTGTGCGCCGCCCTTGCCATACTGTGCGAAGATCTCGGCCTTCTTTTCTTTGTCTAAGTACATGATTAAAATGTTTTGATGAATTGTTTTTAATTACATCCTGCCAGCGCAAGCCGCCTTCATCAGAGCGTACTACATTGACGGAATGCATCGGACTTTCCGAATTTGCGGGTGCAAAGGTACGAATTTATATGAAGAGTGAAGAACGAAGAAAGAAGAATTTTTCTGTTTTTAACAATTTTAAGCCGTTTAAGGGCTCTATCTCGATAATTCTTAGTAATTTTGCACCCGAAAATGACAGGCATCGTATGGCGTAGCCCATGATGCATGATGTAAAAGAAGTATGAGCTCAATCAGAAATATCGCGATTATTGCCCACGTGGACCATGGAAAGACCACGTTGGTGGACAAGATGATGCTCGCAGGAAAACTCTTCCGCGAGGGACAGGATAACAGTAGTCAGGTGCTCGATGCCAACGACCTTGAGCGTGAGCGAGGTATCACCATTCTTTCCAAGAACGTTTCCATTAATTGGAAAGGAACCAAGATCAACATTATTGATACTCCGGGACACGCCGACTTCGGAGGCGAGGTGGAGCGTGTGCTCAACATGGCTGATGGCTGCCTGCTGCTCGTGGATGCCTTTGAGGGCCCTATGCCCCAGACGCGCTTCGTGTTGCAAAAGGCTTTGCAGATTGGCTTAAAACCCATTGTGGTTGTCAACAAGGTGGACAAGCCCAACTGTCGTCCGGAGGAAGTCTATGAAATGGTGTTCGACCTGATGTTTGCCCTGAATGCGACCGAAGAGCAGCTCGACTTCCCCGTCGTCTATGGTTCTGCCAAACAGGGATGGATGGCAGAAGAGTGGAACCATCCTACTGACAACATTGAGTATCTGCTCGACAAGATTGTTGAGGTGATTCCTGCTCCGCGCCAGATTGAGGGCACACCGCAGATGCTCATCACCTCGCTCGACTATAGTAACTACACGGGCCGTATTGCCGTGGGACGTGTACATCGTGGTACACTCACCGACGGGATGCAGGTTACCATCTGCCATCGCGACGGCTCACAGGAGAAGACGAAAATCAAGGAACTGCATACTTTTGAAGGCATGGGACATGCCAAGACCGACCATGTTGACTCTGGCGACATCTGCGCCGTTATCGGACTCGAGCACTTCGAGATCGGTGATACCATCAGCGACATGGAAAAGCCCGAGCCGCTGCCGCCCATCGCCATTGACGAGCCGACCATGTCGATGCTCTTCACCATCAACGATTCTCCGTTCTTTGGACGCGAGGGCAAATACTGCACGTCGCGTCATATCAACGACCGCCTGCAGAAGGAACTGGAGAAGAACCTGGCCCTTCGTGTGCGTCCTTTTGAGGACTCCACCGACAAGTGGATCGTCTCTGGCCGTGGTGTGCTCCACCTCAGCGTGCTCATCGAGACCATGCGTCGCGAGGGCTATGAGCTGCAGGTAGGACAGCCCCAGGTTATTTACAAGGAGATTGACGGACAGCGTTGCGAGCCTATCGAGGAGCTCACCATCAATGTCCCCGAGGAGTTTGCGTCGAAAATGATTGACATGGTGACACGCCGCAAGGGTGAGATGATTTCGATGGAGAGTCAGGCCGACCGTGTGAACATCGAGTTCGACATTCCTTCGCGCGGTATCATCGGACTGCGTACCAACGTGCTCACCGCCTCACAGGGTGAGGCCATCATGGCACACCGTTTCAAGGAATACCAGCCTTACAAGGGAGATATTGAGCGCCGCATCAACGGTAGTATGATTGCCTTGGAAACGGGAACTGCCTTTGCCTATTCCATCGACAAGTTACAGGATCGTGGAAAGTTCTTCATCGACCCGGGCGAAGAGGTCTATGGCGGTCAGGTCGTAGGCGAACACGTTCATGATAACGACCTCGTTATCAATGTTACCAAAGCCAAGCAGCTCACCAACGTGCGTGCTTCGGGTACGGACGATAAAGCACGTATTGTCCCGAAGGTGCAGATGAGCCTCGAGGAATGTCTCGAATACATCAAGACCGACGAGCTGGTAGAGGTAACGCCCAAGTCGATGCGCATGCGCAAGACATTGCTCGACCATCTGGAGCGTAAACGCGCCGGAAAAGAATAAGAGTCCCCGTTAAAGGACGGCTACCATACAGGGTAAAAAGAGGCTTAATCTAAATGGAAGACCTCCTGCAAAGGAATGGTAACGGGCGAGTTGTCTGCATTCACCTCCATGATGTCTGCCATCATGTCCCACCATCGTTGCGTAATAGGGTCAACATCCTCTGTAGATTGTGAGTTTCCCTCTTTCGAGCACTCCTGATAAGCAAAAAGGATATTGGTGTCACGATCCCAGTAGATACTGTAGTTTCCTACACCCTGTTCCTTAATCATCGCACGCAGTTCTGGCCAAAGAGCTGCGTGTCTTTTTTCATATTCCTGTTCGCATCCCGCCTTCAGGAACATCTTGAATGCAAATCTTTTCATTATCTATCTATTTTGATTTTATCTAGAATCTCTAGTTCCTCTAGTCTATCTAGCTTATCTAGCCTATCTAGCCTATCTAGCCTATCTGGTATTCCTATCGGCCTTGACTATCCAGTTGGGCTTCCAGCTCGGCAATTCTACGTTTAGCCTGTTCCAGCTCCTTTTTCAGTTGGGCAATCTCCTCGCGCTGGTTGGTTCGATAGCCCAAACGGGCGGCAGTCATTCGCTCCTTGATGCCTCCTTCCTTGATAAACGTCTCTTCCAGTTGCTTCTCGTAGGTGGTCATCATCTTGTCCACCATGTGGCATAGTGTCAGGGCGATATTTGCCATCTCCTCGTCAGTCCATTTCTCGAAATAGTCCTGATAGTCTTCTATGCGGTTGTGTTTCCGGCAGAACTTCAGCATGGCATCATAGCGGGAATGATCTTGCTCCCATCGGTTCAGGTGACGCGATGTGATGTAGTCCTCGTAGTCCTCTTTCAGCTCTTTCATGCTGCTTCGGGCCACATTCAGCAATTTTAGCTCCATTTCTGTTGAGGTAACTCCATCGGCAGACCCTTCCACGATGTTCTGTTTTCCAGAGCGTGCTGCCTGTATCATCTGATCAATGGTTCGGTCACCACGGACGAAGAATCGCTTCGTGAAGACATACGTCATCTGATACAGAACGTTTGACTTCTGATAGAAGTATAGGTTTTCCCAGTTGGCCTGCTTGCGCAACACCTGTACGCTTTGTTGGTCGTAGCTTTGTTTTTTCGAAGTTTCGTCGTTCATTGTCTTGACAATTTCGAGACAAAGATACAAAGCTTCTGTCAACTGACCAATAAATCTCCCATAAAATATCAACCGAATTCACCAATAACCAAAACCTGCGTCAACTCTACTTATAAATAAGACTAACCGATATAAACCAAAACCGTGAAAACCCATTTCTGCGAAATGAAAAACCCCGCTTTACTGAAAAACCTCTATCTTCTTCTACCTCCCTTTATCTCCCTTTATCTCTTTCTAACTCCTTCTATCTCCAAAGAATAAAAATTTTTTTTGTTTTTCTTCTCGAAAGTATGTTGTTCGCAAGAATCTGTTCTGTTGCGCAGGAAGATGGGAAAAGTTTTCTTTCCACCAGCTTCTTGACGGACCAGAACCAAGCACGTAGTGCGGAAGCTTTCGAGAAGTGTTTTTGCGGTTTTTGTTTTTTGGGGAGTTAATGAAGTTAAAAGCCGATACCTTTCGGATGCGTGTGCCAAACTATTGTCTTTAACTTCCCGAAGCGAGCATAGCGAGCTAACTTCTTTAACTTCATTAACTTCCTAAACTCGCTCCCATTATTTTACTGGTTTTTGTCTATAACGGTTTGAGCAACGCAGAGTCCCTTTCCTTGCATTCTGATGCAAAACTCAGGCTTTTCTTTGCAAAAAGTCAGTACCAAGTGGGTTGGTACTGACAGTTCCAAGTTTTGGACACTTGCTGGTACTGAGAATTCCACTCAGTGGTACTCCCAGTACCACGAACAAGCACCGCGCCTTTTGAAATTTTTCGTACAAAGATATGTTACTTCTAAAATTTCTTCGTATCTTTGCTCACAGAACGCCCATTGAGCGAGAATAACTAAAAACCGATATGGCAAAAATAATAGTACATGAGGCAGTTTGCTGAAGAATATCCTAATTTCCCATTTGTTCAAGTGCCGCTTGCACAAATCACGTGGTGCTCACAAAAAAGATATTATGGACGAATCTGCAACAAGGCGTAATAATTAAGACAAATATATGAATAAAGAAAATATAGACACTATATTATGAAGAAAAAATGGACTATTACAATCATTGTACCTATTTTTTTTTGTATTACTTATTATGCTACATATGAAATAGCAAAAAAGTCGTATTATGATTCTATACAGGAAAAAATAAACGGTGTGGCGGCAGATAGGTTTTATTATGCTCTATTAAACTCATATCCCTTTTTGAGTCAATCTTCACATGCTGTTATATCAAGAGCAAACTCAATAAAAGCCATTGCAAGTGAAGTAGGATTTAATAGATATTACTTTTCAATTTTATGGCGGAAATATCTTCGTTCTGCTGAGGCGCGCATAGAAAGTAACGCATTATACGATTTAGGTTTCTTCATTAGCAGCAATGTTTATTCAAGTATAACCCATTCTGCAAAGCAAAACGAGAAAACTGCGTCCTCAGTAATAAGGTTTATAATAGCCAGCAGAAAGTTACAGGATATAGAAAACATTATTGAAATTGATTCTATAATTCATGTTGCAGACCATGCCAAAAAAGAAGCTTATGAATGTCAGAATGCCATAAGTTTCTATGCTAATAACTCTCATAATATTAATGACTGGAGAGATTTTGACTCAATAGAATATAGTGAAAGAATAAATAAGTATTTAAGGCTGAAAGAAGAACCTTTTTCTTTGCTTGATTACTTCTTTAGCAATCCTCTTGATAAGAATTGATATAAAAATCTGATATAAACTAAGCAAGGATTTATAATAACATTTCATCAAAGATGTAAAATTATGAAAAAATTCGATATAGTTATATTTGTTGCTTTCATCACATTGATTATGATGGCTTGCACTCAAAAAAAACAGCAAGTAGCAACATCTCAACTTTCTCAGCAAGAAAGTGAGGTAAAAGAGGAGAAAAAAGGTGATAGTGAAAACAATGATTCCACGGCAATTGGTAATATCTGCCTTAATGTCACAAGGGAAGAATTTGAACACCAAAGGAAAATTTTCATTAAGGAGACACCAAAGTTAGGAGAGCTTAAGATAAAATCCGTTAGTGGCCTATTTTATAATGATAGACTTGCAGCTGTTCAAATAATAAGTCAACAGCAAGATTATCATAAAAAAGGAACTTCTATTGATGGGTGGAGTATGATGTATTATGAGAAGTATGGTATTCAACATATCTCAAACAGAAACAAATTTGATTATGAAAAGGGAATGAAAGCTATTGCTATCACTGATTTGAGCGCATCTGACAAGCCTTTTTCGTCATTTGAACAATTCATGGAAAATCCGTTTAAAACGTGCTACAAAGAAGAGCAATTATATTCAGAAGATGATATAGATTCAATCTTTTATTATTTTCCTTTAATTAATAGAAAATTGTCTAGATTGCCAAAATATAGACAGAAATACTATAAGAAGATAATTAATGAGATAGAAGAAAGGTATAGAAAAGAAAATTCAGTCTTGGCTGATGCCAGTTACATTGTATCAAAAAGAAAAATATGTGAAGAGTTAAGAATAGAAATAAATGATATAATCGAAAGAAATAATGAAATTAACACTGAAAAGCATAAAAACGACCCTTCTTGGTCAGTAATAGTCGTTGCTTATTTGCCATTATGTGATAAATATGATAACAACAAAAGAAGAAAAGAGAATGAAAGGAAACGAAAGATGGAATCAGATAGACAAGAGGATATAAAAGTTGTAATTTTGTAAACGAAGTATGACAAAAGAAGAATTACAGGAGATAATAGCAATAGACGAAGGATTCCGCATTGAATTAACTACGTCTAAAGGAGATATGGATAAGTTCCAGGAAGCTATCTGTGCTTTTGCGAACGATATGCCTGGCTCTGGAAAGAAGGGGTATCTACTGATTGGTGTGTACGATAATGGCAAGATAAGTGGGATGAAGGTTGACGATGCATTGATGAAACGCATCAGTGGTATTCGTTCTGATGGCAACATTTTGCCCCTGCCTGTTATGACAACAGAAAAAGTGCAAACGGATGAGGGTGATGTATTAGTAGTGGAGGTAACTCCCTCATTTGATACACCAGTCCGGTATCGAGGCAGGACGTTTATCCGCATTGGCCCACGTCGTGACATCGCCAGTGCAGAAGAAGAGAGAATCCTTGCAGAACGTTGTGCTGCAAGTCTGCCGACATTCGACACAAGACCTTGTCGTGAAGCGACTATAGATGACATTGACATAGATTCGATTGTCAAAGACTATCTACCAAAAGCCATTGATGCAGAAACTCTGGCTAACGAGAAGCGTCCACTCAAAGAACAATTAGCATCCCTACGTCTTTTTAACATTCGTTGGGATTGCCCAACGTATGCGGCACTCATCATGTTTGGTAACAATCCACGATACTTCATGCCTGGAGCATATATTCAGTTTGTACGCTTTAAGGGCGAGACCAACGGAGGGATGATTCTTAACGAAAGACGTTTCGAAGGATGCCTTTATAAGATGCTGCCTGATTTGGAGAATTTCATTCGAGATGGTATTGTAACCAAACGCCCTGTTTCTGTCAGCATCCTGAGAGAAAAGGATGTCCGTAACTATCCCTACAAGGTATTGCGTGAGTTGATGATGAATGCTGTGATGCATCGCGATTATCAGGCAAACATGCCAACTCGCCTCTATCAGTATGACAGCTACATAGAGATTATGAATCCAGGTGGTCTATATGGACAGGCTCGTCCTGAGAACTTCCCCCACGTGAACGACTATCGCAATAGTGTGGTAGCAGAGATGATGAAAAACTTGAACTATGTCAATATGTTCAATCATGGCATAGGCGAAGTACAGGACTTACTGAAGGAGAATCAAAGTCCTGCTGCAGAGTTCAATGTCGGACTTGTCACCGCATTTAGTGCTATTGTTCGTGAGCCAGTGGGAGCAGAGACCATGCAAAAGACCATGCAAAAGACCATGCAAAAGACCATGCAAAAGGATCCTGAGACCATACAAAAGACCATACAAAAGGCAATTGAAGAGCGTGGTATCACTATTACAGACTTACAAATGGACATACTGGTCTATTTCTATCTCCATCCTACAGCAACACGCAATGACTATATATCATCTGATGATAATATTTCAGAGGGTGGAACCAAATCAAACATCGCACGTCTTCAGGAATTGGATCTGCTTAAACGAAAGGGCGGAAAGAAAAATGGTGAATGGATTGTTGTTGTTGATTTGAATACCCCTGATGATGCTGGTTAAAGATAAGACATAATGAAGAAATTCTTTGTTGTTATTGACGTGTTGAGGCAGTAAAGGAGCGTTAGAAAGATTTGCAGATGGCGATACAGGTAACATATAGACGGACAAGGCGGTTATCTATGCGCGTCGTGAAGAATGGCGATGTGCATGTATCGGCACCTATCGGAATGCCTCGTGAGAAAGTGATGGCGTTCATCGAGGAGAACCGTGAGTGGATTGAGCATGCGAGAAAGAGAACGTATGAGCGTCACAAACAACGGGCTGAGTTCTTCAGCAAATTGCCGCTGGCCACTCGCGCCCAGGCTGACGAAGCGTTAAAACGACTGAAGTCACTGGTGGTGCCGATGGTGGAAAAACATGCCAAAGCCATGGGAGTAAAGCCGAGCACCGTCTATTACAAACCCACCATCTCACGCTGGGGCCAATGCAACGTCAAAGAGCGTAGCATCTGCATCTCGGCCTACGTCCTGCTGTTGCCGGAATGGTGCGTTGAGCACGTCGTGGTTCATGAGCTGTGCCACCTCTTGGAGCCAAGCCACAACGCCCGTTTCCATGCCCTCATGGACCAATATTTCCCCCGCTGGCGCGAGGCCCGCAAAGAGACCCACCGAATCTGCCGAATGGAAGAGGATGAAGAATAGACCTTTCTAAGTAAATACCAAATTCTTTGTTTGTCTGATTAGTTGTTAGCAATATATTCAAACACTTCCTTTACATAATCGCAAAGCATTTCCCTCTGTTTTTGAATGTCTTGGCAATCATTGAACTTGTCTATGTCCTTATATTGGAACCACAGGCAATTCATATTCCAAGCTTCGTCTAACCCTTCGTATGGCTTTAGGTATGTCTTCCCTGCTTTTTGTTCCTCATTGTCAAAGAGCAGCGGATGTGAACTCTTGTTATCGCGTTCTGTTATTGCAATATAAAGTTCAGGGCGTTCTTTGTTATAATAAAGCGACATCCAACCGTAGATACTTTTTCTCCTTTTGTCATGATACGACAAATAGAAATCGATGACATTTATACCGAGTATCTTTTTACTCTTAACGGGCTGATATTGCTTATAGGGCTCACTGCTAAAGTGCTCACTCTTGTATGACAAGGCACTTAAGGCAATATTGCTAAACTCATACAGATAATAAACTCCATTCAAATCCATAGCTTTCTCAAAAATTTCAATTTGACATACTGACTGCAAATACTGAAGATACCCTTTAATTACTGGTTGATCGTAATCTTCTAAACTCTTGGTTAGTGATGCAAGATGCTTGTAAAATCCTTCCCAGCTCTTGATGTCATATCCCGGCTTATAAAGACGATAATTTACAATATACCCAAGTCTGTCAGAAGGAATACCATACGCTTCTTCATACTGCCCAAAATGATGGTTTCCATCTCCAATCTTAACTTCAATGAGATATGGGGTGGACTCGTTTCTCATGCTGATGAAAATGTCAACACGACTTCCATGATTTCCTTCGTCAGGAACCTCGCGGCGAATCTCGTCAATCTCACTCACATCAATGTCTGGAAAGAAGAATTTGACGAATAAGGTCTTAAATGTAACATTGCTATTGCACAATGCAACAGTTATGTTACTAAGATCATTTTCATGCCAATAATACGAGGCAAGTTCTGATATAAATGACGTTATACTTTCCATTACTTTTGCCTTTTAAATAACTGCTATGTGTCAGGGATAGTAACATAGCCATTGCTCTAATTATTTGAAACAGCTTCCTGCGTTTTCTCTTGATTCCAAAACTTCTTGTTGTAAATGCTTCAGTTCATATTTACAAAGGATGGCCATATTATCCCGACCCAGTTTATCCAAGCATTCTGCCATAGCCTTAAGAGCATAACATCTCTGATAGGTATACTTCTTTTCGAATATTTCCAGAATCCGATACATCGGCATTACTTGTTCAAGTAGATGTAACGCCTTGTCATGCTCACCTCTTTTCATATATATTCTTGAAAGATTATCCATTGGAGCGGCATAATGATCGAGTTCCAAGGGAATAAATCCACGCGTACCATCATCTTCAAGGTCGTCACGGAAGTTTTTTATGCCATCCTCACATATGGCAACCATTTCCTTGTATTTTTCGAATGCTTCCTCTAAATCTTCTTCGCAATGATTCAGAGCATTATATAAATCTTGATAGCTTCTTTTTTCCATCACCTATCGTTCGAACATTGTCAAATAATTCATCTTTGATTTGAAAGACGCTTTACTAATCATTCAAATTTAGGATATTCTTAAGTAATTCTGAAGTTGGTTGTTCTTCACGTTTAGTATATTGATTGATATGCCTAGAAAATAGGACATAACATTCTTTTAAACATGTATCTTCTATCTCTGGCGAGATTCTATCATTTTTTTGTAATCCAACAATCTTACATAATTCTCCACATGGATAGTCATTTACTTTTTCAAATTCATATCCCATCCAAACATATCCAGCAACCTTACCCCAATATGCCCATGACTCTTTATTTTTAACTAAAATTAGGTGTGGCTGAATAAAATCCTCAATAATATGCTGGGTTAGGTTTAGTTCATCTGCAATAAACTGTCTTCCGCTTTCCCCTATACAAAGAATTTCCTTTTTAAGTTTATATTGATCCTTCTCCCAAAAATGGAAAATATCTAGATAATCGAAACGATCCTTCAATTCTTCGTCAATCATTTTAGACAATGGCCCCCAATAATTGTCATATTTGGCAAGGAAGAAATTATCTTTTGCAGAACCATGCCTGTACTCATCAGGTAGATTCTCATTATCATTCGGCCGAAAAGACGGATTAATTCCCGTAATAAGCAAATCAGCTTTAATTGGGTCTGCATAACGGTATCTTCTACGACTAACCCAACTAGGTAATTCTTTCATATATGGCTTATTCCATATTTCTCTAATTCGCCTATCAATGTCTTCTATACAAGTAATTCTATTCATTATTGTTGGCATTTTGATATTCGTTTGCAAATATAGTGATTATTTGGCGTATAGCTCAAATCATTTCTCAAAAAATGAGAACCGCATCACGTAAGATCCAATTCAATAGCAGCTTATTGCTACAGAATATGGGTCTTGAAACTATATCGAATGAGTAAGTGCAGAACATCACTCTTTCAATCATTGTGTCCTGTGAAAAAACTTGTGCAACAAACATTCGCTGCAAATTATCCTCAACGGTACATTCAGAAATCCATTTCATTCCAAACAACTTGGCCGGGTCATGTTTCTGTAAATGATTGCCATCAGAGAATATGTACTGAATAACTTGGAAACGCTCAAAGAATGGATCCTTCAGTAATTCCTCGTCATAAACAACATAATAACAATATAATAGAACATCCAGATTCTTACTTTTGGGCGGACTAGGAAAGTCTCTAAATAGCCTTTTAAGATACTTGAAATCTACATCCAACCTCTTAAGTTCATCATTATTTGCCATAACTTTTTCATTTTTGAGGGCAAAGATATGGCACTAATATGCAACATGATTGCATATCAGAAGAAATTACTCATAAAAATCGTGCATTTCTTGAATAATTGCCTTGATTTGCTGACGAAAGGCGTCTGGCGAAAGCACTTCCAACTGGTTGCCATGACTCAGTATCTCCTGAATAAAATCGTAGGTTGGTGCTATCTTATATTCAAAGATGGTAAAATCAGCATTTGACTCTATTTCACGCTGACTATGATGCAGGGGAAGTGAACGCAGATAATACGGTTTTTCGCGATAGGCCTTCAATCTTATTGTCATAGGCTGCGCATCATGGAATACACCATAATAATCTGTATAATAATCTTGGGGCGAGAAATCCTTTGGATACTTGAACTTGGAGTCTATGACTTCCATGCGTTTGATACGATCAAGTCCAAAGCGGTGAATTTCTTTCCCTGGCAGTACAAGTGCCATCACATACCAACGGCGTTTGAACAATCTGACGAAGTAAGGATTGACCTTTAGCCCCTGAATGGTATTGCCAAAGAAATCCTCATAATCAATCACCATTTGGCGATTCTCGCGCATCGCAGTAGTAATGATTTCGAGGTAGTACCTTCCAGATGGAACATCCTCCAACATGATTCTATCACTGATAGAACGGTTATCCATCAAGAGGTTGCTAACAGCAAAAGAATCGAGCAACCATTGGTTTATAGAATCGTTCTCCAGCGCATCAGGATTGTCTATATAATATAGGTTAGAGCCTCTCTGACACTCTATTACCACCCCAAACTGCATCAGTATTGCATTTCGATGATTATGGAAAGTGCGCAGTTTCAAAGGCTGGTGCAGATCATTGATATACGCATCGTCCCATTTGCGGGCAATATCCTCAAACGAAATCTTGCCTGCATCATAGATGGTGGATATGAGCCACATGTATTTAGCGTATAGTCTGTCTGTCATATGAACCAATTATAGTTTAACCACTATTTATTTACCTTTAAATACATATTTTATATCAAAATCACTTCCCTCTCTAACAAATCTCCAACGTCGAGAATCTTGTTTGTTCTTTATCTTAATGAATTCATTGTCATGCTTAGAAGATGGTTCGTCTTCCGTTTTCTCGTAATTATACTTAAACAAATTGACATTCTTTCGTTTATATGCATTTACCTTGCAATTTGATAGTATAACTTTATCATCTATCCAATTAATTGCCGTTTCTTTCTTATCAACTGAAAGGCCATCAAATAGATAATCATATACGTATGTTGAAAAATCGCTTTCTTTTAGTTCTAAACGCTCAGGCTTTAATTGAACAATCCTATAAGAACGAATCAAAGCAGATGCACGATATTGAAGTATATCATCCTCAAATGTGATATCAACTCCTGACCAATGAGGGTATAGAGTTCCTACATTTAGATATGGTACAACAGGCTTATCCTTAACATTCCGATGGTACATGATAGGGTCAACAATACGTTTATCATTGTCTCCTATTTCTTCATGATAATAGAATTCTACACTTGTGATATAGAGATCGTATCGTTCACTACAATGGAAATGGCCTCCATACAATAGATATTTGGCCAATTTCTCGAATAATTTTTCAAGACCTACACCTTTATTTCTTCTTGAATCTTGAAATTCTAGCAGTTGTTCTATCAATTTATTCATAATCGTGGTTGTTTTCAGAATAGATTAAAAAAGAATAGCACGGCAGCATATTTTGCATTGACACCACTGGCAGTACCTATCCTCATATTATTGTTATTACGAATGGTTCCATCTGAACTGATAGTGCCAAGACGCATATTGTTATTATCACGAACTGTACCGTCAGAACTGACGGTGCCCAGCCGCATGTTATTCTTGTCTCTGATAGTACCATCAGATTCCACTTTGCCAAGCTGCATGTTTTTGTTATCGCGGAAAGTCTGGGCATTTCCAGCACTCCCCACAAACATAAACATCAGTAGTATAATAACCAATCTATACTTCATGCTGCAAAAATACGAATATTTTCTGAAAAGCAATATTAAAAAGGTAAAATCGAGTCTTGTTCCTCTGGTTCGAAGGGTAATTCCGATTTCTTGATGTTCCAAGTGATGCAATGAAGGGCGCCACCATTTCTGGCAATATCCCTCATACGGAAACCTCGTACGATGCTATTCGGATTTGCCTCTTTGATATACTTGAAGGCCAGCTTATCCTCTGGTATTCCAAATGTGGGGACTATGATTTTGTTTCCCACTTCAAGATAATTGATATATGCCCAATTAAAATCTTGATTTGGATTGGGTACGTCAAACAGCATTTCTATTACCTCGAAGCCGGCAGCCTCTAATCGGTTTTTAATCTCATCGGCCTCTTTTGGATCATCATCTCTGTGATTAGACATCAACACTCTGTTATCACCAACCCAATGTATAAAACCATCTGCATGTCCATATACATCTGCATGAGGTTCTTTGGGATTATCACAATGCCAAGGCAGAAAAATGATCTTGGAATCGAGAACGTCACTGATGTAACTGCAAAAATCAGCATCATATTTTTTCTTCCCATTTTCTTGGAAAACCTTATCTGTAAGCACCCTATGGTCTGCACACGTTACTATGTTTCCACCATCAAGCGTTATGTCACAATATCTCTTATTACAATGTTTAAGAATACCTTCGGATATTGCGTATGAATCTGAGAGATATTCCTTTCCAGAATCTTTCAAGTAGTCTGGATTATATTGATAGACAAGGAATCGGTCATCTGATAATTGGATGGGCATGTAGTCACGAATCCAAATGTCTTTAGTCCCTTCTATCTCACCCCATTCAATTTCCATCTCATCGAACAGTTTGGTGAGCCGAGCATAGGTCTCTGGATAGAACTCTTTCAATTTATCAGAGATATACACGAAATTCGTCATGGTATCATTGAAGTTAGAAACGGGAGTGTCAGATAGGATTGGTAATAAGTCTTTATGATTACGTTCCCGCTTCTTCATCTCCTGACGGAGTCGCTCCTCAGTTTCGCAGCAATGGGGAACAACCACTTCACTATCATCAAGAATAGCTCCAGGAACCTGTTCAATCCAGTCAAACATAACATTCACGATGGTTGCAATCTTGTCTAATGAAAAGATAATATGTTCCTTTTGCAACCAATTAGAGATAGATCTGACGGCAGAATTGAAATCCGGCCAACCACCATAGCCAATTTCAACATTCCAGTAGTTGCCAAACGCATCATCAATGGCATCCCAAATGTGTTCTGGGAGTTCAAAATCAATGCCGTTTAAAACTACTTTGTGCATCACTTCAGAAGTAAATGCTTCTGGGGCTTGGGGATTTAAAAGAAACTTTTCCATACTTGTACTGTTTTGAAATGCGAGTACAAAGATACCCCGATTATGTTATCGAACCAAACTGTTAGAGTGGTAAAATGCGTTTCGATAACATAGTTTAACCGCTTGATTTTTAATTGTTTAATTAAATATTTTATATAGAAATATACAGGGGTTTACCCCTGTTAAATATATAAATTAATATAATCGAAAAAAGCGGATTTACATTATTTAAGAGTCTTCGACATCTGGCGCCTCCATTTGCGGTAGCCGAGGATGGCGATGACGATATAGAGGGCGTAAAGGGAGGCCTTGAAAGGAATGTCTTTATGGAAGTAGAGGACACAGGTGACCACGTCAACGGCGATCCAAACGAACCATTGTTCGAGGTACTTGTGAGCGAGTGCCCAGATGCCGACAAGACTGAGTGCGGTGGTAAACGAGTCGGCAATGGGGACGGTGGAGTTGGTGAAAGTGGTAAGCAACCACCAGATGGTGCCCCACAATGCGCAGGCGATGCAGCTCCAGCGCAGGGCAAGACGTACTGGAATATGAGTAATGGGGAGTTCTGTGCTCTTTGAAGACTCTGTCTTCCTTGTCCACCTCCACAGTCCGTAGAGGGTCATCACGATATAATAGAACTCCATGGCGCAGTCGGCATAGAGTCCTTTCTGATAGTAGAGCACGATGCCGAGCGACTGCATGAGGAGTCCGACGACCCACATCCATGCACTGGCACGATACTCGAACAGGATGTAGGCCAGTCCGAGTATCGTGGTGGTGATGTCAAGCCAATGGTCGGCTATGAAATTCAGTGTATCGCTCATTTTTTATTTTGCATTCTGCATGAAGTTAGAACTTCAGCGTTACATGTCCTAAGGCGGTGAACCCTGCCATAGGGATGAAGCCAATCTGGTAGTAGCGGTTGGCATTGGTATGTGCGTAGCTCTCGGCAATAGCGGAATAGACCCATCCGCTTGCGGCATAGTGGCGTGAGAACAGGTTACTGAAGTTCATGCCGATGGTCACCTCCTTGATGCCAAATGCTTTGCTCACCTTGGAGGTGTAGCTTAGGTTCAGGTTGGAGACGGAGTAGCAGGGGAGTGAACGCTCGCCGTTCTCTGTGTTGTCGAGATACTGCCGGCTGACGAAGTTGGTGTGCCATACTGCCTGAAAGCCACCGTGGTGCAGGTTGATGAATCCGTTGAGGATGGTCGAAGGCGAGAAGGCCAGCGTTGATTTGCTGTAGTGGAACTGGCGCATCCCGTCGCCGTTGCCGTCGCAATGGAAGAGGGCGGCATCGGGGTTGCCTTCCCAGTCGTCCCAGTCTTCCACGTACTCGTCAAAGTCCTTGATCTTATTCTGACTGAGTGCGGCATTGCCTTCGATAGTGAGCCAAGGAGTGATGTCGATACCTGCGGAGAGCTCAACGCCCATGCGGTAGGAGTTTCGGATGTTGGTGGTCAGGTTCTCACCGATGTCGCTCACGGCTCCTGTCTGCACGAACTGGTCGGTGTAGTCCATGTAGTAGAGATTGAAACCTGCATGCCATGCGTGTGCTGTGTACTGATAGCCCATCTCGAAGTCAGTCAGCCGCTCTGCCTTGGGAGCGGGATAGGAACCATTGTCGGTGAAGTTGTTGCACTCGGGTTCGCGGTGGCTGACGGCAACCGAGGCATAGGCATGGTGACTGCCTTGTTGGTAGCTTATGCCCGCCTTGGGGTTGAAGAAGTTGTAGTGGTTGTTGATGTCGAGTCGTTGGTTCACGTATGCATCGCCCTGCTTGATGAACTTGTCGTTGATGCCATCAATGGTGTAGTGAACGCGGCGGTACTGTGCGTCGGCAAAGACCTTCCACCTCGGCGTGATGCTGTAGGCCACCTTCAGGAAAGCACTGTAGTCATCTTTATCGGCATCGGTTTTGAAGTATTGGTAGTTGCCGTCGGTAAGCAGACGGTTGCTGAGCTCTGGGTGAGAGACATAGGTGAGGTACCCGAAGTGGGCTGCACGGAACAGCTGGACGTTCAGCCCTCCGATGATGTCCCACCGGCTGTCGCGGTAGCTCACGTTGGCAACGCTTCCGTAGGTGTTCTGTCGCAGTCCTTTCCTGCGGATGAAGTCGGTTCTCTCCACGTAGTTCCCCTGCGTGTCGGTGAAGGATGAGATACCGAATTTCTTCAGCTTGTTATTGGGACGGAACTCGCGGTAGTAGCCGGAGCCGTGGGTGTAGCGCAGTGAGGCTGTGACCTTCCAGCGGGTGTTGATGTCCCATGCGGCGGAGAGGATGTTGTGGTTCTGCCAGAAGTTGTCGGTGGCCTTTTCCCAAACCGTACCATCGCTCAGGGTATATCGCTTGGTGGAGTATGTACCGTCTTCATTGAAGACAAACTGTTCGTAGAGACTGTTGAAGCGTCCCAGTCCTTTTTCATACATGTCTTGATAGGTACTGATGCCCGTCTCTGCACCATAGGTGCCGTTCATGATGCTCAAGTTGTCGTTGCCTGCGGTGACACCGTTCCATGCCTGTCCAGTCTTCTCAAAGTTGCCGATGTTCTTGTACCTGATGGCAAGGTCGTCGGCGTAGTAGCTCAGGCCGCCATAGTAGCTTCCCGAGCGTCCCGAGGTACCGTGTACGTAGCCGTCGGTGTTGGTCTCGTGGTAGGCACCGTCAAAGATGAAGTGGTTGCCGATGAGTCCTGTGGAGAAGGCTCCTCCGAGGTTGAAGGTGTTGTAGGAGCCGAAGGAGGCAGAAACCTCTGCCGAAGGTTGCTCGTCGGGAGTTTTGGTGACGAGTGCCACAGTACCGCCGAAGGCTCCGTCGCCATTGGTCGATGTTCCCACACCTCGCTGTATCTGCACGCTTCCGAGCAGCGAGGCATAGCTGTTCATGTTTGCCCAGAAGACGCACTGGTCTTCGGGCGAATTGAGGGGCATGCCGTCAATGGTGACGTTGATGCGCGAGTCGCCAGCACCGCGTATGCGCATGTAGGTGGTGCCGATGCCCAGTCCGTTCTCGCTCCAGGCCAGCACGCCGGGAGTCTGCGAGAAGAGGAAGGGCAGCTCGCGTCCCGTCTTGGAGAAAGCCTGTAGCTCCTTTTTCTTAATGTTGGCAACGGCATAGGGTGCGTCCTTCTGCACACGCACACCGCTAACGACGACCTCCTGCAGATCTTCCATGCGGGTGGAATCTGGAGTGGAGGGCATAGACCATGCCGCAGCCGACAGCTGTTGACTGCCGACGCAAAACAGCAGGACTGCGGTCAGTCTGAAAGAATACTTTTTCATTGTTTTTGTACCTTATTTATATATGAATTACTATAGTTTCGCAAGTGATGGCGCACCTGCATAATTTAACATAAAATAGGAATAAAAATGGCCTCGATGTTTGGTCAACTCACTGAAAATGAGTAATTATACAATCGCCAAAAAGTAAAATTCAAACATCAAAGCCGTGAGCAAAGGTACAACAATTCTTTCAGATTTGAGATGTTTTTTCTCGGAAAATGAGACTAACCGTGCAATTAACGCAATTATGAGTGTCATGGAGTGCATAAACATACGTCCGAAGCAGATCGGAGCAGGGAAGAAGGAGAACTGCAAGTTCACGAACGTGCAGGTCTTGAATCTTCTGATGCTGTTCCCGTTCTTCGTCGTCAGGAATGCATACCAATACTCGGGCTCATCCTTAAGCCGCCTGTTCAGTTGTGAGAAAGACATGTTCTATCGTTTTATTAATGATGGTAACGTTAAGTGGCGCAAGCTGCTCTACGCGATGAACCTCCAGCTGCTGAGGAAGATCAGCCGTAGCAGCGAGACTCAAAATGACAGGCCTGTCTGTCTGATTATCGATGACACGGATGCTCCCAAGAGCGGACGCAAGTGTGAGCTCATCGGCAAGGTGTTCTCTCATATTGAGCATAAGACCATCCTTGGCTACAAGTGCCTTACCCTGCTCTATACCGATGGCCTGAGCCAGCTGATGCTCGACTTCTCCCTTCATGGCGAAGAAGGACTCGTCAAGCACAACGCGACGCTGAAGTGCAGCTATTGTACCATCGATGTCAAGTTTGCAGGCACTACCGTCCGTCTGTTCTTCTCGAAACGAGGCAGGAATGGACAGTGGAATGGACTGCTCACTACCGACCTCTCGCTCAGCTTCCTCAAGGCATACAGGACGTACGCTACCCGTTGGACGACCGAAGTGGCATATCGAGACATGAAGGTACTGCTGAATCGGAAATAAAACAAAAAAATGGTTTTTTGTTTTGTATTTCGCTCAATTTGCACTACCTTTGCAGCCGATTTAGCGTAGTGCTTGTCAAGGGGTGCTCACGGGTGTGGGCTGAGATGATACCCTCCAAACCTGATACGGATAATGCCGGCGTAGGGATGATAGAGTAACATAACCCCTTATTTTTAATGTATTAATAAATAAGGTAAAAGAAATGAGAATTTTTTTCGTGATGATGGGTTTGGCTGTCGGGCTGGTAGCTCAGGCTCAGGAAGCAGACAGCATGAAGACTTACAGCCTGCAGGATGTGCAGGTGGTTTCTACACGTGCCTCGAAGAAGACGCCTATGGCCTTTACGAACATGAGCCAAGAGGCTATTAAGGCAGTGAATTTTGGACAGGATGTACCCTATATCCTGTCGCTGACACCCAGTATTACGATGACCAGCGACGCAGGAAACGGTATCGGCTACACCTCATTGCGCGTTCGTGGTACCGACCCCAGTCGTATCAACATTACGGCGAACGGCATCCCCTTGAACGACGCCGAGAGCTCTACGGTGTTCTGGGTGAACATGGGCGACTTCGCCAGTAGCGTGAAGTCCATGCAGATACAGCGTGGCGTGGGAACGTCAACCAACGGTGCCGGAGCTTTCGGTGCTACGCTGAACATGCTGACAGAGAACGTTGGCGTCAAGCCTTTCGTGGGAATTGACGTGAGTGGCGGTTCGTACTACAGCCATAAGGAGACGCTGCGCTTCGGCACAGGCTTGATTAACGGACACTGGGGTCTGCAGGGCCGCTTGTCGAACATCGGTTCGAAAGGATACCTCGACCGTGCCTCCACGAAGTTGAACAGCTATCTGCTGCAGGCTGGGTATTTTGGCGAGAACACGGTGGTCAAGCTGATTACGTGGAACGGCATAGAGGAAACCTATCACGCCTGGAACTACACATCGAAGTACGAGCAGGACCGCTACGGCAGGCGCTATAACTCCTGCGGTCTCATCAGCAAGGATGCCAACGGCAATCCCACCGGATACTATAACGACCAGACGGACAACTACCACCAGCAGAACTACCAGTTGTTGTGGAACCAGCGCCTGACGGGCGACCTGAACATAAACGTCGGACTGCATTATACCAAGGGAAAGGGCTACTATCAGCAATACCAGAATACGGAGACCCAGTATCTTTACGGCAAGTCGTGGAAGGACTTCGGAATGAGCACGGACGACACCGTCGTCGAGGATCTTGTGGACCAGCAGAAGATGGACAACGACTTCTTCGGTGCCGTAGCTTCGCTGCTCTATGATAACCGCAATGGTCTGCAGGCCGTGATGGGGGGCGGCTGGAACCGCTATAACGGTGCACAGTTCGGACACATCGTGTGGGTAAAGCCCAATGTTCAAACCACTGTCCCCACGCCGGAAGCCCTGTCGCCCGACTTCGAGTACTATCGTAACAATTCGCGAAAGACCGACTTCAACATCTATGGCAAGGTGAACTACGAGTTCCTGCGCGGTTTGAGTGCTTTCGTCGATCTGCAGTATCGCCATGTGCGCTATAAGCTGCAGAATCCCACGGTACAGTATGGCGCCAATGCCGACGGTCGCTGGATTATCGACAACAGCTACGATTTCTTCAACCCCAAGGCAGGTCTGAACTACGACATCAACCGACAGCATAAAGTCTATCTGTCTTACGGCATTGGAAACAAGGAACCCGTCCGTAACAATTTCATGCAGCAGGTAGCAAATCCCACGCGTCCTGACTGTGAGGCCAAAGCTGAGCGGTTAGGCGACTTGGAGGCCGGCTACAAGTTCCAGAGTGAACGCTTCTCGGCAGGTGCCAACCTCTATTGGATGCACTACAAGGACCAGCTGGTGCTGACGGGTGAGTTGAATGCCATTGGCGAGGCACTCACCAAAAACCTCGACAAGAGCTACCGCTTGGGTCTTGAGCTGGAGGCTGCCTGGCAACCTTTCGATTTCCTGCGCTGGGATGCCAATGCCACCTGGAGCCGCAACCGTGTGCAGGATATGGTGGTGACGCTGAATGACGGTCAGACCAACGTCAACATCGGCGACCAGCCATTAGCCTTCTCGCCATCCTTCATCATGAACCACATCCTGACCTTCACGTGGCAGGGTTTCAAGGCCAGTGCACAGGGACAGTACATCAGCGACCAGTACCTGACGAACACGGGCTTCAGCGAGATGGAGTGCAAAGACGAGAACGGCAATACGACTTACGAGACGCTGTTGCTCAAGCGCCACTTCAACGTCAACCTCGACCTCTCCTATACCTTCTCCCTGAAGCAGCACGGCATCAAGGAGGCAACGGTTGGTCTGACGCTCAACAACCTCTTCTCTGCCAAGTACGACAACAACGGCTGGGCAGCACCTCAGCTCGCCCAGAACAGCGACGGCAGCATCAAAGCTGTCAACGAGTGGGGTGTCCGTGACAGCGGAGCAGCAGGTTTTGCCCCCTCTGCACCGTTTAACTTGATGGCTCACCTGTCTGTTAATTTCTAAGTGAAAAGTGAAAAGTGAAAAATTTGCTACCGCTTGAAATTGAAAGTGAAGAATGACGCTTGACTGGCTGGACATATTGACCACGATACTCGGCCTGATGTATATCTGGCTGGAGTATCGTGCGCATATCGCCCTGTGGGTGATTGGTATCGTGATGCCTGCACTGGACATCATCCTCTATTGGCAGCACGGACTCTATGGTGATGCGGGGATGGCCTGCTACTACACGTTGGCTGCTATCTACGGACTCTTTGTGTGGAAGTTCGTGAAGACACGCAAGGAGAAGGAACCGCTCCCCATCACCCACATGCCACTCAGCAAGTATCTGCCCGCCACATTGTTCTTCTTTGCAGCATGGGGCGTTACCTACTACGTGCTCATTACCTGGACAAACTCTACTGTTCCCCTACTCGACTCCTTCACCAATGCCCTGTCGTTTGTCGGCATGTGGGCGTTGGCTCGCAAATATATCGAGCAGTGGTTCTTCTGGATTGTCGTCGACGCCGTCTGCTGTGTGCTCTACGTACAGAAAGGCATTCCCTTCAAGGCTGGTCTCTACGGACTCTATGTCATCATCGCTATAGCAGGATATTTCAAATGGAAACAACTTTCGACGCAGTCATCATAGCTAACGGAGCGTTTCCCACTCATGCCGCACCGTTAAACATCCTCCACCATGCAGCACACCTCATCGCCTGCGATGGAGCCGTTATTCGTGTGCCTCATGCTGATATCGTCATCGGCGATGGTGACAGCGTGCCTGCCGAATACCATAACCGACTCCTTCAAATCAACGAACAGGAAGACAACGACCTGACCAAAGCAACTCGCTACTGTCTGTCACACGGTTGGCACAAAATAGCCTACTTAGGCTGCACAGGCAAACGTGAGGACCATACCTTAGGTAACATCTCGCTGCTGATGCGCTACTTCCGCGACATGAACATCGCTGGAATCATGTTCACCAACCACGGATTCTTTACCCCTGCAAAGGGTGACCACACCTTCTCTTCATTCAAAGAACAACAGGTTAGCATCTTCAACTTCGGAAGTACCAGCATCTCATCAGAAGGTCTGAAATGGGACTCCTATGCCTATGAGCAATGGTGGCAAGGCACCCTTAACGAGAGTCTTTCTGATACTTTTACCCTTCATGCTGACGGGCATTATATGGTGTACCAGACGTACGGTGTCAAATAATTCATAATTATTTCGTACCTTTGACTTGTTTCCGCAACTCGAAGGTAGGCTGTATCGGAAAAAAGCCAGAGCGTACATTTCTCCGCACAGATTGCCAGCTTTACGTTGACGATGATGCAGTACAACATTCTTTGCACGGTAAAACGGTTTGAGGCATACGAGACCATCGGAGAACTCTTCCGTGAAGCCACTGCGGGTACTCTCGAGCTGTCTGTAACGGACAGAATATGGGAACTCATATTGGACACCATACTGGAAATCGCAGAGATCATCTCTGCCGATGCCAGCGAACTGCTTTCTGCGGTTATTGATGTCAATCCTAAGTTCCATAAATTCTATCAAATGTATAATTTATACGTAGCGTGATGAATAATCATTCACTTGCGAAAGTTTAGTGAATTATACAATAAGGGGAGGAGATGGTTTACCAGCTTTTCCTACGCAGGCATTATCCTGTTCAGGTCAGAGGGTATGATCTCAGCCAGCCAAACGACTGGCACCCCTTGGCTCACATTTTGTAAGCCGGTGCAAAGGTAGCAAATAATTTTTAATCACCCTCGGAAAAACTTAAATAAATTTGGCTTTTCGCTCACTTATTCGTACCTTTGCACGCTCTAAGAAGATGTGAAGGATGAGAATGCTTAGCGACGCCGATTTGGCGCAGATACTCAATCAGGATATATTTCATCAGATATCGGAAGCGGCAGATGCTCTCGGCATGGAATGCTATGTCGTGGGCGGATATGTGCGTGACCTGTTTTTGGAGCGTCCGTCGAAGGACATCGATGTGGTTGTCGTGGGGAGTGGCATTCGTGTGGCCGAAGAACTGAAGAAACGCTATGGCAAGCATGCTCATCTGTCTGTCTTCCGCAATTTCGGTACCGCCCAACTGAAGGTGAGATCCTTCGGTGTTTCCTCCCAAGGGGGACTGGAGGTGGAGTTTGTCGGTGCCCGTCGTGAGAGCTACAGCCACGACTCGCGCAAGCCTGTTGTGGAAGACGGGACGTTGGAAGACGACCAGAACCGACGCGACTTCACCATCAACGCGATGGCAGTGTGTCTGAACAAGGCTCGCTTCGGCGAACTTGTCGATCCTTTTAATGGCGTATATGACTTGGAGGATGGTATCATCCGAACACCGCTCGATCCAGACATCACTTTCTCCGACGACCCCCTGCGCATGATGCGCTGTGTGCGTTTTGCCACGCAGTTAGGATTCTATATTGAGGAGGAAACCTTTGATGCCCTTCAGCGCAATGCGGACAGGCTCAACATCATCAGCGGAGAGCGCATACAGGACGAGCTCAACAAGATCATCATGGCTCCGCATCCCAGCACGGGCTTCGACTACCTCTACCGCTCGGGTTTGCTGCCGCTCATCCTGCCTGAACTGACGGCTCTCGATATTGTCGAGAACCGCAACGGACGGGCCCACAAGAACAACTACTACCATACGATGGAGGTGTTGGAGAATGTGGTAAAAGGGCAAGGAGACAAAAACGCGGGGAGCCAGGACGACAAGGAGCTGTGGCTGCGATGGGCCGCCATCCTGCACGATATTGGTAAACCCAAGAGCAAACGATGGGAACCGCTACAAGGGTGGACTTTTCACAACCATAATTATATAGGTGCCAAGATGGTGCCACAGATATTCCGACGGCTGAAGCTGCCTATGGATGCCAAGATGAAATACGTGCAGAAGCTCGTTGACCTGCACATGCGTCCCATTGTCATTGCCGATGAGGAGGTGACCGATAGTGCCGTGCGCCGTCTGGTGAACGATGCGGGAGATGACATCGATGACCTGATGCGTCTCTGCGAGGCTGACATCACATCGAAGAACCAGGTTCGCAAGCAGCGGTTCCTTGACAACTTCCGTCTGGTGCGCGAAAAGATTGCCGACCTGAAAGAACGCGATTACAAGCGTCTCTTGCAGCCTGTCATCGATGGCAACGAGATTATGGAGATGTTCCATCTGAAGCCCTCCCGAGAGGTGGGCGTGCTGAAGCAGACGTTGAAGGATGCCGTTCTCGACAACCGTGTGCCCAACGAGCGTGAACCTCTCATGCAACTGCTCTTGGAGACAGCACGCAAGATGGGAATTCAAGACCCATCACTTTGAATGTTGCATTATGAATTAAATTTGAAGCATTATGATCAATATGAGAACATGGATGGGCATACTGATGTGTGCCTGCATGATGGTTTTTGCCGCATGTAGCAAGGACGATGGAAATACGCCAAGTAACGGTAATTCCGGCAGTAGGGGACTGAGTGTGGAACTGAAGAATGTGGCAGGCGGTGCTTGGCTGCTTCGTGGTGCTAATGGTACCAAGGACGGTCTGACCATCAGCACGCAGAAGATGCAGCAGTTGGCAACGCTTTCCGCTCCCGTACTCCTCGCCATCAGTTCCCAAGATACCACGTTCACCATGTACGCACCCTGTCGGGAGGGAAGCGCATGGCCTGATGACTATCATGAGTACAGTTGGAAGCAACAGGGCATGAGCGGAACGTCGGGTCACGGCCTAGTACAGCTTTTCAGCGGGAGTGGGCGCATCGTCATGACGGATGACGTGAAGCTGCCAGCAACCGAACCTGGCGGCATGGAGGAGGACTGCGTGTTAGCACTGTATGTACAGGAGCTTACCGAGACAACCATGACCTGCACCTACACACTTGACAATGAGCAGATGGCCTGCACTTACATGCGCTTGGGATACAATCCTGCCAGCACAACCGACAACGAGGGAGGAAACGGTGATTCCGGGCAGCCTCAACCACTGGAACCCGTAGAATGAAATAGGGGATGTAAATCCTCAGATTGTCGGAATGTTTCATCAAAATAGAGGCCGTTTTTATTCTTTTTGTTTAATTTTTTCATTATTTTTTGCAGAATTAAAAATAAAGTTTTATTTTTGCAAAAATATTTGAATGATTATTATTAACATTTTAAAATTAAACACTATGAAAAGAATGTTTTTAATGGCCGCTATGTCGGTCGTCGTGCTTGCAGCCAGTGCTCAGGCTCGTTATGATGAGGGTACCATTACCATTCAGCCTCGTCTTGGTGTAACAGTAGCTGAATTGACCCATACTCCCAAGTTGCCCATTGCTGGTGTGCCGGGTGGTGTTGATGCAGAAGCCATTGCTGGTTTCTTTATCGGTGCTGACGTAGAGTATTATCTCACTGACCGTATCGGTCTGTCGGCTGGTCTCAACTTCTCTCAGGCTGGTACTGGATGGAAAGATACCGATTTGTATTCGAATGGTTCGAAACACAGCTTCTCGGACATGAAGATTCAGACCACTTATCTGAACGTTCCCTTGATGTTCAACTACTATGTACTGAAAGGTTTCGCATTGAAGGCTGGTGTGCAGATGAGTTTCCTGACCAATGCCAAGTTCAAGGCTAAGGAGGCTATTGATGGTTGGGAAAAGTCATATAGCGAGGGCTGCAAGGATTCATTTAAGAAGTTCGACCTCGCTATTCCCATTGGCTTGAGCTATGAATTCAAGATTCCTATCGTGCTTGATCTTCGCTACGACATCGGTTTGATGAAGGCAATCAAGGATAGCGACAAGAGCAACTGCAACAGAGTTGTTGACTTTACTGTCGGTTACAAGTTCGCCCTCAAATAATCAAAAGATTGTCATTGATATCAATAGTAAAAGGATGTACCACGCGGTGCATCCTTTTTTCGATTTCGGCACATTCTCCCAAAGTAGCTTCCTCTTCCTTGAATGCGTTAATAATGCCTAAAAGCTGAGTGCGCTTTTCGGCTTTTCATGGAATAATTCGTAATTTTGCACCCGTAAAACTAAACGGAAAATTAGAGTTTTTCTTCTTTCTTCCTGTTAATGTGAATATTAGAACGATAAAATAAGAAAGGTATGAAAATGAAAAAGTGTTTGATGCTGGCAACGATTGCCGCGTTTCTGGTGTCGTGCGGAGGAGGTGGCCGTCCCACATTCGGTGACAACGAGTACCCCGTGGAGACCGTGAATCCGAAGAGTGCTGCCATGCAGACAACGTACCCCGCAACAATCAAGGGTGTACAGGATGTTGAAATCCGTCCGAAGGTGTCGGGGTTCATTACGCAGGTTTGCGTCAAGGAAGGTCAGACGGTTGGTGCTGGTCAGCTTTTGTTTGTGATTGACAATGCTACGTATCAGGCTGCTGTGCGACAGGCTCAGGCTTCTGTGAACACAGCTACAGCTCAGCTGAATACTGCCAAGCTGACCTACGAGAATAATAAGCAGTTGTTTGAAAAGCAAATCATAGGCCAATATGAACTTTCCACGGCAGAGAACTCCTATCATACCGCCGAGGCTTCGCTGGCACAGGCAAAGGCTTCACTGGCTTCGGCTCAGGAGACGCTGAGTTTCTGCTATGTGAAGAGTCCTGCTGCAGGTGTGGTCGGATCGCTGCCTTTCAAGGTAGGTGCCTTGGTGAGTGCTTCAAGCACACAGCCGTTGACCACCGTTTCCAACATCAGTTCTATGGAGGTCTATTTCTCCATGACAGAGAAGGACATCTTGGAGATGACCCAAGCGAGTGGTTCGCCTCAGGCTGCCATCAGCGCCATGCCTGTTGTGAAGCTGCAACTGGCCGATGGAAACATCTATAACCATCCGGGAACGGTGACCAAGATGAGCGGTGTGATAGATGCCGCTACGGGTTCGGTGCAGATGATTGCCGTCTTCCAGAACCCCGAGAAGTTGCTGAAGAGTGGTGGCTCAGGAGCTATCATCGTGCCGCATGAAGCACACAACTCAGTTGTCATTCCGCAGAGATGTGTTTCAGAGGTGCAGAACAAGAAGTTCGTCTATATCCTGGGTAAGGACAATAAGGTAAAGTACACCGAGATCAAGGTTGATCCTAAGAATGACGGCAACAACTATGTGGTGACTGATGGTTTGAAGACAGGTGATAGATATGTAACGAATGGAATCACCAAACTCTCTGACCAAATGGAGATTATTCCGATTTCGGAGAAACAGTATCAGCAAAAGATCAGCGATCAAGCCAAGGCAATGAGTTCAGGAGATGTGCTGGAAGCCATGAATGCCAAGGATTCTATTGGAATGTTGGTGATGGCCGTCGTGATAGGTATCGCCGTGATTGTTGTGATATTCTTGTTAGGAATGTGGGTTGGAGCCATCAGAGCAAACAGGAAGAAGTAAATTGTGAATCGTCAATCGTCAAATCGTAAATTAACATGACTTTTACAACATTTATTAAACGCCCGGTGCTCTCGACGGTGATTTCCATCCTCATCGTCATCTTGGGTTTCATTGGTCTGGTGTCGCTGCCGATTGAGCAGTACCCGAATATCGCACCGCCAAACATTATGGTGATAACCAGCTATCCTGGTGCCGATGCTGAAACGGTGAAGAATGCTGTTATCACCCCGTTGGAAGAGAGTATCAACGGTGTGGAAGGCATGGACTATATCACGTCAACGGCTTCGCCTGGCTCCGCGATGATTCAGGTGATGTTCCGTCAAGGCACGAACCCCGATATGTGTGCCGTGAACGTGCAGAACCGTGTGTCGCAGGCCACATCGTTGTTGCCCGCCGAAGTGAACCAGGTTGGTGTTCGCGTGGTGAAACGTCAATCCTCACAGGTAATCATGTACTCGTTGACATCCGACGGTCGCTACGATGATGAGTTCCTAACCAACTATAACGCCATCAACCTGATTCCTGCCATGAAGCGTATTCAGGGTGTGGGTGATGCTTCGAGCTTCAGTTCCAAGACTTACGCCATGCGTATATGGCTGAAGCCGGAAGTGCTGAAGCAGCATAGCCTGATGCCCAGTGATATTTCGGCAGTGCTGGCGGAACAGAACATCGAGGCTGCGCCCGGTAACTTCGGTCAACAGTCTGAAAATGTGGCATACGAGTATGCCATGCGTTATACAGGTCGTTTCAAAAGTGCGGAGGAGTTTGGCAATATCATTATCAAAAGTGATGATGACGGCCAGACGCTGAAGCTGAAAGATATCGCCAAGATTGAGCTGGGTGGTGAAGGCTACGCAGTATCGATGCATAACAACGGTTTGCCCTCTATTCTGACGATGGTGCAGCAGGTGGCAGGTTCCAATGCCAACGAAATTGCCAAGCAGGTGAAGGCTGAGCTGGAATCGCAGCAGAAGCTGATGCCACCGGGTATGGAGGTGAAGATCAACTATGACGTGACGGAGTTCCTTTATGCTGCTATTGAAGAGGTGGTGTTCACACTCTTCATGACGCTGGCACTGGTGTTCATCGTGGTATATGTATTCCTGCAGGATATGCGCTCAACGCTGATTCCGTTGATTGCGGTTCCTGTATCACTGGTCGGTACGTTCTTCTTCCTCAATGTGATGGGTTTCTCCATCAACCTGTTGGTGCTCTCGGCCTTGTTGTTGGCCATTGCCATTGTGGTGGACGATGCCATTGTGGTGGTAGAGGCCGTACATGCCAAGCTCGACCAAGGATATAAAAGTTCGCTGACGGCTTCCATCGATGCCATGAATGAAATATCGGGCGCAATCATCTCCATCACGCTGGTGATGGCTTCGGTGTTCATTCCTGTCTCGTTCATGGGTGGCACAAGCGGAACCTTCTATCGTGAGTTCGGTGTGACGATGGCTGTGAGCATCTTCATCTCGGCCTTGAATGCCCTGACACTCTCACCAGCTCTTTGCGCCATTTTCCTGAAACCGCACGATGCGGAGGGACACGAGCGCAAGATGTCGGTTGTTGACCGTTGGCATATGGGCTTCAACGTGGCATACGAGAAAGTGATGGGCAGATACAAGAACAGTGTAGAGAAACTGGTTCACAAGCCCGTACTCATCATCGTTGGTGTAGTGGCGGGTATTGCGGCCCTTGTCGTTACCATGTCAACGACCAAGACGGGACTTGTGCCCGACGAGGATACCGGTACGATATTCTGTACCATTTCCATGCCTCCTGCAACGTCGGAGGCTCGCACCAAGCAAGTGGTACATCAGGTGGACTCCATTCTTTCCGAGATTCCTGCCATCAAGAACCGTGAACAGATTCAGGGTTATAACTTTATTGCCGGTGCCGGTTCGGATCAGGGTACCTTTATCATCAAGCTGAAGCCGTTTGAGGAGCGTCAGAAAGGTCTTTGGTGGAAAATCAGTGGATTGTGGGAAGGAGATGGCATTTATCGCTTCTTCATCAATCCTTATGAGGCAACAGGTGTCTTGGCGCAAATCTATCTGAAGACGGCCCATATCAAGGATGCCCAAATCCTGGCTTTCTCACCACCTATGATTCCTGGCTTCTCGGCCAACTCGGGTATCTCAATGGTGATGCAGGACCGTACGGGTGGAGACCTGAATAAGTTCTTCGGCATTGTCAAGGACTATCTGGCAGAACTGAACAAGCGTCCTGAATTCCAGACGGCCATGACTTCGTATAACCCCAACTATCCGCAGTACATGGTAAACGTTGATGTTGCCAAGTGTAAACAAGCTGGCATTTCGCCCACTACCGTGCTTTCTACCTTGCAAGGCTATTATGGTGGACTCTATGCCTCGAACTTTAACAGCTATGGTAAGCTGTATCGTGTGATGATTCAGGGCACCCCTGATTCACGCATGACGCCGGAGTCAATGAATAGTATATATGTACGCACGCCCGCGGGAATGGCTCCTATTCAGGAATTCTGTCATCTGGACCGCGTGTATGGTCCGATGAATATCAGCCGTTTCAACCTGTACACCAGTATCAACGTGACGGCAACGGTGGCTGACGGCTATTCCACAGGTGAGGCTTTGAAGGCTGCTCAGGAGGTGGCTGCCGAGATGCTGCCCACAGGCTACTCTTACGACTATCAGGGTCTGACGCGTGAGGAGGCAAAGGCATCGAATACCACAGCCATCATCTTCCTGCTGTGCTTCATCTTTATCTATCTGATTCTGTCGGCACAGTACGAGTCGTATATCCTGCCGCTGTCGGTAGTACTCTCCGTGCCCTTCGGACTGGCTGGCTGTTTCCTGTTTACGATGATGTTTGGTCATTCCAACGACATCTACATGCAGATTTCGTTGATTATGCTGATTGGTCTGTTGGCGAAGAATGCTATTCTGATTGTGCAGTTTGCTTTGGAACGCCGACAGCTCGGTATGGCCATCTCATGGTCTGCCGTGTTGGGTTCGGCAGCACGTCTGCGTCCTATTCTGATGACCTCGCTTGCTATGGTTATTGGTCTGTTGCCAATGATGTTTGCCAGTGGTGTGGGTAAGAACGGTAACCAGACACTGGGTGCGGCAGCTGTGGGCGGTATGCTCATTGGTACACTCTGTCAGCTGTTTGTCGTGCCGACCCTGTTCGTGCTCTTCCAGAGTCTGCAGGAGAAGATTCGCCCGATGGTCTTCAATGACGATGTGAACGAAGAGGCTGCAGCCGAACTGGAGCAGTACGCTCATGGTAAACCTGTAGAATATGTAGTGGAGGAATAAGGATATGAAGAAACTGAATATAGTATTAGTAGGTCTTGCGGCTGTCGTGCTGACGGGCTGTAAGAGCCTCTACGGAAAATATGAGCGTCCAGATGTGAATACGGAAGGAATCCTGCGCGATCCTGTTTCGCTGACCGATACCTTGACGGGCGAGGCTGGGGACACTTTTGGCAATCTGCCTTGGCGCAGCGTATTTACCGATGCTCGATTGCAACAGCTTATAGAGACGGCACTTGCCAGTAATCCCGATTTGCTGAATGCTGCCCTTAACGTAAAGATGTCCGAGGCACAGCTGAAAGCTTCCCGTCTGGCTTTCCTGCCGCAGTTCTCGTTCACCCCGCAGGGTACGATTGCTTCATGGGACGGGCAAAAGGCAACGAAGACCTATCAGCTTCCCATTGCTGCCTCGTGGAATGTGGATCTCTTTGGAAATCTGCTCTCTCAGAAACGATCTGCTCAGGTGGCGTTGCTGGCATCGAAGGATTATCAGATTGCTGTGCAGGCAAGTATCATCTCGGGTGTCGCCAACATGTACTATACGCTGTTGATGCTCGACTCGCAGATGAAGGTCATCACCGACATGGAACAGCTTACCAAGGAAACATGGGAGACCATGAAAGCTTTGAAGGAAACCCGTGTGGGCTATCGCTCTACGTCGGTGCAGAGTGCCGAGGCTAACTATTATTCTGTGCAGACACAACGCATTGACATCCAGCGACAGATTCGCGAGGTAGAGAACTCTCTCTCGCTCCTGCTCGGACAGCCGGCACAGACCATTGCCCGTGGAAAACTCGAAGAGCAAAACCTGCCTTCTGAGTTCTCATTGGGCGTAGGCATCCAACTGCTTGCCAACCGTGCCGATGTGCATGCCGCAGAAATGCAGCTTGCCCAGTGCTTCTATGGCATAGAAACAGCTCGCAGTCGTTTCTATCCGCAGCTGACCATCTCGCCCACGGGAACGTTCACCAACAATAGTGGTGCAGGCATTGTCAATCCCGGCAAGTGGCTTCTCTCGGCCGTGGGCAGTCTGACACAGCCCATCTTCATGAGAGGACAGCTCACAATGGGACTGAAAGTGGCCAAAGCCCAATATGAACAGGCTTACAACTCTTGGCAGAATGCTGTGCTCTCTGCAGGAAGTGAAGTCTCCAATGCTTTGGTGCAGTATAACTCGTCTGACGAGAAGAGTCGCATTGAGGCAGAGCAAATTAAGGTGCTGGAGCAAAACGTGAAGGATACACGTGAGCTTTTCACCAGTTCTGGTAACAGCACCTATCTGGAGGTTATTCAGGCACAGAACACGCTGCTCAACGCTCAAATCTCGAAGATTACTGACGACTTCAACAAGATGCAGGCGGTGGTTAGTCTCTATCAGGCATTAGGCGGAGGAGCGAAGTAAGCGAGCCAAAGCCCTTAACGACAATAAATAAACGATTACTGAAATATATTATGGCAAGCGAAATAAGTCCAAGAGCAGAAGTCAGTCCCAAAGCAAAGATTGGCAATAACTGCAAGATATTCCCTTTCGTCTATATTGAAGACGACGTAGTCATTGGCGACAATTGCATCATCTTTCCCTTTGTGAGCATCCTCAATGGAACCCGCATGGGCAACAACAATAAGGTGCATCAGGGTGCCGTGCTTGCGGCCCTTCCTCAGGATTTCAACTTTCGTGGTGAGAAGAGTGAGCTGGTGATTGGCAACTACAACATCATACGCGAGAACGTTGTCATCAACCGTGCCACACACAGGGGAGGGCAGACGGTCATTGGCGATTACAACTTCCTGATGGAGGGTGTACACATCTCCCACGACACGAAGGTGGCTAACCATTGCGTCTTTGGATATGGTACGAAGATTGCCGGCGACTGTCAGGTCGATAGTGGGGTCATCTTCTCTACATCAGTCATTGCAAATGCAAAGACGCGTGTGGGCGAAGGTGCGATGGTGCAGGCAGGTACGACCTTCTCCAAGGATGTTCCTCCGTTTATCGTTGCCGGTGGAAAACCGGTGGAGTATCAAGGGCCCAACAAGACCATGATGACAGCCAAGGGGATTGACGAGAAAGTACAGAAGCACATCTCCAATGCCTATCGTCTGGTGTTCAACGGCCAGAACAGTGTCTTTGATGCTGTTCTGCAAATCAAGGATCAGGTGCCTGACAGTCCGGAGATCCAGACCATTACCCGCTTTATCGACAGCACGAAGTTAGGTATCGTGGGTAAGAACTTTTAGAAGTGAAAGATAGAATATATCAATAGCTGGCGGAACAAGGAATCCCCAATGCAAGGACTCGGTCGCAAATGCGGTCGAGTTCTTCTTTTGTAGCCTTGGCAAGAGTTGGGTCGGGCGTCTCGCGATCGATGGTGTAGATCATCACCTGTTGGGGCTGTATATTTTTGACGGCTTGTAGCCAGGGATTGACAAACTCGTCGGTGGTGTTGTCGATGGCGGGAAGATGGTCGATGGTGGTTGAGCGTTTCAGGAACATGGTCTGGATGATGACGTGCCCGTTGAAGCGCTTCAGGTTGTCGATAACCTCGGAAACGTTATAGCGACCGGTGGGACGGTCGATGCTTTGGATGAATGTCTCGTCAACGGTGTCGAGCTTTTGGATGTTGTTATCCACCAGCATGAGTGCATCGTGTACGTCCTTGCGGTGCAGCATGGTAGCATTGCTCAATACCGATACTTTGGCTTCGGGGCAATATTGGTTGCGCAGACGGATGGTATCGCTGATGATGCCGGCAAATTGCGGATGTGCCGTCGGCTCACCGTTGCCAGCAAAGGTCAGTACATCGGGTCGCATTCCTTCGGCTTGCATTTCCTTCAGTTTCTTTTCCAAAGCCGATGCCGTTTCCTCCCTCGTCGGTCGGGGCAGGGTGGGGCGGAAGTCCTTGTTGAATCCACACTCGCAATAGATGCAGTCAAAGGTACACACTTTGCCGTCGGCAGGCATGAGGTTGATGCCCAACGAGATTCCAAGTCGGCGGCTATGAACGGGCCCGAAGATTGGGGCTGGATAAATCACTGTGCTCATAATTGCTTGCAAAATTAAGTATTATTTCTGAATTGTAAGCACAGTTCCTGGAAAAAGCAAAGCAAGGCTATCTGTTAAATATCTGTAAATTGATGGGAAAACTCGGAAGAAGTGGGCTCCCTACTCTTAACTTTTCTGTACCTTTGCAGATAAATTTGGTGTATTATACCCTTTTGGAATGAAGAAAAGACGAAATAAATCCCGCAAGCATCGTGGCTTGCAGGCTGTAACGCTGTGCATCAGTACGGCGATGGTACTTGTTCTTTTAGGTTTGGTGGTGTTTGCTGTGCTCACGGGGCGCAACCTTTCTTCCTATATGAAAGAGAACCTGACGGTGACAATGATGCTCGAACAGGACATGACTGACCCCGAAGCTCGTCAGCTTTGCAAAAAGCTGCAGGCTCGCCCCTATATTAAGCAGATGCAGTATGTTAGTAAGGAGCAGGCACTGAAAGAAGGCATCGTAGAATTGGGAGCAGATCCCAGCGAGTTCGTGGGAAGCAACCCGTTTCTTTCTTCTGTGGAACTGACGCTGAAGGCAGAGTATGCCAATAGTGACTCGCTATTGTGGATAGGCAAAGAGTTGAAAGCCATACCGAAGGTGAGCGAGATCAGTTACCAGAAAGAGCTGATAGACACCGTCAACCGCAATCTTGCCAAGATATCTTTGGTGTTGTTGGTGCTGGCGGTATTGCTCACGTTTGTTTCTTTCTCCTTAATTAATAATACGGTGCGGCTGAGTATCTATGCTCGTCGCTTCTCAATTCACACGATGAAGCTGGTGGGTGCCTCATGGCGATTCATCCGCGGTCCTTTCATGCGTCAGGCATTACTTGTCGGTTTGTTGGCATCGGTGCTTGCCTGTGGCGTGCTTGGGGGATTCATCTATGCGCTCTATTTCTATGAGCCAGAGGTGCTGATGGTGCTGACGTGGGAAGTGCTGGCTATTACAGCTGGTGCAGTATTCTTCTTTGGCATTACCATCACGGCTGTCTGCACCGCTATCTCGGTCAACAAGTTCCTGCGGATGAAGGCGGGCGATTTGTATAAGATATAAGGAGCTTAAGGAGTTAAACAAAGAAATCATAAAAACGAAAGATCATAAAATGGAAAAAAGGAATTTGGCGTTTGGTAAGACCAACTTCATCCTGTTGGGGGTGAGCATGTTGGTTGTTATTATCGGCTTCATCCTGATGAGTGGAGGTGAGTCAACTGATGCGGCTTATGACCCGGAGATTTTTAATGCCATGCGCATCAAGGTCGCTCCTGTTGTTTGCTTCATTGGCTTCGTGTCGATGATATATGCTATTATTCATAAGCCTAAAAGCGAATAAGAAATGGATTGGATTGAAACAATTATCATTGCCGTCGTTGAAGGATTGACGGAGTTCCTGCCCGTTTCATCTACGGGACACATGATTATCACACAAAATCTCTTGGGCATTCCGCAGGGAGATCCCTTCGTTCATGCCTTCACGTTCATCATTCAGTTTGGTGCCATCCTCTCTGTGGTGTGCCTGTACTGGAAACGGTTCTTCCAGTTTGACAATACGCCCGCACCAGCAGGAAGTGGCTTGCTGATGAGATTGAAACACAGATTCTATTTTTACTGGCTACTTGTGGTGGGAGTGTTGCCCGCAGTAGTCATTGGCTTGTTGGCCAAGAAGTCGGGACTCCTCGACTGGCTGCTCGACAGCGTGGAGGTTGTAGCCATTATGCTTGTTGCGGGTGGTGTGTTCATGCTCTTCTGTGACAAGCTCTTCAATAAAGGAAGTGAAACCAATAAAGTCAACGAGAGACGCGCATTCAATATCGGACTCTATCAGTGTATCTCTGTCATTCCTGGTGTATCGCGTTCTATGGCGACCATCGTGGGCGGTATGACGCAGGGGCTGACTCGCAAGCGTGCTGCTGAGTTCTCGTTCTTTCTGGCAGTTCCCACGATGGCAGGCGCCACGCTGTTGGACTTGCTGGACTTGATGAAGGAAGAGACGGCATGGGCTACCAGTCATAATATTGCCATGCTGGTGCTTGGTTGCGTTGTTGCTTTTGTGGTGGCTCTGCTTGCTATGAAGTGGTTCGTGGGATTCCTGACAAAATATGGATTCAAGGCCTTCGGCTACTATCGCATCATCGTCGGCACGATTATCATTGTACTGCTGTTGACAGGACATTCACTTGCAATGGTTGATTGATGAACTTTCAGGAAGGAACCATCTTTGCCATTGACAAGCCTTACCGCATGTCGAGCTTTGGAGCGTTGGCACACGTGCGCTATCTTATCTCCAAGAAGGTGGGCGTGAAGCGTGTAAAGACAGGGCATGCGGGTACACTGGATCCTTTGGCGACAGGTGTCCTGGTTATCTGTACGGGTAAATGTACCAAGCAGATTGAACAGTTACAGGGACACACCAAGGAATATACGGCTACATTGCAGCTGGGGGCCACTACTGCAAGCTTCGACCGGGAACATACCGTGGATATGACGTTCCCGACCCGCCACATCACCCGTGATAGGGTGGAACAGGTGCTCCGACAGTTTGAGGGCGACATCATGCAAGTTCCGCCTGCTTATTCTGCTTGTATGGTAGATGGGCACAGAGCTTACAAAATGGCCCGTAGAGGAGACGATGTGCAACTTGCTGCCAAGCCTGTGCACATTGACGAGATTGAACTACTCGACTTCAGTCCTGAGACCATGCAAATGAGCATCCGCGTTGTATGTGGCAAGGGTACCTATATCCGCTCATTGGCGCGCGACATCGGTCAGGCCCTTGGCAGCGGAGCCTTCCTCACTTCCCTGCGTCGCACGAGGGTGGGGGACATCCGTGTGGAAGACTGTGTGCCTTTCGACCAATTCCGAGAATGGTTAGAGAATTTATGATAAATAAGTCCCATAGGACCCATAAGCCCCATAAGACCTATAAGACATAAGATATGAAACTATCACAATTTAAGTTTAAACTGCCCGAAGAGCTCATCGCGCTTTATCCGCAGAGCTTGTACCGTGAGTTTGAAAACGAAGAAGGTGTCAAGGAGACCGTCCGTTTCACTCGTCGCGACGAGTGCCGCCTGATGGTGTTGCACAAGAAGTCGCAGACAATAGAAATGTTCAAGAAAGATGCCGACGGCAACCCCATTGAGGGCGAGTACTTGGACTTTCGATCCCTGATTGATTATTTTGATGAGGGTGATACCTTTATCTTCAATGATACGAAGGTGTTTCCCGCACGTCTTTATGGTACAAAGGAGAAGACCGATGCCAAGATAGAAGTGTTCCTGCTGCGTGAACTCAATAGAGAGATGCGTCTTTGGGACGTGCTTGTGGAACCGGCTCGCAAGATCCGTATTGGTAACAAGCTCTTCTTCGATGAGAGCGGATCGATGGTGGCAGAGGTTATAGACAACACAACCAGCCGCGGACGTACCTTGCGATTCCTTTATGACTGTCCGCATGAAGAGTTCAAGCAGGAGCTGTTTGCCCTCGGTGAGGCTCCGTTACCTCGCTATATCATTGATGCGAGAGAGAATAGGCATGCTGATGCACAGGATATGGAGGATTTCCAGTGTATCTTTGCTAAAAACGAAGGAGCGGTCACTGCGCCGACATCGGGCCTCCACTTCAGTCGTGAACTGATGAAACGCATGGAAATCAAGGGGATGAACTTTGCGTTCATCACACTCCATTGCGGACTGGGCAATTTCCGTAGCATAGAGGTGGAGGACTTGACGAAACACAAGATGGACTCTGAGCAGATGTTTGTCGGGCCTGAAGCTTGTGAGATAGTGAACAATAATAAGCGTGCCGGTCATCACATTTGTGCTGTTGGTACCAGCGTTGTGAAGGCTACAGAGACCGCAGTGGGAACGGATGGCATGCTGAAGGAGTTTGAGGGGTGGACTAACAAGTTCATTTTCCCGCCTTACGATTTCGGACTGGCTGATTCGATGGTTGCCAACTTCTATCACCCGCTTTCTACATTACTCATGGAGACAGCTGCTTTCGGTGGATACGATTTGGTAATGGAGGCCTACAGTCTGGCTGTGAAGCATCAGTATAAGTTTGGATGCTATGGAGACGCATTGCTTATCTTGAACGATTAGTTTTCTCTCAATGTCTATAGTATATCTAAGTCTGGGAAGCAACCTTGGAGATCGCAGGCAGCTGATAAAAAATGCTATAAAACAGATAGAAGAGCAGATTGGGCACGTTGTGCGTCAGTCTGCTCTTTATGAAACAGAACCTTGGGGATTCTCTTCGCCCAACAAGTTTCTTAATGCTGCAGTCTGTGTGGAAAGCCCCCTTACGCCTCGCCAGCTTCTGCAAACTACCCAGCAGATAGAGCGCCAATTGGGAAGAACCCATAAGACCTTTCGTTCCTCGTCTCTTGCTTCTCATCTACCCTGTGAGGGACAGAATGAGGGACACCCCAACTATTCCGACCGTCCCATCGATATTGATATCCTGCTTTACGATGACCTTCGGATTGATGAGCCCGATCTTCAGATACCTCATCCTCTTATGTACGAGCGTGACTTTGTCATGCAGCCATTGAGGGAGATTCTGCAATAAACTGTGTATGAAAAAAACTAAATAAATTTGGTCTATCGGTAGGTTTTCATTAACTTTGCGCCCAAATTGAAAACGATTATAAAACCTTATATACAATGGGAAAAATAAAAGGTGCCATTGTGGTAAATACTGAGCGATGCAAAGGTTGTAGTCTTTGCGTCGTTGCTTGTCCCAAGGACGTTATTGCATTGGCTCAGAAGAAAGTGAATATTCATGGCTATCCTTATGTGGAAGCCGTAAATCCCGACAATTGCATTGGTTGTGCTTCGTGTGGCATTGTGTGTCCCGACGGTTGTATCACCGTGTATAAAAAGAAGATGGAGGATTAAACAACATGGAAGGAAAAGAAGCTATACTGCTGAAAGGTAATGAGGCGATAGCCCATGCTGCCATCCGTTGTGGATGCGACGGATATTTTGGCTATCCCATTACACCGCAGAGTGAAGTAATCGAGACGCTTGCTGAGCTGAAACCCTGGGAAACAACGGGAATGGTTGTGTTGCAGGCAGAGAGCGAAGTAGCATCTATCAATATGATTTATGGTGGAGCCGCAGCAGGCAAGCGTGTAATGACCTCGTCGTCTTCTCCTGGCATTGCGCTTATGCAGGAAGGCATTGCCTATATGGCAGGTGCCGAGCTACCAGGTGTCTTTGTCAACGTGCAGCGTGGTGGTCCAGGCTTGGGAACCATTCAACCTTCACAGAGTGACTATTTCCAGGCAACGCGTGGCGGTGGCAATGGCGACTACTATGTTATTGTGCTCGCCCCGAACTCCGTACAGGAGATGGCGGATTTCGTTGACTTGGCTTTTGAACTGGCTTTCAAGTATCGTAATCCTGCTATGATTCTTGCTGACGGTGTCATAGGACAGATGATGGAAAAGGTGGTGATGCCGCCCCTCAAGCCCCGCCGTACAGAAGAGGAAATCATACGCGAGTGTCCTTGGGCGACCACTGGCCGTACCAAAGATCGTCAGCCCAATATCATCACTTCATTGGAGTTGAAACCTGAGGTGATGGAACAGCGTAACATCCATTTGCAGGAGAAGTATCAGCAGATACGTGAAACGGAAGTCCGTTATGAAATACAGGGCGATAAGGATGCCGAGTATATGATGGTGGCGTTTGGAAGTGCTGCCCGTATTGCAGAGAAAGCAATGGAGATGGCGCATGAGGAGGGCATCGATGTCTGTCTGTTCCGTCCTATCACGCTGTGGCCTTTCCCCGAGAAGGAGATTGCTGCCTTGGCACAGGGAAAGAAAGGTGTTCTCGTTGTGGAGATCAATGCAGGTCAGATGGTTGAAGACGTGCGTCTTTCCGTCAACGGTTCCGTACCTGTGAAACACTTCGGACGTCTCGGTGGAATCGTTCCCGAGCCCGAAGAGATTGTAAACGAAATCAAGAAACTGTAGCGTATGAATAAAGAAATAATCTCTCAGGAGAATCTTGTATATAAGAAGCCGGAACTCATGAACGACGTGGACATGCACTATTGTCCGGGTTGTTCTCATGGTGTGGTACACAAGCTCGTAGCAGAAGTCATTGAGGAGATGGGTATGGCAGAGAAGACGGTTGGCGTGTCACCAGTGGGTTGTGCTGTGTTTGCCTATCGCTATCTTGACATCGACTGGCAGGAAGCTGCACATGGACGTGCTCCTGCTGTGGCAACAGCCATCAAGCGTCTTTGGCCCGACAGACTGGTCTTTACTTATCAGGGAGACGGAGATCTTGCCTGCATAGGTACGGCAGAGACCATTCATGCTCTTAACCGAGGCGAACATATTGCCATCATCTTCATCAATAACGCTATTTATGGCATGACCGGTGGACAGATGGCTCCCACCACCTTGATAGGTCAGAAGACCTCTACTTGTCCTTATGGTCGTGACCCTGAGATTCATGGCTATCCGCTGAATATTACAGAGTTGGCAGCCCAACTGGAAGGCACGTGCTATGTTACTCGCCAAAGTGTGGAGTCGGTTCCTTCCATCCGCAAAGCAAAAGCTGCCATTCGCAAGGCTTTTGAGGCTTCGATGGCAGGCAAGGGGTCTTCGCTCGTTGAGATTGTCTCTACCTGCAACAGCGGTTGGAAACTCTCGCCCGTCAAGGCCAATGAATGGATGAAAGAACATATGTTCGAGAAGTATGTGAAAGGTGACTTAAAAGATACGACAATATGAAAAAAGAAATCATCATATCCGGCTTCGGAGGTCAGGGTGTTCTCTCTATGGGAAAAATCCTGGCTTATTCGGGGCTGATGGAAGACAAGGAGGTGACATGGATGCCCGCCTATGGCCCCGAGCAACGTGGCGGTACAGCCAATGTGACCGTTATTGTGAGTGACGAGCGCATCTCCTCACCAATTCTCAGTAAGTATGATGTGGCCATCGTCCTGAATCAGCCTTCGCTTGACAAGTTCCTGCCCAAGGTGAAGTCTGGCGGCATTCTTATCTACGACGGCTTCGGAATCCTCAATCCGCCGACCCGCGACGACATCACTGTTTATCGCATTGATGCTATGGACAAGGCTGCAGAAATGAAGAATGCCAAAGTGTTTAATATGATTGTACTGGGCGGATTGCTGAAAGTCTGTCCTGTTGTGAGCACCGATGGTTTGCAGAAAGCTCTTTATAAGAGTCTGCCTGAGCGTCATCATCATCTGATTCCACTTAATATGAAAGCCGTAGAAGAGGGTATGAAGATTATTTACCAAGTGTAGTGAGGATATATTGAGTAGATAGTTTGCTCTCTTTTCGATTCATAAATTTGGTGGAGTCAATAATTTTTCTTTATTTTGCAATCGCTTAGAGAAACTTATACAAAGAAGATAGTTTTATTTTAAAATCAAAAGAATGAAAAAATTAGTACTTTTGTTTGCTGCTGCAGTGATGACAATGTCAGCCTCTGCTCAGGTTGCTATCGAGGATAGCAAGACATTTGACAACATGTATGTAGGTATCAATGGTGGCTTGGCAACCAAGACCACGGGACACAAATGGATGCCCGATGCAAACCCCAATATCGGTGTTCGCATTGGTAAATGGTTCACTCCCGTATTTGGTGTTGCTCTTGATGGAACTGCATACCTTTCCAATAAGGGATGGGCTCCCAAGTCCACAGGTACATTCGTACGCTATTCCAACGTAGGACTCATTGGTACCGTCAACCTGACCAACTGGTTCGGTGGTTACCCCGGTTCTACCCGTTGCTTTGAGCTGATTGCTCTCTATGGATTTGGCTGGGGGCATGGCTATGGTGCTGGCAAGACGGTTCTTGAGGATAACGACCAAGTTACTTCAAAGGTCGGTCTCGACTTCGCTTTGAACCTTGGCGCAAAGAAGGCTTGGCAGATTTATATTGAGCCTTCTATTAACTATGCCATCGCTGGAACAGGTAACCTGACTGGTAACGACCAAGTTCAGTACAACCTGCACCGTAGTGCTGTTCAGCTGAATGCTGGTATTATCTACAAATTCAAGAACTCTAACGGTACTCATGGCTTCAAGACCTACGACGTAGGTGCACTCATCGATGAGAACAACCGTTTGATGGCTGAGCTCGAAAAGAAACCGAAGGAAGTGGTCAAGGAGGTTGTGAAGGAGGTTGTGAAGGAAATTCCTGCTCCCGCTCCTGCTGCTACCATTAAGGAAGTTCGTGTTGAGAACCTCGTGTTCGTAACCTTTGCTCAGGGCAAATCAGAGCTGACCGCTGATGCCAAGAAGGCTCTCGATAAGCTGAAGAGTGGTTCACACGTTCAGATTGTTGGTACTGCTTCTCCCGAGGGTAACGCAGAACTCAACCAGAAGCTCTCTCAGGCTCGTGCCGAGTCTGTTGCCGAGTATGTCAAGACCAAGGGAGTTGTTGTTGACGAGGCAATTGGTAAGGGTGTACAGGGCAATACTTCTAACCGTATGGCTATCGTTTACGTGAAGTAAGCCACTTGTTTCACCTTTTGAAAGGTAAGTATTATTTGGGGCGTGTTCATTGTTGGACACGCCCCTTTTTGTTGCAATTTTGCGAGGAAATAATTGCATAATTCCCCAAAACTCAGTACCTTTGCAAGCAAAGTGAACATATAGTTAGAAAGATTCAAAGCAAAATGAATATGAAGCATCCGTTAAGAAGTAGTGTATGTACCGAGGGACGCCGCATGGCCGGTGCGCGTGCGCTGTGGGTTGCCACGGGCATGAAGCGCGAACAGTTTGGCAAGCCCATCATTGCCATCGTCAATTCGTTTACCCAGTTTGTACCGGGTCACACCCATCTGCATGAGGTGGGACAGATTGTCAGGGAAGAGATTGAGAAAATGGGCTGTTATGCGGCAGAGTTCAACACCATTGCCATTGATGACGGTATTGCTATGGGACATGACGGCATGCTCTATTCCTTGCCTTCGCGTGACATCATTGCCGACTCGGTGGAATATATGGTCAATGCCCACAAGGCGGATGCCATGATTTGCATTTCCAATTGCGATAAAGTGACCCCTGGTATGCTGATGGCAGCCATGCGCCTGAATATCCCCGCTGTGTTCTGTAGTGGCGGACCGATGGAGGCTGGCCGTTGGCGTGGTGAGAATGCCGACCTGATTACGGCAATGGTGAAGGGCGCAGACCCGACGGTGAGTGATGCCGACATGGAAGAGCTGGAGGGCTGTGCCTGTCCGGGTTGTGGTTCATGCTCAGGCATGTTTACCGCCAATTCCATGAACTCGCTTACTGAGGCTATCGGTCTTTCTCTTCCTGGTAACGGAACGATCCTTGCCACCCATACCGACCGTATAGAGTTGTTCCGTCGGGCAGCACGCTTGATTGTGAAGAACGCTTTGGCCTATTATGAAGAGGGTGACGAAAGTGTTTTGCCTCGCAGCATTGCTACACGCGACGCTTTCCTCAATGCTATGTCGCTTGACATTGCTATGGGCGGTTCGACGAATACCATCCTCCACCTGTTGGCAGTGGCGCAGGAGGCTGGAACTGATTTCACCATGAAGGACATCGATGAACTGAGTCGTCAAGTGCCCTGCTTGTGTAAGCTGGCTCCGAATACACAGAAGTACAGTGTGCAGGAGTGTGGAAGGGCTGGTGGAATACTGGGCATTCTTAATGAGCTCGATAAGGGCGGCCTCATCCGTAGGGAAGCCCGTCGCGTCGATGGAATGACTATTGGAGAAGCCGTGAAGAAGTACGACATAACAAAACAGACTTCAGATTGCGCATGTCAGGCAGACGCGGACTTAATCATCTACTGGGGTGCTCCTGGTAATCGTTTCTCTACCCGAATGGGTTCACAGAGTGAACGATGGGAATCGCTTGACAGCAACCGTTCCAATGGTTGCATCCGTGACTTGGAACATGCTTATACCAAGGATGGTGGTCTGGCAGTTCTCTTCGGCAATATAGCACAAGACGGATGTGTTGTCAAGACGGCAGGCGTGGATCCTGAACTATGGCATTTCCGTGGCCCAGCAGTAGTTTTCGACTCTCAGGAGGAGGCTTGCGAAGGCATTCTCAGTGGACGTGTGAAAGCTGGCGACTGTGTTGTCATTACGCACGAAGGACCGAAAGGAGGACCGGGCATGCAGGAGATGCTATATCCGACAAGCTATATCAAATCGATGCACCTCGGCAAGGAGTGTGCTTTGATTACCGACGGACGATTCTCGGGCGGTACCAGTGGACTCTCCATCGGTCATATCTCACCCGAGGCAGCTGCTGGAGGTGTCATCGGTAAGATTGTCGATGGCGACATCATAGAGATTGACATTCCCACCCGCAGCATTCGCGTGTTGCTCTCCGATGAGGAACTTGGCCAGCGAGAGCCCCGTCCCTTGCAGCGGAATCGTGTGGTTTCCAAGGCTTTGCGTGCTTATGCACAGAGCGTTTCCAGTGCTGATAAGGGTGGTGTCAGGTTGATAGCCGACTAATCATTATTACTAAATTCCCATTATTGATTCTTCATGATGAAAGAGATAATTACAGGTTCAGAGGCGCTGATGCGCTCATTGGTTTGCGAAGGAGTGAAGACAATCTTTGGCTACCCAGGCGGTTCCATCATGCCCGTGTTCGACGCACTCTATGACTATACGCGTGGCGAAGGAAAGAAGTTCGACCACATCTTGGTACGCCATGAACAGGGTGCTGCTCACGCTGCTCAGGGCTATGCCCGTGTGAGCGGAGAGGTGGGTGTGTGCATTGTGACCAGCGGTCCTGGCGCAACAAACACGTTGACAGGTGTTGCCGATGCTATGCTCGACTCAACCCCCATTGTTGTCATCTGTGGACAGGTGGGAACCGGTGCGCTTGGTACCGATGCTTTTCAGGAGGTTGACCTTGTGGGCGTTGCCCAGCCTATCTCGAAATGGAGCTATCAGATACGCCGTCCAGAGGATATCGCCTGGGCAGTGAGCCGTGCTTTTTATATCGCACGGAGTGGCAGACCTGGTCCCGTCGTGCTCGACTTCCCAAAGAATGCGCAAACCCATACCTGTGAATGGAATCCTGTCAAGGTGACCAGCGTGCGAAGTTATGTGCCTTATCCCACACCGAGTGAGGAGTCTATTGCTGAGGCTGCGCGGCTCATCAACGAAGCCCAGCGCCCGTTGGCACTGGTAGGACAGGGCGTGGAGTTGGGCAATGCGCACAATGAACTGATTGAGTTTGTAGAGAAAGCTGATATTCCCGTCGGTCGTACGCTGTTGGGCTTGTCTGCCTTCTCCTCCCGTCATCCGCTGAACAAAGGCATGTTGGGCATGCACGGGCAGTATGCGGTGAACATGAAGACGCAGGAAGCCGATGTCATCATTGCTATTGGCATGCGCTTCAGCGACCGTGTGACGGGACTTCCCTCCACCTATGCCAAGCAAGCCAAGATTATTCATCTCGATATAGACCACGCCGAGATAGACAAATGCATCAAGACCCATGTGGCGGTTATCGGTGACTGCAAGATGACATTGCCTGCCATCACGCGCCAATTGAAGAAAAATAACCATCGCGAATGGATAAAATCTTTCGACCATTATTTCCAGATGGAGAAAGAGCAGGTCATCGAACCTGCCATCCATCCCACCGAGGGACCGTTGCTGATGGGAGAGGTGGTCAACGTCGTTGCCGAGGCGACGAAGGGTGAAGCCGTGCTTGTGACCGATGTAGGACAGAACCAGATGTTTGCCTCGCGCTATTTCCATTATAACAAGAAGCGCAGCATCGTCACCAGTGGTGGTCTGGGTACTATGGGATTCGGACTTCCCGCAGCTGTGGGAGCCACGTTTGGTGCTCCTGAGCGCACGATTTGTCTGTTCTGTGGTGATGGTGGCTTCCAGATGTGCATTCAGGAATTAGGTACCATCATGGAGCAGCAGGCACCAGTGAAGATCGTGCTTCTCAACAACAACTATTTGGGTAATGTGCGGCAATGGCAGGACATGTTCTGGAACCACCGCCAATCGTTCACCAAGATGCTCAACCCCCAGTATCAGCTTATTGCCGAAGGTTATCATATTCCCTACGACGTGGTGACCGACCGCCAGGACCTTGCTGCCAAAGTAGCGAAGATGCTCAAGACAGAAGGTCCCTACCTGTTGGAGTGTGCCATCAAGGAGGAAGACGATGTCATGCCCATGACACCTCCGGGAAAGAGCGTGGACGAGATGCAGCTTACTATTAATGAATAATCGAATATGGAACAGGAGAAGAAACTATATACATTGCTCGTGTACTCAGAGAACATTGCAGGTATCTTGAATCAGATAACCGCCGTCTTTACTCGTCGGCAGGTGAACATCGAGAGCCTGAACGTGTCGGCATCGAGCATCAAGGACATCCACAAGTACACCATCACCGCATGGAGCGACGAGGAACAGATCACGAAAATTACCCGTCAGATAGAGAAGAAGATTGATGTGGTGAAGGCCAACTTCTACACCGATGACCAGCTTTTCATTCACGAGGTGGCACTCTTCAAGATTTCCACTCCCATTCTGTTGGAGGAGCCCGAGGTTTCGCGTGCTATTCGTAAGAACGATGCCCGCATGATGGAGGTCAACCCCACGTACAGCACGGTGCTCTTGGCGGGTCTTACCCAGGATATTGCCCGTCTGTTCAACCGTCTGAACGAGTTCAACTGTGTCCTGCAGTACACCCGTAGCGGCCGCATTGCCGTTACCCGTAGCATGGACGAAGAGGTGAGCCGTATGCTCGAAGAGCGAAGTGGACAATAATCATGAATCGTTTTTGATATGACCAAAGTAGGACGATACGAATTTTTGGCAGAGCCGTTCCATTGCGACTTCTCCAATCGTCTCTTTATGGGACATCTCGGCAATCACATGCTCAACGCTGCCGACTTCCATTCCAACGACCGAGGCTTCGGCATGCACTATCTCAACACCATCAACAAGACGTGGGTACTCTCTCGTCTGGCTATCGAGATGAAGGAAATGCCTCCCATGTACACCAAGTTCTATATAGAGACATGGGTGGAGAGTGCTATGCGTTTCTTTACCAACCGTAACTTTGCTGTTGTTGGTAATGATGCTACGGTCTATGGCTACGGCCGTTCTGTCTGGGCCATGATTGATACCGAAACACGCCAGCCCGCCGACCTCTTTGCCATCAACGACGGAGCCATCAATGACTATATTGAGAAAGAGAAACCGTGTCCCATTGACAAGGGTGGTCGTGTGAAGATGAGCGACAATGCCGAGTTGGTACATAGTATCAAGACATTCTATAATGATGTTGACATCAACGGACACATCAACAGTATCAAGTATATTGAGCACGTGCTCGACCTGTGGCCGATAGAGTGGTATCGGGAACATACCATCAAGCGGCTTGAGATAGCCTATGTAGCAGAGGCGCATGGCGGTGACACCCTTTCTTTCTACCGCGAGCAAGATGCGGAGGGTAACTTCCTTGTTCGCATCGTCCGTACCGACGGCACCGAGTGCTGCCGCTGCAAGATGGAGTTCAACTAATAGAATGATGAGAATAACAAGTTTATTGGTAGCTTTGTTTCTGTCGGTACTGAGTACTGGTGCAGCAACAAAGCAAGAGAGTGCTTCCACGAGATTGTATTACCGTCAGCCCGCCCGTGAGTGGGTGGAAGCGTTACCTGTGGGCAATGGATTCATGGGAGCGATGGTCTATGGTGGCACCGACGTGGAGGAAATCCAGTTGAATGAGGGAACGTTCTGGGGCGGCGGACCACACCGCAACGACGCACCACAGGCTTTGGAACATCTTGACAAGGTGAGGGAACTGGTGTTCGCTGGCAAAAACAATGAGGCTCAGGACCTGATGGGACGCACCTTCATGAGTGGTCGTAATGGCATGCCCTATCAGACATTAGGCAGTCTCTTCATCGAATCGCTGAAATCCTCGGAAAATATTAGCGGATACGAGCGTGAGCTGAACCTCGCCGATGCTGTGGCAAGAACCCGTTGGACGACATCCTCTGGCAATGAGATAAAAAGGGAAGTTATTGCTTCGCATATCGACAAGGTCGTTGCCATACGAATCTCTGCATCGAAGCGGAGAAGTCTTTCGTTCCGACTGCGCTTCCAGTCGCCAGTGGATATCCGTCGGTTTCATAGAGGACAGGCACTGGTCATGACGGGAATGGGGCGTGACCACGAAGGAGTGAAAGGAGTGGTGCGCATGCAGACGGAAGCCCGCATCGGTAAGACCGATGGACGAGTGGAGCTGACCGACTCAACACTCACCGTTGTCGATGCTACGGAAGCGGTCATTCTCGTGGGGGCTGCCACGAACTTCGTGAACTATCATGATGTGAGTGGGAATGAGGCACAACGGGTGCAAATGCTCATGCAATCTGCTTCCAAAAAATCATGGAAACAGATGCTCAAGGAGCATGTTGCTGCCTATAGGAAGTACTTCGACCGTGTGAAGTTGTCATTGGGTAACTCTTCGGCAGAGGTGGATACCATGCAGACCGACCGCCGTGTCGTTGCTTTCTCTGAAGGAAATAATGATCCGTCACTTGCCGTACTGATGTTCAATTACGGGCGCTATCTGCTCATCTGCTCTTCACAGCCTGGCGGACAGGCTGCCGGCCTGCAGGGACTTTGGAATAAGGAATTGCTGGCACCTTGGGACGGCAAATACACCATCAATATCAATACGGAGATGAACTACTGGCCCGCAGAGGTGTGCAACCTCTCGGAGTTGGCAGATCCTCTCTTCTGTCTTGTGTACGACTTGAGTGTTACTGGTCAGGAGACGGCACGCACGATGTATGGTGCGCGTGGTTGGATGGCTCATCATAACACGGACATCTGGCGCTCTACGGGAATGGTTGATGGACCGTTCTGGGGAGCATGGCCTATGGGAGGTGCCTGGCTCACCACTCATCTGTGGGAGCATTGGCTGTACACGGGTGACCGTGTGTTCCTTTTGTCTGCCTATCCTGTCATGCGTGGTGCAGCGGAGTTCCTGCAATCGTTTCTCGTCCGTCATCCCCAAAACGGATGGTTGGTGAGCTGTCCTTCTGTATCACCGGAACATGGACCTGGTTCAGAGTTCTCTGGTGGAGCCTCGGTCTGTGCCAGTCCTACTATGGATGTGCAGATTACGCGTGATGTCTTCACACAGACCATTGCTGCCGCCCGCGAATTGGGCTGCGATGTTGACTTTATCGACTCGTTGGAGCAGACGCTTGCCCAGCTTCCGCCGATGCAGGTGGGACGGTTTGGACAGCTTCAGGAATGGATGGAAGATGCGGATGATCCCAACGACCATCACCGCCACGTCTCTCATCTCTATGGTCTGTATCCCAGTCGTCAGATTTCGGCATCGGCAACGCCCGCCCTTTGGGACGCATGCAGAAAGAGCCTGACTTGTCGTGGGGATGAGGCAACGGGGTGGAGCATAGGGTGGAAGCTCAACATGTGGGCGCGCTTGCTCGACGGCAATCATGCCTACAAACTTGTTCAGTCATTGTTGAACCTGCTTCCCAATGATCGCGCCCAGCGTCACTATCCCAAAGGAAGAGTTTATCCGAATCTTTTCGATGCGCATCCACCATTCCAGATAGATGGTAATTTCGGCTTCACGGCGGGTGTGGCAGAGATGCTTGTGCAGAGCCATGAGGGATTCCTGCGGCTGTTGCCCGCCCTTCCTGACGCATGGGCACAGGGTGAGGTCAGCGGACTGCGCACTCGTGGCGGCTTCGAGGTCAATATGGTATGGGATGCAGGAAAACTGAAGACTGCTACGTTGAAGAGCCTGCAAGGAAAGCCCAGCCAACTATATCAGCCGGAGGGAATGACTTTCTGTGTGAAAGACGCAAAGGGAAACAGCATTCCATTGCTGCATGTGGGCAATCACGTTGTGATGTTCAACACACAGGCAGGCTGTTCATATACGGTTTCGACCAATCCTCTCGCTTCTTTATCTTCCAGAGAAATTCCGTGAGGCAAAGGGCAGCGCGATGCGTAGTGCCTGATGCCAGTATTCCCAGTTGTGTATGCCGTTGCGGATGCGCAACTCGTCTTTGACATGTTTCTCACGCATGAGCCGGTGGATATTGACGGAGAGATCGAAGAGGAAGTCATCGTCTCCACAGTCAAAGAACCACTTCACGGTTCTCAGCTTGGCGAGGGTCTCGTCATCGGCATTGCGGAGGAAGTCGAGGGCAGAGTGTTCCTTCACGGCTTTCGTGACGAGATACACTTTGTCATCTACGCCAGGCTGCCGCTGTCGTCCACCATCACTTTCGAGCCAGGCACTCATGGCATAACATGAGGAGAACATATCTGTATGGCGTTGCGCATAGACGGTACTGCCGCCGCCACCCATAGAGAGTCCCATCACGGCGCGGTGCTCCTTATCGCCCACAGCGCGGTACTTCTGTTCGACGGCGGGCAGGAACTCCTGGAAGAAGAAGTCCTCGTATGCCCAGCCCGGCATGTTGAAGTAGCCATTCCATGTTTTCATCACGTCGGGACCGCCGGCATTGGGCATGATGATAATCATCTCGCATGCCTCGCCCGATTCAATGAGCTCGTCGGCAATGGTTTGCATCTGTCCCTTGTCTCGCCAGGCTGTGTAGTCGTCGGTGAATCCATGCAGCAGATAAACCGCTGGATATTTCTTCTGGCTTTTGTCAAATCCATCGGGCAGATAGATGTTGTACTTGACCGTTGCGTTGAGAACGGTGCTCTTGATGCTGTCGGTTACGACTTTGCCTGCGTGGGTGGCGAGAACGCTCATGAGCGCCAAAGCCATCAGGAAATGTTTTTTCATTGTGTTGCTTCTTTAGGTAATTGTGTTGTCTTTTTTCAATAATCGTTTGCAAATATACACTTTTTTGTTTAAAAAGGCGAATGAATTCATGAAATTGAAGGCTTTCTTTGGCAATATGAAATAAAATCACTAATTTTGCAACTCGAAAGTTTTCAGTTAACCCCAGCCATACTGTTCGTGCAACAGGCGGGCGGACCGACAAGACGACGGCTCTCGTGTAGGGCGGGCATGGTTCGCAGGGATATGTACAATTATTAAAATCAAAGAAAAATTATGGCAGAAATGAATTTCGGTGGCGTCATGGAAACCGTTGTCACCAGTAAGGAATTCTCATTGGAGAAAGCACGCGAAGTATTGAAGAACGAGACTATCGCCGTTATCGGCTATGGTATTCAGGGTCCTGGTCAGGCTTGCAACCTGCGCGACAATGGCTTTAACGTCATTGTTGGACAGCGCGAGGGCAAGACCTATGACAAAGCTGTTGCCGACGGATGGGTTCCCGGCAAGACTCTGTTCTCTATCGAGGAGGCTGCCCAGAAGGGTACCATCGTTTGCATGCTGCTCTCCGACGCTGGTCAGATTGCCGTCTGGCCGAAAATCAAGCAATATCTTACTCCGGGTAAGGCTCTCTACTACAGTCATGGCTTCGCCATCAACTGGAGCGACCGTACAGGTGTTGTTCCCCCGAAGGATGTGGATGTGATTCTCGTAGCCCCGAAGGGTTCAGGTACTTCTTTGCGCACCATGTTCTGTGAGGGTCGTGGACTGAACTGCTCTTACGCTGTTTACCAGGACGCTACGGGCAAGGCAGAGGAGAAGACCCTTGCTTTCGGTATCGGTATCGGTGCTGGCTATCTGTTCAAGACCACCTTCCAGCGTGAGGCAACGAGCGACCTGACAGGTGAGCGCGGTTCGTTGATGGGTGCTATCGAAGGTCTGTTAGAGGCTCAGTATGAAGTGCTCCGTGAGAATGGACACTCTCCCTCTGAGGCTTTCAACGAGACCGTTGAGGAGCTCACCCAGAGCCTTGGCCCGCTCTTCGGTGCTAAGGGTATGGACTGGATGTATGCTAACTGCTCGACCACCGCACAGCGTGGTGCCCTCGACTGGGCTCCCCGTTTCCGCGATGCCATCAAGCCTGTGATGCAGTGGCTCTACTACAGCGTGAAGACTGGTAACGAGGCACAGATCTCCATCGACGCCAACTCAAAGGCCGACTATCGTGCCGGACTGGAGAAGGAGTTGGAGGCTATGCGCAACAAGGAGATGTGGCGTGCTGGTGAGACCGTTCGCAAGCTCCGTCCCGAGAACAACTAATTCTTTGAATTCAAAAACAGGAAACTGTCCTCAACGGAAATGGTTTCCTCGTGAACTAAATCCCGCAAAGCATCGTGAAGGTGTCTTTGTGGGATATTTAGTGTGCGCAATTCCGAAACGTGGTGCTTGCGCTTGTCGCTGAGCAGATGGAGAATGGAATTCGTGGCAGATGCGAGAAAATGGTTTCCCTCTTTGCTTTCTTTGTGGTCGATGCACACATCACAATGTCCACAGTCATTCCACAAGCTCTCGCCAAAGTAATGGAGAAGCTGATGCTGTCTGCATATTTCGTCGTTGCAGGCATAGTTGATGATGGCATCAATTCTTTTCTTGTATTGTTCGAGCCTTTGCTCATAGACCTCTTCGGGAATGATGACGTATTCCGTCTCTGCCCGGTTGCGCGTGTAGGTGATGAAGGGTGTCTTGCGCTCTGGGATGAAGTGCAGAATTCTTCGCTGGCCGAGTGCTTTCAGACAGAGATACACTTGTCCGCGGTTCAGCGAGGTTTCCTCTGCCACAAGGCTTTCATCAATATAGGAGTAGTCCGTGAAAAGTCCGCCGTAGTTGCGCAGCAGAGAGGTGATGACGGCCTCTTCGTGGGGTGTCACTTCCTGGAGTCGGTAGAGTTCGTCGCGTCCGAGCAGGAACCTGACGCGAGCCCGTGCTTCTGGATCGGTTTCGTAGTACAGATAGCCCGACCGCATGAGCAGTTTGAGGGCTGAATCTACAACGACGGGGAAGTGGTGGAAGGTTTGGCAGAACTTGTCTATCTCGAAGCTGAACGAATGTCCCATTCCGCTGTTGACACCTATCTGATAATAATAGGCTAAGTGGTCATACACCTGCTGGATGTATTCCTTTGGCGGGAACGTGTCCTGTATGCGTTTGTGGAGTTTCTGCTTGTCGCCTTGATTGAATAGTAGGACGGCATACGCCTTCATTCCGTCGCGTCCGGCACGTCCGGCTTCCTGGAAGTAGGCTTCGATGGAGTCGGGGCAGTCGATGTGGATGACGAGCCTGACGTTGGGCTTGTCGATACCCATGCCAAAGGCATTGGTGGCACAGATGACGCGCACCTCGTCCCTCTGCCAGCGTTGCTGTCTGTCGTCTTTCACCGCATGGTCGAGTCCTGCATGGAAGAATGTGGCACTAATGCCCTGTTGGGTCAGCCATTCTGCCGTTTCCTTGGTACGTCTTCTGCTGCGTGTATAGACAATGGCACTTCCCCCGACCGAGTTCAGTATGTGTAACAGCTGACCGAATTTATCCTCTGCATTCCTGACGATGTACGCTAAGTTCTTGCGCTCGAAGCTCATGCGGAAGACCCGGAAGTCAGAAGTCGGGAGATTGCCGGTGGAGGGTAGGGTGAGCTTATGGCAGATGTCTTCTACGACCTGTGGCGTAGCTGTGGCGGTGAGAGCGAGGATGGGTGGCGTGCGGTGTGTGGAAGACTGGGCGAGTAGCGTCCTGATTTTGGCTATCTCGAGATAGGACGGGCGGAAGTCATATCCCCATTGGCTGATACAATGGGCTTCGTCAACGGTGATGAAGCTCACGTTCATGTGGCGCAGTTTTTTCTGGAAGAGTTCAGAGCCCAGTCGCTCTGGCGAGACATAGAGAAACTTGATTCCTCCGAAGATACAGTTCTCCAGCGTGACGACAATCTCGCTTCGGGACATGCCGCTATAGAGTGCTGCGGCCTTGATGCCGTGCTCCGTGAGGTGTTGCACTTGGTCTTTCATCAGGGCGATGAGCGGCGTGATGACCAGACAGGTGCCTTCCATCGCCAAGGCGGGCACTTGGAAAGTGATGCTCTTTCCTCCGCCTGTGGGCATCAGTCCGAGCGTGTCGCATCCTTCCCCGATGCTTTCAATAATTTCCTTCTGTATTCCTCGAAAGCTGTCGTAGCCCCAGTATTTCCTGAGAATCAGTTCATAGTTCATTCTTCACTCGGGCGGATATCTTCTATCTGTAGTTGCACCTGACTGCGTTTGAAGACATTCTCTTCAATGGTATAGGCGATGTCGAATGAGCGCTTTGACTTGATGTAGCGTGCCGAGGCGCTCTGTCCGAAGGCGATGCCGCCCATGACATTGCTCGATTTCGAGTCCACCAGTTCCAGTTTGATATGCTCCTGTTCCCTGCCCACTACCTTGCTGGTTCCGTAGTCATAGACACCGATGGTGCAGAAGAGCGGTTTCTGGTTACAGGGCCCGAAGGGTGAGAATCGTTTGAGGTCGCTATAGAGACGTTTGTTGATGTCGCGGAAGTCTATCTGTACGTCTATGTTCAGGATGGCTTCCGTCTGCTCGGGCTGAATGTGTTGTTCTACGTATGCCTGGAAGCGGCGGCGGAATTCGGGAATGTCGTCCCATCTCAGCGTGAGACCTGCGGCATACGTGTGGCCGCCGAAGTTAATCAGCAGGTCGCGGCAGCTCTTGATGGCAGAGTAAATGTCGAAGCCCGTCACGCTGCGTGCCGAGCCGGTTGCCAGTTCTCCGTCACGTGTCAGCACGACGGTGGGGCGGAAGTAGATTTCCGTCAGTCGTGAGGCAACGATGCCGATGACTCCTTTTTTCCAGCCTTCGTCGTACAGGACGATACTGGAGTGGTGCTTCTGGCTTTCCAGTCGTGAGACGATGTTGTTGGCCTCTTCGGTCATCTGCTTGTCGATGTCCTTGCGCTGTTCGTTGTATTCATCGATATGGAGTGCCATCCGATGAGCGGAAGGATAGTCGCGTTCCACCAGGAGATCCACCGTTTCCTTGCCGTTCTCCATGCGCCCCGAGGCATTGATGCGTGGCCCGATCTTGAAGACGATGTCGCTCATGGACAGTTCGCGTTCACCCAGTCCGCAGATGTCGATGATGGCTTTCAGACCGATGCTGGGATTCTGGTTCAGCTGTTTCAGTCCGTGGAAAGCCAGGATGCGGTTCTCGTCGGTTACGGGCACGATGTCGGCTGCTATGCTCACGGCACAGAAGTCGAGTAGGGGAATCAGGCGCGAGAAGGGGATGCCGTTGTTCTTGGCGAAGGCCTGCATGAACTTGAACCCCACGCCGCAACCGCAGAGGTGCTTGAAGGGATAGCTGTCATCGGGTCGCTTGGGATTCAGGATGGCGACAGCCGGCGGCATCACGTCGTCGGGGACGTGGTGGTCGCAGATAATAAAGTCTATGCCGAGACTCTTGGCATAGGCAATCTCGTCAAAGGCTTTAATGCCACAGTCGAGGATGATAATGAGTTTGACACCTGCCTCTGCTGCATATTCCAAGCCTTTTCTGCTTACTCCATAGCCCTCTTCGTAGCGGTCGGGTATGTAGTACTCAATGTTGCTGTAGAATTGCTGCAGGAACTTGTACACCAATGCGACGGCCGTACAACCGTCAACATCGTAGTCACCATAGACCATAATGCGCTCCTTGCGTCCCATGGCATCATTCAGGCGGTCAACGGCCACGTCCATATCCTTCATCAGGAAAGGATTGATGAGGTCGGCCAGCTGAGGGCGGAAGAACCTTTTGGCTGCACTCTCCGTCGTGATGCCTCGCTGTATGAGTAGCTGAGCCAGCACGTCGCTGATGCCGAGCTTCTCGCCCAGCTCTTTAGCCGCTTGTTGCGCTGTTGGTGTAGGTGGTTCGTAATTCCATTTAAAGTGCATTTATATCGTTTTTATTTTTATTCCGTCTATGGGGGTGTTTGCCGTATGTGTACAATACAGCCCGTAAAGTTACGAAATAAAAATGAATTGAGAAAAAGAATGGGAAAAATTTTTCAGTTTGGGAGTTAAAGAAGTAAGGAAGTTAGCTCGCTATGCTCGCTTTGGGAAGTTAAAGGACAATAGTCTTTTTGCTGGGGGGAAATAAAAAACAAAGAGATAAAGCCTGCGTAGGCTCTACCTCTTTGCTACATTTGTTTCAAGGGTTGACTCCCTTTAGATGCCTAACTTCTTGCGGATGTCGGCAGGAATGGCATTCTTGTTGATGAGGAAGTCCATCGTGTTGGCGGCGATGAAGGCCTTGGTCATGTACCAGATGCCCTTGTAGTCGCCGGTCTCACCCCACGAGTTCTTCACCATGTAGTACTCCTTGCCGTTCTGGTCCTTGGCGATGCCGTAGATGTGCATGCCGTGATCGTCGGTGAGCTCCCAGTTGTCGAAGCGCTCCTGGCGCATCTCCTGTGTGGGAACGACCTCGGGAATGGTGCAGCCCAGAGAGTCAATCAGGTTCTTTTTCTTGTCGGCAGTCAGCTTGAGCCATTTGGCCATATCGCTACCGGCCAGGCTCTCCGTCTTCTTGGTGTCGATGGCATAGGCCAGACCCGTGCGTGTGAAGCCCGGTTCCGACACGTCGCCGCCCCAGGCTACGGTATAGCCGTTCTGAACAGCATTGTCGATGACACGCATCATCTCGTCCACCGGCAGGTTGTAGGAGAGGGGGAAGCGCCAGTTGTCCTGTACCTCCACGGCAAAGCCCGTGTAGAAGGGATGGTGTGTGTAGCTGGTGATGCTTACATAGTCGTCGAGGTTGATGCCCAAGCTGTTCATGAAGCTCTTCGGAGTATATTCCTTGCCTTCGTAGGTGAACTTCTCGGGGCATTGGCCCAAATAGGCATCGAGGATGCCCTGCAGACCCACTTTCCACTGGCCGCTGATCTTCTTGGCGTCCCTCTTGGCGATGGCTGCCACGTAGGGCTCCATCACGGCGAAGAACTCGTTGAAGTTGTTCAGGGAGTCACCATAGAGCGAACCCGGGAAAGGCATCGCACTTTCGGGGCAGATACCCCACTTCTTCATTGTTGCGAGGGGGTCTTCGGCTGAACCGCCCTGTGAGAACTGGCAGTCGCCGTGGAAACGTACCACCTGGATGGCGCGATCCATGTAAGTCTTGTTGGCAACGAAGCTCTCGCAGAGATCCACATTCTTGCCTGTGGCCTTCAGGATTTCCGACTCGAAGAACGAGAGGGTAGAGTAGTCCCAGCAGGTGCCCGAGCGGTTCTGGTCTTTCACGCTGGTGATGGGGTTCTCCTTGATGATGGTGAAGACGGGCTTGTTGTCCACCTTTTTTGCTTCTTTCTTTTTGGCAGCGCTCACGTTCAGGGCGAACACGGCGAGCAGCGCCATTGCTAATACTTTTTTCATTGGTTTTTATCTTTAATTTAGTTCATAGTTCTTCTTTCCCCTTCGGGGTGTTGGAGGGAGGCTTTTATCCCTCCATGAATGCCTCCACGTCTTTGGGGTGATAGGGGATGCGCTTCTCTCCGAGGAACCGACAACCGTCCTTGGTGATGAGGATGTCATCCTCGATGCGGATGCCGCCGAAGTCCTTGTAGGTCTCGATTTGGTCGAAGTTCAGGAACTCCGCGCAGTGTCCGCTCTTACGCCAGTCGTCGATCAGGGCGGGAATGAAGTAGATGCCCGGCTCGTCGGTCACCACGAATCCCTCCTCCAGCCGTCGTCCCATGCGCAGCGCATTCGTGCCGAACTGGTCGAGTATCGGGCGTGTCTCCTCGTCGAAGCCCACGTTGATCTGGTCAAGGTTCTCCATGTCGTGAACGTCCATTCCCATCATGTGTCCCAGTCCGTGAGGCAGGAACAGGGCATGGGCACCGGCGCGCACAGCTTCCTCCGTGTCGCCCTTCATCAGTCCGAGCTCCTTCAGGCGGTCGGTCATCAGGCGTGCTACGGCAAAGTGGCAGTCCATGTATTTCACTCCGGGCTTGGCTACGCTGAGCACCAGGTCGTGACAGTCCTCTACGATGCTGTAGATGTCGAGCTGCCGTTGCGTGTATTTCCCGCTTACCGGCATCGTGCGCGTGTTGTCCGAACAGTAGTTGTTCACCGTCTCCGCGCCACAGTCGCACAAAGCCAGCCTGCCAGCCTCCAGCGGGTTGAGCGACGGGTTGCCGTGCATGATCTCGCCGTGCTGGGAGAAGATCGTGGCGAAGCTCACCTGTGCCCCATACGAATGGGCGATGCCATCGACCTGTCCGGCGACGAACTTCTCCGTCACGCCGGGCTTGATGAGGCGCATGGCGGTGGTGTGCATCCTGTAGCCAATCTCCGCGGCACGCTCCATCTCCTCAATCTCCTCGGCGGTCTTGACAGAGCGCATCTTCACCACCGCACGGATCAGCTCCATCGAAGCCTCCTCCTTCTGTTGGTTCGGATGGATGCCGAGCAGGTCGAACACCTGTAGCTTGATGTCGTAGCGATAGGGCGGCAGGAAGTGAATCTTGCGCTTCTGTGCCAGCGCCTCGTTGCAGAGCGTGCGCAGGGCGGCCATCGGAGCGGTGTTTGCCACACCCACTTCGGAGGCAAGATCCGCAACGCTGTTCACGGAGCCATACCACACGATGTCCTCGATGTCGATATCGTCGCCGATCAGCGTCTCACGGTCGTTGTCAATATCGATGACTCCCACCAGCCCGTCTCGCTGCTGTCCGAAGAAATACAGGAACGTCGAGTCCTGACGGAACGGATAGTAGGCGTTGTTGGGGTAGTTGTTCGGCGACTCGTTATTGCCGAACAGGATAATCACTCCGCTCTTCACCAGTCTCTTCAACTGTTGACGGCGGTCGGTATAAGTCTGCTTGCTAAACATGCTTCATGCTTCGTTCTTGGTTTATCCCTCGCCTTCACCGTAGATGAAGTCGTGTGCGCCGCTCTTATAGTCCAGAATCTCCTCGGGACGGAAGAAACGTGCCAGCTCAATGTCTGCGTTGGCAGTAGAGTCAGAGGCATGCACAATGTTCTGCTGGTTGCTCAGCGAGTAGTCGCCGCGGATGGTGCCCGGTGCGGCCTCGCGTCCGTTGGTAGCACCCGTCATCGTGCGGACTACCTGCACGGCGTCAACACCCTCCAGGGCCAGTGCCACGACGGGCGATGCCTGCATGGAGGCGGCAAGAGACGGGAAGAAGGGACGATCCACCAGGTGCGCATAGTGCTCGCGCAGAATCTCGTCGCTGAGCTGCATGAGCTTCATGCCTGCGATGCGAAGTCCCCTACGCTCAAAGCGGTTGATAATCTCTCCAATCAGCTGGCGCTGTACGCAGCTGGGTTTCAGTAATACAAGAGTCTTTTCCATATTTATATTCTCTTTAGGTTCGTACTGAATGCAAAGGTACACAATTTCCTTGTGATACGAAAATTTTTGGCTCCAAAATTATTTTCGCAAAATTGTCCAATTGTGAAATCGTGAAATTGTCCAATTGTGAAATCGTGAAATTGTCCAATTGTGAAATTGTGAAATCGTCCAATTGTGAAATCTACTTGATTTTGGGCTTGAGCTCGTCGGGTGAGTCATTGGTGAACATGTTCACGGGGGGTGCCTCGTGGGTGAAGAAGTGGCTCACGGTCTCGGGCTCTATGCGCAGGGTGGGCTGGAAGTCGGCGCTCTGCATGTAGTCGAGGATGGCGCGGCGCATCTGGCGTGCCACAGGACGGCGGTCGAGGTTGCGGGTGATGTCCATCGTCGTCATGAGGAGTCGGCCGTTGAGGACACGTGCCTCGATGAGCATGCCGAGCTTGCGGCTGACATGCCAGGTGTCGATGGGCTGGATGGGCGGCTGGTAGTCGGCGGGCAGTTCCATGAGGTTCATGACCTGTGCCTTGTTCAGGAGCTCCCACCAGTTCAGGTCGCTCCATTCGCCGGTGGGGAAGCCGTGGGCGAAGAGGGGATGGCGGTTGTCGATGTAGGCGCCGGTGGTGTGGGGCGGCCGCATCTTGAACCAGCTGGTGTTCCAGAAGACGGGGAGGTAGGTCTGTTTGACATCGCTGCCCAGGCTTACCTTGCCTGCCGCCGTGAGCAGGACGGTGCCTCCCTTCTGCAGTACGTCCAGGACTTGGGAGTCGAGGGTGTCGGAGGTGAAGATTTCTCCTCGTGCCGCCGTAGTCTCGCTCTTCTCTTCCTGCTGGGGATACACCCAGAATTGCCAGTGGTTGCGGGCGATCTCTCCTTTGTCATCCTCGATGGAGAGGGTGAGGGAATAGGTAAGAGGTAAGAGGGAAGAGGTGAGAGAGGTGAGGGCGGTTTCGACGGTTCCTATCGGGTTGTTCTTGCCGAGGGGAATGGTTTGTATGTCGAAGGTGCCTTCGTACTTCGCTCCCTGTTCGTTGTCGCTTGCCTCGATGGTGTATCGGCACTTGATGTTGTGCAGGTCGGAACCGCTGGCGTTATAGACTTCTACGGGAATGACGAGGTGCTCGTTGCTCTCGAAGACGAACTTCGGGAAACGGGCCAGCGGGACGATGGGTGAACAGAACTCGCGCCATTCGCGGGCGTTGGTGTAGGCACCGTTTTTCTCGCGCCAGAACACGTTCAGCACGCCCTCCAGGGCTGTTCCCTGTCCGCTGTAGTCGTTAAGTGCCAGCAGTTGGAAGCCGGCATAGTCGCGGGTGCGCAGGTTACGCTCAATCTCATATTTATAGGCTGTGGTCTGCAGGCGTCCGCTGGCATAGAGGAATTTCCCGGCCTGCGAAGCCATCCCGTTCTTTGCCAACAGGTCGGCGAAGATCTCGAAGTTGCGTGCCTTGTATGCTCCCGTATATTGGGAGGTTTCCTCCAGGTCGGGGAAGGCGCACCACTGTCCCTGCTCGTGGGCGAGGATGGGGGAGTGGTTGGCACCCCTTTCGTCCTTCTCGGAGGGGACGGGCTTGTAGTTGCGGGGGAACTCTATCTGATCGAAGTAGTCATCGTCGGAGTGAGGGGCCTGCTTGTCCCAGTCGAGACCGCGGGCACCGCCCTTCACATGGTATTCGGAACCGCTGTCCCACGCCCATCCACCACCGACGGAGGCTCCGCAATAGACTTTCGTGGGGTCGTACTGCTTCATCTCTTTCACCCAGTCGTTGCAATAGGACACCCAGTCGCCGGCGGGCTCGTTGCCTGCCGCCATCATCACAAACGAGGGGTGGTGGCCATAGCGGTCAACGATGGCCTTGCCTTCGTCCAGCAGGTATTGGTCGATGGACATGCCGCGGCGAAGCTTCACGCCGTGATTGGGCCACGAGGGGCCTTCGGGCTGGAGGTAGAAGCCGAGGCTGTCGGCGGCAACGAAGGCGGCTTCGGGCGGGCAGTAGCTGTGGAAGCGCATGTGGTTGAGTCCGTATTCCTTGCATTTGCGGAAGATTTGCACCCACGACTCCACGTCGGTGGGAGGGTAGCCCGTCAGCGGGAAGCAGCAGTTCTCAACGGTTCCGCGCATCCAGACGGGTTTGCCGTTCATGTAGAACTGGCGGTCGCGGATGGAGATTTCGCGCATGCCGAAGGTGACATCGACGGGCGCGCCCTTGTAGATGACCTGTCGGGTGTAGAGGCGGGGGTGGAACTCGTCCCAGAGCTCAACGTCCTCGCCCATGAAGATGTTGTATTCGGCTTCGTTGACAAGAATCTTCACCGTCTTTGCCTTGATGTCGGGGATGACCCGAATCTTCTGGATGAGTGGGGTGGTGCGCAGTTCCATGCGTCCCACGATGCCGTTCCAGTTGCCTTGCGTCTGATCCGTCACGCTGTGGGAGTCTTGTCCCACGCAGACGTTCTCGATGCCGTTGTAGATACAGATGGCAATCTCGTTCTCCTGTCCGGGACGGAGGTAGTTGGTGATGTCGTAGTCGTGGGGAACGGAGAGCGACATCTGGTGTCCCACCTTCACGTTGTTGATGTAGAGGGTGGTCTCGATGTGCGGACGCTCCAGGTGGAGGAAGACCTGCTGCCGCTTCCATGTCTTCGGGATGCGGACAGTCTTCCGGTACCACGCATGTCCGATGTAGTGTTTCTCGGGCGTGAGGAAGAACGGGAACTTCATCTGTCCCTCGATGCGGTATTTCTCCATCGCGGGGTTGAAGTAGTACGACGAATCGTAGAGCGAACCCGTCCACGGGGTGTTGACGTTCACAGGGTTGCCCTTGCCGTTGGTCAGCATCGAGCCCGGCAGCGTGATGCGGTCGGTGTAGGCGGTGGGGGGCGTGCTGTCGCCCGTTTGGAACTCCCATTCGCCGCTGAGGTCTATCACCTGTGCTGTCGTTGTTGATTTATTGGCTTCTAAGGCCAGCCACTCCACGCTCCTCAGTTCCTCGCCAGCCGTCTTGTCGGCCTCCCGAGGCAGATAGATGGGTGCATCGGGTTGCAGGGGAAGGATGCGCAGTTCCAGCTCCTTGCAGCCGGCGGGCAGTCGCCACAGACCGAACAGGAACGGCCGTCCGTAGTAGAAGTTGTCGGCAACGAGCTTGCCGTTGGCATACAGGCGGGCGCAGTCGCCCCGATAGTGGATGCGTAGCAGGCGGTTGGCTGTCGTGCCGTCAAGCTGAATCTTGTAGATGGCGGCCTGCTCGAAGTCGGTGTCGGCAGGTGCTTCCGCAACTTTGGCACGTCCCTTCACAATCTGTCGGGGTGCTCCCGCCGCCTTTATCTTCGTGAACGAAAGGGTTTTCTCGCTACAGCCTTCGCCCAATGCCGCCAGCGACTCCTCCGACAGGAAGAGGCGTTCTGCCTCGTGTGCCGTCAGCAGGTAGTAGGCCTTGCCGTCCTTGGAGCGGCAGACGGGCTTCTTCGTGCCCTGTGGCTTGACGTTCTTCAGCGTCTTGCCGTCGATGCAGAGCGTTGTGGGGATTCCCGCTACCTGTTGCAGGTAGATGCAGTCGTTGCGCTTGGCAACCAGCTGGGCTGTCGCATAGCGTATGCCCTCGATGTTGACGGGGAAGACGCAGATGGTGGCGGCAGGGATGGTCAGCTTGGGGAAGGTCACTCCGCAAGCCTCCAGCTGCACGTCTTTCTTGGTGGAGAGCTGTTGCAGGCGCTCGTAGTTGTTGATGAAGATGAACCCCTGTCCGTCTTTGCTCCTGTAGCTCCATCGCAATCCCCGGTCGTCGCCCTTCGTGATGTTCTGCGGTGCGGGGAAGGTTGCGTCCATCGGGGCGAGCAGCTCTCCGAAGTCGTGCATGAAGAGGTGGAGCGGCCGAAGCCTGAAGTATTGCGGATAGGCCTGCCCGAACTCGCCCAAGGGTGCCTGGAAGTCGTAGGTGCAGACAGGCAGGTCGTTGTTGGCGGTTGCGGGTGATGTCTGGCACTCGTTCAGCGTGTGTAGCTTCCCCTCGGGGTTGGTGCCTCCGTGATACATGTAGTAGCCGAGCAGGTTGCTGCCGCTGCCCAGTTTCACCACAGCCAGTGAGTAGCAGTCGTCGGGATAGATGAATGGACGGCGGTGGTAGGCTGTCACCATGCCTCCGCCTAACTCGCAGGTGAAGTAGGGGTACTGCTCGTCGCCCTTGCTGGTCTTCGCTTCCTGTTTCCCGAGCAGGTCGGTGCCGATGGCGGTTGACGAGCGGAAGGCCTTGAAGTTGAATGCCTGGTAATAGCTCCCGGCACACTCGGTGATGTCCTTGTCCCAGAAGCCGTCGGCATAGTCGCCGTAGAGTGGGATCATCTCGCCAAAGGGAACGGGTGTGGAGAGCTCGGGCCATCCCGTGCGGGTGTAGAAGGGGAGGTCGAAGCCGATGCCGGTGGCGATTTTCTTCAGCGCCATTAGGTAGCTGCCGCGTCCTCGGTACTCGTTGTCGAACTGGGCGGCGATGACGGGGCCTCCGTCTTTCCATTGCAGCCCTTGTACCTGTGTGAAGATTTGTCGGTAGAGCCGCTCCGCACGTTGCAGGAACAACGGCTCCTCGCTGCGCATCCGCACGCTCTTTCCGTCAGCGTTCTTCAATGAAAACATCCAGTCGGGGATGCCGCCGTTGCGTACCTCACCGTGACAGAACGGGCCTAAGCGCAGCACCACAGGCATCTGCTCTTGCTTGCAGAGCTCGAGGAAGCGGCGCAGGTTGCGCTGACCGTCCCAGCGGAAGTTGCCTTCTTCCTCCTCCACATGACTCCAGAAGACATAGGTGGCGATGATGGTCACTCCGCCCTCCTTCATCTTCCTGATTTCTCGCTGCCACTCGCCGGCAGGAATACGACTGTAGTGAATCTCGCCCATCACGGGAACCACTCGGTGCCCGTCAATGAGAAGGCTCTGACTATCCCACCTCACTTCCTTGCCAAAGTCGGCGGCAAAGAGAGAGAAATGGGATAGCAGAGCCACTGCTAATATAAAGAATTTCCTCACGATGATGTAGTCTTGTTGGTAGTTTATTGTCAGTCCGCGGAGAGCCTACTCCTCCACCACGTACTTGGGAGACTCGCCATATTGGTTGGGCTCCGGAGTGCTGTCTTGACAGAGGAACACCAAGATGACAATCTTCAGGATGATGCTGGCAGAGAACAGCGCAATGGTCAACGGGTCGCATAAGAGCTTGAAAATCATGGCAACAAGCTCAACTGGTTCAATGTCATGATTCCCTCCTGTGATCAGGTTTCCAAAGACTCTGATCATGTTGATGATGAAGGTAATGGCTCCTGCCATACTCACAAGGCATTCTGCTCCCCACCACCAGCCGCTGCGTCCCGTGTCGTGCAGACGGCGGAAGACCAATGGAATGGTGGCCAACCATAACACCACGGAGGCAACGCCACCGAAGAGGGGAATCATGCTGATGACAATGGTTCCGATGTAAATGGCCAGATAGCTCCACCAGAACTCAGAACGGCGTGAGCGTCCCGAGAATTGTGCTACTTTACTCCAAGCCTCTTTCACGGCTTGCTGGAAATCTAATGTGGGCAGAGCCCTTCTTTCGTTCATCATAGTTCTTGAATGTTTTAGTGATAGTTGGATGTTTTGTCTATGTTTCCATGAAATGGTTTTCTACTCCTTCAGTAGGTCGGGACGCAGTCGGCGGGTGCGTTCCATCGCCTGTTCCAGCTCCCAGTCGCGAATCTTCGCTTCATTGCCGCTGAGCAGAATCTCGGGCACCTTCCATCCCTTGTAGTCGGCGGGACGGGTGTAGATGGGGGCTGCCAACAGATCGTCCTGGAAGCAGTCGGAGAGGGCCGACTGTTCGTCGCCAATAACCCCAGGCACCACCCTCACGATGGCATCGGCAATCATCGCCGCCACAAGCTCACCGCCTGTCAGCACAAAATCGCCAATGGAGATCTCGCGTGTGATGAGATGGTCGCGAACCCGTTGGTCGATGCCTTTGTAGTGTCCTGCCAGGATGATGAGGTTTCCTTTCAGCGACAGCTCGTTGGCCATGTGCTGGTCGAATCGCTCGCCGTCGGGCGAAGTAAAGATAACCTCGTCGTAGTCGCGCTCGGCCTTCAGTGCCGAGATACAGCGGTCGATAGGCTCACACTGCATCACCATCCCCGCGCTGCCTCCGTAAGGGTAGTCATCCACACGCCGCCATTTGTCGAGCGTGTAGTCACGCAGGTTGTGCAGCCGGATCTCCGCCAACCCTTTCTTCTCAGCCCTCGCCAGGATAGACTCGTGGACGAATCCCTCCAGCATCTCGGGCAATACTGTTATAATATCAATTCGCATATTCTCAAATTTCTTCCCTCTTTCTTCTTCCCTCTTTCTTCTTCCCTCTAACCTATTACCTATTCCTTATTACCTATTACCTATTACCTCTTCCCTCTTACCTAAAATAATACAGGAACGTGGCGATGCCTTCAAGAGCCGGCTTGCGCTGGTTCTCAATCTCGATCTTGAATGCCACTTCGGTCTTGCAGACACCCCGCAGGTTCTGGATGTTGTGTAGCTTGGTGGACATGCGCACGCGACTTCCCGTGACGACAGGCTGTCCGAAGCGCATCTTGTCCATTCCGTAGTTCACGAGCATCTTGATGTTGTTCACCTCGATAATCTGATCCCACAGGTAGGGGAGCAGCGAGAGCGTCAGATAGCCGTGTGCGATGGTGCTCTTATAAGGGCTCTCTTCTTTGGCACGCTCCGTGTCCACATGAATCCACTGGTGGTCGAGTGTAGCATCGGCAAACAGGTTGATACGATCCTGATCCACCTGCAACCAGTCGGATGTTCCCAACTCCTGCCCTAAGTAGGCTTCAAACTCCTCGTATGAATTAATGATTAGTTTTCCCATATTTTCGTCTTTTTGGTTATTCTTTTCAATAGATTGCGCAAAGTTACAAAAAGTTGAGAGCAGAACAAAATAAATTATTTATTTTTTATGCCGAGACGTTGTAACTTCGCGAAGCAAAGTTACTAAAAAAATTGTAAATTATGAATTATGATTATTTTTTGTAACTTTGGCTACGCCGAACTTCTTTGACCAAAGGTACAAAGCGCTAAAGCGACTCCTTTGTTCTCGGCAATGAAAAGATTTAGAGTCCTTTGCTAAGGGACGGCTATAATGCAGGGTAAAAAAGTTCTCTTTTATTTTTTGCACTTCTCTCAACTTTTTGTAACTTTGCCAACGAGATGAACTAAAAACCATGCACATAGCAGTAGCTGGAAACATAGGAAGCGGCAAGACAACGCTCACCACGATGCTTGCCAAACAATACGGATGGGAGCCACGCTTCGAGGCTGTGGACTACAATCCGTATCTGGAAGACTATTACAAGGACATTCCCCGCTGGTCGTTTGCGCTGGAGGTCTATTTCCTGAAGCAGCGATTCAAGGATATTCTCGACATCCGCCGTACTGACCATACGGTGATTCAAGATCGCTCGATCTTCGAGGGCGTGTATGTGTTCACCGCCACAAACAAGGCGATGGGCAACATGAGCGACCGCGACTTCGACACTTACATGGAGCTGTTCGAGCAGATGATGGAGATAGTGGAGTATCCCGACCTGATGATCTACCTGCGGTCGGAGTTGCCGCATCTGGTGGAAAACATCCAGAAAAGGGGACGCGACTACGAACAGACGATTCCGCTGGAATATCTGAGCAATCTGAATGAACGATACGAGGACTTTATATTTAATAAGTATAAGGGACGGAAGCTGGTGGTGGAGGTCGATGAGCTCGACTTCCTGCATAACCCCAAGGACTTCGCGGGCATTCTCGACCGCGTCGATTCGCAGCTGTTTGGCCTGTTCTCTCCTCATGAACTGTAAACCGTAAACTGTAAACCCAACATACTATGCACATAGCAATAGCCGGAAACATTGGCAGCGGAAAGACAACGCTGACCAAGATGCTTGCCAAGCGATACGGATGGATACCGCGCTTCGAGCCTGTGGACAACAACCCCTATCTGGCGGACTTTTATGCCGATATGCCCCGTTGGTCGTTCAACCTGCAGGTCTATTTCCTGAACAAACGTTTCAAGGAGGTGGTGGAAATCTCTAAGAGCAGCGACACGATCATCCAGGATCGCACCATCTTTGAAGACGCGCGCATCTTTGCCCCCAACCTGCACGGACAGGGGATGATGAGCGACCGCGACTTCCAGAACTATACTGACCTCTTCGACCTGATGATGTCGCTGGTCAAGTTGCCCGATCTGATGATCTATATCCGCTCGACCATCCCGAACCTCGTGGCGCAGATACAGAAGCGCGGACGCGACTTCGAGAAGTCTATCCGCATCGACTATCTGCAGGGATTGAACCAGCGTTACGAGGATTGGATTGCCACGTACAAGGGGAACCTGATTATCGTTGATGGTGACACGATGAAGTTCGAAGCCGACACGCATGCGTTCCAGAAAATCACCGACATGATTGACGCGAAGCTCTATGGACTCTTCCCCATGTAGCTTTGCTTCGGTATTGCTGAAGTGGTTTGAGGAAAACGGGCGCGAGTTGCCTTGGCGCGAGACGAAAGACCCGTATGCCATTTGGCTGAGTGAAGTCATTCTGCAACAGACTCGCATTCAGCAGGGATGGGCATACTGGGAGCGTTTCATGCAGCACTTCCCTCGGGTGGAGGACTTGGCTGCCGCAACGGAGGACGAGGTGATGCGCCTATGGCAGGGACTGGGCTACTACAGTCGCGCACGCAACCTGCACACCGCTGCCCGTCAGATTGTGGAGCGGGGCGGCTTTCCGCAGACTTTCGAGGAAATCAAACAGCTGAAAGGTGTCGGCGACTATACGGCGGCGGCTATCGGCTCTATAGCCTTTGGGTTGCCCGTGGCGGTGGTCGATGGTAATGTCTATCGTGTGCTTGCCCGCCATTTCGGTATCGAAACCCCCATCAACTCCACCGAAGGCAAGAAACTCTTTGCTACGTTGGCACAAGAGCTTCTTCCCAAGAGCCAGCCATCGGAGTTCAACCAGGCGATGATGGACTTTGGCGCCATTCAGTGTGCGCCCCAGTCGCCACGCTGCCTGCTCTGCCCGTTGGCGGAGACGTGCGAAGCCTTGCGCACGGATAGGGTAGAGGAATTGCCTGTGAAGCTGAAGACGGTGAAGGTGAAGACGCGCCGACTGACATACGTCTATGTGCGCTATCAAGGAGAAACCGCCCTCCACAGGCGTGAGGCGGGTGACATCTGGCAAGGACTTTGGGAACCCTTGCTGGTTTCTGATTCCCCCCAACCATCCAACGTCAACCTTCCCTTCTCTGTAGAGGGAACGCTGACCCTTTTGCGCAAGGATGTGAAGCATGTGCTCACCCACCGCATCCTGTTAACCGATTTCTATTTGTTTGAGTGCAAGGAAAAGCCGACCTTACCAGTCGGCTATCAATGGATTCCTGAGTCGGAGCTGGAGAACTACGCCGTTCCCCGTCTGATAGAACTTCTTTGGGAGGTCGTCGCCTCCCCAGTCTCTCACTTCACGATTTGATAGCCAAGTATCACGGCAAGCAATCCGAGCACAAGACTGGCCAGCGTATATAGAACAGCTGACAGCATGGAACCGTCACGTCCCAACATCAGGTTCTCGTTCATAAACGTGGAGAAAGTGGTAAAACCGCCACAGAATCCCGTCACTAATACCAACTTGGTCGTGGGCGAAATGTTTCCTCCAAGAGAAAGACCGGAGAGCAACCCAATCAGGAAGCACCCCGCAATATTGACTGCCATCGTTCCCCACGGGAAACTGACCGCCATCCATGACTGAACGGCCTTACCAACCAGATAACGTGCTCCACCGCCAAAGAAACTGCCAATGCAAACCAATAATAATCCTTTCACAATACTTGTATTTTGATTTTTGAATTATGATTTTTGAATTTTGATTTATTCTCGCTTCGCTGCGATTAAGAATTTCCTCGGCTTTTGCCACACCTATTCCCTATTACTTATTACCTATTACCTCTTAATTTCTAATTGCCTTTAGGCAACAACTCTCAACTCTAAACTCTCAACTCTCAACTCTAAACTCTCAACTCTCAACTCTAAACTCTCAACTCTCAACTCTAAACTCTCAACTTCACCCCCTCTTCATCAACAAGCATGACCTTCCCTGCTTGGAGCGAAGCCTGCACGTCGATGAGGCGTTGGTTGGAACTGCCCCGGAAGAGCAGGTCTTCGTTGCGTAGTGCCTGAATGTAAGGGCCATCTACAAGCACGTCGATGAGCTCCAGTAGCTTTCTTTGTGCGGGGTTCTTGAGCAGGTTCTCGTAGAGATAGCCCGTGAAGCACCAGATGTCTTTCTCGGTGCGCTCGCGGATGGCTTGTGCCAGTTCCGTGAATCCCGCTGCCTGGAACATCGGGTCGCCGCCGCTGAAGGTGACGTTGGCGTAGGAGTCGGCTTCGATAATCTCCATGATTTCCTCGGTGGACATCATGTGTCCCTTCTTGATGTCCCATGATTGAGGGTTATGGCATCCCCAGCAGTGGTTCGGGCATCCCGCGCAGTAGATGCTTGTGCGGAAGCCCGGGCCATCCACCATCGTGTCTTCTATGATGTTGAGTACGGAGATCATCTACAGACGCTCGAAGAGTTCCAGTTGGTTCCCGCCGTCGATATGCGTCACACGGTCATTCAGCTCCGAGAGCTTGCCGTGATTCCAGCGGTCTGTTGTTCCTACGAGGTAGCCGGTGATGCGCTGCAGCTTGTCGATGTTGGTGCTGCCGCATTTCGGACAAACCTTCAGGTTCGGGTCGGCGTTCTCGTAGCCGCAGTCCATACAGCGGTTGCGGTTGTGGTTCACGCTTCCGTAGCCCATGTTCAGGTGGTCCATCATGTCAACAACATTCATGATCACCTGCGGGTTGTGGGTGGCGTCACCGTCAATCTCCACGTAGAAGATGTGGCCGCCGCGTGTCAGGTCATGATAGGGAGCCTCAATCTCTGCCTTGTGGCGTGCCGAGCACTTGTAATAGACAGGCACGTGGTTGGAGTTCGTATAGTAGTCTCGATCCGTGACTCCCGGAATCACGCCGAACTCCTGGCGGTCTTTCTTGGTGAACTTGCCGCTGAGTCCTTCTGCGGGTGTGGCGAGCACGCTGTAGTTGTGCTGGTAGCGCTGGCAGAAGTCGTTCACTCGGTCGCGCATGTAGGTGACGATCTTCAGTCCCAACTGCTGGCTCTCCTCCGACTCTCCGTGATGCTTGCCAGTGAGGGCTACGAGACACTCCGCCAATCCAATGAAGCCGATGCCTAACGTTCCCTGGTTGATAACCGACTCCACCGTGTCATTGGGCCCGAGCTTGTCGGCACCAATCCACAGCGAGCGCATGAGCAGGGGGAACTGCTTCACGAAAGCGGTCTTCTGGAACTGGAAGCGCTCGTCCAACTGCTTGGCGGTCACCTCTAACATCTCGTCGAGCTTCGCGAAGAACTGTGCGATGCGGTGTTCCTTGTCCTCAATGTGCATGCACTCAATGGCGATGCGCACGATGTTGATGGTGGAGAACGACAGGTTGCCTCGCCCGATGGAGGTCTTCATGCCGAAGCGGTTCTCGAAGACACGTGTGCGGCATCCCATTGTCGCCACTTCGTGCAGGTAGCGTTTCGGGTCGTCGGCGTGCCAGGCGTCGTTCTGGTTGAAGGTGGCATCGAGGTTCAGGAAATTCGGGAAGAAACGTCGTGCTGTCACCTTGCATGCCAGCGTATAAAGGTCGTAGTTGGGGTCTTCGGGCAGGTAGTTCACGCCACGCTTCTTCTTCCAAATCTGGATGGGGAAGATGGCGGTCTCGCCGCTGCCTACGCCCTCATAGGTGGAGAGCAGGATCTCGCGCATGATGCAGCGTCCCTCGGCAGAGGTGTCGGTACCGTAGTTGATGGACGAGAACACCACCTGGTTACCGCCACGTGAATGAATGGTGTTCATGTTGTGGATGAAAGCCTCCATCGACTGGTGTACACGCCCTACGGTTTTGTTCACCGCATGCTGCACGACACGGTCGTCGCCTTGCAGTCCTTCGAGCGGCATCTTCAGATAGTCTTTCAGCTCCTTCTGATACAGATGCTCGTAGCTCTGTCCGTTCAGCTCCTCCAGGTTCTTCAGCTCCTCGATGAAGCTCAGGCGCACGAAGGGAGCTAAATAGAAGTCGAAGGCGGGGATGGCCTGTCCGCCGTGCATCTCGTTCTGTGCACACTCCAAGGAGATGCAAGCCAACACGGCTGCCGTCTCAATGCGCTTGGCGGGACGCGAGGCTCCGTGCCCCGCAATGAACCCGCATTGCAGGATATTGTCCAACGGGTGCTGCACACAGGTGAGCGACTTGGTGGGGTAGTAGTCCTTGTCGTGGATGTGTAGGTAGTTATGGGCAACGGCATCGCGACTCTCCTCCGAGAGCAGGTAGTCATCAACGAAGGGCTTGGTGGTCTCCGAGGCGAACTTCATCATCATGCCGGCAGGTGTGTCGGCATTCATGTTGGCGTTCTCACGCGTGATGTCGTTGGACTTCACGTTCACGATGTCGAGGAAGATGTCGCGCGTCTTCGCTTTGCGGGCAATGCTGCGTTGGTTGCGGTACGCGATATACTTCTGTGCCACGTCCTTGCGGGCACTCTTCATCAGCTCCATTTCCACGGCGTCCTGTATGGCTTCCACAGTCATCTGCGGTGTGCCTCTCGTGTAGATGCGATCCGTGATCTGTTGCAGCAACTGTTCGTCCTCGCCCTTGTCGGTATGGATCATGGCCTTGCGGATGGCAGCCATGACTTTTTGTTCATTGAAGCCCACGATTCGACCGTCGCGCTTCACTACTGTCTGTATCATTGTGTAATAAGTATAGTTATTAGTGTATCTGAAAAAATCGTATGCAAAGTTACTACATTCTTTCCAAAATTGTTAGTTTTTGAAAACCATTATTCTGTTAATATTTGTCAATCTCCAAAATTCTTCATATCTTTGCAGTCATCAGAACAAAATGACACTATGGACGAGAAAGAACGAATAAGGCAGCTTCGCAGAGAACTGCACGAGCATAACCATAGGTATTATGTGGAGAACGCCCCTGTCATCTCCGATCAGGACTTCGACTTCCTGATGCACGAGCTTCAGGACTTGGAGGCGAAGCATCCCGAGATGGCTGACCCCAACTCGCCGACACAGCGCGTGGGGAGTGACCTGCAAAGCGAGTTCCGCCAGGTGGCACACCGCTATCCGATGCTGTCGCTGGCGAACACCTATAACGAGCAGGACGTTGCCGACTGGTACGAGAGCGTGAGCCGAGGACTGGCAGGCGAGGACTTCGAGGTGTGCTGTGAGATGAAGTACGATGGGCTCTCCATTTCCCTGACCTATGTCGATGGCAGACTGACGCAGGCGGTGACGCGGGGCGACGGTGTGCATGGTGACGACGTGACGGCCAATGTGAAGACCATCCGAAGCATCCCGCTGGTGCTGGAAGCAGGGCCTGGAGCAGAAGGCAAGGAACAGACGTTCCCCCGTGAGTTCGAGATTCGGGGCGAGATTCTGCTCCCCTGGAAAGAGTTCGAGCGACTGAATGCCGAGCGGGAAGCTGCCGAAGAACCGCTCTTCGCCAATCCGCGCAATGCGGCCAGCGGCACGCTGAAGAGTCTTGACTCCCGACTGGTGGCGAGCCGTCATCTGGATGCGTACCTATATTATTTATTAGGAGAGGAGATTCCCTGCGACGGCCACTATGAGAACCTGCAGGCGGCACGCGGCTGGGGCTTCAAGATCTCAGAGGGGATGAAGAAAGTGAGGACGCTGCAGGAGATTTACGACTTCATTGGCTACTGGGATCAGGAACGGAAGAACCTGCCTGTGGCTACCGACGGTATCGTGCTGAAGGTGAACTCCCTGCGACAGCAGCGTCATCTCGGTTTCACGGCAAAGAGTCCCCGCTGGGCGATTGCCTATAAGTTCAAGGCCGAGCGTGCCTGCACACGACTGAACGAAGTGACCTATCAGGTGGGGAGGACAGGACAGGTGACACCGGTTGCCAACATGGAGCCCGTGCAGCTGGCGGGAACGACCGTCAAGCGTGCCACGCTGAACAACGAGGACTTCATCAAGAGCTTCGACCTGCACATCGGCGACTACGTCTATGTGGAGAAGGGTGGAGAGATCATTCCCAAGATTGTGGGGGTGAATGTGGACCAGCGGCCTGCCGAAGCCCGTCCCGTTGAGTTCATCAGACAATGTCCCGAGTGCGGTGCCGAGCTGGTGCGCTACGAAGGAGAAGCAGCGTGGTACTGTCCGAATGAAACGGGATGCCCGCCGCAGATCAAAGGGCGCATCGAGCACTTCATTGCTCGCAAGGCAATGAACATCGATTCGCTCGGGCCTGAAACGGTGGACGAGTACTTCCGTCGCGGACTGATCAAGAACGTTGCTGACCTGTATGATATTGACGTTCAGCAGATCAATGGAGACGGCTCGCGCACGAAGTCGGCACAGCGCATCGTCAACGGCATTGCCGAGTCGTGTCGGGTTCCCTTTGAACGGGTGGTCTTTGCTTTGGGAATCCGCTTCGTCGGTGAGACCTCAGCCAAGCTTCTCGCCCGTCGGTTCAAGAATATGGATGCCCTGATGTCGGCATCGCTTCAGGAATTATTAGAGGTCGATGGCATCGGAGAGGTGATGGCGAAGAGCATCATCACCTATTTCCACGACGAGAAAAACCTTGAGATAGTCAACCGGCTGCGGGGCTACGGCTTGCAGATGTCGCTTTCGGAAGAGCAGCTGCAGGCAACGAGTGACAAGTTAGCGGGACTGAGCATCGTCATCAGCGGAGTCTTCACCCGTCACAGCCGTGATGAGTACAAGGCGATGATCGAGCAGCATGGCGGCAAGAACGTCGGCTCCATCAGCAAGAAGACCTCGTTCATCCTTGCGGGAGAGAACATGGGACCCTCGAAGTTGGAGAAGGCGCAGAAGTTGGGCATTGAGCTCCTGGACGAGGACACGTTCCTGAAACGCTATGAGCTGGAGGGCGCAACCGCAATCCCCGCTGCTGATGTGGAGCCTGTCAAGCCTGCCCCTGCACAGGGGGAGTTGAGCCTGTTCTGAGAAATGTAGGAATTAGAAGTTTTGATAAAATAGAATGAAAGTAATTGTTAGTCAAGAGATAGAAGCTGTCTGCCCGGGCTTTGTCGGTGCCTGTGTTGAGGCAGACGTGGTGAATACGTCCTATTCCGAAGGACTATGGAAGGAGATTGAGCTGATGGGCGAGCGCTTCCGACAAGAGCTCACCACCGAGACGCTCAAGGAACTGCCGGGCATCGCTGCCACACGTCGAGTATATAGGGCCTGTGGCAAAGACCCCTCGCGCTATCGCCCTGCCTCCGAACAGCTCATCCGTCGCATGCTGCAAGGGAAAGAACTCTATCAGCGTGACACACTCGTTGACCTCGTCAATCTGGCGAGCATTGCCTACGGGTACAGCATCGGCGGCTTCGATGCCTCGAAATTCGTGGGCGATACGCTCACGCTGGGTGTTGGGTGTGCCGGCGAGCCATACGAGGGTATCGGACGAGGCATCATCAATATTGAGGGATTGCCCGTCTATCGCGACCAACAGGGTGGGGTAGGAACGCCCACCAGCGACAACGAGCGCACGAAGATGGAACTCTCCACACGCCGACTCTGCGTGCTCATCAACGGCTATGACGGCAACGAAGAACGTGTGCGTGCCAATGCCGAGTTCATCCAGGAGCTGCTTCGGAAATATTGCTCTTCCGACGGAGGCCATTATTTCATCTATCAATAGTGATTAAAACAAACATGAACCAAAACTATGAAAACCCATTTCTGCGAAATGAAAAACCCCGTTTCACTAAAAAACCTCTATCTTCCTTTGTCTCCCTTTAACTTCCCGAAGCGAGCATAGCGAGCTAACTCCTTTAACTCCTTTAACTTCCTAAACTCGCTCTCATTATTTTCTCGGTTTTTCTTCTTGAAAGTTTCTGCACAACGTGCTTGGTTCTGCTGTCGTCAGGAAGTTAGCGGAAAGTCCACTTTCACCATCTTCCTGCGCAACAGAACTGGTTCTTGCGAACAATAGCTTTCGAGAAGTGTTTTTGCGGTTTTGTTCTTCAGGAAGGAAGCGCTTTCATCCTCCCAATTCTGCAGCCAAAACTATTGTCCTTTAACTTCCCGAAGCGAGCATAGCGAGCTAACTTCTTTAACTCCTTTAACTTCCTAAACTCGCTCCCATTGTTTTCCCGGTTTTTCTTCTTGAAAGTTTCTGCACAACGTGCTTGGTTCTGCTGTCATCAGGAAGTTTGTGGAAAGTTCACTTTCCCCTTCTTCCTGCGCAACAGAACAGGTTCTTGCGAACAATAAGCTTTCGAGAAGTGTTTTTGCGGTTTTTGTCTTCAGGAAGGAGGCGTCCCGCAAGCTTTGCAAAAAGCAAACAGGATTTCCACGTTTGCTTTCTTTTTGTTAGACAAAACAGTCGATTAAAACAAAACTGTCAGTACCAAGTGGGTTGGTACTGACAGTTCCAAGTTTTAAACACATGCTGGTACTGAGAATTCCACTCAGTGGTACTCACGCTACCAGGCAGAGAAAACAAGCCTACCGCTTAGTGGAAACGATGCCGTTAGAAGTCGAACACATACCGATAATGCTCGAAAGTCAGATCTTTTGTGTAGCCGTATTCTGCGAAAAGATCCAGAATCCATTGCTGTTGCTCGGGAGTGAGCAGTCGCTTCCCGCTGTTGTATCGGTAGTAGGCACCGTGACTTCCCAGGTAAGCCTTTACCTTCTCCCGCAACAGCGTGTAGTGCTTCTGCTTCACCTCTTTGAAAAGATTCTCAAATCCGTATGCCGCCCTGATGATGCGGCGAGGCTTGAAGTGTCGGCACTCCCCGTTCCGATAAGCCGAGCGATACACGGCATTGCCGACAGTAACGTCGTCTGGCACGTGTTCGCCCGCCATATAGCGCAGACACTCCCCGTGCAGGGGACAGTCATCACAGAAACACAATGCCCATGTCGAGGGCACATCTTTAAACTCAAAAGTAATTTCATTTGTCTTGTTCATGATTCGTATTATATTATTAAGCGCCTAAAGATACAAAATAGCGAGAGCAAAACAAAATAAATTCCTTTATTTTTTTCCGAGCGCACTTAATCTACAACGCAAGCACCGCACCTTTTGAAGTTTTTCATTCAAAGGCGTGTTACTTCCAAAATTTCTTCGTAACTTTGTACACAGAACGCCCATGGGCGAGAATAACTAAAACCGATATGGATATAAAAGAATATATCAGCACCGTCAATCAAAAGTATCGTGCAGGAAATGCGACCGAGCATAGCTATAGAGGCGCATTGGAGCAATTAATGCAGACGCTATTGCCCAAACTGCGCATTGTGAACGAACCCAAGCGAGTGAAGTGCGGTGCACCCGACTATATAGCCAGTCGTAAGGATGGTATGCCTGTGTTCTACATCGAGGCAAAGGATATTGGTGACAACGATCTTAACGGACGCAATCCTCATGGTCATAAAGAGCAGTTTACACGCTACAAGCAGGCTCTCGACTATATCATCTTCACAGACTATCTGGACTTCCACCTTTACGAACATGGTGAGTTTGTGGATAGTGTACGTATTGCTGAAGTGAAAGGCGACAAGATAGTAGCTATCAACGAGAACGAGGAGAAATTCTTAAATCTCATAGAGCATGTAGGCAACAATGCCATCCAACGCATCACATCGGCATCACGTTTGGCAAAGTTGATGGCAGGTAAAGCGCGTCTTTTGGAGAATATCATTGAACAGGCCATGAATGATGACACGGAAAGCTATGCCAATGACAATTTGCGCGGTCAGTATCAGGCTTTTAAGGACGTACTCATTCAGGAACTGAAGCCAACGGATTTTGCCGACATCTATGCCCAGACTATTGCCTACGGCATGTTTGCAGCTCGCTTGCACGATGACACCCCTGAAGACTTTAGCCGTGAGGAGGCTGCTAAGTTGATTCCAAAGACCAATCCTTTCCTGCGTCAGATATTCAACAACCTGGCAGGCAATGATCTTGATGAGCGCATCGCTTGGGTAGTAGATGATTTAGTGACGGTATTCCTGGCTTCTGACTTACAGAAAATCATGAAAGCCTATGGTGAGGACAAACGCCACCACGACCCCATGATTCACTTCTATGAGGATTTCCTTTCAGAATACAATCCCAAACTGCGTAAGTCGAAAGGAGTCTGGTACACACCTCAACCTGTTGTCAGCTTCATTGTAAGGGCTGTTGATGAGATTCTACAGAAGGAATTCAACTTATCTGAAGGTTTGGCTGACTACTCGATGATAGAGCGTGACGTGACTATTGAACAGAGTCGTGACAAACGTACGGTTGATGGCATGAAACACAGGATGGAAAAGTTCCATCGTGTACAGATTCTTGACCCTGCCACAGGTACAGGTACATTCTTGGCAGAAGTGGTCAATCAGATATATGACCGTTATCGTGACCAACAGGGCATTTGGCAGCAGTATGTGGAACAACATCTGTTGCCCCGTCTGAATGGCTTCGAGATATTGATGGCCTCGTATGCCGTTGCTCACTTGAAACTTGATATGTTGTTGAGCGAGACGGGCTATCAGCATCAGTCAGAGAAACGCTTGCATGTCTATCTGACCAATTCCCTCGAAGAGAGCAATAACGAGCCTCGTACCCTTTTTGCCCAATGGCTTAGCCGAGAGGCCGCAGAAGCCAATGTGATTAAACGCGATTGTCCAGTGATGGTGATGATTGGAAACCCGCCGTATTCTATCAGCAGTCAGAATAATGGTAAGTGGATTACCAATCTTGTTGCAGATTACAAGAAGGATTTGAATGAAAGAAATATTCAGCCGCTTAGTGATGATTATATTAAGTTCATACGTCTGGGACAGTATTACATTGAGAAGAATGGCGAAGGAATTATGGCTTTTATTTGCAACAACAGTTTTATTGATGGTACTATCCATCGTCAAATGAGACAGTCTTTAATGGGCAACTTTGACAAGATATACATTCTTGACCTTCATGGTAATACTCGCAAAAAAGAGGTGGCTCCTGATGGTAGTAAAGACGAGAATGTTTTCGATATCATGCAGGGAGTAAGCATCAATATATTCGTGAAGACTGGAGATAAACAAACACAAGTTTTTCATCACGAACTTTATGGCTCACGCGAAAAGAAGTATGAATACCTAAGCAATCACGGCCTAAACGAAGTGTCTTGGCAAGAGGTAAAATTAGAAGAACCTCATTACTTTTTTGTACCAAAGGACTTTGCTACTCAAAGGGATTATGACAGATGTTTTAAAATTAATGAGTTGATGCCGACTTCAACAAGCGGTGTTAAAACCCATCATGATAAAGAATTAGTATCAACGACTCCTTTTAAATCAGAATTTAATACACCATATACTTATAGACCTTTAGACAACCAGTGGATTGATTATGACTTAGATAAGGTCGTGCGTCATCGTTACAAGTATATGAGTCACATCCTTGATAAGGATAATGTTTCACTTATTATTGGACCGCAAGGTCAAGCTGTCGGTCCTATGCCTTGGAATGTCATTTTCGTTTCAAAGAACATAGTTGATACTAATATTTTTTATCGTGGCGGCGGAATTGTATTTCCCCTCTACCTCTACTCGCAAAACATGGGCAAAGAGGAGCGAATTGTCAATTTCAACAAGGAATTGTATGACAAGATAGCCCAAGGTCTAAACTATCTTCCTTGCTATGATGATAATGTGTTGATAGACCCAATAAGCGAATACAATGGTGTGCTCTATCCCCAAGCCCTTTTTGATTACATCTATGCTGTGCTTCATAGCCCATCGTATCGTGAGCGCTACAAGGAATTCCTGAAGATAGACTTCCCACGCATACCTTATCCAACAGATTGGGAAAAATTCCGTGATTTGTCGGAGCTGGGAGAAGAACTACGACAACTGCATCTGATGGAAGACTTGCCCTCAAAGACAGGTATCACCTTCCCGGTGGCAGGTTCCTTGCAGGTGGATTGCTACCGTTGGCAGGACAATCGCGTCTATATCAACGCAGAGCAATATTTCGATGGTGTGCCAGAATCCGCTTGGAACTTCTTTATCGGAGGCTACCAGCCTGCCCAGAAATGGCTAAAAGACCGCAAGGGCATGACATTGAGTTTCGAGGACGTAAAGCACTACGGCCGCATCATCTACGTCCTCCAGCAGACGGAACGACTGATGCAGAAAATCGATGATATAAGAAAACCAGAGGATTGTTGAATTGTTTAATAAAAAGATTATTGCATGGAATATCTGAAGCAATCAAAGAAATTACAACGAAACATTATTATATGTATCGTTTTACTCTTTATTGTTATCCTTGCTTTTTATTTCTATATGTTTAATAGTGGACTGAGCAAGGATTCAAATTCATGGAGTAATTTTGGAGATTATGTAAATGGGGTCTTAACACCAATTTTGACAGCAATAAACATATATGTGTTTATCAAAATGACCATTGCTATTTCAAGTTTAGAAGAAAGGCGTACTATAAATGCAAATGCGATAGAAGAAGCTCGGCTTGAAAAAGAAATGCATCATGAGAAAGAAATGCTTATGATGCAACTGAGAAAGCAAGAAATTGATACATTTGTGAAGCAAATGAATAGGATTTTCGATTATAGTTCAAAAGAAAATAGAATCCAATCATTACAACAGGTTATCGACTATCTTACATCATTTTGTGAAACTGGTTTTAAATGGTTTAACATTGATAACAATAATCACACAAAGCACAGAATCGGATATTTGACTGTTAGTTTGAGAACTGTTCTTTTTGATTTGGAAGATAATAAGCAATCATCTGAAGAACTTTTTAGAAAGATTTACGATGCAAAAGCAGAAATAACCAATACCTTGGTGGAAGCTGCATTAAAAGAATAGAATAATATGGAATACGGAATAGTTTATCTTTTAACCAATCCTGTAATGCCAGGGCTTGTGAAGATTGGCATGCAATATACAAATACCAAATTCTTCTGCATTGAGCGTACCCTCGATACGACCAAGAAGTTTAATCTCAAAAACAAGATGCAAGACAAGTTCTTTGCATTCTAATAATTCATGACTAAAAAGAAAACGGCAATGACACCATTGGAGATTGCATTAAGTTTTGTTATTTCATATGTAGCCAATATTGTACCAAACGATTGGTTTAAGAGAAACAAATCAGTAGAGGAAAAGCTGAAATCATGTTTTAAACGTGCAGTTGACAGATGGACAAATCATCCCGAAACGCGGAAAGCTGTTGGGGAACAAATGACAAATTATCTTCCCAAATTAAAAGACTTTATTGCGCATAGACCTGTTGGTCGCCACCCAAGAGAGAATGAATTGTTAAGATTATGGTCAGAAGAAATTATGGATGATGAAGAATGTCATCAGTTTATATTGAATTATGAACATCAGATAATGGCATTAAAATTGGAGGAAGGGAGTCTTACTGCTAAGGAAATATTAGAAGAAGCCAATAATATTAAAGTCCAAATTGAGCAATTAAAGAATAGGGGTACATCAAATTGTCATATATACTGGGAACAATGGGCTATTGGCCCTAATGTAAAGTTGAATACAAACATATTACTTACAGGCCGTGAAGATGAGAGGCAAAAGGTTATAGAATGCTGTTATACTCCAAGTGTTCTTTATGTTGAGGCTATTTCAGTAAAAGAAGCAATCGCTTTTTCCGTAGCATCTATCATTAGTGAAAGCAACTCACTAGCAGAGCGTTCTATTGTTGTATCAAATGAAGATGCGTATAAAGAGTTAGCAGAAAATAGTAATGGAATGGTTTTAATTACAGATATTCAAGAAAATGCTCATTATGTGGTGACTCATGGACATTCTGTTATTTTGTGTATAAGTCCGTCTGATAGACGTAATGATAATTGTACCATTTCTTTGCCCATATTGAATCGTGAAGGATTCATAAAAGCTCTTACAGAAAGTGGAATTGATAATGCGAAAGCTCAAAGTTATGCTGTAGATTCGGCACGTGATATTAATGTACTAAGACATCTTTTAGGGTTCGCAGACAATCCGCCTGTCTGGCAAACACCAGAGAACATTCGTTTAATTATCCCTGCCTTATTACTTGGAGAATGGAATGAAGACTGGTCGGATGATAAAGAAATGATTAAATTGATGTCAGGAAAAGAATATGCTGATTATATTGAATTTATCACTCCTTTGCTATTTGTTGATGAAGCACCATTAATACGTATTGGAAAAATATGGAAGGTTAAATCTCCCTTTGAGTTAATGTCACAATTGATAAACTATATTACCCAACCTCAATTAGATAAGTTTGGAGAAGTGGTAGAGTGGGTACTTCAAGATGATGATCCAGATGCTGAAGAAAAAATGAATGCTGGCAGTTTGTTCTGGTGGCAAAACAAACAAGCTTTTTCTGGGAATATAAAAGAAGGCGTTTTTCAAGGACTTACATTACTTGCGATAGTAAAAGGACGCATTCTAAACAACACAGAATGGGTAGATAATCTTATTGAAAAGAAATTTATGGAGTTTGATTTAAAACGTTATCTGACACATCGTCATAATCTACGATGGCTGGCAGAAGCGTCTCCTTTGTCCTTTGTGAAGTTCATACAAAATGATATAAAGCATGGCTCTATACTTTTGAACCAATTAATGGAAATAAAGTATAAAAAGCTTAGTATCATCGGGTCTGATATATATTATGCAGAGTTATTATTTGCATTAGAGGCAATATCATGGGACGAACAATATCTGTATAATACAACAGACATTTTAATGCATCTTTGTTCTTATCCTAATGATAGTAACTATTCAAATAAACCAATTAATACCTTATCACATATTTATCGATTTATATTACCTCAGACTTATGCACCTTTTGAGTACCGTCTGGATGTTTTAAAAAGCCTTTCAGTAAAACATCGTAAGATTGTGGCTAATCTATGCGTTTTATTGTTAAAAGGACTTGAGGAAAGAGTTTTTCAACCAAACTTACACTTCAGATGGCGTATGCGTGAAAAAAAAGAATCTCCACGCCATGCACCTCTTGTTCCTCAAGCCAACGTGATAGCTATAGCAAAACTCCTAATAGAAATATCTGTTTTTTCTATTGACGAAATTAAGAATATTCTAGATTTGTCATTCAACAAGAATATGAGATGTTGTCGCTCAATGTTGTTGGATGCAATTAATGAACATAAAGACAAAATCAAGGGAAATGAAATCATTACAGAGAACTTACGTAAAAATATTAATCACCACCTACAATATAAAAGGACAACATGGGCTTTGGCTGAACAAGAATTACAACCATATCAGAAATTATTAGATGATATAGAATCTGATAATATTATTATTAAAAATAAATACCTCTTTTCAGATTTGTTTATTAAAGAACCTGATTATTTGAACCATGAAAAGGGGTATGTTGGAAAGGCCGAAGAATCTCGCAATGTAAGGGCAGAGGTAATAAAAAATATTATCTTGCAAAAAGGCCTTGATACTGTTTGGGAATTTGAAAAATTAGTCAAGTATAAAGAAGGTGTTGCTAATGCAATTTTTGATTTGTATGGAACAGATATAGGAAAAGAAATATACAAGAAATACTATAACGGAGATTTGGACGAGGTCTTTGTTAAGCAATATTTCTGCACTGTTTTTTACGAAAAAGGGGAATCGACATATATTCCTATGATTGAGGAATTAAAAGCTGTTTCTGAAAAGCATATTTCTATTTTGTTATATGCACCAGGATATCAGATAAGCTTATCTGAGATAGCGAAAGCGTCATCTTCTGACATAGAGAAGGATTATTGGAGTAAGGTAACAGTATCAATATTCCCTGAAATAGAGATAGAAAGCATAATAAGAAAATTATGCTATGTTGGAAGATATGGTGATACACTTAGGATTATAACATATAATAGAAACTCTAACATAATTTCAGATGACATTAAAATAGGATTATTATGTGAAATGCAGTATAAAGGCAAATGGGACATTCTAAGGAATGAGTCATATTTTGTAGCGGAAATTCTCAAAACGATTTCTTTGCCAAAGGACATAAAGCAAAGGAATTTATTACTTCAAATGGAATTATTTATCTTTGACCATTTACGCTATAATATGAATACACATGACATTCATCTTGTTCAAGAGGTAAATCAGAATCCCTCATTGTTGATGGATTTGTTTTCCCTGGCTTATCCCGCAGATGAAGGACACGAAGAGGAAGAACCTAAAGACAATGCAGAAAAAGACTTTCGAGCAGGAATTGCACAACTCGCATTTGATTTTATCTTTCATTATCATGAAGTTCCATGTTCTGACGCATCAGGTGATGTTAACGAAAATGCATTGTCCGATTATTTTAAAGAACTGAAATGTCAAGCAGAACAATGCCATAGAACCCATATTTTACCAATGATTATAGGGCGCATACTTGGTAGTTTTAAAGAGACAGATGATTATCCCTCCGACATGTTATGTCGATTTGTTGAACATTTTTGTGATGATAATGTAGATACAGAGATTAGTTGTGCATTAAGTAATCGAAGAGGTATGACATCGCGGGCATTCTTTGAGGGTGGAACTATTGAGAGAAATCACATAGACACATTTATAAAATATAGAGACAGAGCACGGCTTCGTTCTCCGCGTTTAACTCATATATTTGAAAATCTGATTAAAGAATATCAACAAATGGCAGAAAAAGAAGATAATAGAGCGACATTTCTAGATATAACAAATTAAAATTTATGGGCAAGACAGTAACAACATATTTGATAGACGGAGATCCGAAGGGGACTCAGTATGTGTTCATCAGCAATAAGATTTGCCAAATGTATGTGATTCCTCGTTCTAATCTCTCTATTCTGAATGAGCGACAGGAGTTGCAGACACCAGCATTCTATATCTTGTTGGGTGAGGATGAAGCAACCAAGCCAAAGGCTTACATTGGTGAGACGGAGAATTTCCGTGAACGGGTGAAAGACCATGATAGCAAGAAAGCATTCTGGCAAAAGGCGTTGCTGTTTATCTCAAAAGATGCGGCGATGACAAAGGCTGATGTACAGTACTTGGAGCATCGAGCCATCGCAGAGGCAAAGGCTTCAAACACTTTCGTGTTGAATGAGAACAAGCAGACACCTAAGGCACCAAATCTTCCAGAATACAGAAGGGATGATATGGAAGGGTTCTTTGAAGATGTGAAGTTCCTAACTTCTTTTATTGGCTGCAATATCTTTGATGTGGCAAAGCCAAAGGAGGAACATCTGTTTTATACAAAGGGGCGTGGTTGTGATGCTAGGGGCTTCTATGATGCTAATGGCTTCACCGTATTAAAAGGTAGCATTATCGCCAAGTCGTCTGTCCCATCGTTTACATGGAAAGAGAAGCGTGAGAATCTTCTTAAAGATTATACCGTCAGCAATGGTGACAAGTTGGAATTGGAATCAGACAAGACTTTCCCAAGCCCCAGCACAGCTGCCGACTTCTGCATCGGCAGCAGCAATAATGGTTGGCTCGTCTGGAAAGATAAAGACGGTCAAACGTTAGATGCCGTATATAGGAAACAATTGGAATAATAATTGTATCTTTGCAAAACAATTTGAACGTTATGAAACGAATACGAATATTTATCAGTAGTGTGCAGAGCGAGTTTGCAGAAGAGCGGGCTATGCTCAGCCAGTACATCAGGACGGATGCGTTGTTAGGCAAGTTTTTCGAGACATTTATCTTCGAGGATGTTCCTGCTAACGAGGCTTCACCACAGCAGGTTTACCTGAGCGAGGTGGAGATGGCTGATATATATCTTGGACTGTATGGCAATAAATACGGCTACGAGGATGAGGAAGGCGTATCGCCAACTCTGCCATCTTGCTGTTTGGCAAGCGTCCGCAGAAGTTCTTCATCACCTCGGAAGTGAAGTGTGTACAGTTCTTTGGCAATGTAGTAGAAAAGCCATTGCCAGCCTATCAGATATGCAGAGGAACGTTGTTTGAGATGATTGATCAGGCCACGGCCTTTGTGATGGACCGTGTCGATCTTGCTGTTGGAACTCGTGCTGAAGGCAAGACAGCTTCGGTACCTACTGACTATGAACTGCCGCCAGACGCAGTAAAAGAGGCTATTGTAAATGCCGTCGCACATAGAGACTACACAAGTAACGGTAGTGTACAGGTCATGTTGTTCCGCAACAGACTTGAAGTGTGGAATCCTGGACAGCTGCCTTACGGACTAACGGTGAATAAGCTACTGGAACCTCATAAGTCTCTGCCTGCTAATCCGCTGATTGCTGACCCACTATTCTGGACGGGTTATGTTGATAAGGTGGGCACTGGTACTGAGGATATCGTGAACCTGTGTAAAGACAAGGGATTGAAATCGCCCGAGTATCATCAAGAAGAAGACTTCCGTGTAGTGATTTGGAGACGTACAGGCAACGTGGTCCAAAGTGATCCAGAAGTAATCCTGAGCAATCCAGATGTTGAAAAGATGGATACTACACAGAAAACTACACAGAAAACTACACAGATAATAATGGAGATGATGAAGGAAAAGTCTGAAGTCTCTATAGAAGAACTTGCTGCTGCCTGTGGAATAACCCGTGATGGTGTAAACTACCACATAAGAAACTTGAAGAAGAATAACAAGATCCGTCGCATAGGTGGAGACAAAGGTGGCCACTGGGAAGTTATAGAAGATATGGAATCATGAAACGGCACTGTTATTCGGAAATAGGACGTAAGTAAGAAGAAGTAACTTTGCAAACAAATTGTGACGTTATACACGTTATATAGATATGGACAAGGAAAACAAATTGATACTCTATAAGGATGCGGAAGGCAAGGTCAGTGTGAACACGCGCTTTGCTGAAGAGGATGTGTGGTTGATCGGGTTGATCGATATGATTATCGCCTTAGGCTATCGGGTGCAATCGCCTATGATGAATAGACAGATTCAAAAATTAATTTCATAAAGAACAGCAAAATGAAGAAAGTAATTTTTAGCTTAGTGCTGGCATTGATGTCAGTAGCCGGATACGCTCAGAGCGTTGTCGGCAAGTGGGTAACAGAAGGTGGTGACTCTCAGGTGGAGATTTACCAGAGTGGTGACAAGCTGAACGGCAAGATTGTCTGGCTGAAGAAAGGCGACGGACAGCTCGATGTCCACAATCCGGACAAGAAGCTACAGAGCCGCAAGCTGGTTGGTGTTAACATCCTGACGGGTCTCACCAAGAAAGGCGACAAGTGGGAAAGTGGAAAAATCTACAATCCTAAAAACGGAAAGACCTACAAATGTTCTATCTGGCTCGAGGGCAAGAACCTGAAGGTTCGCGGCTATGTTGCTATGTTCTATGAGACCCAGACCTGGACGAAAAAGTAAAGGTCTTACGCGTCATCTCGCAGTATAGATTAAGCAAAAGTTTTAGAGAAGAAACATTTTTCGTAGTTTTTCTTTGTACTTTACAAAAAAAAATGTAATTTTACGCCGGAAAGTTAGAAAAAATGTGTCAAAAGCACACAAATCCGAACTTTCTGGCGTATTTTATGAGAATAGAAAGAGACATCATCAACCAGTTCAAGGTATGGAAAGAAGCTCCAGACAGGAAGCCAATTCTATTACAAGGTGCACGTCAGATAGGCAAGACGTGGGCGATGGAGGCATTCGGTAAAGAGTGTTTCAAGTATTGTGTCAAGTTTGATTTCGACAGGCAGCAGGAACTGAAGTCCGTATTTCAGACTTCAAAGGATCCAGAGCGTCTTGTCAAAGAGTTGACACTCTATTGCGACCAGCCCATTATCGCAGGTGAAACGCTGATGATCTTCGATGAGATACAGGAGTGTGAAGAAGCTCTCAACAGTCTGAAATATTTTCGCGATGAGGCCCCACAGTATCACATCATTGCTGCAGGTTCATTGTTGGGCGTCGCAGTCAAGAAACGCAGGATGACTGTGCCTGTTGGAAAAGTGAAAATCATCAATATGTTCCCCATCACTTTCAAAGAGTTCCTTCGTGCAAGCGACACGCGTACCTTTGAATATATAGAATCCCTTGATGAAATTCGTCATCTGCCAGAGATTATCATGAATAAGCTACGTACGGAGTATCGGCGCTATCAGGTCTCTGGCGGTATGCCTGAAGCCGTTGTCGCCCTGCTTGAGAACAAAGGCATTGGCGAGGTTGAGGTAACACTTCAAGGCATTCTCGACCTTTACGAGTTGGATTTTGCAAAATATGCCGAGCCACGTGAGATACCTCGTATCCATGCCATTTGGCACTCTCTGCCAGCCCAGTTGTCGAAAGAGAACAGAAAATTTATTTACAAGGTTATAAAGAGTGGTGCTCGTTCCAAAGATTATGAAGATGCGCTGATGTGGTTGGAGGATGCAGGAATGATTTATCGTGTCTTCAGTATCAGCAAACCAGGAATGCCATTATCAGCCTACGAAGAGACAGATGCTTTCAAGGTGTATGCCTGTGATTGTGGCTTGCTCCGCCGTTTGGCCCATCTTCCTGCAACCGTAGTCACAGATCCAATTGCTAACTACACAGAGTTTAAGGGGGCGATGGCAGAAAATGCTGTACTACAGTCTATCAAGCCAATGTTGGATGACCAAACGCCATATTATTGGACTTCACCAGGAACAGCAGAAGTAGAGTTTGTCATTCAATGGGACGACAAAATTATTCCCGTTGAGGTGAAGGCTGAGGAGAACATCAGCGGCAACAGTCTGTCTGAGTATAACAAAAAATACGCGCCTCCATGTCGTATGCGCTTCTCTATGCTGAACCTCCAATATAATAGCGGCCTACTGAGCAGTCCAGCCCCTTTGGCAGGATGGATAGACAAATGGATGTCAAAGATAAACGATCATAAAGAATAAAAATATAATCCAAATACTTCTCGAACTGATTCCCTAATTACAGGAATTGCTCGATGAGCATGCGGTCGGCATCCGTCCAGCTGAGGGTAGGGAGCTCTTCAAGCGTGAGCCATTTGTAGTCGAGGTGGTCGAGCATCTTGAATTCACCCTCGCCTCCCTTGCAGAGATAGGCATGGAGCACGGTGATGAAGTCGGGGTACTCGTATTCCAGGGTGGCAAGCTTCCGACCGACGTAAATGTCCCAATCCATTTCTTCTTTGATCTCGCGCAGGAGTGCCTCATGCTCCGTTTCTCCTTCCTCCATCTTTCCGCCTGGGAACTCCCATCGCTCGGAGATGTACGGGTATTGGGAACGAGTGCGCTGCATGCACAGATAGCGGTCGCCATCCTTGATGACGGCTGCTACAACGTTGGCTTTGGGTTTGCTCATCATGTTCTTGTGCTTAGTTAAAGAAGTTCCAGCTGAGTCCCATCCTGAGTACACGCTCGTTGAGTGGATAGTGGGGCGTAAAGAAGTATTCCTTACGTCCTGTACCGGCATTGACGTGGCTCATCATGATGAAGAAACGGGTGTGCTTCAGGTGGAAGTTCGCATAGACGTTTACGACGGGATAGTTTCCGGTCTTGATGCGCTCGGCATTCTCTTGCACGGCATACTGACCCAATGCCGGGCTGTAGTCGGGTGCGAAGTATTTGGTGAAGTAGCGCACGTCGCCACCAACATCGCAACTAAGTACTTTGGCTATCTTGAATCGCAGGAAGAGGTTGGAGTAGATGTTGAGGTCGGGAACGGGCAGCACGTCTTGTTGTGAGGACTTCTGATAGGTGATGACGTTCTCCCAGTTGATGGGACCTAAGGTGAAGTCTTGTGTCAACGATGCCGTCAACAGGCTGATGGCCTTACCATATTGGTGCAGATGCACGTCTGTTGCGGTGCGGGCATACTCCTCTCCAATGTTATAGCTCATGCCAAGATAGGTGTAGTTCTTGATCTCGTCGAAGGCAATGCGCAGGGTGGTGCGAGTCTTCTGGTAAGCGAAGATTCCTTCGATGCGTGAGTGGATGATCTTGCTGAGACCTTCGTTGTCCCACCAGAAGTGGCGCGAGTGGTAGTGGCGCTGGTAGAAGGTGGGGTTCAGACGGTAGAGAAAGGCTTTGGCCCCGAGTGTGATGGTATCGCCAAAGAGTCTGAAATTAAGGTCGGCAGAGGCATCGAGCTTCATCTGACCGGCATCTTTTCCTGTGAGCCACGTCTCGGCTGTGGCGTTGTAGTGGAGCGTGTTGCCCATGGTCTTCGACAGCTGTCCGCCGATACTGGTGTTGTACTCGTTGTATTTGTCAATGCTTCCAAGGGAGTCGGGGAGCTCGAAGTGGCGCAACTCGCTGGTGAGGAAGGCTTTCAGTCCTGCCTTGGCCCATTTGTTGAAGCCTTCGAGCATGGAGATGGCGAAGGTGTTCTTAACGGCATAATGGCGGGTGATATCGAAGATGGAGTCGCCAGTGAGATAGCCTTTGTTGTGGAACTGGTTGGCATAGAAGTCGTGTGGAGTCTGATAGGCTTCGTAGATGCGCTTGTAGTTGTCGAGTGATACGGTGTGTATGAAGCTTGTAACAGGCACATACTCGTCTTTCATCCACTGGAGACTGTCTTTGTCAGAGGGCTTGGAGGCCCTGAGCAGACTGTCGGCAGTGGCCTTGTCGGACACGGTGATTCGATTGCTGATACTGTCGGCAGCAATTTTCTGTCTGAGTGCAGTTTCGTCACCCATGATTTTTGCGTTCTCGGGTCGTCCCGAGAAGGTCGGTGCATCTTCTTCGTCATCGTCAGAATTGTTCCTCCCTTTTTTCTTTTCTTTCTCGCGCTTCTCCTGATCCTTCTGGGCTTCTAAGGCAAATTTCTTTGCCTTGATCTCTTCTTCGGTCATGGGAACTTTGCGCTTGAAGCCCAAGCTGTATCTATGGGTGAAAAAAACGTGCTGGTTGTCGTTTCGGTTCCAGTTCCTTTCAAGTACTGTCGGGACTTCATTGGCTACAAATTCGCTCTCGAAGCTCTCGGGGTGGGTGATGTATTCGTCGCTGAGAATACCACCGTTCTCCGTAACCTTCTGGTGGTTCGAGGAGAAAAGAAGATGTGCCTGGTAGTGATCACCGAGATAGCTGCTATACAAGGTGAAGTTGAAAAGTGCGGTGTGCTGTGCCTGATAGTAGCCGCGCCCGTAAAGGTAGTCGAACTTGAAACCGCCTCCCAGACGCTTGTTGGCATTGACGGCAAACTTCGCGGTGATGTGGTCTTCACCTTCGGTCTGGTCGCCGCATTCGTTATAGGAGACGTTGGTGATCGGCGAGAGCGTATTGGTGAAGTGAAAGTCTTGTATGGGCGTGAGGAAATAGTCGTAAGGCTGTGTGAAGATAAATGATTCACTCTGCGGACGGTCAATGAATATACGGTTGATGCGCGGAGCTCCCAAGTTACCCGTCGTGTTATATTCACCGCGAAGTCCGCTGGTGAATATGGTGTTCATGAACATGTGCGGCAGGGTGTCGGGCGTGGCTGGCTTAATATCGCCAAAGCGTGGGTCTATCGTCCATACGTGGAGACCGATGGGGATTTCCTTGTCCGTTCCCAAAGAGTCGCCCGACTGACGCTTGCTTCTGCTGCCCCCCTCGGACATCATCCCGTCGGGAGTCAGTTGGTTGAACGAATCGGGGAACTGGGCGCTGGCCGTATTGACGAGCGCAAACATGAGGAGGATGAGTGAAACGAGCTTCTTCATTTAGTGTATAAAGCGTAGGGTACACTCAACGACCTTGAAAGCCATTGAGCCCATGATGATATAGATTCCTGTGTCCTGATCTGAGAGCATATAGACGGCCACTCCCACAATGGCTCCCAGCATGAAAATGAGGTTGAGCACATTGCGTAGCTTGAGAAACTTGTCGGGCACGTCTTTGCGATGATGATGGCGTGGGACGTTCAGATGGGATTCCTGTTCCATTTCGATTGCTGTTTGTTCGGATTGAAGCTGTGTGACAGTTGCTTATTTAGCTAAAGCGGCAGCAAAAGCTGCAAAGATGTTGTCTTTCCTGTCAATAGTCTTCTTTCTGAATTTGCCATAGTAGCGGCTCAGCTTTTGCTTGTTGCGGGTAAGACCGTATTCGTCGGTGATACATTGTTCGGCAGTCATCTCCTGTCCGATACCAGTGTCGGTTCGGTCGGTCTCGTATTCGTAGCTTATTCGCGAGATGGTCATGTGAAGGTGACCGTCGGAGCAGTCGCAAATGATAGAGTAGTTGAAGATGGTCGCATCCAACGCCAGAGCTGATTTCTGGAAGACCAGCCATTCACGGAAGCGTCCGCCGATTTTCTTTTCCTGCGCATTGATAACCGCCACTTGACTCTCCTTGAATTGATTGGATTCCTTTGCCATCTTCTCTAATTCAGCAGCCACAATGTCATATACCTGTTGGGCGGTCTTTCCTTTGGCTTCGATGCCAGCTGTGAATACCACCTTGCCATCTACAACAGGAATGGCGTTTGCCAAGTATTTCGGGTCGCGCTTATTGGTCTTGCCGGGCTCGAAAAGGGCACGTTGCTGTTTCTCTCCATTGGTCGATGGCTGTTGGGGCTCCCAGACGTTTTGTGCCATCCCCGTTAAGGGTAAAAGGGCGAAAAACGCCAACATTATTTTTTTCATATTCAAGTGTTTTTATTATTACCCTGCAAATTTAGATAAAATTCTTGAATTAGAAGCCTGTGAAATGAAAAAACTAATAGAAAAGGTCATGAATGCCGTCAAATATGAAATAAAAAACGATGTTTTGACCTGATATGAGGACTCTTTTTGTTGTTGGATGCGAAAGGGCGATTGGAACGAAAGAAATGCCTACACCTTATTATATATAAGTGCGTGCGAGGGAATTAGGTTGATATATGTCAAGATTCGAGAAAAGTTTCATTGACCTTGTAACTTTTTTGCAAAAATATTTGGTGGGTATTTAAAAAAGCAGTACCTTTGCATCCGCTTCGCTCAAAAATGAAGCAATCAAGAAAGAGTTCTTTGAGAGATTTACATAAACAGACAGAGTAGTACAAAGAAGCTGTATGTTGTTCTTAGAACAATGTACTATGGGTTTAATAAACGAACCGTTAATTCTTTAGACTTAATGAAGGATAGGTTATTCTTGAGCTTTTTTTAATGACAGACAATCCAGTTTATATTGGAAAGATATTTATACAATGGAGAGTTTGATCCTGGCTCAGGATGAACGCTAGCTACAGGCTTAACACATGCAAGTCGAGGGGCAGCATGGGAGTTGCTTGCAACTTCTGATGGCGACCGGCGCACGGGTGAGTAACGCGTATCCGACCTTCCCCCAGGTAGGGAACAGCCCGGCGAAAGTCGGATTAATGCCCTATAGTCTGCGA
>CADCDK010000008.1 GCA_902800185.1 uncultured Prevotellaceae bacterium
CACACACATATTTATATCATACATGCGCGGACACACGCTCTTGTACTACTCTTCTCTGTCTATGTAATCCTTTCAAAGAACTCTTTCTTCTAGCGCCTCGTTTTTGAGCGAAGCGAATGCAAAGGTACGACCTTTTTCTGAAGCACACAAACTTTTTTGAGAAAAAATTCAAAAGAAGTTGAAAGTTTTCGGGATTCTTTACAAAACAGGGAAGAATATAAAACACTACACCTTAATTAATAATATATAGACACAAATTTTCAGTGTTTTGTCATTTTATAATCCTGACGATTTCCTTCTCCGAGGCTTCAGGAAGGAATTGGCGGAAATGAGCAAGAATGCGCTGAAACGACTCTTCTGATGAACGCGAACAACGGCAGGCATCGCGTCCATAGAGTTGTTCGGGCGTGGTAAGCAACGACCATCCCCAACCATACTCCCGTCCATGCTTGTCCAGCGGATAGACAAAATCCTCGGTCACGATGTGGCAAGCCATCTGCAAGCGAGTGATATAGGCATCAAACCGACTGCGCATCTTCGACCCTGTAAAACCGCAGGCAGCACGAAGCTCACGTGTTATCAGGCTCCCGTGCTCCTGTAACGTCAGCAGAATAGCCTCCTCAATGCTGCCCTCGAAGAGATTACCACTCCCCTCCCCTATATTCGTCCCGAGTTTTCCCAAGAGATGAGTACCACGACGATAGTTGCAGAAATCAGGCCACCATTCACGACTGATGAAGCCCGCCTTTCCCGCAAAGAACTTGCCATAGACCACATCACCTTCTGTCACGATGGGACCCTTCCACTTCCATAGCGGCCAATCCCAACCGCCATCAGTGAACACAACGTACCGGCAGTCCTCGCTGACAACCTCCTCGGCTGAATATCCACGGATCCCGCTGTCCAACAACGGAAGGAAGCCTACCTGTCCTATCAGTTCCATCAGTTGAGACTGATTGTAAATCTCAGCATGTCTCATTTCTTGACGATTTATTTGTATGCTGCAAAGTTACACAAAAAAATCCAACACTCCTTCACAAGGTCTATCAAAAAAAATCCTGCATGACTTATCACAAGCCATGCAGGATTGAAATGCCTAACAAAGTTCTTTACCGTTTTTGAGGAATTCGATTGAAATTATAACTGAGGTGCAGCATAACGTAACGTGGCAGCGTATTGCGGACAGTCTCAGTGCGTCCCTGTCCATTGATGACAATCTGTGTGTTGGAGAGTTTGTGTAGTATGTCGAAAGCTTCGAGTCGAGCGACAAGTGTCCCACCCGATTTCTTAGCAAAAGACATCGGAAAAGAACGTGACACGGAAGCATTCCAGACGAGGTCGTTACTATTGAGCGCTGCATTACCATAGCCACGACGTGAAAACATCTTGATGTCAGTTGCCAGAGCAAAACCCTCAATAAACTTACCCCAAGCGTCTTTCTTGAAATTGTAGTTGCAGGTGAGCCCATAGGAAAAGTTCAAAGCACGGATGGTCTCTATGGTCTTCTCCTTGTTGCTGGCATAGCGATATTCCATGTAGCCCTGTGCTCCAATCGAAAGCTCTTCCAGACGGTAGTTAAGCGTCAAGCGATCCTCGACATAATAGTTATCAACATGAGACAGAGTCTGGGCATCTGAGACATTCAAGGAGACCGCAACATCGACATTACGGGAATAGTCGCCGTGAACATAGTTATTCAATGTGAGCCGACGAGGTTTATCAAGCGGTCTATTGAAGTAATTCCAGAAATAGGTCTGCCAGTTGCCCTTGACGTTCTGCGGCCGATAGACATAGATTCCCGTCTCCGGGTAATAAGTATAGCCCTGCGAGATCGTGTTGACAAAGAATCGTAATCCATAACCGAGCGTGAAGGCCTGCTGTCGCTCTCTCCAATTTCGGGTAAAGGAGGCCTGCATAAGATGACTGACCGACTTCTTCAGCGCAGGATTCCCCTGTCTGACCACCAGTGGGTTCTCATTATTATGCACGTCGATCTTGTTATACAGTGAAGGCAGGTCTACTTTGACCGTATAGCTTAGTGTGTATTGGCGTGTCCACTCATGGGTTGCCGCACGCAAGAAGAAGTTCGGTGAGAAAGTCCACGACCGCTGCGAGACTACGGTATCAGTTGCAGCACTAAAATATTTCATTCGTTCCCGCACATGGTTCAGGGGTAGCTGCAGCATCACGGCCATGTATTTTCCGTTTTTATTGTAGTTATACGACGGTCGCAATTGCATGGTGTAGCGACGCTGCATCTTCCCATATTCAAAAGAGTTATAGAGATCGGTAGAAAAGATAGAGGAGCTGAGCGGTGATGGTGAAGAAGCAAGAGAATCAAGCAGAAATGCTTCATTGGCCTCAGAATTATACTGCTGATTGTAGGAGACCTCACCCCGCAGCGAAATACCATTGAGCCATGTGACAGTGTAATTGGGCATGACGTACCAAGAATATTCCTTGTCAGGACGACGGTTGCGACGATTCTTTACCACATTCTCATCGTCCGACCGTATATACTCAACGCGCTGCAAAGAGTTCGCCTCCTGATGCTGATTGTGGAAATTAGCGTTCATTGTCACTCCAATCTCATCGCCTGTTAACAATTTCTTGGTCAGCTCAATATATGAACCAGCGTAAACACGATGGACATGTTGCCGCGAGCGCATGACGGAATGGTGAATGAGCGATGAAAGCTGAGTGTTGAGAGATGACCATTGAGAGTTGAGAGAGTCACTATTAAGCGAGCTTCTGGAAAGCCAATCGGAGTTCTCATTCGTAGGATTGTTACGATCGTAGCGCACCTCTGTGAACGACAAGAGATGGAACGGTTTCATCAGTTCGAAGCGATTAGAGGCATGCATCTCGAGATTACGGATGAATGAACTGGCACGCGAAAAAGAGTAATTGCTCGGTGCATTGGCGAAGAAACGCTCACTATTGGTAAGCGACTGGTCGTTGAACTTGCTCCAATTGAGTGTCACGCTGGCATTCTCTTTCCAACGCTTGTCGGCCTCATCGATAAGCAGATCCATACCTGCCTGTCCTGTGGTTTGCCTACCCTGTGGCATGTTTGACGGAGTCCACTCCCCATTGCTGCCTGGACGACGATTTTCGTTGACGTTGTTGGCATTGCCAAAAAGCGTCAGCCGAGAGTTGTCAGTGTAGCGCATGCCAAAAAGCCTGCCGAGGAAACGGTCGCTCGTGCTGGCGGCAACTTCCACGTTACCTAAGAACCCTTCTGCATACTCGCGTTTCAGGACTACGTCCATCACATATTTCTTCTGTTCGACATCACGCCCAAGGTATTGGCTCAGCTCAGTTGATTTATGATAGACTTGAATGTTATTAACTACATAGTGTGGTAGGTTTTCGAGCATAACTTTGTTGTTGCCCCGAAAGAAGTCCTTACCGTTGAGTGTCAACTCGTCAATCTGCTGCCCATTGACAAGGATGCGTCCATCATCTTTCAGCTCCACGCCGTCCATCTGTCGGATAAGGGCGTCGAGCATAGAGCCTTCTGGCAGATTGAAGGCATCGGCATTATAGACGATGGTATCACCCTTGTAAACCATGCGCACTCGGGTTGCCTTGATGACAACCTCGTCGAGCTGGTTTTCGTTAAGTGAATCGGTCACCATCGCACGTGGCCGACGCTTGAGCAGATGCCACGGTGCGTCAAAATAGGAATTTCGCGCCACATGGCGTATTTCGTAATCCACATATCCCGTCTCATAGTCGGAATGTTCAGCCATGATGATATAGCGTGCGGGGTGGGCAGGTACATAAAACCTGTAACCCACATCTATCTTGGTCGCATTAAATTTACCCATGTTGAACGCCCGCATGCTATCCACTATGGCAGAGTCCTCGGTCATCAGCGTCACCTTTACATCCGGTATTCCCGACTTGGTGAAGCTATCTTTCACATGCCCCCAAAGGGCAATGGTTCGCTGCTTCTTCTGTCTTTGTGTCTCCTGAGCCTTAGTCGGCAGAAGACAACAGAGGCAGAAGAAGAATAGGAATATTCTTCTCATACTGTCAGATTCTTATATTAAAAAAGAAAGAAGAAGGTTCCACTCCCCAAAAGCCAAAGCTTAGGAGAGACGGAACGTGATGGGGATGGTGAATCTCACCTTGACAGGCTTACCATTTTGCTTGCCTGGAGTCCAGCGGGGCATGCCGCGTATCAGATCGACAGCCGAATTACAAATTTGGAGCCACGCTGTGTTCCTTTGGTCAACCAATGCGCGTTCCTCTTCGGTCATTCCAGGCTTGTATTCCTCCCCCTCGACAATGATTTTACCATCGACCTCCTTCAGCAATGGACGGATTACATGAACATCGCTGAGCGATCCGTCTTTCTCGACCACGAACTGCACGATGACGCGTCCTTGTACGCCGAGATCATGTGCTACCTTGGGGTAAGCAATATGTTCATTAATATACTGAATCGGATTGATGCCATCAGGAAAGCGGGGAAGCTCTTCAGAAACGTCAAAAATGGGTTCAGCATCAGACGACGGTGCAGACTGCCCGTCACGGGGCAGATCGGTGGATATTACGATAGCTCCATGACTTCCTTTCTCTCCGAAAGCTGAGACAGCGCTTACCTTTGACAAGACATTAACAGAAGTAATGCGCTCCTTCGGGACGCAGACAACGTCCTCTTTCGACACAGGCACCCCATCAAGAATGATAAGTACACTATCAGAAAAGGCCATTGAACGGCTCTTCCATGGGGCATCGGGGTCAGTTTCGGGTTTACTGACAATGCTGTCTGCTACTGCCAAAGGGGTGTCTGCACCAACAGAACTCAGGTTCGGCTGTGCAGCCTGCTCCATGGAAGCGGCAGGGACAGTTTTGTATTCGACAACGGTGCGGGCTGTGGCAACAAGCGACAGTGCCACAATTGGTATCACATACATGGCACGCAGCCATGGATGGCGGTTAGGATGATTATTCAACATGATGAGTATTCGTTTTTTGAGGATTTGACGGCTCATCGCATTGGCAAGCGGACTGACGGACAGCCCGGTTGCCTTGCGGAAGAGCAATTGTACATAGAGTTCGGTTGGGAACCCTCGAGAGAGTACAGCCTGATCGGCCTCGCATTCATGGAGGTCGCGAAGGTCCTGCCGCAGAAACCACACTGCGGGATTGAACCACTGCAAGGCTGTAAGCACTTCAACGAAGACGACATCCATACTGTGATGGCAGTCGATGTGTCCACGTTCATGAGCGAGAACAGCTGCATTGCGCTCCACGTATTCATCGTGGTTCATGACGATGGTGTGCATCCAGCTGAAAGGTACCACAGGCTTTCGGGTGACGGCCATCACCGTTCCGTCGCCCTGCGGGTGTATCTCGCATTGACTGATCAGTTTTCTTAATTCAAGGAACGACCTTCCCACCATTAGAAGTCGCAAGACGACACCCACGACAAGCAGCCAACTCAGACATTGAACGGCAAGTTCGCTAAAAGTATCTCCAGCGACGGGAAGGCCGGTAGTCTGAGCAAATGGCAAGGGGCGAACAGTCGTCGGGGCCTCTACCCACACTGTGTGATGAATGGTGACCACACAGAACGGCAAAACCAGCGAAAGCACCAACGTCAGAAGTAGCACCCAACGGTTAAGCCGATGGAAAGTCTGGCGATCCATCAAAAGACGGTAGAACAGGTAGAACACCATGAGGAGCACTGCCACCTTAAGGTCGTATGTCATGAAATCAATAAGCATCATCGGAAGCTTTCGTTATTTCACTTTTTATACTGTTGAATGATACCGAGCAACTCGTCCACTTCCTCGGGCAAAAGATGTTCCTCCTCGGCAAAGAACGAAACGAGCGACGAGAACGAACCTCCGAAAAAGGTATTCTTTACCTCACGCATGAAGGCGGAAGTATAGTCACGACGACTTACAAGTGCCGTGAACACCTTGCCACGCCCTACCTTCTCGGAACTGACAAATCCTTTCTCCTCGAGAATTTTAAGAAATGTGAGCAACGTTGTCATGGCTGGTTTCGGTTCGTCGTAGCACGCCATGATATCGGCAGCACTACCTTTTGCGTCGGACAGGCACCACAGGTAGTTCATTACCTGTGTCTCCGACTTAGTCAGTTGTTGGCTTTTGGTTTTCATGCCTGCAAAGTTATTCTAAAGTTTTAGAACTTTCAAATATTTTATTCTAAAAAATTAGAACATTAACATTATTTTAGAAGGGGAATGCTAAAAAACACCCGTTGAGGTTTGTCTATATATAATATAATGTGTAACTTTGCAGAGCATTTTGTTAAATCATGATTTAAAACCAAACAAATTAAGAAATGAAGATTGAAAAAGTACATGCCAGAGAGATTCTTGACTCTCGCGGCAATCCTACCGTAGAGGTGGAAGTGACATTGGAAAATGGCGTAATGGGTCGTGCAGCCGTTCCGTCAGGTGCATCAACAGGTGAGAACGAAGCTCTTGAGCTTCGCGACGGTGACAAAGGTCGTTACCTCGGCAAGGGTGTCCTGAAGGCTGTTGAGAATGTGAACAACATCATCGCTCCCGCACTGAAGGGCGACTGCGTGTTCAACCAGCGCGCTATTGACCACAAGATGCTTGCTCTTGATGGTACTCCCACCAAGTCTAAGCTCGGTGCCAACGCCATCCTCGGTGTATCGCTTGCTACAGCTCAGGCTGCTGCCAAGGCTCTGAACATCCCTCTGTATCGCTACATCGGTGGTGCTAATGCCTACACTCTCCCCGTACCTATGATGAACATCGTGAACGGTGGTGCACACTCTGCAGCTCCTATCGCATTCCAGGAGTTCATGATTCGTCCGGTTGGCGCATGTTGCGAGAAGGAAGCTATCCGCATCGGTGCTGAGGTATTCCACAACCTCGCCAAGCTGCTGAAGGCTCGCGGTCTCTCTACAGCCGTAGGTGACGAGGGTGGTTACGCTCCTAACTTCGACGGCATCGAGGACGCTCTCGACACCATCGTTGAGGCTATCAAGAAGGCTGGTTACGAGCCGGGCAAGGACGTGAAGATTGCCATGGACTGCGCAGCTTCCGAGTTCGCAGTACAGGAGGACGGCAAATGGTTCTATGACTATCGTCAGCTGAAGAACGGTGCACAGAAAGATCCCAACGGAAAGAAACTCTCTGCCGACGAGCAGATCGCTTACCTTGAGGAACTCATCACGAAGTATCCTATCGACTCTATCGAGGACGGTCTCGACGAGAACGACTGGGAGAACTGGGTGAAACTGACCGCTAAGATCGGTGACCGCTGCCAGCTCGTAGGTGACGACCTCTTCGTTACCAACGTGAAGTTCCTTGAGAAGGGTATCAAGATGGGTGCTGGTAACTCTATCCTCATCAAGGTGAACCAGATTGGTTCGCTGACCGAGACTCTCGATGCTATCGAGATGGCTCACCGTCACGGTTACACCACCGTTACTTCTCACCGTTCTGGCGAGACTGAGGACACCACCATCGCTGACATTGCTGTTGCTACCAACAGCGGACAGATCAAGACTGGTTCGCTCAGCCGCACAGACCGTATGGCCAAGTACAACCAGCTCATCCGCATCGAGGAAGAGCTCGGCGAGAATAGCAAGTACGGCTATACCAAGCTGAAGTAAGCATGAAGCATTGAAACAATGTAATTAAAAAGTCTCGCTCATTTGGGCGAGACTTTTTTGATGCGTTCCATTGCGGCATGGGCTTTCTCCTTCAACAGGAGAATACGCTCGAAAGCATGGCGATGGGACAGTTTGATTTGATATCGATAGACCAGACACGTCACAAAGAAATAGACTGTTGCCTGAATCCAAAGAGCCTGATACTCCACCTGAATGTCAGACAAGGTAGCCCCCATCGTATTGATACGCACAAAGCCACGTATGCCAAAGGTGGACGGAATCAGCCATGACACGCCCTGCCAGGCACCGGGAATGGAGCTCTGAGGCCATGACACGCCCGACAGGAACAGGAAGGGAACGGAGGTGAAGACCACCAGCAGGAGTACGTTCTCACGGTAGCGTACCAGACAAGAGAGCATCATCCCAAAGAAGATGCACGACAACAGATAGGGGAACATCAATCCCACCCAAGTGTAAACATGGATGACAGAGATGAAGCCGAACAGTTTCGGCACAGCCAACGTCAGGTATGTGGCCATCACAGAGAAAATCATGAAGTAGCAAAGCGACTTGCCCAGCACAATTCGGAAGATGCCGTTGTAATGGCGACTCACAGGAACAAGGTCGCGATAGCGGTTGGACTCGCGAGCTGTACCTGCTCCCAGTCCAATGCCCAGTAACAGCGTCTGCTGAATGATCAGTATCAGCACTCCCGGGATAATGAAATCACCATAACCGCCGGTAGGACAGAATATCGGCACCTCGGTGAAGGCCAGCGGTTGTGTGGCTATCTCATCCTCGCGCGTGGTATAGTTCCCCGCCACTTGCACCTGTATCTGCTTGTTTACGTCCATCGCCACCGCCATCGCCGACTGATAAATGGCTTTGTAGGCAAGCATGAGCGACATGTCGCAATAGACACTCACATGCGCCTGCTGCGACCTGCCGATAACGGTCTGGAAGTCATTGGGGATATAGATGATACCATCGGCAATCTGCTTCTCCACCAGATCCTTCGCCTCCTCCAAGCTGTTACAGAAGTAAGTAACCCGCACATCGGGTGAGGCATCGAACTCACGAAGGAACTCACGGCTCAGGTGACTGTGGGACAAATCGACCGCCACCACAGGAACCTCGCGCACCGTCTGGTTGTTGTAAATCCACGAGTAGAGCAGCGGATAGACCAACGGTACGAGGATGAAAAAGATGAGTACGCCCTCGTCGGTGAACGTGGTACGCATCTCCTTCACCCAGATATAGCACATATCGGTCAAGCCCTCGCGGATTCTTCTGAACAGTTCCTTCATCTTGATTTTATATTCTACATATTTCTATCATCCTACATTCCCCTCGCCTACTTTTTGTCACCTTATGGAATATACACGTACGTAAGCATCGCCCGCTTGATGTTCTTCATCACGAACACAGGTAACAGCGCGAACAACCCCAACGCCGCCATATTGAACCATGCGTACATCATCGGATAGCCATTGAAGACCGTTATCTGATACATCATATAATAATGACGCAGGGGGAAAAGCTGAGCCAAAGACTCAAGAGGCGTATCCATCGCTATAACGGGGAATATCCCACCTGCCATCGAGAAGCTCAGTACCGCCCACAGAGAGCAGACACTCATGGACATGCGCAACGAGGGCATCAATCCGAAAATGAAAACGCCGAACCCCTGCGCAGCAAACACGGAGAGGCAGGTGAGCAACACCATCGGCAAGAGACCGCCAGGATGGGGAAACTGTAACACGCCAAACACATAATACATGTAGGCAAAGCTCATGAACAGGAATACAAGCGTCTGCAGGAACAGCTTGCCCGAAATGGCAACATAGATATTACCACCTGCCATCTCTATCCACTCCTTAGAGGTATTGAACTTGATTTCCGTTCCCAGGGAATAGGCAGTAAGCATGAACATGAACAACATCAGCACACCTGGAATGAGCATGGTGCTGACATAGATGTTATAACTGATCCACGGATTGTTGATAGGATGCAAGTCCACAGCAATCGGTTGCAGGAAAGTCCGCACCTGAGCCTCGGTATAGCCTTTCGCCAACATCGTAGCCTGCCCCACCGCCGCCGAGCCCAACGAAGAAATGGTCTTCAAGTCTCGGAAGAGCAACGAGCCAGCCGTGAGCGACGTATAAGTGTAATAAAAGGAAATTCTCGGTTGGCGGGCAGACAGCAAATCATCGGTCGTACCCTTGGGAATATACAGGAAAGCGTAGATCTCATTGCGCTGAATGGCATTGCGTGCCTCGTTCAAATTGGTGTAGCTCCCTGCCACATGCGAGGTCTGGAAGCCATCAAGACGGCGAATCAGGGAACGGGTGGTCGATGTATTGTCGAGATCGACCACTCCAACAGGCAACTCCACGGGCAATCCCTCATGCATCATGGATGTGAAGAACAGGATCACGATTGCAGGAAAAACAATCATACAGAAAAAATAGACGGGATGTGAGCGAAGGTTCCCACACTCACGAATAGCGATTCTATAGACTTGTCCCAATACTCCCATGACGACCGTTCCCTATCTATTGCTCCCTCACCTACAACTTTCTACTTGATGATCAAGGACATACCAGGTCGGAGCCCATCAAAACGCTCAATAGGGCGAGCTTTCACCTCGAAGGTCTTCAAATCGTACTGTCCGTTGGCTTTGGTTGCCTTCCATACTGCATAGGCACCTTCATCCTTGATATAGAACACCTTCATTTTCAGTTCCTTGTTGAATGCAGGAGAGTAAGCCGTGAAGGTATCTCCCACCTTCAAACCCTTCAACTGATCCTCACGTACATTGAATGTTCCCCACATGTCCTCCATGACAGAAATGCTCATGATAGGTGAGCCTGTTCCAACAAGTTCACCCACTTTGGGATAGACGCTTGAAACCTCACCGGCAATCTGTGCCACCTGAACAGTCTCGTGGATATAGGAATTGACCTCCTGCACAGCTCCTTTCGCACGGTTCACCTGTGCCTGAGCAGCAAGTTTCTCCTCTCGACGGGCACCGTTCTTCGCCATCTCATACTGACTCTTTGCCGCTTTCTCCTGCGCCTCCAAAGCCTTATAGTTCGCCAAAGCCTCGTCACGTTTCTGCGCACTCATCACGCCTTCGTCATAAAGCCGCTGTACACGTTCATAGCTCTTATGGGCAATCTCAAGACCAGCCTTGGCCTGCTGCCAGATCTGATAGGCCGCACTCACCTGTTCCTGACGAGCACCTGCCTGTGCCATCTGGCTCATGGCAGAGGCAGCATCCTCCGCACTCATGGCCTGCGCCTTCTTCGCCTCCACCTCGGGGGCATCAAGGATGGCAAGCGTGTCACCTACACGCACAAAGTCACCTTCCTTGACACGCAGTTCAAGAATACGACCAGGAACCTTACTTGACACACGATATTCCGTTACTTCCACCTCGCCTTGGATAATTTCTGGTGAACGGTCAAGGGCAAAGAAGCCTATAACAGCCACAATGATGACCACCGTCGTAAAACCGATAACGGCAAGGAGAATATTGTTGTGTTGGGTTTTTGCTGACATAATGTATTGCTGTATTTATTTGTTTCTGTAATGCTATCTTCTTGAATATATTAATAAAGTACGCCAAGCGCGCGACGCAAACCGATTTGCGACATGCGAACATCAATCTCCGCATCGATACGCTGACTTTGGGCCAAATGCCAGGCAGTCTGTGCAGCCATCACATCGGTGGCTTCTATCACACCCTCACGGAAGCCCACGTTGGCACAACGCAAGTTCTCATCGGCACTGGCAATATTCTTCTGCGTAACAGCCAAGCGCTTTTGAGCCTCGCTCACCTTGTACCGGCTTTGCGCCACTTGCAAGTCTATCTTTTCCTGAGCATCGTTCATCTCCATGCAGGCGATGTTGGTCGTTGCCTTGCTTGCCCGCACTTTGTACTCGCCTTCAAACCAGTTCCAAACAGGTACACGCACCATGACACCCACATTCCAGACTCCCGCAAACTTTCTCTGGAAGCCATTAAACACGTTGGGGTTGCTAACCATGTATCCGCCCGTGAGAGCTACCTGTGGCAGATAGGCGGCCCGAATGAGCTTGGTGGATGCCCGACTCATGTCTATAACATTCTGCAACATGCGCAACTCAGGTCTGTTTTCTTCCGTATTCTCCATCAACAGGTCATCTGTAACAAGATTGGCCTCACCTGCTGCCATCTGTCTGGCATCAAATTCTTTCACCTCGTCAACCAAGACGATATCCTCTTCCAGTGACAATCCACAGAGTTGGCAGAGCAACATCTTAGCCAAAGAAAGACCGTTCTCAACCTGAGTGACTTGCATATCCGCCTCATTCGTCCGCACATCGACCTTCAATCCGTCGGCACGCGTAGCCACGCCCTGTTCAATCATCTTATGAACGTCTTCGTCAAGCTTCTGCACAAGGTCACGGTAGCTGAGTGCCAACTGGTGCTTGCTCTTCAGGGAAACCACCGTCCAATAAGTCTGGTCGATGTTCAGCAGCGTGTTCTGCATCACGGTCTCGTTCTCATTGACAGCCATCTTCTCACGGATATCGGCCATCTGGTTGGCCGCCGTGATGGCACCACCCATATATAAAGGTTGCTGCAACATAACTGATGCAGCCCAGACATTCTTGGTATCGGTTTTGAAAGCATCACGAAGTTCTTCTCCAAACTGGTTTCCCATCGCAGCCACCTTTTCACCAACGGGAGTCATGATGGCACCCAGATGCTGCGCCATCTCAGGAGTAACCAGTCCACGCTCGACCATTCCCGTGACAACGGAGTTCATGTGCGATGAGACGCCGCCGACAGCATTGGTACCAAGATTGCTCAACGTGCCTTTCTGGTCGTTGCTCAACAACGAGATTTCCCTGCTGAAATATTCATATCCACCCAGCAGATCAACCTTGGGAAGATACTTGGTGCGCACAGCCTTGCGCGTGTTTCGCGCCACATCTTGCTTGAGTCGCGTGACATTCAGCTGCTTATTGTTACGCAAAGCCAATGCCCGGCAACTGTCAAGCGACAGCATCCGCTGGGCACAAACTGGCAGACACGTAGCCAGAAGCACGCAAGTCACGAAGAACAGCCCCCTTTTCATATCATCAACTTTCTGTCATCTGCGCATGGGCAGATTGCTTTATGTAAACTATTTAAATGTAAAACTTCTTGAACCGATCATATTACCGTCGGCAAAGATGCTGACCTGATAAGTACCGGCTACCAATGCCTGCGACACCTCCCAATAGAGTGTCACGGGCAATTCCTGACCGCCATATTCCACGCTCTTCTTCATGGTACACTGCAGCGAGCGGTTTTCGTAAGTAAAGGTTCCTCCATTGCCAAGAACAGAACCTGTAGGCGACGTGATGCGGACATAGAGCGTCTTCATGCCTCCCTGTGCCGTCACATTCTTTGCCAGGGAGAAATTCACCTGGATCGTCTTACACTTGCTCATGTTTTCAGACTGCTTGCCACGTTTGTTCTTGGCGATCATATTGATACCCGTTGCATCGAGCTGGGCAGCAATGGCCACTTTCTCGGAAAGCGTCTGCTTTTCCGTGTTCAGTCCCTGTATCTGCTGCGTTGCCTCTGCATACTGTGCCTTCACGCGGGTATTCTCCTCTGTGAGGTTCTGATTCAGGCGGTTCAGCGAGTCAATCTCAAGCACATAGCTGCGAAGCACGGCACGAACCGTCGCGAGCTCTTTCTTCAGGCGGGCAATCTCGCGGGCATCGGATGCTTTCACCTGCTGCAACTCGGCCAAGAGTTTCTGCGTCTTTTCCTGTTCTGCGGAAAGCTGTGCCACGATGGAGTCGTTATTGATCTTCGTCTTCATCTCGCTATACTGGTCGGCAAACTGTTGGTACTCGCTTTCCATTTCTTTCTTATCGAGTTCCGCCAGCTCCTGCATCACACGGTTTTCTTCTTTTTGCTGGTCAAGGCTGACGTATAAATAGCCAATGCCAGCCAACAGTAAGATAACGATAACAATCAGGGGAATCAGAATCTTTTTATTCATCACGTAATCTCTTTTTCTGTTTAATTTTCAAGAAACTTTGTCAAACTGAATGCAAAAATAATTGATTTTTGAGAAATAACCAAGAAAAAACGTTTTCAAGCCTTGGTTTATACTAAAATTTTACTTTTTTATGGAAATATTGAGGATTTAGGAGAGTTATTTCTCACACTTTTTGTTGTGCGGTTGAACAAAAATGTCTATATTTGCGGAATAAATCTATTCATAAGACACCACCATGAAGAAAGAAGGCTTTCTATACAGGATCTTTGACCTGTATTATGACGGGTTTCGCAACATGACGCTCGGTAAGACGTTGTGGGCGATTATCCTCATCAAGCTCTTCGTCATCTTCGTCATTCTCAAGGTCTTCTTTTTCCCCAACTTCCTGCAGAGCAAGGTTGCCTCTGGCGAAGAAGCCGACTATGTATCGAATGAACTGGCAGAGAGGTCGCAATAAGCCATCCCACCCCAGGCGGTGTAACTCTTTTTTCAATTGCTAACAAACAACAAAACCATTTATGATGAACAATCTATTATTAGACATTACCACAGGAACGATTGACTGGTCGAGAGCGCAATTCGCCCTGACAGCCATCTATCACTGGCTCTTTGTACCCCTCACGTTGGGTCTTGCAGTCATTATGGGAATCGCTGAGACGTGCTACTACCGCACGGAGAAGCCATTCTGGAAAAGAACCGCACGTTTCTGGCAGAAGCTTTTCGGTGTAAACTTCGCTATGGGTGTTGCCACAGGCATCATCCTTGAGTTCGAGTTTGGCACGAACTGGTCTAACTACTCATGGTTCGTAGGCGACATCTTCGGTGCTCCTCTTGCCGTGGAAGGCATTGTTGCCTTCTTCATGGAATCAACGTTTGTTGCCGTGATGTACTTCGGTTGGAACAAGGTTTCGCGCGGCTTCCACCTCGCATCGACATGGCTCACCGGTCTCGGTGCAACCATTTCAGCATGGTGGATTCTCGTTGCCAACGCATGGATGCAATATCCGGTAGGCTGCGAATTCAATCCCGACACCATGCGCAACGAGATGGTCTCGTTCTTTGAAGTTGCCCTGTCGCCCTTTGCCGTTGGAAAGTTCTGTCACACGGTCACCTCTGCCTGGATTATCGGAGGTGTCTTCACGGTTGCTGTCAGTTGCTGGTATCTGCTGAAGAAGCGCGAGGAGAAACTTGCCATCGAGAGCATCAAGATTGGCGCAAGCGTCGGACTGGTTGCTTCCGTTTTAGCCGCCATGACCGGCCACACGTCAGCTTATCAGGTAGCACAGGTGCAACCCATGAAGCTGGCTGCCATGGAAGCACTCTATGAGGGAGGAACCGACCAAAGCCTTACCGCAGTAGCTTGGGTGAATCCATTTGTTCAGCCCGACTACATGAATGAGACAGAGCCTCCTTTGCGCATCGCAGCCCCCTACGCTCTTTCTTTCCTTGCCACCAACGACTTCCACGGCTATGTGCCAGGCATCAAGGAACTGCTGAACGGCTATACCAAGGCTGACGGTTCACAGGAGCCCTCCATTGAGGAGAAAATCAAGCGCGGACGGTCTGCCATTTATGCGTTGATGACCTATCGCAATGCCAAGAAGACAGGCTCTCAAGAAGCTCAGGAGATGAGTCTGAAAACTTTGAAAAAGAACATGCCATACTTTGGCTACGGCTACATCAAGTCTGCCGACCAGGTTGTGCCGTTCATCCCCGTCTGCTTCTGGTCATTCCGCCTCATGGTTGGACTGGGCTGTCTCTTTATCGTCTTCTTCGCACTGGTGCTTTTCATTACCTACCAAGACAAGTTCAAGGCCCTCGGCATCAGCAAGCTTTGGAAAGACATGCCACTTGCCGACCACAAATACCTACACATGGCAGCCATTGCCTTGGTACCATTGGCCTATATTGCCAGCGAAGCAGGATGGATGGTTGCTGAGATGGGACGCCAACCGTGGACCATTCAGGACATGCTGCCCACATGGGCTGCCGTGAGTGACCTACATGCCGGTTCCGTAGCACTGACCTTCTTTATCTTCCTTGCCCTGTTCACCACAATGCTGGCAGTGGAAATCAACATCCTGCTCAAGCAAATCAAAAAAGGACCGGAGCAGGAATCATAAATTGTCAAATAGTCAAATAGTAAATAGTCAATTAGTAAAATTGTCAAATAGTAAAATAGTCAAATTGTCAAATAGTCAAATAAAAATGCTGCTATGACATACGGATTTTTGCAACAATATTGGTGGTTCTTAGTAAGTCTGCTGGGAGCCCTGTTGGTTTTCCTGATGTTTGTTCAGGGTGCCAATTCCATGATTTTCCAACTGGGCAAGACAGCCGAGGAACGCCGACTGGTCATCAACTCCACAGGTCGTAAATGGGAATTTACGTTCACCACACTGGTTACTTTCGGCGGTGCTTTCTTCGCTTCGTTCCCATTGTTCTATAGCACCAGCTTCGGCGGAGCCTACTGGCTGTGGATGCTCATTCTGTTTTCGTTTGTGCTACAGGCTGTCAGCTATGAGTTCCAAAACAAGCTCGGCAACCTCTTGGGTACACGGACGTTCCAGACATTCCTCGTAATCAATGGCGTGGTGGGTCCGCTGCTCTTAGGAGGAGCCGTGGCAACGTTCTTCACAGGTTCCAACTTCATCATTGAGAAAGGAAACATCACAGATATGGCACAGCCTGTCATCAGCCGTTGGGCCAATGGGAGCAACGGTCTCGACGCGCTGCTCGACCCCTGGAACCTGATCTTCGGCCTGGCGGTGTTCTTCCTTGCCCGTGTGCTCGGTTTGTTCTATATTATAAATAATGTGAATGACCCGACTATCCGTACCCGCGCCCGCGGCTACCTGACCGGCACCTCCGTCTTGTTCCTTGTCTTGTTCCTGCTTTTCCTTGGTCGCACGCTCTTTGGCTACGGCTATGCCTACAATCCCGAATCTGGTGTTGCCGCTATTGTCTCGGGTAAGTATCTGAGCAATGCCATTGACATGTGGTACCTGACGCTTATCATGCTCGTTGGTGTAGTGTTACTGCTCTTTGCCATCTGGCGCACCGTGACCAAGCCCGACTTCAACCGTGGCATCTGGCCCGCAGGCATCGGCGTGGTACTTGTCGTGCTGGTACTTCTGCTCTTTGCCGGTTGGAACAACACCTGCTACTACCCTTCCAACGAAGACCTGCAGAGCTCACTCAGCATTCAGAATTCCTGCTCCAGCGAGTTTACCCTACGCACGATGGCCTATGTCAGCCTGCTCATTCCCTTCGTGCTGGCATACATTTTCTATGCATGGCGTGCCATCGACAGCAAGCCTATCGACAAGGAGGAGATTGCCAACGGAGAGGCGTATTGAGGAGTTGAGGAACTACGCCTTTTAAAACGTATTCGACCATGAGGAAACTGTTTATAACAACACTTCTCGCTACGATCGTGTCGTTCTGTGCCCATGCGCAGAACGACACATTGCGTCATGAGGTACTCATTGAGACCTCTGAGGGAAACATCCGTGTCGTTCTCTACAACGAGACACCCCGTCATCGTGACAACTTCCTTCGGTTGGTGGGTGAAGGGTTCTACGACGGCATCATCTGGCACCGCGTCATTCGTGACTTCATGATTCAGACTGGCGACTCCACCATGCGCCATGCCCAGCCTGGCGACTATGTCGGTGCCCATTCGCCCGACTATACCATCCCGGCAGAGATTGTCTATCCCCGCTACTATCATAAGCGGGGCGCATTAGCGGCTGCCCGTGAGAGCGACGAGGTGAACCCCACTCATGCCTCGTCGTCAAGCCAGTTCTACATTGTCTATGGAAAGACGTTCAGCTCACTCGACCTTGACAAGTGGAACGCCCGCATACAGGAGCAGACACACGGACTGATGAACATGACCGACGAGATTCGCACCTGCTACCGCAGCAAAGGCGGCACCCCCCATCTCGACACGCAATATACGGTGTTTGGCGAGGTCTTGGAAGGGATGGATGTGGTCAAAGCCATTCAACGCGCCGAAACCGACGATTACGACCGTCCCGTTTACGACATCCGTATCTTGCGTGCTACCGTTGTGAAATAATATCCCATATTTCTGCCACGTTCTCAGCATTTTTTTGTACTTTTGCATGTCTTTTATTACACAGACAACATTGCATTTAACACGAGAAACATTATGAGAGGAATCATTGACTGCTTTCTTCCGTGCGACGATTTGCAGAGCATGGAGACCATGTTAGAGAAACTTTGCAGGGAGAAGACAATTAGGAATATCCATCTGTTGATGGCGGAGGGCACCCCCTCGTCCACCTGCTATTCTGTCATTCCAACGGATTCGCTGACATCGACGAAAACCATGCTCGACATCGATGCAAAGGCCCGGGCACCCTATACCTTGCTCAGTCTGAAGACAACGCCTTTCAGCCTTGGTGCCCACGCACTGGAGCGGTTCGTGCGCGTTGCGGAAGACAGCCAGGCATTGTTAGTGTATAGCGACTCCTTCGGACATCCTGTCATCGACTATCAAGAAGGAGCCGTGCGCGATGACTTTGACTTCGGCCAGCTACTGCTCATTCGCACCAGCGTGCTACATGAGTGGGCCAAGCGCAGGAGGGAAGCCCAACAGGGATTCCCCATTGCCACGCTGAAGTATGGCGGGCTTTATGACTTGCGCCTCTACCTGAGTCGCAAGGGAACCCTCTTCCACATCAACGAGCCACTCTACACGGCTATCGAGCTCGACACACGCAAGAGCGGCGAGAAACAGTTTGACTATGTCAACCCACGCAACCGCGAAGTGCAGGTGGAAATGGAGCGTGTCTGCACCCATTACCTTGATGTGACGGGGGCTTTGGTAGATACAACCGCCTACAAAGAGCCTGACTTCATGGAGCAGGAGTTTGCCATGGAAGCCTCGGTTATCATCCCCGTCTTCAACCGGGAGAAGACTATTGCCGACGCTGTCCATTCAGCCCTGAGCCAAAAGACTAGTTTCCCCTTCAACGTCATCGTGGTGAACAACCACTCTACTGACAACACCGGAAAGATCCTGCAAGGAATCGTTGCTTCCAACGCTCAATTAATCGTCATTGAGCCCGAGCGCACCGATCTGGGCATCGGAGGATGCTGGAACGTGGCCATCGATGATGACCGCTGCGGACGTTTCGCCGTACAGCTCGACAGCGACGACCTTTATTCCTCACCCAACACCTTGCAGCAGATTGTCAATGCCTTCTATAAGCAGAATGCCGCGATGGTCATTGGTTCCTATCGCATGTGCGACTTCGAGCTGAACACGTTGCCGCCCGGACTGATTGACCATGCGGAATGGACTGACGACAACGGGCCCAACAACGCCCTGCGCATCAACGGCCTGGGAGCACCCCGGGCGTTCTTCACACCTTACGTAAGACAAATCGGCTTCCCCAACACCAGCTATGGCGAAGACTATGCGCTGGGTCTGGCTTTCAGCCGCCAGTGGAAGATCGGGCGTATCTTCAGCGAGCTCTACCTCTGTCGGCGATGGGGCGGCAACAGCGATGCTGCCCTGAGTATTGAGAAGGTGAATGCCAACAACCTCTATAAGGACCGGCTTCGCACCATGGAACTGAAGGCACGCCGGCAAATCAACACGGCACGGCACACCGCATCCAACAATTTTTCCACTTTCAACGCCCAGCTATCGTCGCCACTGATACGCTTTTTCGACCGTCAGTTAGAGACCTGGGAGGCTGCCCGCAAGAATTTCCGCGACCTGCTCAACGTACAGACACGCGACTTGTCGTGCGGCGACAACACCGTGAAACTGCAGTTCAACCCCGCCCGAATGGTTTCTACAGGAGCCAAGATAGACAAGAAGACGGTGGCAGAACGTCCCTGCTTCCTCTGCGGAAGCAACCGTCCACAGGAACAAATCGTCAGGTCACTCCCCGATTCTTCGCTCGACCTGCTCGTCAACCCCTTCCCCATCCTGCCCACCCACTTCACCCTACCCGCGCGCATTCATCAGCCACAGCGCATCAATGATTGCTACAAGGAGATTCACCGCCTGCTCGACCGCTATCCCACACTCACCGTTTTCTACAACGGGCCGCAGTCGGGAGCATCGGCACCCGACCATCTCCACCTGCAGGCGGGCGAAGGTCTGCAACTTCCTTTGCAGACCTCATGGCAGCGACTGAGCCGCAATCTTGATGTCATCTATGAGTTGAACGAAAACGAGAACATCTCCTTGGTCAAGGACTACATCTGCCCGCTCTTTGCCATTCGCAGCCGTACGACATCCAACGACCATGCGCTCTTCCGCCGGCTCTATAAAGCACTCTCCCCACTGTGTGAGTCCAACACCCCATGCCCCGAACCTCCCCTGAACATTCTGGCATGGCGCACGGACGAGGACTTCATCACCATCATCTTCCCCCGTGCCAAGCACAGACCCGACTGCTATTACGCCAGCGATGACACGCAACGGCTTGTCAGTCCGGGCACACTGGATATGGCAGGACTTATCATCACACCTCGGGAGAGCGACTTCAACCGCCTCACAGCCGAGGAGGTGGGCGACATCATCAGGGAGTGTGCCGCATCCGACGAGCAAATCCAGGAAATCATTGAACTCCTGCAAGCACCCGAACCGGCACCCAAGGCACAGACGACCATTGCCCAGACGATTATCGGAAATGCACAGCAGCCCATCGTCACCGTAGGCATCCTGCATGCGCAGCGCATCGAGTTCACACTCAACAAACCCTACACGGCAAAAGGAGCCGACCTCACGGGCGAACAGGTCGTAGAGTTCTCGGAAGGAGGCATCCTCTGGAACGGCAATCAGTACAGGTCGCTCACCCTGCGCCCCAAGAGTCCCGACGCTTCATTCTCACTGCTTGAGGTACCCATCGGCAAGAACTTCCATTGGGAACGCAAACTGAAGCAGACCTTCACCGGCATCTTGCGCTTCGTGGTGGAGGCAGACCATATCTGCGCCATCAACGAACTGCCCGTGGAGAACTATTTGGAGAGTGTCATCTCCAGCGAGATGAGTGCAACCTCGTCCCTCGAACTGCTCAAGGCTCACGCCGTCATCTCCCGCTCATGGCTGCTCCACCACATGCAAAAGCGCAAGGAGTCTCAGAACGGCGGCAACAACTTCTTTTCGTTCATCAAGAAAGAAGACGAGCTGATCCGTTGGTACGACCGCGAAGACCACACCATCTTCGATGTCTGCGCCGACGACCACTGCCAGCGCTATCAAGGTATTACCATGGCCACCAGCCCCCAAGTGAAAGAGGCTGTCAAGGCCACACGAGGACAAATCCTGATGTACAAGGACGAGATCTGCGACGCGCGCTTCTCCAAATGCTGTGGCGGACAGACCGAGGAATACCAATATTGCTGGGAGAATATCAGCAAGCCGTATCTCATTTCCGTTGCAGACCCCTACTGCAACACCAACGACCGACGCATCATCTCGCAGGTGCTCAACGACTATGATCAGGAAACCGTCAACTTCTACAACTGGACGGTTCGCTACACGCAAGAGGAGCTTTCGCAACTCGTCAATGAGAAACTGAAGATGGAGCTCGGAACCATTACCGACCTGATACCTATTGAGCGAGGCAAGAGCGGACGCATCTCCAAGCTGAAGATTGTCGGCACCGAGCACAGCTTTACCATCGGCAAGGAACTGGAGATACGCCGTACACTCAGCAAGACCCATCTGCTCAGCTCGAACTTCGAGGTTGAGAAGTCTGCCGGCTCCCCATTGACGTTCACCCTCCACGGTCGTGGCTGGGGACATGGTGTCGGACTCTGCCAGATTGGTGCTGCCGTGATGGGTGAGCAAGGCCACTCCTACGACGACATCCTGCTCCACTACTACCGGAACGCGGAAATCAAACGAATATACAAGTAATCACGCTTCATATTTAACAAGTAACACCAAACCATATGCAAAAGAAATCTCCTTGGGCTCCCTGGACATGGGTTCCTTCCCTCTACTTCGCCGAGGGTCTGCCCTACGTAGCAGTGATGACCGTCTCGCTGGTCTTGTACAAGCAGCTCGGTCTCTCCAATGCCGACATCACGTTCTACACCTCATGGCTCTATCTGCCGTGGGTCATCAAACCGCTTTGGAGCCCCTTCATCGATATTATCAAGACCAAGCGCTGGTGGATTGTCACCATGCAGCTGCTCATCGGTGCCGCCTTCGGAGGCGTAGCGTTCACCATCCCCACCTCGTTCTGGCTGCAGGGCACCCTGTGCTTCTTCTGGCTGATGGCCTTCTCCAGTGCCACGCACGACATTGCAGCCGACGGTTTCTACATGCTCGGACTTGACGAGCACGATCAGGCTATGTTCGTGGGCATCCGCTCTACGTTCTACCGCATAGCAACCATCGTGGGGCAAGGTATCCTCGTGATGATTGCCGGCAACCTGCAGGTCATCTACCGCAATAGCATCCCCTTCTCGTGGAGTATCACCTTCTACGGGCTGGCAGGCATCTTCATTGGTCTATGGCTGTGGCACAGCTACATTCTGCCACGCCCCGAAACAGAGGGAGCCTACGAAGCAGGTCGGGAACCCAAACAGTTCAGCGAGCTGATGCAGAAGACCTGGGAGGCCATCCGCTCCTTCTTTACGAAGTTCCCCCTGCGCATCACCGTCATCGGCATCCTGTTCATGCTTCTCTATCGCATGCCCGAGGGACTGCTCGCCAAGGTGTCGGCCCTGTTTCTGATTGATGCCCCCCATAACGGTGGACTCGGTTTGTCACCGCAAGAATACGGCTTCGTGCAGGGAACGATAGGAGTTGTCGGACTGACCTTGGGCGGAATACTGGGTGGACTCGCTGCAGGCAAAGACGGACTGAAACGCTGGCTTTGGCCCATGGTATGCGCCATCACCCTACCCGACGTGGTATATATTTACATGAGCTATGCCCAGACCAGCGACCTACTGACCATTAACGCCTGCGTCTTCATTGAGCAGTTTGGCTACGGATTTGGCTTCACCGCCTACATGCTATACCTTATATTATTTAGCCAGGGCGAGTTCAAGACCAGCCATTATGCCCTCTGCACAGCCTTCATGGCACTCTCCATGATGATTCCCGGTCTCTTTGCCGGTGCTTTGCAGGAAGCGGTGGGCTACAAGACCTTCTTCATCATCGTCATGGTTTGCTGTAGCATCACCTTCCTCGTCACATCCTTCCTGAAGATTGATCCCAATTTCGGCAAGAAGAAAGCAGAAGAATAATCATCATCATTGGGAAAGGGGGAAAAAGCAGTGGCATCGTGTCTCACGACATGATGCCACTATAGTTAACTCAACTTATAAATTGCGTGTTCCCATCCTCACGGTAGAATACACACAATGCTGTATTATTGAAGTAATAATAAAGCCGCTGTTACAGGCGTCACCCAACCCACTTCATCCGCTGTCAAAAATTTCCAGATTTCGAAGTGAAGAGAAGTATGGGGAAACGCCCGTGTGCAAATTTACGTAGTTTTTCCGAATAGAGCAAATTTATTTGCTTTTTTTATGTTTTAGGAGCAAGTTAGATGAATTTATGCAAGTAAAAACAAAAAAGCGTGGACAGATTGTCATTACCCACTTCAGGCTCTGGAAAAGACCTACACAACATAATAAACAATCGTCCACGCATTACTTTCTACATGACAAGATGCGCTTCTTTTCAGCTTAATGGACTGTCTATCCGTTGCTTATCTTTGAAACTTCCAGATTTCGAAGTAAGGATGATAAACCACTTGTGCTTTTAAAAACATGCAAAAGTAGCAATATTTTTTATTATGCACAAAAATTTCGGACATTTTTTGCATAAAATGTCAAAAAAAGATACACAAAGAGGGGCTTTACTTGCTTGTGTCCAAGCTGCTTCGCTTAGGTCGGTGGTAACTGCGATAATCGTCCAATTCTATTTCCACATCGGGCTCTTGAAGCAGTTTTGCGTGTGGGAGTCTGAATTTCATATAGCGGATATTCAGCCCTCGCTCAATCCACATCGATTCGTAATAAGTTTGTATGGAAAGAATTTTACTTGTTTGCGCGTCAATCCCTTCCGTATGGTACAAATCTTCAGTACGGAAGAGCAGCGGCAACTGGTTCTCCTCCACCATGTAGGTGGTGTAGGTGAAAAGGAAGTTCGAATCGGTCTTCAGATGGATGATACCGCCGTCTTTCAGGAAACGGCGGTATCGCTCCATGAAGTATGTACTTGTCAGGCGTTTGCGGGGATTCTTCATCTGCGGGTCGCTGAACGTGAGCCAGATCTCATCCACCTCATCCACATCGAAAAAGCGGTCGATGATCTCGATGTTCGTGCGAAGGAAGGCCACATTTTTCAGACCCGCCTCCAATGCCATCTTGGCTCCTGTCCACATGCGAGCACCCTTGATATCTACGCCGATGAAGTTCATGTCGGGATAGAGCCGCGCCAGCTCAACCGTATATTCACCCTTTCCGCAACCCAATTCCAGGACTATCGGATTCGGGTTGTCGAAGTACTGCTCATGCCAGTGTCCCTTCATCGTGAAAGGCACCTGCTCCACCACCGAGAACGGATACTGAAACACGTTCTCAAAGGTTTCCATATCGGCAAACTTCGCCAGCTTTCCCTTCCCCATAGGATGAATGATGCACGATGAACTTACTCTATTACAACGGTGGTCCAGCCGTGCTTGTCCTCGATTTCGCCATACTGGATGCCGCGCAGTGTCTCAAAGAGTTTCTTCGAAACGGGGCCAGGCTCTGCACCGAAGTCATAGCGCTTACCCGTGTCCATATCGTCAATATAGGAGATGGGCGAAATCACGGCAGCCGTTCCGCAGGCTCCTGCCTCTTCAAAGGTCTCCAGTTCTTCTTCAGGAATAGGACGGCGCTCCACCTTCAGTCCCAAGTCTTCAGCCACCTGCATCAGACTCTTGTTCGTGATGCTGGGCAGAATCGAGGTGGACTTCGGTGTGACATACGTATTGTTCTTGATGCCGAAGAAATTGGCGGCACCACATTCATCGATGTATTTCTTCTCCTTGGCATCCAGATAGAACTCGCAGGCATAGCCCTTCTCGTGTGCCAGATTGTTGGCAAAGAGACTGGCAGCATAGTTGCCACCCACCTTGTACTTACCCGTTCCAAGCGGAGCAGAGCGGTCGAAATCACGTACGATGACGTAAGGATTGCTGGCAAAGCCGCCCTTGAAGTACGGTCCTACCGGTGTAACGAAAATCAGGAACAGGTATTCCTTTGAGGGGTGTACACCCACCTGGGCACTCGTACCAATCAACAGCGGACGGATGTACAGCGTGGCACCACTCTCATAGGTGGGAATATACTCTTGGTTCAGGCGTACCACCTTCTTCACCATCTCTACGAACAGCTCCGTAGGTACCTCGGGCATCATGATACCCCGACAGGTGGACTGCAGACGGGCGGCATTGTCCTCCACCCTGAACACGCGCACCTTACCGTCGGGACAACGGTAGGCCTTCAGGCCTTCAAACGCCTCCTGACCGTAGTGCAGGCACGTGGCAGCCATGTGCATCTTAAGATACTCGTCAGAACAAACTTCCACTTCGCCCCACTTCCCGTCACGATAGTAGCAGCGCACATTGTAGTCGGTAGGCATATAGCCAAACGACAGGTTACCCCAATCTAAATCTTTCATTGTTATTTCTTTTATTTCATTTATTCCACATCCAGTTTTTTAGCACGATTATGTTCATAAATCGTTACCCATGTTGCAGCCAACAATGCCACAACTCCAGTTCCAATCATTAAATAAATAAAAGCCATAGTCCTAATATTTTTTGATTGCAATATAATATAAATAAGCTCCAACAGAAACAAGTATCGCCAAAATGAGACTACCAACAATCATGACAGAATCTTCACTTATCTTCATATCCATGATAGTACTCAAGATGACACCCGCAAACACAAGCTTGGCTATATCAAGCACAAACTTGCTGGCTTCCTTGTATGCTTCTTTTCGTTCTGCATCAGTGATGCGAGAGCGTTTTCTCTTCTGATTCATGATGCAAAGACTCTATTCTACGAGTTTTATTTCGCAAAGGTAAGACTTTTCTGAGAAACCAACAAATTTTCCCCGTCTTTTCTCACCTGTTCCTCACTCCGCGCAATCCATATAACATGATGCACGGGGCATTATTCATTGCCCATGATCATCCGGATTTCCTCGTCGGTCTTCGTCAGGCGGTCCTTGCAGAGCTTGATCAGTTCCTTGGCTTTCTTCAGCTGTTCGCCGAGCGTGTCGATGTCCAACTGTCCTTCCTCCATCTTGCCCACGATGTCCTCCAGCTGGGCAAGTGCCTCTTCGTATTTCATTTCCTTTTTCATTGTACTATTGATTGGATGGTTCCTTTTTCTACTTTCGTCTCTATCACGTCACCCGGTCGGAGCTCCTCTGCCGCCCTCACCGCATGTCCGTCCTTCAACGTGATACTGTAGCCACGCTGCAGCAACAAGGCGGGGTCGAGAGCCTTCACGCGCTGTTCAAACAGTTCCAAACGATGCCGTTCCGTCATCATTCTCCGTTCCACCAATGGCACGACAGCTGCCGAGAGCGTTTCTATCCGGTGTCTCATCGTCTGTAGGCGTGCAGGAACTCCGCTCGTCAGTCGTTCTTGCAGTCGGCGCAACCGCAACTGCTCGTCGCCCACCACCGACAGGACCATCACGGGAATTCGTCCCGCCATCCCCGTCAGTCGTAGCTGTTCAGTTCTGAGCCGTTCCCCAATCCTGTTCAGGATGGTCTCCTGTGCCCTTTCTATGCGTCGCCATGTCGTTGCCAGTTGGTCCACCAAGAAGGCTGCCGCCGCCGTTGGGGTCTTCACCCGTGTATGCGAGATCATGTCGAGCACGCTCTCATCGCGATCATGCCCAATGCCCGTGATGATGGGCAGCGGGAAGTTCGCCACATTCTCCGCCAGAGGCAACGTATCGAAGCCGCTCAAGTCTGCCGTGGCACCACCGCCACGAATGATGACCACCACGTCAAACTGATCCTGCTCATCGTTGATTCTGTTCAGTGCCGCTATCACCGTCTGTTCCACCTGCTCCCCCTGCATCACGGCAGGAAAGAGCCTTGTCTGGAACACGAAGCCATACTCATTGTCCGCCAACTGGTTACAGAAGTCACCGTATCCGGCAGCGTTCTCGCTGGAGATAACCGCCACCCTACGGGCGAAAGGCGACAGCAGGAGCTCTTTCTGCAGGTCATAGACGCCCTCCTCTTTCAGTGTCCTGATAATCTCCTGCCGACGGCGTGCCATATCGCCCAGCGTGAATGTCGGGTCGATGTCGCTCACAATCCACGAAAACCCGTATGCCTCATGGAAGTTCGGCGCAACTCGCAGCAGTACCTGCATGCCTGCACTCAACGGCTGTCCCGTCACCCGCTCGAAGCGCGGGCGCAGCTTCATCCAGCTCGACTGCCAGCATTTCGCCGAGGCACGTGCCACGGGTGCGGCCCCTCTCCTGCCCCCTCCAGAGGAGAAGAAAGATGAGAGCACGTCGCTTTGCACGAGCTCCATGTAGCAATGGCCCCGCACCTCACGCACCTCCGACAGCTCCGCCTCCACCCAGTACTCACCGGGCATCTCCAGCTCCAGCGTCTGGCGCACCATCTCGTTCAGCTCATATAGTGTATAGTGCATCATCTCTTCCTTCTTCCCTCTTACCTCTTCCCTCTTCCCTCTTCCCTCTTCCTTCTTACCTCTTCCTTCTTACCTCTTCCCTCTTCCCTCTTCCCTCTTCCTTCTTACCTCTTCCCTCTTCCTTCTTACCTCTTCCCTCTTCCTTCTTACCTCTTACCTATTTGTAGCGCCTTCCCAAAATCTGGCACCCCATAGCCGTATATGTTGTCGGGCGTGTTATACTGGTTGCCCGACCGCCTGACCAGGTCTATGATCTCGCAGGCCGTCTTGCCGGGCAACGCCTGCCACAGACATGCCACTAATCCACACACCAGCGGTGTGGAGAACGAGGTTCCCGTCTGGTTGACAATCGTGCCGCGCCCCGAGATGACCGCTGTCGGCGATCCCGTCGCCATCACGTCCGGCTTCACCCGTCCGTCCGCCGTCGGACCGATGGAACTGAACGGGGCATTCATCCCCCTCGGTGTCACCGACCCCACGGTCAGGATGTCCTGTGCGTCGGCAGGCACATTGATTTTCTTCCATGCCCCCATGCCGTCGTTGCCCGCGCTGTTCACCAGCACAATACCCTTCCCCGCCAGCATCGACGCGGTGCGAGAGGCGTGCGAGTGCAGCCCGTCAAGGTCGGCATAGCTGTAGTTCATCCGTCTGTCATCAAAATAGTGATAGCCCAACGACGAGTTGATCACATCCACGCCCATCGAGTCCGCATACTCCGCCGCCGCCACCCAGTAGTCCTCTTCGGCGAGCGACTCCGTCTCCGTATCCTCCGTGCGGCAGAGCAGGTACTGTGCGTCGGGAGCCGTTCCCACATAGGCATCAGGGGCATCGGCAGCCATTGCCGAGAACACCATCGTACCGTGCTCCGTCAATGCATATATATCCGCTGTACACGGCATCACAAAGTCTCGTGTGGCCACGATCTTTGCACGTCGCAACGCGGGAATCTTATCCACGTTCATGAAGCCGCCGTCGAAAACGGCAATCATCATCCCTCGTCCACGCCGACCGCTGCGGTGCAGTTCCAGACCCTTCATCGCCTCAATCTGCGTCGCCGTGATGCCATAGGGGTCATGGGCTATCGTGTCCCAGCGGTTGAACTCCGTGTGGAAAGCCGCGCGCATCGGACGCCCCACGGAGTCGGGTGACTCAAACACCAGACGTGCCGACGACACCATCTCCATGCTCGCAAGACGCTCCACCATTTGAGGATTCCGCGTGCGTACCAATACCGTGTTGTTCCACTTACTGGTGCAGACAACCGCCACATCCTGAGAGCGCAGCGTGTCAAGATAGACTGGTGACACGGGGAGGTCCGTCGAGTCAACCTTCAACAGTTGCTTGCGCCGACGCGACAGCGAGCGTGATGACAGAAACGCCTCCGGATGGTCGAGCGTAAACGGGGTACCGCACTTGTCGCGCAACTGCACACGTACCAAGTAGCACTTGCCACCCGGGTACGAGCGCTTACGACCAGCAGGGGGGAGCGAGGCAAACGACCACTGCCATAGCGTCAGGAAACACAACACGAGCAAAAACTTCTTCATCACGCAATAGATTCCATTTGACTGCAAAAGTACTGCAATTTTTCGACATCACCAAAACACGGCCCACATAATATGACGGAAGCCAAAAAGAAGTCTTTATTTAAAATGTATCGACTTAACTCCTATAGCTCCTTTAACTGATTAGAATTGTCAAGATATTTGGTCAAAAAACATATCGATTCAAAATTGCATTCCAGAGAGAAAACGTGCACAAATCTTTGTTTTTGTGCAACGCTTTTGAGACTTCAGGAGCTCAAAACAGACATATGGAACCCCAAAAACATAGCTTTTACACCCTCAATGCACTGTTTTGGGCATCTCATTACATAGAGTTAAGGAGGCTAAAGCTAAGAGTTATGAGTCGTAACTCTAAGAGTTATCCTCCAAAACTGACATCTCCAAATATTCGCAAGCTCGCCTTCCCGCCCCAAGCGCTTGACAATCAGCACATTACTAAAAATCGAAATTTTCGCGTATTTTTCGTCCAAAGAGACTTTCTTTCTCAACGAAGCCACTCTCGCGAAGCTTCTTGTAAAATTATTTCAATACATTTTTATAACATAACACCACCCTCGTAAAGTCGATTTTAAGTCATTTTCAACACACAGCAGAATGAGGAAAGGTAAAAGAAAATTTAAAAGGGTTAATAATCATTAATTGTTAGTCTCTCCACACGCACGTTACATATTAAATGCCTACCTTTGTACGGTTTTGGAGAACCAAACTCATATACAACAAAAAAAACAACATACGATGGACACGACAACCACAACATCTCAGAAGGCGGTAACATCGCTTACTCATCATGCAACCCGTCGAAGCAATCACAACAAAGTGTATGTGGAAGAGGGGAAAGTAAGATGGAGCCTTATGTCTGATGCTTTGAGCATCGAAGAGGCAAAGTCTCTCACCCTACAAGCCGTTGAGTTAGAATACTCCTTGCCATGAGATACATCATCAAACGAAGATGCGTAGTCAACATTCTTCAGATGCCTGTCATAAGCAAAACATGCATGACTAAAATAACAAAACAACATAACATTTTTTATTCATTAATTATTAACTAAATTTTAAAAACAAATGAAAAGAATCAGACTTTTAATGGCCATTCTCTTGGCCACGTTCAGTTGGCAAACGAGCTTTGCCCAACTTGAGAACGGTACAGTGTACTGGATTCAGGATGTCGCTACCGGTCAATTCATCAGTCAGGGTGCAAACTGGGGTTCTCAGGCAACCGTTCAGGAAGTGGGCGGTCTTGGATTGCAGGCTGTTTATGTATCCGAAGGTGTTTACAAACTGAAGAACATCATGTGGAACAAGGTAAACAATGCTGACCTTGGTCTTCGTACGTCTGACCGTTTTCTTGATCAGGCTGCAGGTGATGTAACCCTTGAAACCGCTGATGGTGGTTACAAGCTCAACACAAGTGGCGGTTACCTGTGCAATAATGGCGATACCAATGGTGATGGCGTTAAGCGTCTTGGCTCTACCAATGAAGCCGCTTCGGCAACCGTTTGGAGATTCCTCACCAAGAGCCAGTATGATGCTGCTATTCAGGCATATAAAGATGCCAATGCAGCCACATATGCAACCAATCTTGGATACTCTGCCAATACGGTTGCAGAACTGGAGGCAATCCTTGCCACTGATTACATGGCTAAGGACTTTACTACGAGCATCACCAACCCCACTCTTAGCAGTAGCTGGGATGGTTGGGCACATGCCTCAGCTTCTGGTAGTAACCGCTCAGAGGGAGCTGGAATAGGTAGTGGTTGCGCCGAGTTCTGGAATGGTTGCGGCGCAGCTAACCAGACAGTGAGCGGCATTCCTAACGGACTCTATAAGGTTGAATTTGTAGGAACATTCCGCCCATCTGGTTCAGATAATGCTAAGAAACTAACATCTGATCAAACCAGTAGTCCAGCATTCGTATATGCTAACGATGCTCAAGTTGAGTTTTTGCATTGGATTGACGTTCCTGCACAAGCTAATGGACGTGGTGGAATCACTGTAGCTAATGGATATAACAATACTCTCTATACTTACGTCACCGATGGCACTCTGAAAATTGGTATTGTACAGGGTTGCTGGGAGAACGGTAATATGTGGTGTCCCTTTGGCCAGTTTAGACTGACCTACTACACCGATCAGGTCGCTGATGATGACATTACTGCTCTCATCGCTACCATTCCCGCAGAAGGAACAATTCCCACTGTTGTTTATACAAACCTGAATTCTTTGAAATCAACACTGGAAAGTGCAAAGACAATTGCTGCTTACAACAATCTGAGTAATGCTATTACAGCAGCAAATGGTCTTGTTGCTCCGTATGCAGCCTACAAAATAGCCGCAGAGGATGCCGCTATTGCAGGTGTTGCTGCCGCAACTATCAACGAGCAGAATACAGCTGTCAATAGTGCTACTGATGCAGCTGGCATCAATGCTTGTAAAACAGCCCTTAGAACAGCAATTGCAGCCGTCACTGCATTTGACATCACTACCTTTACCATCACCAACTCTTCGCCATACGCTAACGATAACGATTGGACGGCAACCAACGGTAACCGTCTGAATCAATGGGCCTCAAACCCCGTTAACTTTGACTCTGACAATAAGTGCGCTGAGATGTGGAACAACGCTGGTGCTTCCATGCTATACACCATTAACAATCTGCCAGCTGGTTCCTATCGTTTGACGGCCATCGCTGGTGCTCGCAATGACAGTGGCGCTGTGCTCAAGGTCGGTGAAAAAACGATTGAGCTCGTAAGTGTAGGTTCTGTAAACAGTCGTTCTGAAGCAAACACTTGGTTCAACAACGGCAACGGCGTAAACGAACTCTTCTTCACTCTTGACGACACCGCAGCTGAACTGACCATCGGTCTCATCGCTGGTACAGGTGGCGATGCATGGACACTTTGGCGTAGTTTCAAGCTCGAAACCTTCAACGAGAGCGTAGCTGCAGGCTATCTGGCTCCTGGCTATGCAACATTGGTGACAAATGCTCAGACGACCCTTGACGATGAAGCTTACATCAACGTAACCGGTAGCGAGAAAACCGCCCTTGCTGCTGCCATCGCCGCTGAACCCAGCACAGTTGCCGAATATGAGGCTGCTGTTACGACTTTGAATAATGCTGTTACTGCCTTTACCGAGGCCAAGACCAACTATGACGTCTTTGCTACGGAACGTACTCTCGCCAATGCTATCAGTACAGACATTGTTGTTGCTGCTCCCACTACGGCTGAAGAGGCTCTGACTCAGTTCCGCGCTCTGAAAGTGGCTGAGTACAACTATGTGGCAGAAAATTATCCCTATTCTGCTACTTCCAAGATTGGTGAGTTCAGCACCTGGACTCGCACAGGTACCGTCAATGGAAACACCAAGAATGAGTTTGAGGCTCTTACTAGCCAGCACTGGAGCGGTACAGCGATGACTTATTATGAGCAGCCTGCTGACGGTTGGAACCAGAGTGCTTGGACTGCCAACTATGCTAAGACCACCACGCTGCCCGCTGGTAACTATGTCATCAAGGTTGCTGCCCGTGCAGCTTCCAGCACCAACACTAAGGCAAAGATAACCTGCTCTGCCGCTACCCTTGATGGTCCTATCTTCAATTTCGGCGACACAGGCAAGGGTATCACCACTGATGGTGTAGCCAGCTTCGACGAAGGCGAGTTTGCAAATAATGGCAATGGTCGTGGATGGGTTTGGAACTACCTTCCCTTCACACTGGATAAAGAAACTGAGGTTACGATGACTGTTGTTGCTGAGGCTACAGGCACACACCAGTGGTTCAGCGTCTGCGACGGCGAGTTGCTCTCTATGGACAACATTGCTACCGCTGTGGCATACAACGACGCTTCTGCAAACACCATTGAGGATGTTGACGTGGCCAATGTTACTATAAGCCGCACCATTAAGGAAGGCTTCAATACCGTTGTACTGCCCTTCAACCTCACTGCTTCTCAGGTACAGACAGTCTTCGGTTTAGGAACTGAAGTCTTTGCTTTCTCCGAGACAGATCAGGAAGGTTCTGAGAAAGTTACTATCAACTTCAACAAGGTTGTTGCAGGAACCATCTCAGCCAACGTTCCCGTTCTCGTGAAGGCTACTAAAGCCAGCGATGAGCAGGTATTCGAGGGCGTAGAGGTTGTGGCTCCCACAGAAGATGTCAAGGTTGCAGGAAACAACGTCAGCTTCATCGGAGTATATGCTCCTGCCACCGTTCAGGAAAATGACTACTTCATCGCTAACGGTAAGCTATTCATGAGTACTGGCGAAACAAGTATCAAAGCCTTCCGCGCCTACATCGACGCTCAGGGACTTGCTCCCGAAGCACGCATCAGCTTCTTCATTGATGGCGAGACCACAGATATCAGCGATGCTCTGCGTCTGAATGACAAAGCTGAAAGCGTCAAGAACGTTTATGACTTGCAGGGCCGCAAGGTTGTTCATCCCACTCGCGGACTCTACATCGTGAACGGCAAGAAGGTTATCGTGAAGTAATAAAAAGATGGTTGAACTAAATATTTAAACATATATATTATGAAGAAAAAAGAATATATGGCTCCTGCCATCGCGATAAAAGACGCAGAACTTGAAACTCTGATGAGAATTTCCATTGCTGGAGTTGACGGTAATTCAGGTCTTGAACTTGCTGGACAAGAAGATGAAACTCCTACCAACGCCGATGCTCGTCTCTACGAGCACAAGAGCGTCTGGGACGATTGATCTGAAGCCCACCCGCCTCCCAAGGGAGGAGCAAACGGACGGGCATTACATAGCAAGAATGCGGAGCACCACGTGTGCCCCGCATTTTTTGCGCCCATATATTTGCATGGTTTTGGAATTGTTCGTATCTTTGCGGCTACATAATATATAATATATAAGGAGAGGAAATTATGGAAGGAACAAAAGAAAGAATAACAGTCACAGTGTCAAAACATTTAATTGAAGATGTGCTGCGTAAAACAGGTTGTGACATTAACGACATCGACAAAATTGTCGAGGATTTTGTTTATTCAGCTCTACATACGCCAAATGCTGAGACAATTGCAGCAATCGAGGAATCACGAGCAGGAAAGTATGCCGGCACAATAGACACAACCTCCATGGAAACCTTTATGAAATCAATGGGAATATGAAATCAATTCGATATTCTACTAAATACAAGAAAGACATCAAAAGGTATGCAAAGAATATAAAATTCTTGACCGCCTTGTACAAAATCGTTACGTTTCTTGAGCAAGGAAAACCAATACCAACAGAATATAAGCCGCATCCCTTGAGAGGAGAATACAAAGGCTGCATGGAGTGTCACGTTTTATCGGACTTCCTACTAATATGGTATGACGAGAATGAAGATGTTGTTTGGTTGGAACGAATTGGGACTCACTCTGAATTGTTCAAATAAAACCATATACTAATGGATCATAAACAAGCGACACTGGAACTGGGGACGAAACCGATTGGCGGATTGCTGTGGCAATATGCACTGCCCGCCATCATCGCCATGACCGCCTCATCGCTCTACAACATCATCGACCGTGCGTTCATCGGTCAGGTGGTGGGAGCTGATGCCATTGCGGGCTTAGGCATCACGTTCCCGTTCATGAACCTCAGTGCCGCCTTCGGTGCCGCAGTGGGTGTGGGAGCTTCAACCTCTATCTCCGTGAAGCTCGGACAGAAAGACTACCAAACAGCGGAGAACCTGCTGGGCAACACCGTGACACTGAACCTCATCATCGGCTTGGCATTCATGGCGGTGTGCCTCGTGTTCCTCGACCCTATCCTCCGTTTCTTCGGTGCCAGCGACAACACCCTGCCCTATGCCCGCGAGTTCATGCAGGTAATCCTGCTCGGCAATGTGATCACCCACATGTACTTTGGCATGAACGCCGTGCTACGTGCCGCATCGAAGCCACGACATGCCATGTATGCCACACTTTTCACCGTGGGCATGAACATCATACTGGTCATCGCCTTCGTGTGGTGGTTCCGCTGGGGAATCCGTGGAGCTGCCATCGCCACGATCACATCGCAGTCAATGGCATTGATCTGGCAGATGCGACAGTTTTGCAACAAGGAGGAGCTGTTGCACCTGAAAAGAGGTATCTATCGACTGCGTGCCGATCTGGTGAAGAACGTCATCGGCATCGGCATCTCTCCTTTTTTAATGAACGCATGCGCGTGCGTCATTGTTATATTTATGAACAACCAGCTGGTGAGCTACGGCGGCGACATGGCAGTGGGTGCCTACAGCATCTCGAACTCTATTGCCATGATGTTCGTGATGTTCGTGATGGGCGTGAACCAAGGCATGCAGCCCATTGCGGGATATAACTACGGCGCACAGAACAACGAGCGACTGATGCGGGTACTGAACTATGCCATCATTGCCGCCACATGCATCATGACATGCGGATGGCTCATTGCCATGTTCGCTCCCTACTTCTGCGCACGCCTGTTCACCACCGACCCAATGCTCATCGACATGGGCATCGTCGGTATCCGCATCAACATGCTGGTGTTCCCGCTCATTGGTTTCCAGATGGTGGTGTCAAACTTCTTCCAGTGCATCGGTAAAGTAAAAATCAGTATCTTCCTATCACTATCCCGACAGCTTCTGCTGCTGTTGCCCCTGCTGTTGATCCTGCCCTCTTTCTGGGGAATTGACGGTGTGTGGGCAGCACTGCCTACAAGCGATGCGCTCTCGGCCATCATTGCCTTCTGCATGATTTGGTACTATTTTAGAGGTAATAAGTTATAGGTAATAGGTTATTGGCATGGAAAAGATTATCATTAACATTGGACGACAAGTAGGCTCGGGCGGACGGCTTATTGCCAAAAGATTAGCGGAAGAGTTCGGCTGCAAGCTCTACGACAAGGAGATTCTGGACCTTGCCGCCAACGAGAGTGGGTTCTCTACCAAGTTCTTTGAACAGAGCGATGAACGGAAAGGGTTCCTGCGCCATATCGTACAGCAAACAGGACGCACACTCGCCATGGGCAGTTTCTATCATAACAACCAGTTCTCAGAAGAAAGCCTGTTCCAGTTCCAAAGCGATGCCATCCGAAAGGCGGCAGAAGAAGGGTCGTGCGTTTTCGTCGGCAGATGTGCCGACTATGTGCTGCGCGACATGAAGGGAGTGGTGAACATCTTCATTACTGCGGACATGGAAGACCGCATCCGTCGCGTACAAGAACGGAACGGGTGCGATGACACAACGGCACGCAAGCTGATCCACCACCAGGAGAGTGACCGCACGTCATTCTACAACTACTACACAGGAAAGAAATGGGGACATTCCGCCAGCTACGACCTATGCGTGAACAGTTCACGATTAGGCATCGAGGGAACGGTGGAGTTGGTGAAGAGATTTATTGAAGAGGTAATAGGTAAGAGGTAAGAGGTAAGAGGTAATAGGGAAGAAGGAAGAAGGAAGAGGGAAGAGGGAAGAGGGAAGAGGGAAGAGGTAATAGGGAAGAAGGAAGAAGGAAGAGGGAAGAGGGAAGAGGTAATAGGGAAGAAGGAAGAAGGAAGAAGGAAGAGGGAAGAGGGAAGAGGGAAGAGGGAAGAGGTGATAGGTGATAGGTAATAGGTAAGTATGAAAAAGGTTGGAATCATCAGTGACACGCACTCGTACTGGGATGAGAAGTATTTGCACTACTTCGAGCCGTGCGACGAGATATGGCATGCGGGCGACATCGGCAGTACCGAGGTGGCAGAGCGCTTGGCGGCATTCCGACCGCTACGGGCTGTTTACGGCAACTGTGACGGCGGCGACCTGCGACTGATGTTCACCGAGCGACTACGCTGGAAGTGCGAGGAAGTAGAAGTCCTGATGAAACACATCGGCGGCTACCCTGGCAACTACGACCCATCGGTACGCGGTCAGCTTTACGCCTCCCCACCCCGTCTGTTCATCAGTGGACATTCGCACATCCTGAAGGTGCAATACGACAAGACGCTCGGACTGCTGCACATTAATCCTGGAGCCGCAGGCATGCAGGGATGGCACAAGGAGCGCACGCTGGTGCGACTGACCATCGACGGCAGCGACTTCAAGGACTGCGAAGTCATCACATTAGGGGGCAGATAAAGAAACAAGGCCCAAGGGCCCCATAGGGCCCATAGGACCTATAGGCCCCATAAGACCTATAAGACTCATAAGACCCACAAGACTTAATTTAATAATAAAAATGAAAAGGATTCTGTTATTGGGCTCAGGCGAACTGGGCAAGGAGTTTGTAATTGCCGCCAAACGTGCCGGCGTGTATGTAATTGCATGCGACCGCTACGACAATGCGCCCGCCATGCAAGTGGCTGACGAGCGCGAAGTGTTCAGCATGCTTGACGGCGATGCTCTCGACCGCGTCGTTGCGAAGCACCGTCCTGACATCATCGTGCCAGAGATTGAGGCCATCCGCACCGAGCGCTTGTTCGACTATGAGAAGCAAGGCATACAGGTGGTGCCGAGCGCACGGGCGGTGAACTACACGATGAACCGCCGCGCCATCCGCGACCTTGCTGCCAAAGAACTGGGACTGCGCACAGCCAAGTACTTCTATGCCAAAACGTTAGAGGAGTTCATGCAGGCCGCAGAAGAGATTGGCTTCCCCTGCGTGGTGAAGCCCCTGATGTCGTCGAGCGGTCACGGACAGAGCTACGTCCACAATGCCGATGAGCTGAAGGATGCCTTCCGCGAGGCGATGGAAGGTAGCCGTGGCGACGTGAAGGAAGTCATCATCGAGGAGTTCATCCAGTTCGAGAGCGAGTTCACCCTGCTCACTGTCACCCAGAAGAATGGCCCCACGCTTTTCTGTCCCCCTATCGGACATGTACAGAAAGGCGGTGACTACCGAGAGAGCTGGCAGCCCTATCAGATTCCGGAGGCTTCGCTGCGGAAGGCAGAGGAGATGGCAGACAAGGTGACACGGGCATTGACAGGTGCCGGCATCTGGGGTGTAGAGTTCTTCCTGAAGGCCGACGGCGAAGTGATCTTCTCCGAGCTGTCGCCCCGTCCGCACGATACGGGCATGGTGACATTGGGACACACCACGAACCTCAGCGAGTTTGAACTGCACCTGCGTGCCGTGCTCGGACTGCCCATCGCCGGCATCCACTTAGAGCATGCCGGCTGTTCGGCAGTCGTGCTGGCAAAAGAAGACACCGACCACGCACCGGAATACAACCTCATAGATGCCCTGAAGGAAGACCGCACCCGCGTGCGCATCTTCGGTAAGCCCGAAGCCCACAAGGGCCGTCGTCTGGGTGTGGTGCTCTGCTACGGCGAAGTGGGCGATGACCTCGATGCCCTGCGCACCAAGTGCAAACGATTAGCTACAACGGTCTTGGGAACGGAGCCGTATATGAAGAAGTGAGAGTTGAGAGTTGAGAGATGAGAGATGAGAGGTGAGAGTTGAGAGATGAGAGATGAAGAAATCGTTAGCGGTCTATTTGTTGGTAGTGGCAGCATTCTTAGGAGTGCAGGCTATGCAGGGGCTCTCGTTTCTGGACATTGGGATGTACATGTCAGGGTACGAGCATTTTCCGTCCGACCCTGGCATGACAGCCTATTTAGGACAATGGATTGCCACCTACCTGCTGACAGGACAGATCCTCGCATGGACAGATGCCAACTCCTTCATGGCTTTACGGGTGATGCACATTGCCCTGCTGCTATGCCTACAGGCTGTAATCTTTCTGTCGCTGCGCCGCTATCTGCGAGAGCGCATCCTCTTCATCGGTCTTACCCTTGCCACACTTGCCCACTTCGGGAGTTATCTCGACATCAACTACAATGACTATTCCACGACTCTGCTCGTGCTCATCATCCTGACACTGCACCGAGGACTATTCGCCCACAAGCGCAGCATCTGGCTGTTGATGGCAGGCGTGCTGACAGGTTTCTCCTTTTACTTCCGCATTGTCAACATCACGTTCCTTCTCCTTCCCTTTGTCGGGCTTCTGCTCGGAAAGAGATACAAACTTAACATCCCCATAGCCAAGTATCTCCTCGTCTTCGGAAGCGGAATGCTGGCTGGTTGTCTGCTCATGACAGGATACCTATGGGTAAGCGGAGGGAGAGAGATGCTGGCTGTTTGGACGTTTACGTTGAACTGTATGTTCTCCATGGGCACTGACAGCGCAGACCCGCACAGTCTGAAAGCTGTTGCCATAGGACTCTATACCACCTACAAGGCTTACTTCACGCAAGCTTGTGTGGGAGCGGGCTTCCTGCTACTCCTGACGATAGCCAGCTGTAAGCTGCAACGCACTTACAAGCTGTTGGCCGTAGTGACACTTGGGGCATGCATCATCGTCAACATCTATCTGTGGGAGCCCATCGGAGGTGTCATGGGAGCGTTCTGTCTGTTGGGACTTGTCACCCTGATCGCTGGCGTGCGGCTTTCATCCGAGACGGATGTCCTGTTCCTGCTTTCACTCTTCGTGCCGCTGGTTTACCCTATCGGCAGCAATGGCGGTCTCGACTTCTTAGGACAATGCCTGTTCTTTCTGCCGCTCCCCTTGGCCATGGCATATCTATTCGAGCTGCCCGACAAATTTCCCCAAGCATACAGGCATTCGTTCAGCCATGCACTCCATATCACCATTGGGACGATGGTGATCACGCTGCTCTTTGTCAACGTGAAGCGGCCGATGATGGAAGAAGGAAACCGCCTCGAATGCCGATACGCGGTGGAGAGTCCTCTCACCCACCACATTTATACCACCCGTGCAAACGCCGACCTGCACAACCGCCTGCTCAAAGAACTAAGGCCATTGGTACCGAAAGGAAGCTACATGGTTTGTAACTTCTCGCTCCCACTCATCTCCATGTTGGAATGCAAGCCCTACGCCGTGTTCTCCGACGTGTTCACCTCTGACCAGATGAACCTCCGGTATATAAGCATTGCGGAGAAGGGACTCCTCACACAGGAACCAACCCAACAGGCGAGAGAGCAACAGGTTCTGATGTTGGTTGACCGCCAGTCGATGACCGATGGGTTTGAAAGTATCTGCCGAAGGCTTTGCAAGAGAAACGGATACAAGACCGTATGGAGCGACGGGAGGTATGAGTTGTGGAAAAGGTAATAGGTAATAGGTAATAGGTAATAGGTGATAGGTAATAGATAAGGGGGAAGAAGAAAGAGGGGATTTTATTTTGAGGATTCAGTAAAAATGCGTACTTTCGCACCAATTATAAAAAACGAAGCAACAACCGAATGGAACGGACATTAGGACAGATCATCGATTTAAATAAAATCATAGACCCGCGCGGCAACCTGACTGTTGTCGAGCAGATGCACAATGTGCCCTTTGAGGTGAAGCGGGTCTATTGGGTCTATGACGTTCCCTCGGGAGAATGGCGGGGTGGACATGCCCACAAGCAATGCAAGGAGTTCATCGTGGCCGTGAGTGGTTCCTTCGACGTGACACTCGACAACGGACACGGAACCAAGAACACCTTTCACCTGAACCATCCCTATCAAGGGCTGATCGTGGACACCAATATCTGGCGTACACTGGAAGACTTTTCGTCGGGAGCTGTCTGCCTGGTGTTGGCTTCGGAACTGTTTGAAGAGGAAGACTACATCCGCGAATACGAGGATTTCCTGGAAATGGTGAAGTGAGCAATGTTTGAGATTGTAAGATATACGGCTGAACAGGCCAACGAATGGAACCAGTTCGTGGCGACATCGAAGAACGGAACTTTCCTGTTCGACCGCCGCTACATGGACTATCATGCCGACAGGTTTGAAGACCACTCGCTGCTCTTCTATCTCAACAATACACTTTATGCACTCCTACCCGCCAATAGACAGGGAGACACGCTCTACTCACACCAAGGACTGACCTACGGCGGATTGATCAGTAACGAGAAAACCACCACAGCCCATGTGGTACAGCTCTTCCGGGAGCTGACGGCATACATGAAGAGCGAGGGCATCAGGGAGATGATCTACAAGCCTGTGCCGCATATCTACCATAGCATTCCCGCAGAGGAAGACTTGTTCGCACTCTACAGTGTCTGCAACGCACAACTGCTGGAGCGCAACGTGTCGTGTACCATAGACCTGAAACGCAGGCTGAAGTGGAACCGCGACCGCAGATATGGCATCAACCGCTGCCGCAACAACGGGGTGACAGTCAGCGAGAGCGAGGATTTGCCTGCCTTCTGGGAGATTCTACAGGGCAACCTTATGGCGAGGTTCGGTGCCAAGCCCGTACACTCGCTGGAAGAGATAGAACTGCTGAAGTCACGCTTCCCCCACCTCATCCGTCTCTTCGTAGCAGAGAAAGACGGAAAGATGCTGGGCGGCACCCTACTCTATCTGAGCCGCAATGTGGTTCATACGCAGTATATCTCGGCGAATGAAGAAGGGAAACACCTTCGGGTGATGGATGCCATCTTCAACCACCTGCTCAATGAGCGGGAATGGCCATGCCGCTACTTCGACTTCGGTACTTCCAATGAAGAGGACGGACGGATCTTGAAGGAATCGCTTATCTATCAGAAAGAGGGATTCGGGGCACGCGCCATTGCACATGACATCTATAGATTGGAGGCGTGAGCACGAAGCTAATGAGAAATGAATTATCAAAGAATATGAGTAAAACCGACAAAAAGAAAAAAAAGAAACAGGTAACGCAGGGAGTTCAGGACACGCAGAGAGCTTTCCTGAGCGACCACACATTACGCTGGTGGGCATGTCTCTTGCCCATCGTGGCAGTAGTAGTGGTTGGAGCCGCCTTGCTGATGTATGAGTCACTCTTGCTGTTCCGTGTACAGGAACTGAATCTGTTTCTCTACACCCCACTCTTCCTGAAACAGCAGATGGTTGTCTCGGGAGGCCTGCTTACGTACTTAGGAACTTACTTCACACAGTATTTCTATCACCCGTGGATAGGCGTTTCACTGCTCTGTGGATGGTGGCTGCTACTCATGTGGCTCACCAAACGGGCCTTTGCCATTCCCAATAAGTGGGCAGCCCTCTTGCTGATTCCCGCAGTGGCACTGCTCATCTCCGACATGGATCTGGGCTACTGGCTGTTCTACCTGAAGGCACGCGGCCATTTCTTTGTCGGCACTATCGGCGCCTGCCTGACCGTTGCCATGGTATGGGCTTACAGAGCCCTTCCCCGCAAATGGTTCCTACGCACGGCCTTCATTGTTCTCAGCGTTGCTGTTCTGTACCCGCTCTTCGGTTTCTACGCCTTGCTGGGCGGTGCGCTCATGGGCTTCATCACATGGAGACTGGAAGACTACAAGCTTCTGAACAAAGTCATTGATAGCATCGTCACCATCCTCTCCGTAGGTGGCTTACCCCTACTCTACTATCGTTTCTGGTTCTATCAGACCAACATTGTGAACATCTACTGGACGGGGATTCCGATTTTCCGTCTCGACAAAGACTATTACAACTACTATATACCTTATTATATATTAGCAGCCGTCCTTACCTTGTTCGCCCTTACCTACCGTTGGTGGGGAAAGGAAGTGAAGCGTGTCTTCCTCTGGTCACTGGTACAGGTGGTCCTTGTCGGTGCCGTTGCCTATGCAGGCTACACCTACTGGTACAAGGACTATAACTTCCACAAAGAGTTAGAGATGAACTACTGCGTGGAGAATCTGGACTGGGAAGGCGTGCTCACACTGGCCCGCGACAGGAAGGTGGAGGGAACCCGTATGATGTGGCTCATGAAGAACCTCGCCCTGATTCGTCTGGGACGTGCCGGCGACGAGATGTTCCACTATCCCAACGGTGCCAAGACCTGCGAGGCTCCTTTCCGGGTTCGCATGACACAGTCGGGCGGTAAGATTCTCTACTTCAACTACGGACAGCTGAACTTCTGCTATCGCTGGTGTCTGGAAGACGGTGTGGAATACGGCTGGCGTATTGACTATTACAAGTATATGCTGAAGTGCGCACTGCTCAACGGAGAGTTTAAGGTTGCACAAAAATATGTTGACATCCTCAAACAAACCAAGTACTACAAGGAATGGGCAGAGAAATATGAGGCATACATCAAGAACCCCAAACTCATTGAGAAAGACCCGGAGTTCAAGCCCATACTGCCCCTGTTGAAGGTAGATGACGTACTGACCAGTGACAACACCCTCATCGAGGTGTTCCTGCTGACCCGCTTCCTCAACATCGAGAGCAACGATCCGCAACTACAGGAGCTATCGCTCATTGCAGCCCTACAGATGAAGGATATTCAGCAGTATTGGCCACGTTTCTTCCATTATGCCCGCTTGCACCCGAATGGACACATGCCCGTTCATTATCAGGAGGCAGCCCTGCTCTATGGTAATCTGGAACATGAGGTGGACATCTCGACGATGCCTTTCGACAAGGAGGTTCAAGACACGTTCCAAGACTTCATGACCGCCGCACAGAAGACCTATGCCGGCATGAGCGAGGAACAGATGAAGCCCCTGATGTATGACCGCTTTGGCAGTACCTTCTTCTATGAGTATTTCTTCACTCGCGGACAGAAGAGCTATTAGAGTTGAGAGATGAGAGTTGAGAGATGAGAGTTGAGAGTTGAGAGATAAGAATTTTGAATAAGATATTATGCACGATACACTGATGAAAAAAAACATAGCAAGCATATTCTCCTTCCTTGGGGAGGGACTGGGTGTCGGACTGCTCTTTCTCCTCACCGCATGCGGCGGGGCAAGTGTGCCGACACAATATAGCGACAGCAAGCAACTGCCGCAGATTTATCCCGACTATGCGGAAGTGACCATACCCGTCAACATTGCACCGCTCTCCATGGAACTGATGCAGGATGCCGAGGATGCCGTGACACGCTATTCCTTCGGTGAAGACGAGATTGTATGTGGCGGGAAAAAAGCCATGCCCGACATCGCCGACTGGAAAGAACTGACCGCCAAGGCAAAGGGAAATGCCATACAGGTGGAGGTGTTCGCACAGAACCAAGGACAATGGACGCGCTTCAAGCCGTTCAACATCTATGTGTCGCCCGATAGCATCGACCCGTATATCAGCTATCGTCTCATCTCACCTTCCTACGTCACCTACGAGGAGCTGACCATCAATCAGCGCTCGCTGGAAGACTACTGGGAGGCACCCATCTACGACAACATGCTCTGCGGCGATGAAATCTCAGGACAGTGCATCAACTGCCATAACTACCAGATGTACGACCCACAGCGTATGCAGTTCCATGCCCGTCAGAAGAATGGTGGCACCGTGGTGATGTACGACGGCAGTATCAAGAAAGTAAACATGGTCAACGACTCCATCCTCTCTGCCGGCGTCTATCCCTCATGGCATCCGTGGCTGAAGCTCATCGCCTACTCCACCAACAAGACCATGCAGAGCTTCCACACCAATGACATCAATAAGATTGAGGTGCTGGACTCCGAGAGTGACCTCATCGTCTATGATGTTGAACACAACGAAGTCATGAACATCGAGAACGACCCGCATGAGTTCGAAGTCTATCCGTTCTGGGCACCCGATGGTAAGTATCTATACTACTGCAGTGCCCACTTCGAGTACGAGGCAGACACGGTGAACACTTCTGAAACCATTGCCCGCGCCCAGGAGATCAAATACAGCCTCTACCGCAAGGCTTTCAACCCCGAGACACGTGAGTTCGGGCCGCGCGAGATGGTGTTCGATGCTGCCGCCATGGACAAGAGCGTGACACTGCCCCGCATCTCGCCTGACGGCCGCTGGCTGCTACTCTCGCTCGGTGGCTGGGGCTGCTTCCACATTTGGCACCGCGATGCAGACTTGTGGCTGATGGATTTACAGGGGGAGCAGGAAGTTAAGGGAGTTAAAGAAGTTAGAGAAGTTAAGGGAGTTAAAGACATCACCATGGGTAAAGATGATGGCCAGTGGTCGTCTGTGACATGCCTGTTCCCCATTCGTCCGCTGACAGAGTGTAATAGCGACAATGTGGAGAGCTATCACACCTGGTCGAGCAACGGCAAATGGATTATATTCTCCTCGCGTCGTGACGACGGAGTCTATACCCGTCCGTTCATCGCCCACATGGAGAATGGCAAGGGAACGAAGCCCTTCGAGCTTCCTACGGAAGATCCCGACTATCACCGCCAGCTTATGAAGAGCTACAACATTCCTGAATTCATGAAGGGACGAGTCAATTTCACACCTCAACAGATTGCCGACGTGCTCAAGCAGGACGTTGATCCTGTGGAGTATGTGGAGAAGCTCAAATAGATTCAACCAGTTGCCGACCGGTGACGTTCAGCAGGGACTTCAGTTTTTTGTAAGGAACAACGAACTGGGGCATGCCAGCGGCATAGGCGGCAATCTCATACTGGTTGTAAAGGAAGCACACACCATCTTTCTGGAAGATGGGCAAGCACTGCGGCAGAGGAATATAATACTGCGTAGCCTCTCCCTGTAGATACTCAGAAAGCTGCTCTTCGCTGATACGCTCACCATTCTCGGAGAAGTATTCAACGAGGCCCTGACGGAGAATCTTCTGGAAGTTCTCATCGTAGGGGCTCACAAAGACTTCCCAGCCGATGCGACGACCATCGCTCTTGCGGAAAGTCTGTCCGTAGTTAACCACACCACCATGGGCACCACCCATGTAGCTCTCCTCATGGAACAGCCATGTGACGAGCCGACTGTTCTCATAGGTCTTCGTGATCCGCCGATGGTCCATCAGGTTCATCTGTGTTTCCGTTTCTCCTGCTCCATACTCATTCTTGAACGTCTTGACGATGTCCTTCAGGTAAAAGTCGAGCATGTCCTCGGGGTTCTCCAGCTTGCCCTCGTAGTTTCCACCCATCTGTTCACTTATCCATTCACGGATGCTGTTCACAAGAATAGCGTTATCATCATTGGCTACAGGGAACTGCATCGTGACCCGATAGTCACCCATGGCATTATTCTGTTCCCCGCTATACTGTTTCGTCAGCAAGGTATCGGCTATCGTCTCTTCCACCACGGCAGTACTATCGCCGTTGACGGGGATGGTGTTATTGGTTTTCTTCTCGTTGCAGCCCGTCAAGAAAGCACAGAGAACACAGAGTGTGCAAAGAATATTATTTTTCATCTTACCTTTTTTACTTTTCACAATATAGATTTCCTTTGGAAGCTCCCTCGAGACGGGGAACCTCCAAAGGCATCAACAATGTTATCTTGTATCAATTACTTGGCGCAGGGAGTCCACGGCTTCAGCTGCTGGAAGAAGTCGTTGCCCTTGTCGTCAACAAGGATGAAGGCGGGGAAGTCCTCCACACGAATCTTCCATACGGCTTCCATGCCGAGTTCGGGATATTCCACGCACTCGATGCTCTTGATGCTGGACTGTGAAAGCACTGCTGCCACACCACCAATAGAGCCCAGATAGAATCCGCCATGCTTCTTGCAGGCATCGGTAACAGCCTGAGAGCGGTTGCCCTTGGCAATCATCACGAGGCTGGCACCATGGCTCTGGAACTCATCAACATACGGATCCATACGGTTAGCCGTGGTCGGTCCCATCGAGCCGCAGGGATAGCCAGCGGGAGTCTTGGCAGGTCCGGCATAGAGTACGGGATGATCCTTGAAGTACTGGGGCAGTCCCTCGCCTGCATCAAGACGTGCCTTGAGCTTGGCATGGGCAATGTCGCGGGCAACAATGATGGTTCCCTTCAGGTTGACACGGGTAGAGACAGGATACTTGGTGAGTTCCTGACGGACAGAGTCGATACCCTTGTCGAGGTCAATCTCAATGGTATTCTGTCCCTCTCCTGCCTTTGCATACTCGGCAGGAATCAACTCAGCAGGATTAGAATCCATCTTCTCAAGCCAAACACCCTGTGCATTGATCTTTGCCTTGATGTTACGGTCAGCGGAACAGCTGACACCCATACCGATGGGACAAGAGGCACCATGGCGCGGCAGACGAATCACACGGATGTCGTGAGCCAGATGCTTACCGCCAAACTGTGCACCAAGTCCGATGCGGTGCGCTTCCTTCAACAGCTTCTCCTCGAGGTCGATGTCGCGGAAGGCACGTCCCGTCTCGTCGCCCGTGGTGGGCAGAGAGTCGTAGTACTTAATGGAAGCGAGCTTCACGGTGAGCAGGTTCTTCTCTGCCGACGTGCCACCAATGACAAAGGCGATGTGGTAAGGTGGACAAGCTGCGGTTCCGAGACTCTTCATCTTCTCCACGAGGAAGGGAAGCAGCGTTCCCTCGTTCTGAATCGTAGCTTTGGTCATCGGGTAGAAATAGGTCTTATTGGCAGAGCCGCCACCCTTGGCAACCATCACGAAACGATACTCTGCACCTTCTGTAGCCTCGATGTCAATCTGGGCAGGAAGATTGCAGCGGGTGTTCACCTCGTCGTACATGTTGAGCGGGGCGTTCTGCGAATAGCGAAGATTGTCCTCGGTGAAGGTGTTATAGACACCACGTGACAGAGCTTCTTCATCTTCGAAGCCTGTCCACACCTGCTGTCCCTTCTCACCATGGATAATAGCCGTACCCGTGTCCTGACAGAAAGGCAGGATACCCTTACAGGCCGTCTCCGCATTACGCAGGAACTGCAAGGCTACATACTTGTCATTCTCACTGGCCTCGGGGTCGTTCAGGATAGCTGCCACCTGCAGGTTGTGCTCACGGCGCAGCATGAACTCCACGTCATGGAATGCCTGCTGAGCCAACAAGGTGAGAGCCTCGGGCGATACCTTGACAATCTGCTTGCCTTCGAACTCGGCGGTGGTTACGCCTTCTGTTGTCAACAGACGATACTCTGTTGTGTCTTTTCCCATCTGGAACATGGGAGCATACTTAAATTCAGGTTTCATAGATTCTTGATTTATTTGTGAATTAATTTGGGTCTTATGAGTCCTATGAGTCTTATGAGTCCTATGAGTCCTATGGGACCTATGGGGCCTATGGGTCTTATAGGGCCTATGAGTCCTATGGGATTAATAGCCAAAGGCTTCCTCCAAGGAAACTCGGCGGATGGGAGCGGAAGTGAGCTTCTGCAATTCTTCGAGATTCAGTTCCTGCTCATCACCCAGAATCAGATAGCGATAGGACTTCCCTGCCATCTGTCGCTGTTCAAAGTCAACAATGTCTTGCAACTGCAGCGAGGGCAGATCCTGGAAGATGCGCTGATTGAGGTCATAGTCAATGCCAAGCTTCTTGGCCTGCAGATAGGCGTTGAAGACCCCGAACTTGGTGGTACGGGAAGTTGAGAGCTGCTTGGTGAGTGACTCCTTGGCTATCTGGAAGGCTCCCTGGCTCTGTGGCAGACTGTCAAGAATGTGGTGGAACTCACGCACGCAGTCCATCATCTTGTCATTCTGCGTGATGATATGGGTGAAGTAGTTCTCGGAACGACCTTTCACCGAGGGACGCAGATAATAGGCTGCGGCATTGTAGGCCAGACCACGTGCCTCACGCAGTTCCTGGAAGACGATGCCGTTCATGCCGGAACCGAAATACTCATTGAAGAGTGCCTGTACTGCCGCACGCTCCGGATTCCACTGAGATCCGTCATTGTGATACATGCGCATATAGATGTTCTTGGCATCATAAGGCGCAATCCATATTTCGTTCTGCGTAGCAGTCTGCTTGAGATAAGGTCTCCCTTCGACTGCCGCCATTCGCTTGCCGGGCACCTGATGGTACTTGGACAGCACGGCATCCAAAGACTCCTGCGACTGCGGACCGTAATACAGGACTGTATGCTCGTAGTTGAAGAGCTGTCTCATGAGGGAAATGAGCTCCTGTGGCTTGGTCTCCCGCAGCTGCTGTTCGTTCATCACATTACGTGTACTGTTGTACTCGCCAAAGATGCCATAGGAGCAGAGAGCGCTATAGCAGCTTCCCTGATCCTGCTTGCTGTCAGAACGATTTTTCAAAATCAGCTCCACCATCTGCTCATAGGCATCCTGATCGGGCTGTGCGTTGCGCAACTGATCCTCCAGTCGCTGCAGGGCGGGCACCATATTCTCGTCCAGTCCGCTCAAGGTGATGGTGATATGGTCATCATCAACATCGACGCTGTAGCTGCATGCCAACTGATAGAACTTCTGCTTCTGCTGGATGGCATCGAACTTCTTCGTGCCAAGATATTCCAGATAGTCGGCTGCTACCTCATAGCGCTTGTCTGCCTCGGTCCCGAAGTCGTAGCGGAAAGCCAGCGTAAAGAGGCCGTTCTCATCATTCTTCTTATAGAGCAAGGGGAGTTTCTTCTTGGTCTCTGTCACCGTAAGATCCTTTTGGAAATCAACGAAACGCGGATGGATGGGCTCCACCTGGGTGTTCTGCACCTCACGCACGAAGTCGCTCACCAAGTCACGGTTGGTGGGAATCGGTGTGATAGCGGGCTTGTCAATCTTCTTCTGCGTGGAATCAACACCCTGTTGCTTGTAAACGGTGACATAGTTATCGGCAAAGAAACGGTTGGCGAAATCAACGATCTGCCGTTTGGTCATGCGCTCCATACGATGGATACGCTCTACCTGATCCTCCCACTTCACACCATTGATGAAAGCATCAACAAAAGCCGATGCACGTCGATAGTTGCTTTCCAGAGAGCGGAAGTGTTCGAGTTTCTTGTTGTTGATGACGCTGGGCAACAGGTCATCAGAGAACTCACCCTTTTTCAGCTTCTCGATTTCACCAAGCAAGAGTTCCCTCACTTCGTTGAGCGTCTGCTCCTGCTTGGGCACTCCACCCAAGATAAAGAGGGAATAGTCAGCCAACGTCTCACTTCCACCATACGCCTCCATCACCTTCATTGTCTGATTGAGATCGAGGTCCAACAGTCCTGCCTGGCCGTTTGACAGCATGTCTGCTATCACGTCGAGGGTGTCGTTCTGGAAAGAGGCCGCTTTCTCGGCACGCCATCCCAGCCACACCATGGCCGCCTCCTGTCCGACAACGGTTGTATCCTGCGGAGAAGTGATAGGTTTTAGCGCGGGGAATTGCGGCTGCTGGAGCGGACGGATAATTCCATCGACACCCACAGAGGGCTTCCACTGGCCGAAGTATTTGTCGATGACGGCAATCACCTCGTCAGGATTGAAGTCGCCCGCCATGCAGATGGCCACGTTATTGGGGACATAGTAGTGCTGGAAGTAGTTCTTGATGTTGACAATCGAAGGATTCTTCAAATGCTCCTGTGTACCGATGGTGGTCTGTGTACCGTAAGGATGAGCTGGGAACAACTTGGCAAAGATAGCGTCATAGAGTTTGTTCATGTCTCTGGAGAGTCCGATATTGTACTCCTCATAGACAGCCTCCAGTTCGGTATGAAAGCCACGAATGACCATGTTCTGAAAACGATCTGACTGGATCCTTGCCCAATTCTCCACCTCATTGGAGGGAATGTTCTCGGTGTAGCAGGTCACGTCATGCGAGGTATAGGCATTGGTACCTTCAGCACCGATGACCGCCATGAGCTTGTCGTACTCATTGGGAATGAAGTACTGTGCTGCCAACTGACTGACAGAGTCTATCTCATGGTATGCCTGACGACGCTCATCGGGGTCTGTGAGCTGTCGATAACGCTCATAGCGCTGTTCGATGTCCCCAAGAAGAGGAGCCTCCTTTGCCATATCGGTTGTTCCGAAATGGCTGGTACCTTTGAACATGAGGTGTTCCAGATAGTGGGCCAGTCCCGTTGTCTCAGCAGGATCGTTACGCGACCCTGTACGCACGGCAATGTAAGTCTGAATGCGTGGCTTCTCACTGTTGACCGACAGATAGACCTTCAGTCCGTTATCGAGGGTGTAGATGCGTGTTTTCATCTCGTCGCCTTTCACCGTCTCGAACTTGTATTCGTTGGCAGATGCCGTCAGGCCTGACAACAAGAGCAACGCAACGACAATCTTTCTCATCATTTTCATTCCGCTTGTCTTACCTTCTTATTAGTGTTCTTACATGTACAACTTCTGGTTCTCGAAGTCCACCTCACGGTCGAGCTGTGCGAGGAAGTCCTCATAGACATCCCTCTCGATATCGCCTTGCGAGAACTCTTTATCTGCATCCTTGCGAATCTCGGCAATCCACGCACGGCGAGCGGTGATATAGTCGGCTTTCACCTGCTCAGCAGCCTGCGGTGTGAGCTCCTCAATTCCGTAGTACTCACAGATCATTCGGTAGGTCCAAGCCCAGCGATATTCAGAGTAGTTTTCATTGATTTCCTTGAAGCGATCGAGTACGTCAGCAACGGTCTCCACCTCTCCGCTGATGATGTCGTTGATGAGTCGCTGCTCCTCACTCTCAGGCAGTAGCAGTCCTGAAAGGTCGGTCCAGTTGCCTACGCCAGTAAATGACTGCGGTTTCTCGAGCGCATGACGCTTCAGTACGGCACCCATATAGATTCGCAGGGCAATATCGTAGTACTTGATTCCCTTCATGAGCGAGGAGTTCTTGATGACGTATTCGTGGTAGTTGTACTCTGACACACTGTCGCCCGAAGCATCACGCAAGGTCTCCAGGATTTTCTTTCCACGCAGGATCTCACCTACTGAGAAGGGAGAGAGCCAGTCGAAGTTCACAATACTCTTCAGGGAGTCCTTGGCACGCTTGTCGCGTTTGGGCCACTTGCGGATGTCACGATAGAGACCTGACGTTGTGAGGTTGCGCCCGGGAACCAGATACATGGTGTCTCCATAGGCAATGAGGTAAGAGAAAGGAAGGTCGCGCGTATCGGGATGATACATCAGCTTGCCAAACAGCACGCTGAAGGTTCCGATATGGGCTGGCATCAAGAGGTAGGCACCACTTGCCGTCTTCGAGCCTCTTTCGAGTGTTCCATAGTGCATCGGCCCTAACTTGTAGGCATGATTGGAGAAGTTAGTGGCACTACCGGCATTGTAGAACGAGAATCTTCCGCCAATGAGCAGTGAGCTTTTGTGGTGTGAGGCACTGAATGGGCCACAGAATGCGGCGCAAGCCTCTCCGTTTGACATATAGCTATTGGCAAAGAACACGCTCTGTGCGGCAGTAAAGCCATTGGATATCTGACAAGCCTCGCCTACGAAGCAGTCTTGCATCTTGACGGAATTAATGATGCTCGATCCATCGGAGATGATGGAGTTCTCGCAGATGACACCCGTTCCGATATAGACGGTATTGGTGGGAGAAGAGCTGATGGTACAGTCGCTCAGTCGCGAGGCACCGCTAATCTCACAGCCGTCGTAGATGACGGTATTGGTGATTTCCTTGGTATTGACAATCTTCACGCCGTCTCCCACAGAACCGCGGTCGGGCTGCGTGCGCTCAATCTCCTCGTTGATGAGCCGGCGGATGGCATCCTTCAGCGGACGGTTGCCGAAGTGCTTCACCATGAAGTCAGCAAACTGGCTGTTGATTTCCTTGAAGAGGATGATGTTTCCGTCACCCACCTCGTTAAGCACCGAGATGAGATTGCCCTCACCATAGGTGGCTCCCTCTGTGGTCTCCATCGTACACACATTGGAAATATAGCAGTCGTTTCCAATCGTGTAGTTATTGATGTAGCCGGAGATATTCTCTATCAGGCAGTTGTCACCGATAGTAACATTGCGCAGGGTGGCATTGTTGATACCCGAATGCTTGACAAATCCCTTGCTCACCTCCACCTGCTTCTCGAAGTTTCCCAGCTGGATGTCACCATAGAACATGACGCGATGGAAGTAATTCGGACGGAAGTTCTCAGCGACTGTCACACGGTTCCAGTCTTCTGCCCAGCAACTGTTGTTCTCAAGAACAGTTATTTCATTTTCTGTTAATGCTCTGTAATCGTACATGTTTGTTTCGTTTTTAATTTGTTTGTTTTATGTTTTATTTCTTATTCTTCTACGATGTCATTATAGAGGAAGTCATTGTAGGGGTATTTCTGCACATGGAGCTCACGTACCTTCTTATAGACGGTTTCGCGGAACTCCTCGATGTTCTGCTTGTGCAATGCACTGATGAAGAGACAATTCTCTTGCAACTTAGCCATCCACGTGCGCTTGAGCTCCTCGAGCGACACGTTCTCCCTGGTAGCGGGCGTGAGGTCATCCTCAGCCTTCTCCACCCATCGGTAGTTGTCGATTTTGTTAAAGACAATCATGGAGGGCTTCTCGGCACAGCCAAGATCGGCGAGCGTCTTCTCAACCACTTTGATCTGTTCCTCGAAGTCGGGGTGCGAGATGTCCACAATGTGCAGCAACAAATCGGCCTCGCGTGTCTCGTCGAGGGTCGATTTAAAGGAGTCAACGAGGTCGGTGGGCAGTTTGCGGATGAAGCCGACGGTATCTGCCAACAGGAAGGGCAGGTTGTCAATAACGACCTTGCGCACGGTGGTGTCGAGTGTGGCGAAGAGTTTGTTCTCCGCAAACACCTCACTCTTCGAGAGCATGTTCATGATGGTTGACTTGCCCACATTGGTATAGCCGACGAGTGCCACACGAATGAGACGGCCACGGTTCTTGCGCTGGGTGGTTTTCTGTTTGTCAATCTCTGCCAATCGCTCTTTCAACAGCGACATACGCGAGAGAATGATACGACGGTCCATCTCTAACTGGGTCTCACCAGGTCCGCGCAAACCTACGCTTCCCTTTCCACCACCCGAGCCCGAGCCACCGCCCTGTCTTTCCAAGTGAGTCCATAGACGCTGCAGACGAGGCAGCATATAGCGATATTGTGCCAGCTCCACTTGTGTCTTGGCATTGGCAGTCTGGGCACGCATAGCAAAGATGTCGAGAATCAGACTGGTACGGTCGAGAATCTTCACCTTGAGTTCCTGCTCTATATTGCGAAGTTGCTTGGCCGAGAGCTCGTCATCGAAGATAACCATTCCCACAGGCTGGGGAATCTGCTGTTCCTCCTCTTCAGAGGCAGGATACAGCTGTAACCGCTCAAGTGCTTCGTCGTGAGCATCCTGACATTTCTTGATGTATTCACGAATCTCCTCCAGCTTACCTTTGCCCACATAAGTCACCTGGCTCGGACCTGCCACCTTCTGAGTAAAACGCTTCACGGTGACGGCTCCCGCAGTATCAGCCAGGAACTCCAGCTCGTCAAGGTATTCCTTGGTCTTGGCCTCATCCTGCTCACGGGTAATCAGTCCAACGAGAACCGCAGTCTCGGCTTTAGCTTCGGATATTACGAATTCTTTCATTCAGTTGTCTTTTATATTTGCTAAGCAAAACTCTATTAATATTAATAATAAGGTGCAAAGTTACGAAAAAAGAAGAAATGCGCAAAACAAAGATCTTCTTTTCTTCCCCAAAAGCCATGAGCCACACCTTTGCACATCCGCTTCTATCGATGATTCCGTAAACGTTTTCGTAACTTTTTGCGTAATTATTGATGGGACATTTGACACTCATCAAGTTTTTCAATATCTTTGCAACGGATAAAACAAACAACTATTTTTCAAGAACCATCTACATAATCACAAACTACTAAAACTCAAAAGGAAAGCAATGAGCATTTTGCGTGAGCAAGATGCTCATTTTTGTATTTACATCAACAACTATACATAACTGATAACCAGAGTTTTATAAAACAACGGTTATAGTAAAGCAAACTATCTTAAAAACACTTCTTTACAGAAGTATCTTCTGTCACCCTAACATCCCTGTGTTGACCTCCTAAAAGACCCCAAACGAACATCTCATAGATATGGAACGTCAGCCACAGGAACATGTCCCTTGTCAGGAAATTTTATTGCCCCGATGAGATTTTCTAAAGAAAATTTGTGCGATTAGGGATTAATTCGTAACTTTGCAATATTCATTTATTAAACCCAAAAACATCTAAAACATGAGAGTAATCATCGAACCCGACTACGCGAGTCTGTCAAAATGGGCTGCGGAGCATGTAATCAAAAGAATCAACGAGTTTAATCCCACTCCCGACCGCAAGTTCGTACTGGGTCTGCCCACAGGATCTTCGCCCGAAGGAATGTACGCAGAGCTGGTCAAGGCTTGTAAGGCAGGACGCGTTTCGTTCAAGAACGTGCTGACCTTCAACATGGATGAGTATGTAGGACTGCCCGAGGAGCACCCCGAGAGCTACCATTCGTTCATGGCACGCAACCTCTTCGACCACATCGACTGCCCGAAGGAGAACATCCACATCCTCAATGGCAACGCCCCCGACCTGGAAGCCGAGTGCGCACACTATGAGGAAATGATTCGTGAGGCTGGCGGCATCGATCTCTTCCTCGGCGGTATCGGTCCTGATGGACACATCGCCTTCAACGAGCCCTGCTCTTCGTTGGCAAGCCGTACACGCGTGAAGACACTGACCACTGACACCATCATCGCCAACTCCCGCTTCTTCGACGGCGACGTGAAGAAGGTTCCCACAACGGCTCTAACCGTAGGCGTAGGCACCGTACTCGATGCCCGCGAGGTGATGATTCTGGTCAACGGCCACAACAAGGCACGCGCCCTGCAAGCAGCTGTCGAAGGACCTGTTACACAGATGTGGACCATCAGCGCCCTGCAGACCCACCGCCACGGCATCATCGTCTGCGATGAGGCTGCCACCGATGAACTGAAAGTCGGCACCTACAAGTATTTCAAAGACATTGAAAGAGGAAACCTTTAAAGACAAATATTATGCGCCTAAATCTAAGTTCACAAGTGGTATTGAACAAAGTACCCGAAGAATTCTACAAACCTAAGACTGCCGTAGATCGCTCAGAAATCACCCGTCAGGAGAAGATACTGACCGACATCTACGCCAAGATTGAAGAAGGTGCGCAAGCCATTGCCGACACCATCGAGACCGAGATCAAGCAACGCCAACGCGAAGGCCGGTTCTGCATCATGGGACTGGGAACGGGTAACTCTCTCACCCCTGTGTACGACGAACTGATTCGCCGTCACAAGGAGCAGGGACTCAGCTTCAGCAATGTGGTTGTATTCAATGCCTATGAGTACTTCCCTCTGGCCAAGAACGCACAGCACAGTGCCCTCGGACAACTGCGTGAGCGTTTCCTCAACCACATTGACATCGACCCGCAGAACATCTTCTCACCCGATGGAAGCATCCCGCAGGACAATGTCCAGCAGTACTGCCAGCTCTACGAGCAGCGCATCAAGACCTTTGGAGGTCTCGACCTGATGCTGTTGGGAATTGGACGTATCGGAAACATCGCTATCAACGAACCCGGATCGGGCATCAATTCAACGTCACGTCTGATGCTGATTGACGCCACATCACGCGAGGAGTCGAGCATGAGCTTCGGCACCAACGAGCCTGTTCCGCCTTGCGCTGTCACTATGGGTATCGCCACCATCCTCTCCGCACGTAAGATTTTCATCACGGCATGGGGTGAGGAGAAAGCCGACATCATCCAGAAGACCGTTGAGGGAGCTATCACCGATAACATCCCGGCATCGTTCCTGCAGACTCACAACGACGTTCACGTGGTCATCGACCTCGCCGCTGCCGGCCGTCTGACACGTATCGTTCACCCGTGGCTCGTCACTTCGTTGAAGTGGACCGACAAGCTCACACGCTCTGCCCTTGTATGGCTCTGCCAGAAGACGGGCAAGCCTATCTTGAAGCTTACCAACAAGGACTACAATGAGAACGGTCTTTCTGAGCTGCTCGCCTTGTACGGCTCTGCCTACAATGCCAACATCAAGATCTTCAACGACCTGCAGCACACCATCACCGGCTGGCCTGGTGGCAAGCCCGACTCCGACGACACCTATCGTCCAGAGCGTGCGAAGCCGTTCCCCAAGCGTGTCATCGTGTTCTCACCCCACCCCGACGACGATGTCATCTCGATGGGCGGAACCATCCAACGCTTGGTATCACAGGGACATGAGGTTCACGTTGCTTACGAGACATCCGGCAACATTGCCGTAGGCGATGAAGAGGTAACACGCTTCATGCACTTCATCAACGGTTTCAACCAGCTCTTCGGAGAGTCCAAAGACGAGGTCATCAACAACAAGTACAAGGAAATCAAGGAGTTCCTTGCTGCCAAGAAAGACGGCGACATGGACAACCGCGACATCCTGACCATCAAGGGACTGATTCGTCGTGGCGAGGCTCGCACAGCCTGCACCTTCAATCACATCCCGCTGGAGCGCGTACACTTCCTCGACCTCCCGTTCTATGAGAGCGGAAAGATTGAGAAGCTGCCTATGGGTGAGCCCGATGTCGTCATCGTCAGAGAGCTCATCAGCAAGGTGAAGCCTCATCAGATCTACGTAGCTGGCGACCTTGCCGACCCGCACGGCACACACCGCAAGTGTACCGATGCCGTCCTCGCCGCCATCGACGAAGAGAAGAAGGCCAAAGCGAAGTGGCTCGACGACTGCCGCATCTGGATGTACCGCGGTGCATGGGCTGAATGGGAAATCGAGAACATCGAGATGTGTGTCCCCATGAGCCCCGAGGAGCTGCGCGCCAAGCGAAACTCCATCCTCAAGCATCAGAGCCAGATGGAGAGTGCTCCTTTCCTCGGCAACGACGAGCGACTTTTCTGGCAGCGTGCCGAAGACCGCAACCGCGGAACAGCCGAGCTATACGACAATCTTGGACTGGCCTGCTACGAAGCCATGGAAGCATTCGTGGAATACAAGCCGCTCTAAGTCTCTCTGGCGTAAAACTTCAAAAACAATTCTAAAAACCCAAGTCCCTCTTCTGCGGAGGAGGGACTTTTATATGACACCACCACCGATGAGAAGATATCTTTACCTACTGCTCCTCGCCCTACTCCCACTGATGTCGCTATCAGCTAAGGGTAAGAAGCAGGCACCCGCCAGCATCATCCGTGTCGCATGCGTAGGCAACAGCGTCACTTATGGTTATGGGTTGCAAGATCCTGCCACACAGTCGTACCCCACCCAACTACAGCAACTCCTTGGCGATAAATACGAGGTGCGCAACTTCGGACACTCGGGAGCCACACTCCTGAGCCACGGACATCGTCCTTATATCAAGGAACCGGAGTTCCGACAGGCGCTTGACTTCAAGGCCGACCTCGTGGTTATCCACCTCGGGTTGAATGACACCGACCCGCGCAACTGGCCCGACCATGCTGATGAGTTCATCGGCGACTACCGCGCACTTGTCGATTCATTCCGCACCGCCAATCCCAACGCACGAATATGGGTCTGCCTGATGACACCCATCTTCCACAGCCATCCCCGCTTCCAGAGCGGCACACGCGACTGGCATGCAGCTATCCAGAAAGAAATCCACAAGGTTGCCACATACAATGTCGGCCTCATTGATCTGAACACCCCGCTCTACAATCACCCCGAACTATTCCCCGATGCCCTTCACCCCAATGTAGAGGGAGCCGGCATCATCGCTCGGACGGTCTATGGCGCGTTGACAGGTGACTATGGTGAAATGAAGCCTTCTGCCATGTACGGCAACGGCATGGTCGTGCAACGCCAGCGCCCCATTGAGTTCCATGGAACTTGTCATGCAGGAAGTGAAATCCGGGTGACCTTCAACGACAGCACCATTGCCACCAATGCCAACGAGCAAGGACAATGGAGCGTCACCTTCCCCGAGATGGAAGCAGGCGGTCCCTATCGTCTCACGTTCTCAACAGGTGTCAAACCCAAACGCGGCAAGGCACGCTTGGGTCTCCCACCCTTCCACGAGATTGCTTTCGACAGCGTTTACGTGGGCGAGGTGTGGCTCTGCTCCGGACAGTCGAACATGGAGTTTACACTCAACAACACGACCACCGCACAAGAGGACAAGAAACTTTTCGCCTCGCTACCCAGTCATCTTGCCTATTGCGACCTTTCCACCCTCTACCCCACCGATCATGTGGAATGGTCCGAGGCAACACTTGACTCGGTGAACCATTTGCGTCTGCTCCATCAGCCACGCTGGCAAGCCTGCACACCAGAAAACGTTGGCAGGTTCTCTGCCATTGCCGTACACCTCGGACGTGTGCTCGCTGACAGCCTGCGCATCCCCATTGGCATCATCTGCAACGCCGTCGGCGGCACGACGACAGAGTCGTGGATAGACCGCCACACGCTGGAATGGGAGTTCCCCAATATTCTTTACGACTGGTATCATGCCGACTACGGACAAGCCTGGGCACGAGGCAGAGCACTGAAGAACATCGCAAAGGCTCCCAACACCAAGCTGCAACGCCATCCCTATGAACCCGCCTACATGTTCGAGGCTGGCATCCTGCCACTCGATCACTACCAGATAAAAGCCGTGGCATGGTATCAGGGCGAGTCGAATGCCAACAATATCGAACTGCATGAGCGGCTCTTTAGGTTGCTGCATAAAAGCTGGCGCAACTACTTTGAGGGATCTCCTGCTTTCTACTATGTACAGCTCTCTGGACTGAACCGCCCGTCGTGGCCGGCCTTCCGCGACAGTCAGCGACGACTGATTGGTCCTCATTCCTATATGGTGGTGAGCCACGACTGCGGTGACTCGCTTGATGTTCACTATCGCAACAAGCGTCCCATAGGTGAACGGCTCGCATGGCAGGCACTTCGATATAGCTATGGCAAACGCATCATCAGTCAGGGACCCAAGCCAATAGGAGCAGCCATCATTGATGGCAAGCTTACCATCGGGTTCTCTGGAATCTATGACGATAATATAGGTATGCATGCCTCATCGGGAGACCGCATCATCGGATTTGAGGTGGCAGGTCCCGACGGAGTCTTTCATCCTGCGGAAGCCCGCGTAGAGGAGAGAATGGTCATCCTCACCTGTCCAGAGGTTGAAGACCCCATCGAGGTACGCTACGCATGGCAACCCTTCACACGTGCCAACCTCGTGAACAAAGCCGGCCTTCCCACGAGTACCTTCAAGATTAAAGTCACAAAAGATTATATTCCTTGGATTTATGATTAGAGAATTAGACTTGAGCGTGTCTGCCTATGGCGTGACCCGCAACCTGCATTACGACATGGCAATCCTTCCTTGGGGAGCCACTGAACCCCACAACTTGCACCTGCCCTACATGACCGACTGCATCCTTTCGCACGACGTGGCGGTAGATGCGGCTCAGGCAGCACTCAACCAGTATCAGGTGCGCTGCATGGTGTTACCACCTGTCAACATGGGTTCACAGAACCCCGGACAGCGAGACCTTGTTTTCTGCATCCACTCCCGCTACGAGACGCAGAAAGCCATTCTAACCGACATCGTTGCATCGCTGCACCATCAGGGACTGCGCAAGCTGCTCATCATCAACGGACATGGCGGTAACGGATTCAAGAACATGATTCGTGACCTTGCCGTGGATTATCCCGATTTCATCATCGCTTCCAGCGAATGGTTCAAGATGGCTCCTGCCAAGGAGTTCTTTGACAACCCGGGCGACCACGCCGACGAGATTGAGACCTCGGTGATGATGCACTACCACCCTGAGCTCATCCACCTGGAAGAGGCTGGTGAGGGCAAGAGCAAGGGATTCGCCATCGACGCACTGGCAAAAGGCAAGGTGTGGATTCCCCGCCACTGGACACTCGTCACCACCGATACAGGCATCGGCAATCCCGCAGCTTCAACCGCAGAGAAGGGACAACGGTTCGTCCAAGCTGTGGTCAGCGGCTATGCCGACTTCCTGAAACAATTTGCCGACATTAAAAACTTATCCGACTTATACAAATGAAAAAATTCATCATCTATGCCTGCGCACTACTTGCGCCAGCCATGCTTTGGGCTGAGGACAAGACCGTTACCTCGCCCGACGGCAAGTTAGCTGTAACTGTTTCCGTAGAAAACGGATTGGCTTCCTACACCGTTGCCTACAACGGACAACAAGTGCTGGGACGCTCAGCACTGGGACTACGAACCAACTTGGGAGACTTCACCAAGGAACTCACCTTGCAGGAGAGCAAGACGGGAACTACGAAGAAAGACTACACGATGACCCGCACGAAGCAGTCACAGTTTCACTATGAGGCCAACACCCTTGCCCTGAAGCTACAGACTGCGAAGAAGGTTCCCATGACCATCGACTTCTACGTTTCCAACAATGACATTGCCTTCCGCTACCAGTTAGGAAGAGGCCCCAAGGACAATCCCAGATGTGCTGTCATTGAAAGTGAGATTACTTCTTTCAACTTCCCCGAGGAGACCCGTTCCTTCATCTGCCCGCAAATCACGCCTATGACAGGATGGGAGCGTACGAAGCCTTCCTACGAGGAAGAATACAAGCCCGACGTGCCCGTCAACACGAAGTCACAGTTTGGCGTGGGCTACACATTCCCATGCTTGTTCAGACAGGAAGTCAAGGAAACAGGAATTTCAAAGAGTGCAGGGAACATCTGGGTACAGATTTCTGAGACTGGTGTAACCAGCGACTATTGCGGTTCCCGACTCTCCGACTATGAGGCTGGCAAGGGCTACACCGTTGCCTATCCACAAGCTGGCGAGAACAACGGCTTCGGCTCCACGTCGGCAACCATCATGCTGCCCGGTGCCACACCATGGCGCACCATCACCGTCGGCAACTCACTGAAGCCCATTGTAGAAACCACCGTGCAGTTTGACGTGCTGGAACCCCTTTACAAGGCTACCGAGGATTACAAGCCCGGCCGTTACACCTGGAGTTGGATCATTTGGCAGGACGATGCCACGGTCTATGATGATCAAGTGCAGTTCATCGACCTCGCCGCAGCAATGGGCTACGAATATTGTCTGGTTGACGCACTCTGGGATACACAGATTGGCTACGACCGCATGGAGGAGCTTGCCAAGTATGCCCGTTCAAAGAATGTGTCGCTGATGCTCTGGTACAACTCCAACGGTGCAGAAAACGATGCACCCCAGGGACCGCGCGGTGTGATGAGCAACAGTATCAAGCGCAAGCAAGACATGGCATGGATGAAGCGTATCGGTGTCAAGGCCATCAAGGTGGACTTCTTCGGCGGCGACAAGCAGGAGACCATGCGTCTCTATGAGGAGATTCTGAGCGATGCCAACGACTACGGCATACAAGTCATTTTCCATGGATGTACCCTACCCCGCGGATGGGAGCGCCTCTACCCCAACTACGCAGGCTCAGAGGCTGCACTGGCTTCCGAGAATGTCTATTTTACCGACTATCATGCCAAGAAAGAAGGTTTCGAAATGACGATGCACCCCTTCTCACGCAATGCCGTGGGCTCCTTCGACTGGGGTGGCATGCTGATGAACCACCACATGAGCCGTGACAACAAGAGTCGCCACCCGCGTTATACCAGTGATGTCTTTGAGATGGCAACCGCCATCACCAACCAATGCTCGGTGAACTGCGTTGCCATGTGTCCCAACAACCTCACCGACTTGCCACAATTCGAGCTTGACTTCCTCCGTCAAGTACCCACCACATGGGACGAGACCTGCTTCATTGACGGCTATCCCACACGCTATGCTGTCATCGCTCGTCGCACCGGTGACCAATGGTACGTAGGCGGCATCAACGGCACCGACGAGCCCATCACGCTCACCTTACAACTTCCCATGTTCGCCGGACAGACCGTGAAGTACTATACCGACGAAGCCAAGAAGCCGGGAGAAATCATTCCCAATTCCATTCTGAAGGAACTGAAGGTGAACAAGAAAGGTGAGGCCAAAGTCACCATCCAACCCATGGGCGGTATCATCCTGATGTAATCAACATTTCTGTATTTATGATAGGCGTGACAACCGCCTATTGCTCCCTTTATGCATTCCACATGCCGCATACTGTTATGGGCTGTGGAGTGCATTTTTCTATGATACCGAAAGAATCTTTTCGAAACAGACAGATAGGAAAGAACACGCTGTAATTATATACAAAGGGAGTTAAATAATTTAAATGAGTCGGGTAAATATTGAAAGAACACCCCTTAATTTACATTTTTTTATTACTTTTGCATCGATATGAAAAAATTGATGCTCATACAACTGGCTGTAATGTTGCTCATGGCCTGTTCATCGAATGCTGACAAGCAAGCAAATGAACTGATGGCAGAAATCGAGCAACTCTATTCCAACAAACAGTTCAAGCAGGCTTTGGACTCCATTGAATCACTTCGGCAACGCTATCCAAAAGCGGTTGAAGCACGTAAACGTGCCCTGGAAATATGGGATAGCGCTTCTTTGCAAATGGCACAGGAAGACATTGCGAAGACCGATTCGGCTTTCTTGGCAACAGAGAGCTTGAAAGAAACAGAAACCGACATCTACAAGAAGAACATGCTCGGAGTGAAATGCGATTCTCTGAAAGCACGCTACGAAGCACTCTGTGGTGTGGTCAAAATGATACGGCATCGACAAAAATAAATATGGCACAGGAAAATACAGAACAACAATTCAAGGACGTGATGGAAGAGTGCCGCTCACTGTTCAGACAGAAGCTGCACGATTACGGTGCTTCATGGCGCATCTTGCGCCCCGCGTCACTGACCGATCAATTATATATCAAAGCCAAACGCATACGTTCACTCGAGATCAAGAAAGAGTCGCTCGTAGGAGAAGGCATACGACCAGAGTTCATTGCACTCATCAACTACGGAATCGTTGGGCTTATCCAGATTGAAAAAGGATTTGTTGACGAGGTGGACGTTACTCCGGCACAAGCCATGCAACTCTACGATGCTCATGCCAAAGAAGCATTGGAGCTGATGCTACGGAAGAACCATGACTATGACGAGGCCTGGCGGCACATGAGAGTGAGCTCATACACAGATTTCATCCTCACCAAACTTCAGCGTATCAAGGAGATTGAAGACCTGGCCGGCGAAACGCTCGTCAGCGAAGGTATTGACTCCAACTACATGGACATCATCAACTATGCCGTCTTCGGAGCAATAAAGCTGAAGTAAGAAGTAAGAGGTAAGAAGTAAGAGGTAAGAGGTGAAAGAGAGATTATTGAAAATCGGCGTAAACCTTGCGAGGTTGATTCTTGCTGTCACGTTTATCTTCTCGGGATATGTGAAAGCTGTTGACCCACTCGGAACGCAATATAAGATACAAGACTATTTGGAGGCATTGGGGCTACCAGGCGTGGTACCCGACTGGCTGACACTTTCGACATCGGTGGTCTTGGCAGGAGTCGAATTCGCCTTAGGTGTTTTCCTGCTCACTGCTATCCACAGAAGAGGTGTAGCCAAAGTAACACTTGCCTTCATGCTCATCGCAACGCCAATAACGATATGGCTCTATGTGGTTAATCCGATAGAAGACTGCGGATGTTTCGGTGACGCACTCAAGCTCTCCAATGGGCAGACCCTGCTGAAGAACGTGGTGCTTACGCTCTGTGCAATCGTGGTTTGCCGGTGGTACTCCAAGATGCACATGCTCTTCCTCAGACGGGCACAATGGATGATCGTAAATGCCACCATCATCCTGATTATCGGACAGAGTCTTTATAGTCTCTATGACCTGCCGCCATTCGACTTCCGTCCCTACCATGTTGGGGCCGACTTACGCCAAGGAATGGAAATTCCGCCAGAGGCTGAGAAGCCCAAGTTCGAAACAACGTTCATACTCAGGAAAGACGGAGAAGAGCGAGAGTTCACACTCGACAACTATCCCGACTCAACTTGGGAGTTCGTGGATGCCCGCACGGTTCAGGTAAGCCAAGGATACGTTCCACCGATTCACGACTTCTCCATCGTTCTGAATGAGACAGGCGAGGATATAACAGAGGAGGTGCTCTGCCACAAGAAACCTGTCCTGCTGCTCATCGCACCCTACTTGGAAAAGGCCGATGACAGCAACTTCGGACAGATTGACTTGATTTATGAATATGCCCACGAAGCCGGATGGCCGATGTATTGTCTTACAGCAAGTGGGAGCAAGGCCATTCAACGATGGATTGACATGACGGGAGCCGAATACCCATTCTGCACCACCGATGCCACAACGCTGAAAACCATCATCCGCAGCAACCCCGGACTGCTGTTGCTGAAAAACGGAGTGGTCAAAGGCAAATGGAGTCACAACAGACTTCCGTCCATAGAAGATTTGCAAAAGTAGATTACATACATATTATTAACAAAACAAGAAAAGAGAAAATGAGAAAGAAAATTGTAGCAGGTAACTGGAAAATGAACATGAACCTGCAAGACGGTATCGCTCTCGCCAAAGAGCTCAACGACACTCTGAACGCTGAGAAGCCCAACTGCGACGTTGTCATCTGCACACCGTTCATCCACCTTGCTTCCGTAGCACAGTTCCTCAATCAGGATGTGATCGGACTGGGTGCCGAGAACTGCGCCGACAAGGAAAAGGGTGCCTTCACCGGTGAGGTAAGTGCTGAGATGGTGAAGTCAACTGGTGCCAAATATGTGATCCTCGGTCACTCAGAGCGTCGCGAGTATTACAACGAGACTCCCGAGATTCTGAAGGAGAAAGTGCTCCTCGCCCTGAAGAACGGGCTGAAGGTGATCTTCTGCATCGGCGAGACACTCGCAGAGCGTGAGGCTGAGAAGCAGAACGAGGTTGTGAAGGCTGAACTCGAAGGAAGCGTGTTCAACCTGACAGAAGAGGAATTCAAGAACATCATCATCGCCTACGAGCCCATCTGGGCCATCGGTACTGGCAAGACTGCCACTGCAGAGCAGGCCGAAGAGATTCATGCCTACATCCGCAGCATCGTTGCCGAGAAGTATGGTGCTGCCGTTGCCGACGAGACCAGCATCCTCTATGGCGGAAGCTGCAAGGCCAGCAACGCTCCCGAGCTGTTTGCTAAGCCCGACATCGATGGTGGACTGATTGGCGGAGCCTCACTGAAGGCTGCCGACTTCAAGGGCATCATCGACGCTTGGAAATAAACCCTACGTTCAGAACGAGTGGGAAATGCTCCCACTCTTAAAACCCAAAGAGATGAGAAAAATCATCATAGCATTGTTCGGTCTGTGCGCTGCTCTCAACAGCAACGCACAGACTTACCTTGACCACCTGCAACAACAGCAGCCGGGACAAGGAACCGTGACCGTCACCGAAAGCAAGGAGATTGACCAACTGGTAAATGGAAATTCTATCGAAAACGAGGCCACCAGTAAACCGACTGTCACACCAAACACAACATCCAAGACAACGCCTGAGAAACGCCATCAGACACTCACACCCGAGGAGAATGTCGATCCTTCAACCGTCGATACCAGCCACAAAGTACTCCGACAGGGAGTCAAGGTCACGGGCTACCGGATCCAGGCTTTCTATGGAGGAAACACGCGCGATGATAAGCTCAAAGCACAACAAACGGGGAACAACATCAAGATGAGATTCCCCAGCCAGCCCGTATATGTTCACTTCTACAACCCGCACTGGACATGTCGGGTAGGCAACTTTCAATCATACGAAGAAGCACAGGAGATGCTTCAAAACATGAAGAAGGCTGGTTTCACACAAGCAACCATTCTGAAAGGAAAAATAACTGTTCAGCAATGATAGAAACAGAAATATATGTCCGCGAGGGAGTCGAAGAACTCGCGGCTCACTATAAAGAAGTAATCACCTTGTTAGGCGAGGATCCTACTCGCGAGGGACTTGAAAAGACCCCCATGCGAGTAGCGAAAGCCATGCAGGTTCTCACACGAGGCTACACACAAGACCCGCACAAGGTACTCACCGACGCACTGTTCGAGGAGAAATACAACCAGATGGTCATCGTCAAGGACATCGATGTGTTCTCCCTCTGCGAACACCACATGCTCCCCTTCTACGGAAAGGCGCATGTAGCATATATCCCCAACGGATACATCACGGGACTTTCAAAGATTGCCCGCGTGGTTGACATCTACAGCCACCGTTTGCAAGTACAAGAGAGACTGACGCAGCAAATCAAGGACTGCATCCAGGAGACACTGAAACCGCTGGGGGTCATGGTCGTCATTGAGGCGAAGCACATGTGTATGCAGATGCGCGGTGTAGAAAAGCAGAATGCAATTACCACAACGAGCGATTTCAGCGGAGCCTTCAATCAAGCCAAGACACGCGAAGAGTTCATGAACCTGCTCCGACGGGAGAGATAAAAGAAAAAAGTAAAACAAAATAAAAACAAAAACAATATGAAGAAACTATCATTATTGGCAACCATGCTTTGCTGCGCAGCAGCACTCTTTTTCACATCCTGCAAAGATGCCGCTGACGGTAACGAGATGTCAAACGACGAAGTGCAAAGAGTATTCAATGAAATGCAAGGCACCTACACGGGTGTTCTCTACACCTCACGCGACACCACAAAGCACTACTTGCAGTGCGAGATCGACTCGCTCATCAAAATACAGAATTTCCCTGACGCACTCCTCGAGCAGGCAACTTCCAACAAGACACTCCGACAGATACTCTATAACACCGATGCCACACGTGAACTGTGGATGCCCATTAAATTCGGAGGATGGTACGACAGCCAGAAGTCGGTGAGCTATTTCTACCTCTTCCCAGAGTCCATCATCAAGGAGAACCTCATCCTCGATGACACCAATCGTAAGGTTACCTTTGCTTTCTATTCCGGCATTGATTCACCGGGGCTCTTCAATCGCAGTAACAGGTCCATCCATCTTGAGTTCACTGTAGGAGGCGTTTTCTTCGACGATGAGTTGCAGTACAACAGCACCCTTCGTACAACCTTCTATTTCGACGGTTCACGTATCTCACACCATACATTTTCCAACCTATGAGATTCATTTCTTGGAACGTCAACGGACTGCGTGCCTGTACGGGGAAAGGATTTGCAGAGAGCTTTGGGCTGCTGGATGCCGACTTCTTCTGTTTGCAGGAAACAAAAATGCAGGCGGGACAGCTCGACCTGCAGTTTCCGGGCTACGAGTCCTACTGGAACTACGCTGACAAGAAAGGCTACTCCGGTACTGCCATCTATACCCGCCATCAGCCACTCAGCGTGACCTATGGTTTGGGGATTGACGAGCACGACCATGAGGGGCGTGTCATCACACTCGAGATGGAGCAGTTCTTCCTTGTCACCGTTTACACCCCCAATTCTCAAGACGGGCTCCGGCGACTCGAATACCGCATGCAATGGGAAGAGGACTTCCGCAACTACCTGTTGAAACTCGATGCACAGAAGCCCGTCATTGTCTGTGGCGACATGAACGTGGCACACAATGAGATCGACCTCAAGAACCCTTCTACCAACCGACACAACGCAGGCTTCACGGACGAGGAACGTGCCAAGTTCACAACACTCCTCGACAGCGGCTTCACCGATACCTTCCGTTCACTCTACCCCGAGCAGATCACCTACTCCTGGTGGTCGTACCGCTTTCAGGCAAGAGCCAAGAACGCAGGTTGGCGCATCGATTACTTCCTTGTATCCAATCGTCTGAGGGAGGCTGTTCAAGACGCTGCCATCCACACCGAGATATTCGGTTCCGACCACTGTCCCGTAGAGCTTACTCTCAACCTGCCTATCTCATAAGAACAATGAACAGACTTTTTAGCATCATGCTGATGCTCTGCCTGACAGTTGTTGTACAGGCAGCTAAACAGAAGAAACAAGTTGAACCGGTCTTCTCCGGCTATCTGTTCGCCTACTTTGAAGGAAGTGGCGACAAGAATCTGCAAGAGCAGTTGCGCTTCGCCGTGAGCGAGGACGCACAAAACTGGTACGCCCTGAACGGCAACCGGCCCATCATTGCCAGCGACAGCATCAGCCAGAGCGGTGGCATCCGCGACCCGCACATCCTGCGCGGCGAGGACGGCTGCTACTACATCGTGGCAACCGACATGCACACCTTCGACCCCAATCAGGGCTGGGGTGCCAATCCCGGCATCGTGCTACTGAAGTCACGCGACCTCGTACACTGGACACACGCCAAGATTGTCCTTGCCAAGGACTACGCCGAGCACTTCGGCGATGCCTACTGGGTGTGGGCACCGCAAACCATCTACGACCACAAGGCCAAGAAGTACATGATCTACTTCACCCTGCAGCGTAGCGACCGCAAGACACTCATCACCTACTATGCCTATGCTAACCAAGACTTCACTGGCTTCGAGAGCGAACCGAAGGTGCTCTTCTCTGCCAAGTACGGAAGTATCGACAACGACATCATTTACGAGGACGGTCTCTACCACCTATTTTATAAAGGCAACACCAAGGACGAGAACGGCAAGGAAGTCAAGAACGGCATCCAGCAAGCCACGTCGAAGAGCCTGAAAGGTCCGTGGAAGGAAGACTTCAAATATCTCGACGCATACGCCGGCACACGGACACATGTAGAGGGAAGCAGCGTATTTGAATTGAACCCGCAGGACGCCGGAGGACAAATCGTCAATCGTCAATCGTCAAATAGTCAATTTGTTTTGATGTACGACCTCTACGGCTCTGGCCGCTATGAGTTTCAGACATCAAAAGACCTCATGACATGGACAAAGGAGCCGCAGTCGTTCCGCAAGGATTTCTTCCCCCGGCACGGTTCGGTTATCTCCGTAACCAAGGAGGAACTGGAGCGCTTACAGCAGAAGTGGGGCTACGTGCTGACACATGATTTCGAGAGCAATGGCAATCCCATCATTCGCGACAAGCATACTGCCGACCCCGCTGTGCTCGTGGAGAACGATACGCTCTGGCTCTTTGCCGGACACGATGCCGAGGGCAACCAACGAGATTATGTCATGAAAGACTGGCTGCTCTACTCCACCACCGACATGAAACACTGGACGGAACACCCCTCGCCCCTGCGCATCGACGACTTTGCCTGGGCAAAGAGCAAGCAGGCATACGCAGGACAGGCTGTCAAGCACAACGGCAAGTACTACTGGTATGTCTCCACCAACTGGTGCGGCATCGGCGTTGCCGTGAGCGACAAGATTACTGGTCCCTACAAAGACGCTTTAGGAAAGCCGCTGCTGACCAATGAGGACTGCTTTGACTCCAAACATAGCTGGGCGTGCATCGACCCGACCGTCCTCATCGACGATGACGGTACACCTTATCTTATATGGGGCAACCGCGAGTGCTACTATGCTAAGCTGAAAGACAATATGATTGAGATTGACGGTCCTGTACATCGCATCGACGTTCCCAACTTCACCGAAGGCCCTTGGATGCACAAATACAACGGAAAGTACTATCTGACCTACGCCTCGGAGTGGCCCGAGAAGATTGCCTACGCCGTGGCAGACAAGATTGAAGGTCCCTACACACCGATGGGAGTCATCAGCGAGATTGCAGGAAACTCCAATACCACGCATCCCGCCATCGTGAAGTTCCGCAACCAGTGGCTCTTCTTCTCCCACAACGGCGGTCTTCCCGCTGGTGGCAGCTACAGCCGCAGCATCATTGCCGAACCGCTGTACTACAACGCTGACGGCAGCATCCGCTCCATCCCCGCCACCGCCAAAGGAGTCGGCGAGATGAACATAAAGCCATAATTTTTTTCTTCTTGGCGTCACCTTTTGCGTTCTTGAACTGTTATATCAATGAAGTGACGAAGCAATGAGAGCCGTTAAGCTTGCTTAAAATGGCCGAATCGCGACGGAACTCGATAGAATCAATCGGTTCAAGAATACAAAAGTTTAACCCTTTAAATAATAAGATTATGAGTATTTATGTAACAGAAATGATCGTTAAGATCTTTTTTCTCTCCGGTGTTATTGCCCTCCCCATTTTGATCGTGTGGCTGAATAACCGTAAAAGAATCAACGAGACGAACCAACGCACACAGATTGTATTGGCCGCCATTGAGAAGAACGCAGAGACGGACGTTGAGGATTTGCTCAAGAAGATGGCACCGCAAAAGAAGCTGCTGAAAGAAAAACTGCTCAGCAAACTACTCTGGGGAGGAATCATCTCGCTTGTAGGTTTAAGTTGTATTGCCGTCGGTCTCTACCTCGACATCAAAGGCATAGGTTCAGCAAAGGACCATGCCATGCAATACTGGTTGGGAGGTAGCATCCTTGCCGTAGGCATCGCCTTCCTCGTCACCTACGCTGTTGGCAAGAAGATGTTAGCCAAGGAGATTGCGGCAGAGGAAAAGAAAATGACCACACAGGCATAACCCGTGACACGTGAAGATTTCATAACGCAAGTAGAGCGCGAGCAGGAGTCTCTCAGAGGTTTCTTGCTCGCCCTCTGTTGCGGCAACAAGAGCGATGCCGATGACCTGGCGCAAGATGCGCTGGTCAAGGCCTACCTCTCGTCGGCTGGTTATCAGGAACAGGGGAAGTTCCGTTCATGGCTCTTCAAGATAGCTCACAACACATTCCTCAACCACAAGGCGAGTATGCGTACTACGGAAAACATCGATGAGGCTCGCACGCTCATCAGCAATACCACAGCCGACAACACCTTTGAGCACCAGGAACTCTATCTCGCTCTGCGCACACTTCCGCCCAAGGAACGCTCTGCTATCACGCTCTTCTACCTGAGCGGATATAATATCAAAGAAATTGCAACCATTACGGAAACCTCTGAGGACGCTGTCAAGAAGCAACTATCACGGGGACGCGACAAACTAAAAGAAAGATTACAGTTATGACAAAAGATAAAGCCATTGAGGAACTCTTCCTCGCACAGACACCGCATTTCGACGACAACGCCGACTTCATGGCCAGACTCACCAAGCGTCTGGATGCTGTGGAATATATCAAGCAGCATCAGGAAGCAACCATCCGTCGCTATAAGATGGCTACAGTCGCAGCATTTGTCGTAGGCATCATCAGCGGTGCCATCTGTATTGCTTTTGTGCTTTCGATGCCTGCCAATGTCCCCTTGTTCACTATTAAAGTGCATAGCAACATCCTGCTATGGCTATTGGAAAATTCTCGCTTCATCGCGACTGCAGTCCTCGGACTGCTGATGAGTTTCGGACTCGCCAGTGTCATCAGCAATATCCAGGACCTCATGTTGATGAGGAGGAAACAGATGGTATGTCCATGACGGTGAGCACCCCGTCGGAGACGGTGAAGTGGATGTCGTGTCCACAGAAAGGCATGCCATAGACTTTAGTGGCATCGTTCTGGTAGTGTGGGCGGGGATCGAGCTCCAAGGTGTGGCGAAGGGCAGCAAGCTGTTCGGCAGAGAAGAGCGCTGTCACGCTGTCGGGAATCTCCACCCGCAACTTTTCCCATGTGCGGCGGTCAACGAAGCCGCTTCGTGCTTCGGGATGGCTGTCTGCATAGACCACATAGGGCTTGATGTCGTAGATGGGTGTTCCGTCCATCAGGTCAGCACCGAGTACGTGAATCACCGGACCTTGAGGGGTGCTTAGTTCTATGCGGTCGAGGCGCACGGAAGAAAGTCCCAGGGGATTGGGACGGAAGGGTGAGCGTGTGGCAAACACCCCTACCCGCTCGTTGCCTCCCAACACGGGGGGACGCACCACAGGACTGGTGGCACGATGGGGATTGGCTGAGAACTCCCACAGCAACCAGAGATAGTCGAACTCCTCCAGTCCGCGAATATAATCAGCTTGGCGATATTGCGGCAGGAAGACAATCTCTCCCCGCAGTTCTTCTACCAGCCCGCTCTGTTTCGGAATGCCGAACTTCGAGGGGAACGGGGAACGGAATGTTGCTATGGGATGAAGGAGCATGAGAGGTGAGAGATGAGAGGTGAGAGATGAGAGGTGAGAGATGAGAGGTGAGAGATGAGAGGGTAATCAAAACTATTCACTATACACTATTCACTATACATTAAATCTTTGCCAAACCTCCCTCGGATGTTTCTTTATAGAGCGACGGCAGGTCGTGACCCGTCTGCTTCATCACACGCACCACTTGGTCAAACGACACACGGTGCTTGCCATCGGAGAAAGCGGCATAGAGGTTTGAGTCCAGTGCTCGCGTGGCGGCAAAGGCATTGCGCTCGATACAGGGAATCTGTACGAGTCCGCACATCGGATCGCAAGTCATACCCAGGTGATGCTCCAGTCCCATCTCCGCCGCATATTCTATCTGTGCGGGGCTGCCGCCAAAGAGCTGACAGGCTGCTGCCGATGCCATGGCACATGCCACACCGACCTCGCCCTGACAACCCACGTCAGCACCGGAGATGCTGGCGTTCTGCTTCACCACATTGCCAAAGATGCCTGCCGTGGCGAGGGCATGCAGGATGCGGGTATCGCTGAACTGATGCCCCCTCGACAGATGGTAGAGCACGCCCGGCAACACGCCACTCGACCCACAGGTGGGAGCGGTGACAATGGTTCCGCCAGAGGCATTCTCTTCGCTCACCGCCAAAGCGTAGGCATAGACCAGTCCGCGCGACTGTAGCGACTGTTTATAGCCCGAGGCCTTGACAAGATAGGTGGTCGCCTTGCGGGGCAGGTTCAACGGGCCAGGCAAGGCTCCCTCGCTATCGAGTCCACGCTCGACAGCAGCTTGCATGGCCTGCCACACCTCCATGAGGTAATCCCAGATATCCGACGACTCACATTCCTTCACATACTCCCAGTAGCCGCGTCCATGGTGGTTACACCAATCTAAGATATCGGTGAGTGTGGTCAGGGGATAGATGTCGGCAGACGTGTGGGAAGCGAGAAGAGAGGTTGCTCCCTCTCCTTCCGACAAAGCACCGCCGCCCACGCTATAGACCATCCACTCCTCATTTCGGGCATCGCCAGCCTCGGCATAAAGAGCCTTGAACTTCATGCCATTGGGATGGAAGGGAAGGAAGATGGTGGGCTCCCACAGAATCTTGACAGGGGCAACGGGACGGAGTGCCTCAATGATGGCGACATCGGTCATGTGTCCCTTGCCTGTGGCGGCAAGACTACCATAAAGCGTCACCTCGAAGCCGATAGCTTCGGGATGACGCTCTGCAAAGAACTTGGCAGCTTTGTTGGGCCCCATCGTATGACTGCTCGATGGTCCCTTGCCAATCTTATATAACTCTTTCAGCGATTTCATATACCTTTGTAGTTGTTCGACTGCAAAGGTAAGAAAAAGTTTTCAACGCGGCAAATTAAATGCGGCAGTCATTTCCTTCATCTGTTCCTGACTCATGCCTTCGGGCTCGAAGCCCATGCAACGGGCGTTGACATAGATCTTGGCACTCTTCGACAGGACATCAATCTGGTCGAAGGCATCCATCACATCCAACCCCTTGGCAAACACGCCGTGCTTCTCCCACAGAACCACATCGTAGTCCTCAAGCTCTCTGAGCGTAGCGTCAGCCAGCTCATTGGAACCCGGCAGGGTGTAGGGAACGACACCCAGTCCTAACGGACAGAAGGCCTTGGTCTCGGGAATCATAGACCACAGGATGTTCGTCAGCACGTCCTTGCCCAAGAAGGCACGGTTGTGGCTCATGGCTACAAGTTCTATCGGGTGGGTGTGGACAGTGGCCTTATAGGGCGACCCCGTCTCTATGAGGTGGGCATGCACAGTGAGGTGCGAGGGGAGCTCACTGGTTGGCATCACCGCTTCGTCGGCAATGATGACATACGAGGCACAGTCGTCGAGGATACGGATGACCGAGCCGTTCTGCATGGGCCAGCGTGCCAAGTCGCGCATGCGCTTCCCCGTACCCTTGCAATAGAAATAGCAACCCTTCAGGGCGGGCAGTGTCACCCCAATCTGTTTAACTTCGCTGATGGCGGGCAACTGTCGAATCTCGTCATCCACCAAATGGCTCACGTTGACGGTGATGTTCCCGCCATTGCGCTCTGCCCAACCATTCTGCCAAAGGTAGCCCGCTACCTCAGCAATCTTCTCCACCTCGGCTTTCAGCACGGGGCGATTATCCAATATACTTTTCATTCTCAACTCTTAAATCTTAACTCAAAATTCTCAATTCAAAACTCAAAATTCTCAACTCTTCCCTCTTCCTTCTTCCCTCTTACCTCTTACCTCTTCCTTCTTCCCTCTTCCTTCTTCCCTCTTACCTCTTACCTCTTCCTTCTTCCCTCTTCCTTCTTCCCTCTTCCCTCTTCCCTCTTACCTCTTCCCTCTTCCCTCTTCCCTCTTCCTTCTTCCCTCTTCCTTCTTCCCTCTTCCTTCTTACCTCTCCATCTCCCCATACCGTTCCTTGGTAATCTCCGCCAGCGACTTACCGCGCGTGTTGGGACTGCCAATGAAACCGACAATCAGAGAGATGAGGAGCAGTGCAACCATGCAATAGGCAGCAAGGGTGAAGCCCTCGCCATTGTCGCCATAGATAAAGGTGAACACCAGTCCCCACACAGCCGACAGTCCACGCACGATGAAGAACATCAGTCCTTGTGCGCCGGCGCGGAACTTGGCAGGGAACAGCTCTGATCCCCACAGTGCATAGAAAATCTGCACAGAGCTACCATTGTTGATTCCCCAAAGGATGGTGAAGATCCAGATGCCCGCAATACTGGTGACATGGCCGCCAATGACAAGAATCCATGCTGTCAGGGCCGCTGCCAGTCCGAAGACATAGAACAACCGGTGAGCCACCTTGTCAACAAGGAAGGAGATGATGAATGTGGTGACAACGACAAAGACCCAGCTGACACAACTCAACATGTTTGCCGTCTCGTTGCTCAGGCCGCCTGCCGTCTCATAGACATGGGGCATGAAGAAACCCATGACCGATGCCACGAGGTTCCAGGTGAGGTAGATGGTGGCGAGGAAAAGAACGGACTTGACAGCCACACGGTTCGTGAACAGCGTCTTGATGTTGTCAACGATACCGCTTTCCTTCTGCTTCTTGGTCTCGAACTCGGCACTTTCCTGTAGCTGACGCTGGAGGTTCCAGGCGATGAAGGCCACAACAAAGAGGGTGAAGAAGACCACACGCGACGAGAACACCTGGATAGCCTCCTGAGCAGCATCAGCACCGATGACAGCGTGAGCCAGCGACTCAACGGGAGCATAGAGATAACCACCCGGGGCGAAGAGCATGCCGAAGAAGAGGATCAGCATGGGACCGATGCCCCACGACATCTGCGAGATGCAGATGTTACGTCCGCGATTGTGAACCTCTGACGACTCTGAGATATAGGTCCACGAGGCTGGTACGCCGATGCCTACGGAGATACCTGTGACGAGGAATCCGCAAAGCAGCATGGGATAGCTGAAGGAGAGCATGACGATGAGCACACCGAGCATATAGACCAGCAGGTTGTAGGTGAAGATAAACTTCCGCCCAAACTTGTCAGCCAGGAAGCCACCGATGATGGCACCGATGGCAGCACCCATGGCGTTGGCACTGAGGGCGTTGAGCCATCCGAGGTGCATCTCCGACAATCCGAGGTAGTTCTGCCACAGCGTGATGCCGCTGGAACCGGCAACGATGGCACCCGCGTCAAGATAATTATTCAGAGACACCGCGAGGGTGCTCTTCAGGGAAGAATTCTTTGCCATTTTCTTTTTTTGTTATGACATTATTTCGTTATGACGACAATTAGCGTTTGCTGGTGACGTCGCGCTCATACTGCTGGATGCAGGGGATATACTCCTCGCCTACAGGTACGTTGTTCTTCAGGTTGAAGTAATCGAACACAGCACCGAAAGGCATCGACTTGGCTTCCTCCAAGAGGGCCAGGCGCTCGAAGAACTGTCCGTTGTCCTCATACTCACGAAGCTGCTGCTTCGGTTCGAGCAATGCCTGCAGGATGCACTTCTGTGTGGCACGTGTACCGACGATATAGGCACCGATGCGGTTGATGCTGGCATCGAAATAATCGAGGCCCACATGCGCACGGTCGAGGGCATCGCTACGCACTAATTCCTTGAAAAGGTCGAGTGTCTGGTCGTTCATGATAGTCACATGGTCGGAGTCCCAACGCACGGGACGAGAGACGTGGAGCATCAACTCAGGCACGTACATCAAGAGGGTCGAGACAAAGTCGGAGACATTCTCCGTCTGCTCATAGTGACCCGTGTCGAGGGTGTACATCTGCTTGCGGGTTGCACAGTAGGCGGTGTAGAAGTCATGTGAGCCGACGGTGTAGCTCTCCAGGCCGATACCGAACAACTTGGCCTCGAAGCAGTTCTTCACGCCATCGAGCTTCTCTTCCATGATCTCATCGAGCGAAGCTGCGAGAATCTCACGATACTTCTTACGCTGTACGGGCACATCCTTTGAGCCGTCGTGTACCCAGATGTTCATGATACAAGGATCGTTCTGCGCCTTACCCATGGCATCGGCAATGCGGCGGCAACGCTTGGTGTGCTCAATCCAGAAGTCACGGATGCCCTTGTCGGGATTGGAAAGCGTGAGACTTCCACTCTTGGGATGAGAGAAAGAAGAAGAGTTGAAGTCCAACTTCATCTTGTTCTCCTGAGCCCACTGAATCCAGCTCTCGAAGTGTTTCAATTCACACTGGTCACGGTCAACGAACTTGCCTCCGAAGTCGCCATAGATCTCATGGAGATTCAAGCGGTGGTTACCGGCAATGAGGGTTTTCACAAACTCAATGTCCTGACGCACCTCATCAATGTTACGAGCACGACCGGGATAGTTACCCGTAGTCTGAATGCCGCCACTGAGTGCATCGTTGCGCTCGAAGCCGACAACATCGTCCGTCTGCCAGCAGTGCAGTGAGATTTGCTGTTTCTCCAACTCGGCAATCGCCTTGTCTGTGTCAACGCCTATGGCTGCATAGCGCTCTTTCGCTACGGCATAGGCTTTCTCAATTAATTCTGATTTCATAATTCCTATTTTACGTTTTTAAGATATTGACTAAATGCTTCATTCCATTGTTCCTGATCCTGGGGATGGAAGGCTTTGAGTTCGATGCTGTTGGCAATGATCTGGCGCATCTGCCAGATGTCGGAAACCTCCCTCGCAGCCTTTGCCTGCATCATGATATTGCCAATGGCAGTACCCTCCTGCGGCCCTGCCAACACCTCTACGCCGAGCGAGTTGGCAGTAAACTGGTTGAGGTAGGCATTGAGGGAACCACCGCCAATGATGTGCAGCACCTCGATGGGGAACGGCGCAAACTCTTTCAGCCACTCGAAGACCTGACGATAGCGCAAAGCCAACGAATCGAAGATGCAACGGCACACCTGTGCGCGAGTCTCGGGCACCGGCTGACTGGTGAGGCGGCAGTATTCCTTGATGGCTTCGTTCATGTTCGTGGGATTGACAAACATCGCATCGTCGGGAGCGATGAGCGAGCGGAAAGGCTTTTCCTTCATGGCACCCGCCTGTAGCACCGCATGTGCAAGGTTCTCGTCACTTCCTCCGTCCTCATCCTTCCACTCCTTGCGACAACGCTCGTAGAGCCACATGCCACAGATGTTCTTCAGGAAACGGGTCGTTCCTTCAATTCCCCCTTCGTTAGTGAAATTATAGTTGAAGCTCTGCTCATTGATGATGGCCTGCGGGGTCTCAATACCCATCAGGCTCCATGTACCACTGGAGAGATAGGCAAACTGTTCATTCTTGGCAGGAACGGCAGCCACGGCACTGCCCGTGTCGTGACCGGCGACGGCAATCACGGGCACGGCTCCAAGTCCTGTCATGCGTTGCACCTCCTCGGTCAGCACACCGATCTGCGTACCCGGCTGCACCATTCGTCCGAACTGTTCGCGTCGCAGTCCCACGCTCTGTAGCAACCGCGGATCGAGGTCGCCCGTGCGGGGATTGAGTATCTGCGAGGTCGAGGCAATCGTGTATTCACAGACAGCCTCACCCGTGAGCATCCAACTCAATGCGTCGGGAATAAACAGAATCTTCTCCGCCTGTCGAAGGGCACTGTTGTCTGCCTCACGCATCGCATAGAGTTGGAAGAGCGAGTTGAAGTTCATGAACTGAATACCCGTGATGGCATAGACCTCAGTCCTGGAGCTCACCTTCTCAAAGTACTCCTCCATCTTACCGAAGGTATGCGGATCACGGTAGGCAAAAGGATTCCGCAAGATGGCATTGTCGTCACCAATGCAGACAAAATCTACTCCCCACGTATCGATACCGATACTCTTGATGTTGATCTGTCGCCGGGCAACGAGCTTCAGTCCGCGTATCACCTCGTTATAAAGGGCAAAGATGTCCCAATAGAAATGACCGCCCGTCTGGATGATGGGATTGTCGAAACGGGTAAGCTCTTCCTGTTTCAGTTTTCCGTTATCGATGGTTCCAATAATGGTGCGACCGCTGGTGGCACCGAGATCTACTGCAAAATAATTGGTTGGCATATATGTATAAAAGAGTTTAGGGAATTAAAGGAATTCCTTGGTTTCCAAGGGCTTATCATCTTTCTCAAAATGAAGCATCTCTCCATCGTTGGTAAAGTCAAGGAGTTCATATTTGTCAGAAGTTTTCACATCCCACTGGATACGGCTCTCCACCGAGTTGTTGCGCATCGTGATGTTATTACACCTCGAAAGAGGCATGTCTGCACGCTCCTGCGGCTTGAAGAATTGCGTCCAGGGATGAACGAAGAGGAACGAACCACAACGTCCCGTGATGCCCTCGACAAGCACATACTCATAATGCTGTGGCGTGTCGGGACGCATCTTCAACCAGAGGACACGCGATGACTGCTCTGAGTAGCAATTGCGCAGGATGATATTGCGGTCGTGCAACGACTCGGAACCGAGCGTCAGACAAGAATGCACACGTCCGTAACGGCAGTTCTGTATCAGGATTCGCTCACAAGGGCCGTTGGTGGAGTCCTTGTCAGCCCATGTTCCCTTGCCTCCTTTGAGCACGACAGCATCATCGTTAACGTGCATGAAACAGCCGTTCACCATCACGTCGGTACAGGCATCGATGTCGATAGCATCGGAGCTGGGTGCGCCACGCTGTGGCAGGGGGGCATAGACATTCTCCGTCGGTGCAAAGATATAACAGTCGAGATAGCGCACGTGATTGCTTTGATAGACATGGTTGGTCCAGAACGGACTATTGATCAGATGCACATCCTGAATGGTGACATTACGACTGTTGGACACATAGGTCAGGCGCGGGCGCTGGGCATCCTTGTTCGTACACTGGGGATTCCAACTGCGACGGATCCAAAACTCCTGCCAGTAAGGAAGACCGTTGCCGTCTATCGTTCCCTTCCCACTGATACTGAATCCATCGAGCCCATCGGCATTGATCAGGGCACAGAAATACTGGCAAGTCTCGCCCTCGATGCGTGTAGTCAATATGGGGAAGTCGATGATGCGCTGTGAGCCTTTCAGCCGTGCGCCCTCTGTAACATGCAGATGAGTACCCTGTTTGAAGAACAGCGCTCCCGTGAGGAACGTTCCTCGGGGGACAATCACGACACCCCCACCCTCTTGTGCGGCAAGGTCGATGACCCGCTGGATGGCAGCGGTCTGCACCATCGTGCTGTCGGCAGAAACGCCATAGTCGGTAATCACGTACTTTCGTCCCAGTGCCTCAACATCCACCTTCGTCGTATCCATGAACCAAGCGTCCATGGGAGAGCCGTCGGGCCATACAGCACTGGGAGTCTTTTTCTTTGCTTGTGCCGTTATCACCAGCAGCGACAACAGCACCCAAATCATTTGTTTCATGTAGTTTGAAATCGTGTAGTTCGTTTTGACCCTGCAAAGATACGAAAAGTCGAGTGAAGAGCCAAATTTATTTGAGCTTTTCCGAGACGGAGTATCTTCGCGCTTGCGCAATGTTACAAAAAAACGAGTGCAACGAAAAAACTTTTAAACCCTGCATTATAGCCGTCCCTTATCAAGGGACTCTAAATCTTTTCACTTCCGAGTGCCAAGTAATTTCGGCGTAGCCAAAGATACGAAAAAAAAACGAGTGCAACGAAAAAACTTTTAAACCCTGCATTATAGCCGTCCCTTATCAAGGGACTCTAAATATTTGAGCTTTTCCGAGACGGAGTATCTTCTTTTATCTCCCTCTATCTCCAAAGTAAAAAATGATTTTCCCGGTTTTTCTTCTTGAAAGTTTGTGTTCGCAAGAACCTGTTCTGTTGCGCCAGGAAGATGGGGAAAGTTTACTTTCCAACAGCTTCTTGACGGCACCAGAATCAAGCACGCAGTGCGGAAACTTTCGAGAAGGGTTTTTACGGTTTTTGTTTTCTTAGGAATTAAAGGTTAAAAGACGACACCCTTCGGACGCGTGTGCCAAACTATTGTCCTTTAACTTCCCCAAGCGAGCATAGCGAGCTAACTTCTTTAACTTCATTAACTTCCTAATTTCGCTCCTATGATTTTCCCG
>CADCDK010000009.1 GCA_902800185.1 uncultured Prevotellaceae bacterium
AAACGAAGAACCGCCGTATGCGGAACCGCACGTACGGTGGTGTGAGAGGTCGGAAAATGAAGTAGGAGGAAAACTTCTTCATTTTCCTCCTACTCGATTTATCCCTACTTTCCCGTCTTTGCCTCTTACTTTCTCACATAATCTACGAAAGCATAGTTGAACGGATGCTTCTCGTCTTTTTCATGTTCTTCCTTCGACACGATGCTCCAGTCGTCGTAAGGCGGGAAGAAGGCATCTGCACCAGCGGGCGTGTCGTCAATCTCTGTCAGGCAGAGCCGGTCCGCCAACGGAAGAGCTTGCTCATAGACACTTGCTCCACCTATTATATATATATCCTCTTCGGGATTGCAATGTTGCAGTGCTTCCTCCAAGGACGTATATGTGTCACATCCTGGGAACGATGTCTGGCTACGACTAAGCACGACGTTGCGACGATTGGGAAGAGCCCCTTTCGGCAGACTCTCGAAGGTGTGGCGTCCCATCACGATGGTGTGTCCTGTGGTCAGCTGCTTGAATCGCTTCAGGTCATTCGGCAGCCAATAAATCAATTTGTTCTCTCGTCCGATGGCACGGTTTTGTGCCACTGCTGCAATCACATGAATCATACTTCTCAACTGTCAATTATCTGTTACACGCTGACCTCTGCCTTGATGTGAGGCCACGGGTCGTAGTTTTCTAACTGGAAATCCTCGAAGTGGAAGTCGAAGAGCGACTTTACATCAGGATTGAGCTTCATGATGGGGAGCGGTCGGGGCTCTCGGGTGAGCTGCAGGCGTGCTTGGTCGAGGTGGTTCAAATAGAGGTGGGTGTCACCTGTGGTATGGATGAAGTCACCGGCCTTCAGTCCAGTCACCTGTGCCATCATCATCAGCAGCAGGGCATAGGAAGCGATGTTGAAGGGAACGCCGAGGAATGTGTCGGCAGAACGCTGGTAGAGCTGGAGTGACAGACGACCGTCGGCAACATAGAATTGGAACATGGTGTGGCAGGGAGGGAGTGCCATCTGGTTGACTTCCGCTACATTCCATGCCGATACAATCATACGGCGTGAGTCAGGCTGGTTCCTCAGCTGGTCGAGGACATACTGAATTTGGTCGATGGTTCCGCCGTTGTAGTCAGGCCACGACCGCCACTGGTGTCCGTAAACGGGACCGAGTTCGCCGTTCTCATCGGCCCACTCGTTCCAGATTCGCACGCCACGCTCTTGCAGCCATTTCACGTTGGTGTCGCCACGCAGGAACCACAGCAGCTCATAGATGATAGACTTCAGGTGTAGCTTCTTCGTTGTCAGCAAGGGGAAACCTTCCTCCAAATTGTAGCGTGACTGTGTTCCGAAGATGCTCATGGTGCCTGTGCCTGTGCGATCAGTCTTTTGGGTCCCCTCAGTGAGGATCCTGTTCAGTATGTCTAAATATTGCTTCATAATTCTTGGGTATATGTGTTGACTTGATTCTCCATTCCTTGGGATAAAGGTTGTTGGCGCGGTTGCCGATGTTCTTGACGAAACCAAGCGGGTGACCGTCAAAGGTGACGATGACCAGACCGCGTGGTGTCTCGGGTGGTAGGGTGATGGCTTCACGACGGAGGTAGCAGATGGCTGTCGGGTAGGGAAGTTCTGCCATGGGATATTTGGCGGGGTTTAAATCTACCGCCAGAGCCTCGGCAACTTCCGCCTTTTCCATACCTTGAACCTCTGACCTCTTATCTCGTCCCTTGCTCCTTTTCCCTTGCTTTTCGCCCTTCGCTTCTCCATTTTTTCTCATCACACAGACAAAGAGTCCCTCGCCTTGGGTGACGCCGGGTATGAAACGATAGACGGGCTCGTTAAAGCCTTCGAGCAGCGAACCGGTGATGTTCCATTCTTGTCGTGTCTCGACAGGAACAATGGTTGCTCCTAATTCTTCCTGCATCCATCGGATGTTCTCCTCGTTTTCGTGCGTGTTGAAGGTGCAAGTAGAGTAGATAAAGAGTCCGCCGTCCTGCAGGCATTTCCATGCCTCACTGACAATCTCCCGTTGTAGTCTCCAGCATTTCTCAACGTTCTGCGGACTCCACTCAGCCATGGCATTCGGGTCTTTCCGGAACATGCCTTCACCCGAGCAGGGAACATCACAGAGGATGACGTCGAACTGCATGCCAGCACGTGCATAGTCACGAGGGTAGCAGTTGGTGACAACGCATGGGCTCCATCCCCATTTCTGAATGTTCTCATGGAGAATCTGTGCACGGTTCCTTACAGGCTCGTTTGCCCACAGCGTGCTCCCCTCGGGTAGTGCAGAGAGGGCTGTCGTTGACTTTCCGCCAGGTGCGGCACAAAGATCCAGCATGGTGACTGGTGTCTGGACGTGTTGCCGTAAGACGTGCCAGATGAACATGGACGAAGCCTCCTGCACGTAATAGCAACCTGCATGCAGTAGTGGATCGAAAGTGAAGTCGGGGCGTTGCGGGAGATAAAAACCGGTCTCGCACCAGGGGACAGCATGAGGATGTCCTGTTCCTTGAGAAGATAAGATAGAGAGTTCCTGTGGATGTGGAAATTTCTTCGGGTTGAGGCGAATGCTGACAGGAGGTTCCTGTTGTAGTCCCTCCATCAGCGTGCTGTATAGCTTTTCGCCAAATAGCCGACGTGTATATTCTTCAAATTCCTTTGGAACAGTCATCATGTATCAATCACACTAAAACCGCACATCCATTCCTGCCATGAACGTTGCACGTGGCATGGGATAGCCGGCATTGATTTCGTACTTCTTGGCAAGCAGGTTCTCTCCGCGTGCCCATATGCTGAATGCTTTCATGACACTGTAGCTTACACTTGCATTTACGAGCGTGAAGTTTTCTTTCTTTTCGTTGTCGCCCAAGGTGGTGTAAAGTCCTTGTATCTCTTGGATGCCGATGTTGGCGGCCCACTTGTTCTGATGGAAATTGACACCAACAAACGACTTGTGCTCAGGCGCACCCACCACATGGTATTTCATGTGGAGATAGCTGTAGTTGGTATTGACTGTCCAGTGTTTGGCAAGAGGGTAGGAGAACTCCAGCTCCGCTCCATAGTTCTTGATCTTCCCAGAGTTCACGAACTGCATGCCACCGCCTTCTCTTGGCAGGCTCACAATCATATTGCTTCCGTCAATATAGAACAGGTTGATGCCATATACGCTCTCTTCTTTCGGCAGGCGGTGCTTCCATGCTAATTCATAGTTGACCATCCGCTCGGCACGCAGGTTCTCGTTCTTAGTAGCCCAGAGATACATCTCGCGGATGGTGGGGTTGCGGAATCCCTTGCTTACCATGGCCTTCAGTTCTCCTTGTGCCATTGGACGGATGACGAAACCACCCTGAGGAACCCACTCGTTGCCGGCCTGCGAATGATGATCGAGACGGATGCCGGCATCCACTGTGAGCCAACTGGCAATGTCTTGGCGGAAGTCCACGTAGCCTGCAATCTCGTTCTCGCGCTTGTCCACCATGGCTGGTTTCTCCTCGCCTGTGGCAATGACACGGTTCCATGCCTTGCCATAGATGTGTTGGTAGTCGGCGCCGACTGTGATGCGGTTGCCTGTGAACGGGTTCACGCTCTGGTACCACATCAGTCCGATGAGTGCGTCATCAGAACGGAAGTAGGTAGTGGGCGGTTCTTTGTCAGCTGTGTGTCCGTCATTGATCTTATGGCGACCGAAGTTATAGTATCCGCTCAATGCACCACTGGTGCGCTTGTAGTTGTTTTGGACACCCACCGACGCGATACCGCGGGTAATCCATTGGCGTGCTCCGTAATAGGGGACATCCACTGAGCCAGGATAGGAGGCATTGAAATGAGTCAGGTCAAGGTCTGCTACAGCCTGCCAGTTCTTGCTCAGTTCGTAGCCAAGCTTGGCAAAGCCGCCATACTGTTCGAATCCCATGCGGGGACGGTGATTGTCGGAACGTCCGTATTGGGCAGAGACGGTGCTGGTGAATCTTCCGGCACGTATTTGGTTGGTCGCTTCTGCCTGAATGGTACCCCAGGATCCGGCACCAAGGCTGATGCTGTTACGTACACCGTCTTCCTGCATCTTACGGGTGACGATATTGATGACACCGCCCATGGCATTCGAACCATAGAGCACTGATGCCGGACCACGTAATATTTCTACCTTTTCGGCCATCAGAGTCTGGTAACTGTCGGCGATGCTATGTCCGAAAAGCCCTTGGTAGTGAGGCTGCCCGTCAACAAGAACCATCACCTGTCCGGCACGCGTCCCCGGGGTTGTACTGGTGATACCACGAATACTCAAAGCACCAGAGCTTCCGCCAGAAACACCATAGCCCATCATGGCGCGACTTGTGTTGAAAAGTCCAGGCACCTGTTGCGTCAGGGTAGGCAGCAATGACAATTGATGGTTCTCGGTGAGTTGTTGACGATGGACAGTCGTAACGGTCATAGGCAGATGACGAATGTCTGTTGCCTGCCGGGTTCCCGTCACAACGACCTCTTTCAGACGGAGCGAGTCTGTCTGAGCGTGTACGGACATGGATGCTCCCACAAAGAGCAAGCATGCCATGCTTTGTCTAATTCTTTTTATGTTCATGTCGGTTTTGTGTCTTATTCAATGTAATAGTCAAAATCATCACTTTCCTTCACAGGTTTCTTGGGCTTTGGAATGTTCTTCAGTTGTCCTTTCTCGTCGAACATGCCGTAGGTGGTGCGTAGGACGATGAACTCCGTGCGGCGGTTCAGCTGGTTGCAAATCTCCTGTTTCTCTTCGTCCAATGCCTTGATGAACTCCTCGGTCAGCACATCCCCTTCCTTCAGCCACTTATACTTGGAAGCAACTTTCTTGCGGATGGTCTTCGGCTTCTCTTTGCCGTAGCCCACAGGAGAGAGACGGTCTTCGGCAATGCCGTGCTCAATGAGGTAGTTCACTACCGACTCTGCACGCCGCTGTGCCAATCCCTTGTTATACTCTGCGGACCCTTTGTAGTCGCAGTGGGCAGAGAGTTCGATGGTCACGTTGGGATTCTCGTTCAACAGTCCCACCAGTTCATCCAGAGCCTTCGTCGATTCGGGACGTAGCGTGGCCTTGTCGAAATCGTAGAAGATGTTGTCGATGAGTACGGGAGCAGTGATGCTTGCCAAGGGGAACTGCAATACATGTTCCTCCGACTCCTTAACGGGTTTGATGGCAATCTCTTCTTTATGGTTTAGGTATCCCTTGCAGGTAGCGAGAAGGGCATATTCCACGCCGGGCTTTACTACCTTGGTAAACGAACCGTCGGAACGCACGCTGAGTTTCTCGTTGGTGCCGTCGTTGCCCACGAAGTGTACCACAGCGGCAGGCAGCTCGTAGCCGTCTATCTCATAGACCCAGCCCTTGATGGTCTGTACAATCTCCGGGTTCTCAAAGCTGTAGATATGATCCCAGCCACGTCCGTCGCCACGGTTTGAGCAGAAGTAGCCTCGGTTGTGTGGTCCCTCGAAGGTCATACCGAAGTCATCACCCTGTGAGTTGAGTGGATAGCCCGGATGTTCCAGTACGTATCGGTGGGTCTTGGAATCAACCTTGGCAATGAAGATGTCGAGGCCTCCCATGCCGGGATGACCGTCTGACGAGAAGTAGAAGTCACCATTCGGACGGAATGCGGGGAACATCTCGTCACCAGGCGTGTTGATGGGAGCTCCCAGATTCTCCACTCCTCCCAAACCGGCGGCAGTCAGTCGGATGCGCCAGATGTCCAGACCGCCCTTCCCACCAGGCATGTCGGAGCAGAAATATAGCCATTGACCATCGGGTGAGATGGCTGGATGGGCGTAGCTGGATAGCGTGTCGTTGGTTATCTTAACTTCGGATGCTTTTCCCCAGGCGGCATCAGAGCGTGTTGATTTCACGATTTCCGCATAGCGAGGATAGGACGGATCGGTTTTGCATTGGGTCAGGTACATCTCCCGGCCATCTGTCGAGAACGAGCAGGCACCCTCGTCGTAGTCGGTGTTCAGTCCACCACTTACCACTTCCGGACGGCTCCATTTCCCTTTGTCGTCTTTCTCAGAGAAGAAGATGTCACCTGCCTTGGTGCCTGTGATGCCACTCAGTTCATCACCTTGCGCCTCGTTACGGGTGGAAGTGAAGTAGATGCGTTCAGAGTTGTCACCCCAGAGCATGGGCGAGTAGTCGGCGCGGCGGGAATTGAAGATGTCCATGCGTTTCACAGTATATCGTGAGCCTTCTTTCTTCCATTGTGGTGCCTGTTGTGCAGCCTTTAGTCCATTGATGGCCAACTCCCGCATGGTCTCAGGTGTCATGGCTTTGCGCAAGAAAGAACGCACGACCTTCTTGTTCTGGGTGGTGTCCTTGACAACAGCTCCCCATTCCCTGTCAGCCTTGCTTTTTTTCTTGAATATCTTTTGCCAAAGCTTGCGCAGTCCCTTGGCAGGCTTTTGCTCTTTTGTCTCCTGCTTCTTCTGTTTTGCCTCTTGTCTCAAGGCTTTTGCAGCCTCTCGCTTGACTCTGGCTTCTTCTAATCTCTTTGCTTTCTCCTCTTTTCTCTTTTCCTTGGCTTCCAGCCTTTTCGCCCTTGCCTCTTCTCTCTTGGCACGGGCTTCCTCTTGCTTCTGTAGTTTAATGGCTTTTTTCGGGCTTACCTTACTGTCTTTCTTCTTGCTTACCTTGCTGTTTTTTTTCTTGCTTACCTGCTCTTTGCCTTTTACTCCTTGCTTTTCAATACCCAGCACCCCAGCATCCAGACTGTCAATGACATCCTGAAACTCAGTGGCGGCAGCCTTGTATTCTCCGTTCTTCAGCAGCAGACGGGCATAGCGCAGTCGGTCCTCCGTGTTGGCTTGGTTATACCTGATACCGTTGCGATAGGCAGCCACAGCAGCCTGTGTCTGATTAATCTGCTCGTAGCAATAAGCCATCTTCAATGCCCGTTGTCCACGCAGGTCGCGTTCCTTCGGTGGTGTTTTCTGATAGGCACGCTTAAACTCTGTAGCAGCATCGTAATATTCGCCAAGGGCAAGATATTTCTCTCCTTTCTTCAGGTTCCTGTCAACACCACATGCCACAAAGGTCATGGTGATACCCACCACGACCCATATATAAAATAGGTGTACTAATTTTTTCATCTGAATATAAAACGCAAAGCTTCTCGTTTTATTGCGTCATAGTTTCTTTATTGGCTTCAGAGCGGTTGTCGCCAAGCGCAGGGGGCCTCTTTGTCGTTCCAGCGAGAGCAACCGTAAGCGGTTTTCCCTTGAATGATGGTGCCTTTACCACAGAGAGGACAGGGGGCACCAACCACCACCTTGGTTCCTTTCTTCTTACTTGCCTTTTTTGCCTTCTTAGGTTCTTCTGTAATGACGGTGATGTGGCGGGGACTGTTGTCGCGCAGCACGTCATTGACAATCTGGGTAATTTGTTGTTTCAGTTCCTCGACGAACTGCCCTGCATCGTATTTCTCGTGTTCGATGTCGCGGAGCTTCTTTTCCCAGATGCCAGTGAGTTCACAACTTTTAAGCAGTTCCTCTTTGATGGTATCGATGAGCTGGATGCCCGTGGGAGTGGCGACCAGACGCTTGCGCTCCCGTCGGATGTAATGGCGTTTGAAGAGCGTCTCAATGATACTGGCGCGGGAAGAAGGACGGCCGATGCCGTTTTCTTTCAGGGCAGCCCTCAGTGCCTCGTCTTCCACAAATTTTCCAGCTGTCTCCATCGCCCGTAGCAGTGTAGCCTCGGTGTAGTAGGGCGGGGGAGTGGTCTGTTTCTCGCTGAGTGTCGGTGTGTGCGGGCCGCTTTCTCCTTTGGTGAAGGCGGGGAGGGTTCGTTCCTCGGTTTCGTCTTTCTTTTCTTCTCCTTCTGTTTTTTCCTCTTTCCTTTCCTCTTTCATGTAAACCGAGCGCCAACCGGGTTCGAGTATTTCCTTGCCGCTGACCTTGAACTCAATGGCCTCTTCATTCTGCTTTCCTGGAGAGGGCTGAGATACAGCTTGCTCGTTCCGAACCTCTCCAAGGACTGTGGTGGTGGAGAATTTGCAGTCGGGATAGAAGACGGCAATGAAACGGCGGGCAACGAGATCGAAGACGTGTTGCTCGGCATCGGTCAGTCCACGCGGCACAACGCCCGTTGGGATGATAGCGTGGTGGTCAGTCACCTTGGAGGTGTCGAAGACTTTCTTCGATTTCTTCAAAGGCTTCCCTCCAAGTATCTTGACAAGTTCAGCATAGGGAGCTTGTCCGCTAAAGACAGCCTGAAAGAGACCGTTCATGATGGACGGGCACTTCGGATAGATATCGTCGGAGAGGTATTGTGTATCTACACGTGGGTAAGTGGTGACCTTCTTCTCATAAAGACTTTGAATGAGGTTCAGCGTCATCTCAGCAGAGTAACCAAACTTGCGGTTGCATTCCACCTGAAGCGAGGTCAGGTCATAGAGCTGGGGTGGCTGCTCCTTACCCTCTTTCTTCTCCACCTTGGTCACGGTGAACGGCTTCCCTTCAATGGTCTTGAAGGCTTTCTCTCCCTCCTCCTTACTGGTGAACTTGCCTTTGGTCGCCGTGAAGGTGGTGTCACGATAGATGGTTGCCAGAATCCAGTAGGGCTCGGGCTTGAAGTTGTCTATCTCTTTCTGTCGGTTCACGATGAGTGCCAGTGTGGGTGTCTGCACACGGCCGATGGAGAGCACCTGCCGGTTCTGCCCATATTTCAGGGTATAGAGACGAGTGGCGTTCATGCCAAGAATCCAGTCTCCGATGGCACGTGACAGTCCTGCTAAATAGAGGGGCTGGTATTGCGATTGGTCTTTCAGCGTCTGGAATCCCTCGCGGATGGCTTCATCGGTCATGGACGAGATCCACAATCGCTTCACGGGACACTTGGCACCAGCCTTCTGCATCACCCATTGCTGAATAAGCTCACCCTCCTGTCCGGCATCTCCGCAGTTGATGATACCGTCGGCAGCCTGCATGAGCCGCTTAATGATGGTGAACTGTTTTTTGATACCTTGGTCGTCAATAAGCTTGATGCCGAAGCGTGGCGGAATCATGGGCAATGAAGAAAGGCTCCACCGTTTCCATGCGTCGGTGTAGTCATTGGGTTCCTTGAGGGTACATAGATGTCCGAAGGTCCATGTCACCTGGTAGCCGTTGCCCTCCATGTAGCCGTCGTGTGAGCTGGTGGCTCCGATGATGCGGGCGATGTCGCGTGCCACGCTGGGTTTCTCTGCAATGCAAACAATCATGTTCCTTTGTTTCTTTTTGGTATGCAAAGGTACTATTTTTTCGTTGACGCACAAAAAAAGGATGTATCAAATCCAGGAAAAAGAAGCTTTTCTGTTAACAAAAAAATCTTCTGAACGCTTTCGCTGTCCAGAAGATTTCTTACGTAGATATAAATTGTAGTTTTTGTGTGGTTTACATGAAGCCTCCGAAACCGCCGGGACGACCACCTCCAAAACCGCCACCAGAACGGTTGCCGCTACGATTGCCACCGCCGAAGTTGCCGGGACCTTCACCGGGTCCTCCACCACGCATTTGCTGACGGGCATTCTTGCCACCGAAGAGGTTCAGGCGATAGATGACGTGCAGCATGGCGTAGGAGTTGATGGAGTTATATTCGGTATCACTGCGCTGGATGGCGTTGATGCTACGGCTGAAGTTGCTCTGTCGGTGCAGGATGTCATAGAACTGCAGGGTGACGGTGAGCGGCTTGCCCTTGAGGAAGCCCTGTCCAATCTGTGCGTTCCAGATAAGTTCGTTGGTGTTCATCGACTTGTCGTTGAATCCTCGGCGACTGTTCATGTGCATGTCAGTGGAGAGGCTGGTGCCCCAGGGTGCCGTGACATTGATGGAGCCACCATAGGCAAAGCGCCATGTGTCGAGGTTACTCTGGCTCTGCAGATGGTTACGAGAGTGCGTGTAGGTGACTGAACCGTCGAGCTCGAACTCTGTGCTCCAGTCGCCCCACTGTGGACGCAGGCTCGTGGCAAGACGCTCGCTGATGGTGTGGGTCTTGGTGAAGTTCTTCTGTGACGACGAGTTGCGGTCAACACTGACATAGGCAACGCTGTTGGCGAAGCTGTAGTCGGTCGATGTATTGATGTTCCATATGCCCGTGGTATCAACGGAGGTGTTGAAGACAAATGTCGAAGCGAGGTTCCAGTTGCCATTGATGTTCTCGGGGCGGGTTGTGCGTCCGCCAGTCGAGTCGTTGTAGGTCACCATGTTAGAGATGCTGTTGCGGGTAGTCGAGAAACGCAGGTTTGCCATGACAAACCGCTGGTGGCTCTGGATGAAGTTGTTGTAAAAGAGGCTCAGGTTGTTGGTGAACGAGGGCTTCAGTCCTGGGTTACCTTTCGAGATGTTCAGTGGGTCGCTGTCATCGGTGATGTCGAGTAGCTGTGTCATCGATGGCTGTGAGGTAGAGCCCCGGTAGTTGATGCGCAGCTGGCTGACTTTCGAGAAACGGTAACGGAACTCCATGGTGGGCGTGATGTTGGTCACAGTGCGCACGGTGTCAGCCTTGTGTCCCTGATAGTCTTGGCGGAAGTGCGACTTCTGCGGCTGTACGAGTACGCCGACGTTGAAGTTGTAGTTGTCGCGAATCATGCGGAACATCACTTCGATGTCGTGTGTGTAGTTTTGATATTCTGAGAAACGGCTCAACGTATCGTTTCGATAGCTCTCGAAGGGGTTGGCGAGGCGTGACAGATATGTGTCCCATGTGCGGTAGAGAGGGGTGATGCCCTGATAGAAGTCGTAACCCATATCGGAGAAATCGTAGGTGGAGCGATCACTCTTTGAGTACGAGTAGGTGAATTTATAGCTAAACTGCAGGAATGTTGCCTTCCACAGCGGTTCGCTGTAGGTGGTTTGCAAAGAGTAGCTATGGTTACGCGTGGGAGTGAGGTTGTAACGGTTGGTGTAGTAAACGGAGTCCTGACCTGGGCGAAGCTGTGACTCTATCTGATAAAGGGTCACATCACTGGTTGAGAGGCTTCTTGAATTTCCCTTGGTCATATTGGCGTCAGCACGCAGGGTGACATTGCGTCCTTTAGAGTTGAGCTTGCGGTTCAGTTGCAGCATTCCTCCGAATCGTTTGGAATCACTGTAACTGATGGAGGCATTATTGCGAGAGTTGACAACCAGTGAGTCAGCGTCAAGCAACGCCAAGGAGGTGGCAGCCAGAGGATCGACCACATAGAGATAGGGATCCACGTTGAATGCCGCCGAGTTGTTTCGAGAAAGTCCATCGTTGGTGGAGTAGCTCCATGTGGGGCGGAACATGATGTTGGTCATCGTGTCGGGAGTCCATTCCAGTCGCATCTGTGCGTTCCATGAGTTGGAACGTGAGTAGCTTTGGCTAAGGCTATTGCTGAAAGCTCCTGTCTTCGAGACAAAGTTCTCGGCTGATGTCTTCGAGCGTGCGTCGCTGTTGTTGTGGTTCCAGCGCACGCTACCGTCCCACTTCAAGAGTCCCTTGTCCTCGTAGTTAAAGTTCACGCCCAGCATCTTATTCGTGTTCAGTCCGTTGCGTCCGCGTCCGAAGTTGCCGCCTCGTCCACCGCCGAAGCCCATGTTGCCCACGTTGTTGGCGTTGCCGAATGCCATCACGCGTACCTTGTCTTTCATATACGCGCCCATGAGTCGCTCGGCATAGCGGTCCTTGGTTCCTATAGCAAGATCGACGTTGGTCATTGTACCCTTGTTCATACCCTTCTTGATGCCGAAGTCCAAGGTGGTCTCTTCGTTGCCGTCATCAATGCCTGTCACGCGTGAGAGGTCGCTCTTTTCATCGTACACCTTGATCTTGTCGATGATGCTTGTGGGCAGATTCTTCAGGGCAGTCTGCGTGTCGCCTGTCATGAACTCGCGTCCGTCCACCTTGATTTTCTTCACTTCCTTGCCATTGATGGTAATCTTTCCGTCATCGTCAATCTGTGCGCCCGGCAGTCGGCGAACCAGCTCTTCCACCACAGAGCCCTCGGGCGTGCGGTAGGCAGCGGAGTTATAGACGAAGGTGTCCTCAACGACCGTCACTTTCAGTGCCTGTGCGGTCACTGTGGCTTCCTTCAGCATGACGGCATCGGTGCTTATCGTCAGTGTACCAAGGTTCAGGTCATTTCCCTTGACCATCTCCAGTCGCTTCAGCTGGGTGACATATCCCACGCTGGTAATGCGCATCAGGTAGCGTCCGGGCTCCTTTACATTCAATTGGAACATACCCGTCGAGTCGGTCACGGCACCGCCCACGTAGGTGCTGTCCATCTTCATCAGCTGGATATTGACAAATTCTACAGGCTCCTTTGATTCTTTGTCAATGAGTCTGCCGGTAATCTTGTTCTCATTCTCTTGTGCTGTTGCTGCTAATGCGCAGAGCAACAGCAGCAGCGAAAAAAGGGCTTTTTTCATTTATTTTGTCGATACTCTTATTGTCTTTGACGCAGAATGTCCTTTGGGGTTTAATCCAAATGCTTCTTTTTCCTTGCGAGAGCGGACTTCTCTTCTTACAGGATATCTTTCTGTATTGAAAAACCTCGTATGCGGAATCCCACATACGAGGTGATAGCGAAAGCGTGTTCTTTAATCTTCTGCAGGACTGAAATCGTCCTTGCCGACACCGCAGAGCGGGCATACCCAATCTTCGGGGATGTCTTCAAATGCTGTACCTGCGGCAATACCGCTGTCGGGGTCTCCTACTGCGGGGTCATATACGTACCCGCATACATCACATACATACTTTTTCATACTGTCTTTGTTTAAAGGGTTAGTAATATTACGATAACTTATAGTTTTCCCTGTTCGCCCAGATAGCTGTCTTTGAAACCGAGGAAGTAGAGCACACCGTCGAGCCCGATGGTGTTGATGCTCTGTTTGGCATTGGCGACTACGCGCGGCTTGGCGTGGAAGGCAATGCCGAGTCCTGCTTCTGAGAGCATGGGGAGGTCGTTGGCACCGTCACCGACAGCAATGGTCTGGGCAAGATTTACTTTCTCCACCTGTGCGATGAGCTTCAGCAGTTCTGCCTTTCGCTGTCCATCGACGATTTCGCCCACGTAGCGACCGGTCAGCTTGCCGTCATCTCCAATCTCCAGTTCGTTGGCATAGACATAGTCGATGCCAAACTTGCGTTGCAGATATTCTCCGAAATAGGTGAATCCGCCTGAAAGGATAGCAATCTTATAGCCGCAGCGCTTGAGCACCGCCATCAGACGCTCAGCCCCTTCTGTGATGGGTAGCTTCTCGGCAATGTCTTGCATGACGCTCACGTCGAGCCCTTTCAGCAGGGCAACGCGCTCGGTGAAGCTCTCGCGGAAGTCTATCTCGCCGCGCATGGCCCGCTCAGTGATGGCTTTTACCTTGTCGCCCACGCCGGCACGAATGGCAAGTTCGTCGATGCACTCGGTCTGGATGAGTGTAGAGTCCATGTCGAAACAGATGAGTCGGCGCATGCGGCGGAACATATCGTCACGCTGGAAGGAGAAGTCAATCTCCATCTCTGCTGATAGCTTCATCAGCTCCGCCTGCATCTGCGAGCGGTTGTCGGGTGTTCCGCGCAGTGAGAATTCGATGCACGCCCTTCCGTTCTTCGATGGGTTTTTGATGCTCATGCGCCCGGTGAGTCGGAGAATGGAGTCGATGTTCAGTCCCTGCTGTGTGATCACCTTTGTTGCGGCTTCGATTTGTCGGGCCGAGAGCGTTCGTCCAATCACGGTAAGAATGTAGCGATGCTTTCCCTGTCGGCCCACCCATGCTTCATACTCGTCGTCGGTGATAGGAGCAAAGCCGATGTTCACCGACAGCTCCGTAGCCTTGAAGAGAAGCTCCTTCATCACCTGTCCTGAGTGCATCTCATCAATACGAATGAGAATGCCTAATGACAGCGTGGCATGGATGTCGGCCTGTCCGATGTCAAGAATCTGCGCATTGTAGCGAGCCAAAATTCCCATGACCGAGGCAGTTAGTCCCGGTCGGTCTTGACCTGTAATTCTTATGAGTATCTGTTCTTCTTTCATAATCTAAATCTCACATCTTCCTTCTTCTCTCTTCCCTCTTCCTTCTTCCCTCTCTCATCTCACACCAGTCTCTTCATGCGCAGTACCGCCCATGTGCAACCCGATACGATGATGGAAATAAGTACGGCGATGCCGAATCCCAGTGGGTTGTTCTCCATGCCGTTGATGAGGTTCATTCCAAAGATAGAGGCGATGAGCGTGGGGAACATCATGATGATAGAGACCGAGGTCAGCGTACGCATCACGGTGTTCATGTTGTTGTTAATGATGCTGGAGTAGGTTGCCATCGTCGATTCCAGAATGCTGGCATAGATCTGTGTCGTTTCTCGGGCCTGTGTCATCTCGATGTTCACGTCTTCTATAAGGTCGGCATCCAGCTCGTCCACTTGCAATTTAAACTTCAGCTTCTGCAACAGATTCTCGTTGCCTCGGATAGACGTGTTGAAATAGGTGAGTGAGTCCTGCAGACGGGAGAGTCCTACAAGCGACTCGTTGTTCACCGTGTGGTCGAGGTTGTGCTTGGCTTTCTCGATGAGTGTGTTGATTTGCTTCAGTCTCTTCAGGTACCACACGCTCGACGAGAGGAACAACCGGAACGTCATGTCAACGAAGTCGGTGAAGCCCTCGCTGCGTTTCTGCTGGTAGGAGACGAAGTCAATCATCATGTTCGTTTCGAAGAAGCAGACGGTGATTGTCACATCGCGCTTGTGGATGATGCCTAAAGGCACGGTCGTAAAGGGCGTGCGTGAGCGAATCTGCTTGACGTGGGGGATACGTAGGATGATGAGCATCCAGCCGTCGTCGTATTCGTAACGGGCACGCTCGTCGGTATCGCTGATGTCGTCGATGAAATAGTCGGGTATATTAAAGCGCTCTTCCAATTCGCGCTGATCCTCGTCTGTTGGACACGTTACCTGTATCCAGCAGCCAGGCTGCCATTCGGGAATGGTCTTCAGGGTTTCACTGATGTTCCAATAAGTCTTCATTTCGCTAATCCTCCATGTTAATGATACATGACTGAACTTGCATGAGGATTAGCCTTTTTGTGCTATGTCCTCATACCTCTCTCACGTTGTACGTTTCCGCCGGGTAGTCGTCCATATTTCTTGTTGTTTAGTGAAACAATGAGGAGTTGCTTTTCTTGCTAACCTCCTATTTTTGTAAAATTTGTGCTTTTGCGGCTGCAAAGATAGGAAATAAATACGAATTACGCTTGATAATTGTGAATATTTTTGCTTCTTGGCAGTCATTTTTTTCTCAAACACATTGCTTGTCGAAAGACAGTTGCAGTTTTTTTGCTTTACATGCCGAATAAAAAGAAAAAATTCGTAACTTTGCAGGCAATGTGATATTTTCGGAAGGAATGGAAATAACAGAACTGATAAGAAAAAACGGTTGCGGACGGAGTTTCTCGTTTGAACTGTTGCCCCCGCTGAAGGGCAATGGTACGGATAGTCTGTTCTCTACGATAGACCGTTTGAATGATTTCTCCCCGCTCTACGTGAACATCACTACGCACCATAGCGAGTATGTCTATCAGGAGCTGTCCAATGGTCAGTTCCTTCGGCAGCGGATACGCCGTCGTCCGGGAACGATCGCTATTGCCGCCGCCATACAGAACCGCTATCATCTGCCCGTGGTACCTCATGTCATCTGTAGTGGAACGACGAAAGAGAATATTGAGTACGAGTTGCTTGACCTGCAGTTCTTGGGCATTTCCAATCTCCTGCTCCTGCGCGGTGACAAGGCGAAGGATGACCGTGTCTTCACGCCAATCCCCGGCGGGCATACGCACACAACCGACCTGATTAGACAGGTGAACCGTTTCAATGAGGGATTCTTTGCCGACGGGTCACCCATCAAGCATCCCGGACGCCATTTTGACTATGGTGTTGCTTGCTATCCCGAGAAGCATGAGGAGGCTCCCAATTTGGAGATGGATTTGATGTACCTGAAACAAAAACAGGACCTTGGCGCACAGTATGCGGTGACACAGCTGTTCTATGACAATGAGAAATATTTCTCGTTTGTGCGCAAGGCACGTGAGATGGGCATTTCCATTCCTATCATTCCCGGTATCAAGCCGTTGGCGAAGCTCTCGCAGCTGACGGTGGTGCCGAAGACGTTCCACTGCGACCTGCCACAGGAACTGGCAGCGGAGGTCGTGAAGTGCAAGACCGATGAGGATGCACGTCAGTTGGGCATCGAGTGGACCACACACCAGTGCGAGGAGCTCTATGCGGCAGGTGTACCTAACATTCATTTCTACACAGTTTCCGCCGCCCAGTCGGTTGTAGAGATTGTCAGAAGACTCAAGGTGGGCTAAAGTCCCCAATGATAAATAATATGGTAATAGGACTGGAAGAGGTGAAGCAGCGGTTGCTGCAGATGGTACGCGAGGAACGTGTGCCCCATGCCTTGATGCTGTGTGGTCCTGCTGGTTGTGGCAAGATGGCGCTGGCATTGACAATGGCTACCGAACTGTTATCGACAGGAAACGGACAGCAGGCTGCCAACACGCAAGCCATGCTCCAGAGCATGCAGCATCCCGACCTCCACTTCACTTATCCCACCATTAAATTACCAAGCATGGGCAGTGAACATCAACCTGTGAGCAGTGACTTTGCCACGGAGTGGAGAGAGCTACTGATGAAGAGCCCATACTTCTCCATGGATGAATGGATGACGGCGATGGGGGCGGCCAACCAGCAAGCCATTATCACGGGAGCCGAGAGCGACGAACTCTCCCGCAAACTGAGTCTGAAATCCAGTCAGGGAGGCTATAAGGTAAGTATCATCTGGCTGCCCGAGCGTATGAATCTCACCAGTGCCAACAAGCTACTGAAACTCTTGGAGGAACCGCCGCACCAGACAGTGTTCATCATGCTCTGTGAAGAGCCGGAGAAACTGCTTGACACCATCCGCAGCCGCACACAGCGCATCGATGTCCGTCGTATCAGTACCGATGCCATAGAGGAAGCGCTGGTTCAACAGCGCGGACTTGATGAGGAGACTGCCCATCGCGTGGCACGTGTGTCAAACGGCAGTTGGCTTCGGGCGATAGAGGCTCTCAGTATGGGTAACGAGAACAGAATGTTCTTGGATATGTTTATCATGCTGATGCGACTGGCTTTTACCCGTAACCTTAAGGAACTGAAACGCTGGAGTGAGAGTGTGGGAGGCTATGGTCGTGAGAAGCAGAAGCGCATGCTCACCTATTTCATGCAGCAGGTGCGTGAGAATTTCATGTATAATTTCCACGTGCCCGAGCTCAGCTACATGACACAGGATGAAGAAGAGTTCTCGAAGAAGTTTGCCCGTTTCATCAACGAGGCGAATGTCGTGGAGATAACGGAACTGCTGGATCGTGCCCTGCGTGACATCGGACAGAATGCCAATGCCAAGGTGGTCTTCTTTGAACTGGCACTGCAGATGATCATCCTGCTCCGAAAACAATGAGGATTTTCATAATCAACTGTCAACTATCAAACATCAATATATGGATTATAAAGACATGAAGTTCCACATCGTGCGTGACACCGATAGAGGTCTCTGCCATCAGGGGTGTGGAAGACAGGATAAGCAACTGAACACCTACGACTGGCTCGCAGACGTGCCAGGCAACGACGAATCGACCGACCTTGTGGAGGTGCAGTTCAAGAACACCCGCAAAGGCTATTACCACAATGTCAACAACCTTGACCTGAAGAAGGGTGATATCGTGGCAGTGGAAGCGAGTCCAGGTCATGACATTGGTGTGGTCACGCTCACGGGTCGGCTGGTGAAACTCCAGCTGAAGAAGGCGAACATCAAGTCGCCCGATGACATCAAGCGTGTCTATCGTCTTGCCAAGCAGGTGGATATGGACAAGTATCGTGAGGCAAAGAGCCGTGAGCACGGTACAATGATTCAAAGCCGTCAGATTGCCAAGGACCTCGGGCTGAAGATGAAGATTGGCGATGTGGAGTATCAGGGCGATGGCAACAAGGCAATCTTCTATTATATTGCCGATGAGCGCGTGGATTTCCGCCAGCTCATCAAGGACCTTGCTGCAACGTTCCATGTGCGTATTGAAATGAAGCAGATCGGAGCCCGTCAAGAGGCAGGACGTATCGGCGGTACAGGCCCTTGTGGGCGAGAGCTCTGTTGTGCTACGTGGATGAAAAACTTTGTCAGTGTATCCACCAGTGCCGCTCGTTTTCAGGACATCTCGCTCAACCCGCAGAAGCTTGCTGGCATGTGCGCCAAGCTGAAGTGCTGTCTGAATTACGAGGTCGATAACTATATTGAGGCGAGCCGTCGGCTCCCCAGCAAGGAGATTGTCCTGCAGACAGCGGATTCCGATTACTATCTCTTCAAGTCCGACATCCTTGCAGGACTGATTACTTATTCCACCGATAAGGGAATCCCTGCCAATCTGGAGACGATTACGGCCGACCGAGCCCGAGAGATTATTGCAATGAACAAACGTGGTGAAAAGCCACTGTCATTACAGGAAGAAAGCCAACAGCAGCAACCCAAAGGCTCTGTTGACCTGTTGGAAGGTGCGGATATCAGCCGCTTCGATAAGGCCAAGAAGAAAAAGAAGAAGAGACGTGACGACAGGAGTGGCGCGTCTTCTCAGCGACAGCCTAAACAGTCCAACAAACCGCAATCGTAATGCTTTCAAAGTCCACCTCTTGGTTCCAACATAAGTTCCAACAACCCGCACCCTCCCCTCGGAGAGGGCGGGCGTGGCTATTCTTTTCCACGCTTCTGTTCTTTGCTGCGTGTACGGGCAACAAAGTCTATGACTCGTATAAGCAGACTTCTTTAGCAGGATGGGAAAAAAACGATACTGTCACTTTTGGTGTTCCGCCGATGGAGCAGGAAGGTATGTATCGGGCAGAACTTGGCTTGCGTATCAATGGGACATATCCGTTTATGGGTGTAACGTTGATTGTGGAGCAGAATGTTGTGCATACTCCAGACTATTGCAAAACGCATCGCCAACCCTGTATCATTGTGATTGCCGATACGCTTACTTGCAATTTAGTTGATCAACAGGGGTATGCCCAAGGACAAGGACTCAGCTATTATCAATATGATTTTCCTGTTTCTGAGGTAGAGCTACACGAGGGCGACAGCATCTACGTCAAGGTCTGGCATGACATGAAACGGGAAATTCTTCCCGGCATCAGTGACATTGGCATTCGTTATTACAGAGTTAATCCTTGAACTGCCTGCAACTTCTCAGAAAAGACTCAGCGTGTACAGATAGACGACTGCTGCGGGGATGGCCATGAGCGACGAATCGAAGCGGTCGAGCATTCCGCCATGTCCAGGCAGGATATTACCCGAGTCCTTGATGCCGAGCGTGCGCTTGAAGAGGCTTTCAACAAGGTCTCCCCAGGTTCCGAAGAACACCACTGTCAATCCCAGTCCCATCCATTGCAGTATAAGTTGGGTGCTTAGCTCGTCTCCGAAAGGAGAGGGGAGTGCATGCTGTGTGGTGGCATAGCCGATGAGGGCGGCTGAGAGCAATACAAGGATAGCACCGCCAATGCTTCCCTCCCAGCTTTTGGCGGGAGAGATGCGGGGGAAAAGCTTGTGCTTGCCGAACAGTGATCCAGAGCAGTAGGCTCCTGTGTCGTTGAGCCAAAGGAAGATATAAATGCTCATCGGCATCAGCCAATTGTAAACGATGGTGCCGTCGGCAGGTTGATGCTGGAATGCCAAAACGTTGATGCACGAAAAGGGTAGGGCAATGTACATTTGCCCGAGCATGGTATATGCCCAGTCGTTGATGGCGTTCTTGTTGCCTGTATAGAGTTCGCTGACAAACAGGTAGATGATGGTGAGCAGATAGGGGATGAAGACTGCCGACGGAACGATGTCGGAACAGAACCCGGCCATGGCTAAAAACAGGTAAACGCCTGCTGCAGTTGAGATGAAGCGATTGACGGTAACGTCCTTTACTTCGTTCACCAGTCCAGTGTACTCCCACATGCTTAGTCCCGTAATGAGAGCAAACAAAAGTATCATCGCATCACTACGCAGGCAGATGCCTGTCACCATAACGGCTACAAACAAGATACCTGTGATACTACGTGTTATCAGATTCTTCATTTTTAGTTGACGGTTTATAGTGAATAGTTTATTCGTTCTTCTCTTTTTCTTCTTTTTCCTCAAACTCTCGTTGAGCTTCTTTGACCTCGTCCGGCATATCCTCCAGGGCGGGAGCACTGGCTTCATTCTCCTTGATAATCTCCTGAGAACGGCTTATCCAGGGACGTGGACCAAAGATTCTTTCAACATCCTCTGCGAAGATAACCTCGCGTGAGATGAGCAACTCGGCCAGTTCATTGTGACCTTCCTTGTGCTCGTTGAGCAGTGCCTTGGCACGTTCATATTGTTCGTTGATCATCTTCAGCACTTCGTCATCAATGATCTTGGCTGTGGTCTCCGAGTATGGACGTTGGAATTGGTAGTCCTGATTATTGTAATAGCAGATGTTGGGCAGCCGCTCACTCATACCTGCGTATGCAATCATTCCGAAGGCACTCTTGGTGGCACGCTCCAGGTCATTCATGGCACCTGTGGAGATATGACCGGTAAAGAGCTCCTCGGCAGCACGACCGCCAAGCAGAGAGCACATTTCGTCGAGCATCTGCTCCTTGGTGGTAATCTGGCGTTCCTCGGGCAGATACCAAGCAGCACCTAATGCCTGTCCGCGTGGTACGATGCTCACTTTCACCAGTGGATTCGCATGCTCGCAGAACCACGATACCGTAGCGTGGCCAGCTTCATGGAGAGCGATGGCGCGTTTCTCGGAGGCCGTCATTACTTTTGTCTTCTTTTCAAGTCCGCCGATGATGCGATCTACGGCATCGAGGAAGTCCTGCTTGCCCACTTTCTCCGCATTATGACGGGCGGCTATCAAGGCTGCCTCGTTGCATACATTGGCAATGTCTGCACCCGAGAAGCCCGGTGTCTGACGGGACAGGAAGTCAATATCCACTCCCTCGTCGAGCTTGATGGGTTTCAGGTGTACCATGAAGATCTCTTTACGCTCGGTGAGGTCGGGCAGGTCAACGTGAATCTCACGATCGAAACGTCCGGCTCTCAACAAGGCGGAGTCGAGCATATCTACACGGTTGGTGGCTGCAAGGACGATGACACCACTATTGGTGCCGAAGCCGTCCATTTCAGTGAGCAGGGCATTCAGCGTGTTCTCGCGCTCGTCGTTGCCACCCATGGCGGGATTCTTGGAACGGGCGCGTCCCACGGCATCAATCTCATCGATGAAGATGATGCAGGGTGCTTTCTGCTTGGCCTGGTGGAATACGTCGCGTACACGACTTGCTCCCACACCGACAAACATTTCGACAAAGTCACTACCGCTCATCGAGAAGAACGGCACACCGGCTTCTCCGGCAACAGCCTTTGCCAATAGGGTTTTACCTGTACCCGGAGGACCTACCAGCAGGGCTCCCTTAGGAATCTTACCACCTAAGTCCGTATATTTGTCTGGGTTCTTGAGGAACTCCACAATCTCTTGCACTTCTTGCTTGGCACCAGCCTGTCCAGCGACGTCCTTGAATGTGATGCCCATCTCGTTGGCTTTCTCGTAGAGTTTGGCTTTCGACTTGCCCACGTTGAACATTCCGCCACCCATTCCACCGCCCATGCGACTGAAGATCATATACATGATGAAGAAGATAAACAGCATGGGGCCGAAACTGATAAGAAGGTCAAGGAATCCGTTCCCGCGCTTCGATTCGTAGCTGAAGTCTGCTATCTTCCCAGCCTTTTGTACGGTAGTCAGGTATTTCTCCAGTTCGTCAATCGAACCATAGTCAACGCTGACGTAGGGATCCTTCCCCGTCTGCTCGGCCGTCATGTTGAAGATGTCACGGATATGTTCGGGGCGTACATACATGCGCAGTGTTCCCTCGCTTTTGTTCACCACTACCTTTTTGGCATAATCTTTCTCAACGTAGTATTTGAACTTGGTGTATGTAGCCTCTTTCTTGGCTCCGGCTCCAGCACCCGCAGCCAGCGAATCGCCGCCGCCAGTGTAGAGTAGAATACCCAACGACAAGATGATGAGCAGATAGATCCAGTTCATGTTGAAGCGTGGCATCTTCGGCTGTTTGTCGTTGTTATTGAATGGTTGGTTGTTATTGTTCATAATTCATTAAAAAGGGTTGTGTAGCATACATCAAAAAATATGCCAATCGTTTCATCAGTCCGCATCGGGAATGTTTGTCAGTTTGGCATCTTCCCAGAGATTCTCGAGGTTGTAGAACTCGCGCATCTCGGGTACAAAGATATGAACCAGCACGTCAGTGAAGTCCATCGCTACCCACACGGCCTGTTCCAGACCCACAACATGGGTAGGCTTCTCATGGAGCTCGATACGCACCGTGTCGCCTACAGATTCGGCAATAGCCTCTACCTGTGTGGGTGTGTTGCCCTGACAGATGATGAAGTAGTTGGCAATGGCACCGTCAATGCCGTTGAGGTCTGCCACAACAATCTGTTGTCCTTTTTTCTCCTGTATTCCTTTAACTATCGTTTCTACTAATTGTTTTGTTTGTTCCATTTTGGGTATGTTAATCTTCTTATTCTCTGCAAAGGTACAGCGAAATCTTTGAATAACATTAGGAAATACACTGAATTTGATGTTTTTTCTCTTTTTTTACGAAAAAAGTCAAGAAAAGTCTTGGTAGTTCGAAAAAAAGCAGTAACTTTGCACCCGCAATTCAACGGAAACTGAATTTGCAACAGGGAATTGGGGTATGGTGTAATGGTAACACTGCAGATTCTGGTCCTGCCTTTCCTGGTTCGAGTCCGGGTACCCCAACCAAAATAATCGCTGAGTCGTTGATAACCAACACTCAGCGAATTTTCGTTTCTTCACATGACGTTCTGAAAAAAGGGGATTTGCTTATTTTTGGCAAATCCCCTTATCCTTATATAAATTCTTTATTCTGCGTTTTCTTCTTCAGACTCTTCAGCAGCGTTTTGGGCATCGATAGCCTTGATCTTCTCACGCACGAGGTTGCAGTCGTCTTTCAGTTTCTGCACCTTGCGGTTCATCTCGTCGATGAGGCTGTTGCCTTTCTTGGATGCTGCGTTCAAGAATCCGAGGTTGTTCTCGTAGGTCTGGATTTCCTGCTTCATCTGCTCGTAGCGGCGCATGAGCCGTCCACGCTCGTTGTCAAGAGCATCCTCACCTCGCTTGGCGACATTCTTCAGACTGCTCTTGAAGTTGTCGAGACGGCGGCGTGCCGTAGAGATGTTCAGTTCCTTATAGAGCTTGTCGAGCACTTCGTGGTACTCCTTGTACAGCTTGTCCTTCTCTTTGTAGGGGACATGTCCCACCTGCTGGTATTGCTCAACAAGTTCCTGCACTTTCTGCTGGATGTCGTCGGCAGCACTCTCGGCGAGCTCTTTCAGTTGTGCAATGATGCCTCGTTTGGTTTCCAGGTTGGTTCGTTCCTCATTGCGTGAGTCTGCGGTGGCGGCATTGCGTGCCTCGAAGAACTTGTTGCAGGCAGCAAGGAAATCGTTCCAGAGTTGGTCGCCGAGTTTCTTGGGAACCATGCCGATAGTTTTCCATTCCTTTTGCAGGGCGATGAGTTTGTCGGAAGTTGACTTCCACTCCGTGCTGTCTTGCAGTGCCTGTGCTTTCTCAACGAGCGCTTTCTTCTTCTCGGCATTCTCGGCAAAGCGTTGCTTCATGTCCTTGAAGAACTCTGCCTTGCGTCCGAAGAAGTCATCGCATGCGGCGCGGAAACGCTCGAAAATCTTCACGTTCATCTTCTGGGGAGCAAAACCGATGGTCTTCCACTCGTTCTGTATCTCGATGATTTCCTTGGTGCGTTTCTCCCAGTCGCCGGCACCCTTGTTCTCTTCCTGTGCCAGAGCTTCCACCTTTTCGCAGAGGGCGGTCTTCTTGGCTAAATTCTCCTCTTCCTGTGCGCGGAGTCCTTCGAAGTGCTGCTGATGGCGTTTGTTGATGACGGTGGAAGCAGCCTTGAAGCGATTCCATATTTCCTCGCGAAGATCCTTGGCTACGGGACCTGCCTCGCGATACTGCTGGTGCAACTCCTGCAACTGATGGAAAGCACTGATGACATCCTCCTCTTCTGCCAGTTTCTCTGCGGTTTCACACAGGTGAGTCTTGATTTCCAGATTCTTCTTGAAGTCGTATTCACGGGCTTCGCTGTTCAGTTTGAGCAAATCGTAGAACTGCTCAACGTATAGCTGGTAGTTACGCCACAGTTCGTTGGCATTCTCTGCAGGTACAGCCTTGATGTCACGCCAAAGCTGCTGCAGTTCCTTGAACTCCTGATACGATTTGTTGGCTTCTTCGGGCGAAGTGGCCATAGACTTAATCTTCTCAATAATCTCCAGTTTCTTCTTGAGATTCTCTTTCTTCTCAGCCTCTTGAGCCTGAAAGAGCTTGGCTCTCTTCTCCTTGATGATGTTCATCTCAGCCTTGAAGACCTCTTCATCTTCATCGGGGAGTATTTGATACTTCTCAGGATCGCCGCCCGCTTCCAGGTATTCTTTCTGTTGCGCTTCTCTTTCGGCGAAGTGCAATTTGTAGAAAACTGTTTTTAGCAGGTCGATTTCTTCCTTGCTGGGGTTTTCTTCACTGTGTGCAATTTCTTTTACACGCTCCAGCACCTCCTGTTTGGAAGTGTAGATCTTCTTTTCTTCTTGAGAGTCCATCATTTCACTGTGTTTAGTTGATGATTTAGTAATCGTTTGTGCGGGGCTATCTGATAGCGGTGCACTTCAATAAATGTATTATGAAGTGCAAACTTAAATAAAAAAAATGTAATCGCCTAATAAAAATGATATTTTTTTGTGTTTTTCTTGTTTTTGTCCTCGTGGAATGGTTAGAGGAGCTCTTGAAAAAAGTCTAATTCTTCTTGTGCCTGGCTTGCGTATGCATATTGGTTGAGTTTATGAAATGGTTTCATGGCTTCCATTAATTCCTGACCCTGATGTAGGCAGCTACTTCCTCAAAATTCTTATTCCAGAGTTCTTCTTGTGTCTGCATCTTTTGGAAGAGGGATCTCCTTGCTTGTTTAGGCTTGGCGGATGATGTTCTCGAAGTCCTCACACAGCTCCACCATATTATTATATATAAGGTGGGCACCTTCATCAGCAAGAACCTGGTCGGGTAGGGGACCGCTGTTCACAGCAATGGTCAGGCATCCTGCCGCTACACCGGCACGCACGCCGAGGGGAGCGTTCTCCACGACGATGCCTTCCCACGGTTGTAAATGGCCAGCCTTGCTGAGTCCTTTTAGGTAGGGCTCGGGGTTGGGTTTCCCGTGGACAACATCGTATGCCGTGACGATATGATCCTCTTCCAGGAATTCCCCGAAGTCCTTCATCAGTCGGTTGATGAGCGGGCGTTGTCCACTTCCTGTCACCACACCAATCTGCATGCCTGCTTCATGTATTTTCCGCATCAGCTCTTTCGTTCCTGCAAAGACCGGTGCTTCTGGCATTTCGTGAAACAGGCGGGTCTTCACGTCGTACATGCGTTGTGCCTCTTCGAGCGTGATGTCTTTTCCCTGCTGCATCCGCACCATTTTTCGGATGGTGTCTATGCCACGGGCACCCTCGGTGGCGTAGGCATCGGCGGCGGTCATCTGGATTCCAAACTCACTCATCGACCTTTGCCAGGCAATGGCATGGTTGGGCATGCTGTCGTAGAGCACACCATCCATATCAAACAGCACGGCCTTGGGGCAGAAAGCCTCGAAGCCGTGCTGTTTCAGATATTCTTGGATTGGGGTCATATAGTCGTATATGTCCGATAGGTCTTATTTCTCCTGAGCCAGACGCTCCTGGATGGCTTTGCTCTCTGCCTCGTAACCAGGCTTGTTGAGCAGGGCGAACATGTTTTTCTTGTAAGCCTCTACACCCGGTTGGTTGAAGGGGTTCACACCGAGCACGTTACCGCTGATGCCGCAGCCAATCTCGAAGAAGTAGATCAGCTGACCGATATAGTACTCGTTGAGCTCAGGAACCGAGATGCGGATGTTGGGCACGCCGCCGTCAACATGAGCCAGACGTGTGCCGAGCTCTGCCATCTTGTTCACCTCGTCCACGCGCTTGCCAGCGAGGAAGTTCAGTCCGTCGAGATTCTCCTCGTCCTCGGGGAAGAGCATCTTCTTGTTGGGCTGTTCAACGCTGATAACGGTCTCGAAGATCGTGCGCTCACCTTCCTGAATCCACTGTCCCATGGAGTGCAGGTCGGTCGTGAAGTCGCAGCTGGCGGGGAAGATACCCTTCTGGTCCTTACCCTCAGACTCTCCGTAGAGCTGTTTCCACCACTCTGCGATGAAGTGCAGCTTGGGCTGGTAGTTCACCATGATCTCAATCTTCTTGCCACTCTGGTAGAGACCGTTGCGTACAGCAGCATACTGGGCGGCCAGGTTCTCCTCAAAGGGAACATCCTTGCCACAGGCCTTTTCCATATCGGCAGCACCCTGTACAAGGGCTTTGATATCAAAACCTGCGCAGGCAATGGGAAGCAAACCCACCGGTGTGAGCACCGAGAAGCGTCCGCCAACGTTATCGGGGATGATGAAGCTCTTGTAGCCTTCTTTGTCAGCACAGGTGCGGGCAGCACCGCGCTTGGCATCTGTCACGGCAACAATCACCTGCTTGGCCTCTTCCTTGCCGCGCTGTGCCTCGCACTGCTTCTTCAGCAGACGGAAGGTAAGGGCTGTCTCTGTCGTGGTTCCGCTCTTGGAAATGTTGATGACACCGAAACGCTTGTCTTTCAGATATTCCGTCAGTTCAGCGAGGTAGTCCTCACCGATGTTGTTGCCCGCGAAGAGGATGGTGGGGTTCTTCTTGTCCTGTACCAGCCAAGCGAAAGAATTGCCTAATGCCTCGATCACGGCACGCGCACCGAGATAGCTACCACCGATACCGGCGACCACTACCACCTCGCATTTCTCACGCAGGGTGTTGGCAACAGCCTGTACCTCGTCGAGGAAAGCGGGAGTGATACTGCTCGGAAGGTGCAGCCATCCGAGGAAGTCGTTACCAGGGCAGGTGCCAGCCTCGAGAGCTGCCTGTGCCTCTTTTACTTTGGGCTCAAAAGCCTTCACTGCGCCTTCGCCAAGGAAGCACGCAGCCTTTGTAATGTCAAGTGAAATACTTTTCATGTTTGATGTATAATATTTGATGTTTTGTTGTTACCTGAAACTATCAGTGAGAAGTTTAATCTCGATTTGTGGTGATATGCGCTCGTAAAGAATGTTGTAAACGGCATCAAGAATGGGCATGTTCACATGCATGTGACGGTTGATTTCCTTCATGCACTTCACGCCGAAGTAGCCCTCCGCAATCATCTCCATTTCAATCTGTGCGGATTTCACGCTGTAGCCCTTGCCGATCATCGTACCGAAAGTGCGGTTACGTGAGAAGTTGGAGTAGCCCGTCACAAGCAGGTCACCCAGATAGGCCGAGTCGGTAATGTTGGCTGGTGCTTGTGCGGCATAGCCTGTTCCTAACTGGGTATGGATGGCAATGAGGAAGCGCGACATTTCCTGAATGGCATTGGACATGAGGACGGCCTGGAAATTGTCGCCGTACTTCAGTCCCGCACAGATACCGGCGGCGATGGCATAGACGTTTTTCAGAACGCTGGAGTATTCGATGCCGATGACATCGGTGGAGGTCTTGGTCTTGATATAATCGGAAGCCAACACGTCTGTAAAGGCTTGTGCCTTGTCGGTATCGGTGCAGGCAATGGTCAAGTAGCTGAGACGCTCAAGCGCCACCTCCTCAGCATGAGACGGACCGCCGATGCAGGCAAGATTGTCCTCGGGAACATCGTAGATCTTGTTGAAGTATTCCGAGCACGACAGGTTCTCGTCGGGCACGATTCCCTTGATGGCGGTGATGATGAACTTGTCACGCAGGCGTGTCTTCAGTTTCTTCAGGTGACTCTTCAGATAGGGCGAAGGCGTGACGAACACCAACGTGTCATACGCCTGCACAATCTTGTTCAAGTCGGAAGAGAAGAAGATCTCGCTGATGTTAAACCGTACACTTGAAAGGTAGGTCGGGTTATGCCCCAGACGTTTGAAATCTTCAATCTGGCTGTCGCGGCGCATGTACCATCCGATGTGGTGCGTATGACTCACCACAATCTTGGCAATGGCCGTGGCCCACGAACCGCCACCAATGATAGCTATCTTCCCGCAGTCGTACATAACTTTAGTTTACAGTTTACGGTTTACAGTTGACAGATTACTGTTTCTGTAGGCTGTTCTCTATCCACTGCTGTACATCGTCCAGACTGGGACGCTCGTATCCGAGCTTGTACTTCTTGTTGATTTCACCAATTTTCTGCTGCAGACCTTGTGCTTTCTCCTTGGCGATGTCGCTGATGAGGTTGAAGCCAGCCTTGCGCATGACGTATGCCCAGTTCTCGCTGACACCGATCTCTTCCCACTCGGCGATGCTGCTCTGCGGGATTCGCTTCTCGGGTTTCATCTGGGGGAAGAAGAGTACTTCCTGAATGAAAGTCTTGCCCGTCATCAACATCACCAGACGGTCGATGCCAATACCGATACCACTGGTCGGCGGCATGCCATATTGCAGGGCGCGCAGGAAGTCCTGGTCGATAATCATGGCCTCATCGTCTCCCTTGTCGGCAAGTTTCATCTGGTCGATGAAACGCTCCTCTTGGTCGATGGGGTCGTTCAGCTCAGAGTAGGCGTTGGCAAGTTCCTTGCCGTTCACCATCAGCTCAAAACGCTCGGTCAGTCCGGCTTTCGAGCGGTGCATCTTCGTTAGCGGCGACATCTCTACGGGATAGTCGGTGATGAAGGTGGGCTGGATGAATTTGCCCTCGCAGGTCTCACCGAAGATCTCATCGATGAGCTTGCCCTTGCCCATGGTCTCGTCAACCTCAATGCCAAGCTTCTTGGCAATTTCACGAATCTCGTCTTCCGACTTGTCGTTGAGGTCGTAGCCTGTTTCCTCCTTGATGGCATCGAGGATGGGCAGGCGGCGGTAGGGAGCCTTGAACGAGATGATCTTTCCGTCAATCTCGCGCTCGGGTTTCCCATTGACAGCCGTGCAAATCTCTTCGAGCAGCTTCTCCGTGAACGACATCATCCAGTTGTAGTCCTTGTATTGCACGTAGAGTTCCATGCAGGTGAACTCGGGATTGTGGTTGCGGTCCATACCCTCATTGCGGAAGTTCTTGCCAATCTCATAGACACCTTCAAAACCGCCCACGATGAGACGCTTCAGATAAAGCTCCGTGGCGATACGCATGTACATGTCTTGGTTCAGTGCATTGAAATGGGTGATGAACGGACGGGCACTGGCACCGCCGGCAATGCTCTGCAGGGTAGGGGTTTCAACCTCGGTATAGCCAGCCTCGTCGAGCACTCGACGCATGGTGCGGAGCACGGTGGCACGCTGCAGGAATGTTTCCTTCACACCCTCGTTGACGACGAGGTCAACATAACGCTGACGATAGCGCAGTTCGGGATCGTCGAACTTGTCGTATGCCACACCGTCCTTGTACTTCACAATGGGCAGGGGTTTTAGGCTCTTGCTCAAAAGGGTAAGCTCCTTGGCATGGACGGATATTTCGCCTGTTTGTGTGCGGAACACGTATCCCTTCACACCGATAAAGTCGCCAATGTCCAGCAGACGCTTGAAAACCACGTTGTAAAGATCCTTGTTCTCTTCGGGACAGAGCTCGTCGCGGGAGATATATACCTGAACGCGGCCTTTGCTGTCTTGTATTTCGGCGAAGGAAGCCTTGCCCATTACGCGGCGCGTCATCATGCGTCCGGCAATGCATACCTGCGGCAACTGGTCGGCCGTGAGGGGCTCCTCGCCCTCGGGAACGTCAATCTTCCATGTTCCGTTCTCTACATGCTCTCTGATTTCTGTTGAAAAAGCGTTGGTGGGGTACTCTGCGGCAGGATACGGATCGATGCCCATGGTGCGCAGTTCTTGGAGACTCTGGCGACGGCCAATCTCCTGTTCACTTAACTCTAATATGTTCATAAAAAATGAGATGACTTATAAGTGGGTGCAAAGTTACGAATTTATTTTTAAATACTGTTTGAAATCATGCGGAAAGTTATACTTTTCCCCTCTTGTCGTTCCATTCCTTTCCTGATTTCATTACTGGAAGTACCAGAGACCGCCAGTGAGCAGGAAGATGCAGGTGACCATGACTACGATGTAGGTTATGATCATGAGGAATACTTTCCATGCTGTTTTGATGAAGCTGTATCCAAAAATCTGACGAAGGTCATAGATATAGATAATGGCCAGAATGATGGAGGGTAGGGGGTAATAGTCTTCATAATCGTATTGGCGTACAAACAGCATGTAGATGATGGAAATCGTCAAGAACTGACAGGCGATAAAAACCTGTATGAAAAAGCTCTCGGCCAGGGTCATGTCGCTGTTCTTGGGTGAATGTCGGAAGAATCGCATGGCACTGATCGCGAAGATGGTGTGCATGAGCAATAGTGACAGGGCTTTGTTGTGATTCTCCCATTTGGAGAAATCCAGTGTGAGCTTGCCGCCAACGTTGCTGATATCAATGAGCTTTTTTTTCAGTTCCTTTTGCGTATCTGTATCATTGGGGTTGAGGACAACGTATTCATGCTTGTCGTCTTGAGGAACTTGATTTTCAACGACGACGGTCTGTTTCCATTCCTTATAGACACCACCGTGAATCTCTTGTGAAAAAAAATGCAGCACGAGGGCGTATAGAACGCAGAGGATGAAGAGCATCTTCACGGGCTGGAAGTATGCCTGGCGGCGACATTGCAGGTAGTCCCGTATCATGTAGCCGGGTCGGTATAGAAGTTCAATCAGGTTTCTGACAAAGCCACGGTTGCCGAATCCCCATACCTCGAGGGTGTTGGTGAACACACTCTTCATGGTGAAACGTTCTGTCTTTCCACTTTGCCCGCATCGCGGACAGAAATTTCCCTGATACTCTTTGCCGCAGTTCAGACAGACATGCGGCTCGTCGCTGTCCTTCCAGATATTGATGGGCTGTTCGCGGTTCTCCCATTTCTTTCGGAGGAAGGCTTTCGCTTGCTTGAGTTGATTGATTGTTCTTTGAAAGATTCCCATACGCTTGGTGTTACAGGGCCTGTATGAGTGCCTTGCCGATGAACCACAGGACGGGCACTAACAGCGAGGGCAACAGGTTCAGGGTTTTGCAGTCTTTCAGTTGCAGCAGGGCGAGTCCGGAGCCTGTGATGAGCAGTCCTCCTACGATGAGCAGCTCGGCCATGAGTGCATCGCTCACGGCTTCACTCGATATGCAGGCGACCAGATAGAACATTCCCTGCCAGCAGAAGAGGACGGGGGCTGCTAACATCATGCCATAGCCGTAGGTGGAGGCGAAGATGGTAGCAGAGACCAGATCGAGTGTGGCGTTGGTATAGAGGAAGGTGTTGTCGCCCTGAAGGGCACTGATGACAGGGCCGAGCATGGAGAGCGGACCAATGCAGTAGAGCAGGATGGCTGTCGAAAGTCCGTCTGCCAGTCGGTTGTAGGTTCCTTTCTCCGTGTCCCCTTGGGAAGAATTGCTGTTGGAAGACTTTCTATCGACCAATCGTTTGAATCGTCCGTCGATGTCGAGTCGTGTCCCCACGATGCCGCCAATAGCGATGGAGATGATGAAGAGCACGGGATATTCGCTCTTGGGGAAGTTGCGGATGCAGGCATTCAGGCCGATGGCCAGCGATGCCAGTCCCAGTCCCGTATAGAGCACTTGCCGGTATTTCTCCTTGATGCCACGATGGAGTACAGCTCCAACGATGGTTCCCGCAATGATGGTGCAGGTGTTGACAATGGTTCCTATCATTTGAGGTTGACTTTGAGGTTCATCATGGCATAGATGCCACTTGGATGGTTGAAGGTCATCTTCTCTGTTCCTCCATGACGTGAGTAGATGGCGGCACGCATGGTATATTCCCATCCGGCTTGTGCGTTCATCACCACGTCAGGCGTAATCTTGTATTCGTAGTTGATACCTGTCTTCAGCAGGGAGCGGCGGAAGAGCAGCACCCTCTTGCCGGTTTCGTCGGGAACCTTTGCCCAGAAGTGGTCGGCATCGAAGGTGAAACCGCCCATCACGGTGTGACGCTTCTGTGGGTCAACCGTGTACTGCATGCTGTAGAAAGGATAGTTGAGGTTCACCGTCCAGCGGTCGTCAATTTGTTTGCGCCACATGGCGAAGGGGAAGAACGGGATCTTGGTGGTGTGATTGACCAATAACAATAAACCCACGCCGAGCGTTTCTTCTTGCGATGACTTCAGCATGAGCATACCCGTGCCCATACCGCTGAATCGCTCCAGTCCCCACGGACTGGCTTCCATTTTCAGGTTGCCGGCAACGATAAAGGGCTTTTCCCATAGCTCCATTTTGTATAGGGCATTGCCCGATAGTCCAAAAGTGTGATGCTGGTCGTCGTTGGTGAGACTTGCGTTTCGCTGTCCTATGCTGAAGTTGTAGTAGTCGTAGTTGACAGAGAACCCCACGGTCAGGTTATCGCTCATTCGATGCGTCTTGCCGGCCAGCAGGCGGGCCTTCAGCTTCTCCTGCATGTCAACATCGTAGTCGCGCTCCATGTCTTTCACGTGCATGCGGTAACTCTCTTCCGAGGCGGTATTGACCTCTGCATGTATGTTCCATCCCTCTTTTTGCGAGAACTGTGCCCAAAGCATCTGTGGGAAGAACAGCATGATGAAAAGTAGTTTCTTCATAATAAATATGTCGATCTTTACTGTCGATAAATGGGTTTCCAATCTGCAAAGTTATCTTTTTTCTTTTAGGTGTGCAAGATTTTATGATTTTTTGTTGGGCAATTGTATCTGAAATGTTACCTTTGCGCCCCAGTATGAACTACATCGGTGAATTGATATCCCTTGGCGTAGCCTGTTCGTGGACATTGGCTGCACTGTTTAGTGAGATTGGCAGCCGCCATCTCGGTGTGACCGTGATGAACATGTGGCGCATGTTGCTCGCGTTGCTCTTCTCCATGTTGCTCATGTGGGCTTTCATGGGAGCTCCTTATCCGGTGTATGCCGGCAGTGAGGCATGGCTGTGGCTGTTGGCCTCGGGCGTAGTGGGCTATTTCTTTGGCGACTGGTGCCTGTTTAACAGCTACCTCACCATTGGTTCCCGCTTCGGTCAGCTTTTTATGACACTGGCACCGGCATTCACGGCGATGTTTGCCTTTGCCATGCTTGGACAGACCCTCTCTTGGCACAGCCTGTTGGCAATGGGCGTGACGATGGGAGGCATTGCCGTGGCAGTGACAGACAAGGCGGGTACACGCAGTGGCGAACCCTTGCCGTTGAAGGGAGTGCTCTTTGGCTTGGGAGCCGCTTTGGGACAGGGATTGGGACTGGTGCTCAGCAAGATAGGACTGGACTATTACATAGCCGACGTGCCCATCGATGTCCTTCCCTCGGTGCGGGGCTTCCTGCCCTTTGGCAGTAACCTCATCCGCTGTGTTGCCGGACTGGTTTGCTTCTCGGCTTTCTACTACATGTCTGGCGTGCGGGATGCGAGGCGTGGGCGACAAGCGGACAAGGTGACGTTGCGGGCATCCCTGCAAGACCGACGCGGACTTTGGGCGATGTTGGGAGCGGTAATGACCGGCCCGTTCATCGGTGTGGGCTTCTCGCTGATGGCAGTGGAATACACCGCGGCAGGTATCGCCTCGACATTGATGGCGACGACTCCGATCCTCATCCTGCTTCCTTCGCGTTGGCTCTTCGGACAGCCCATCACACCGCGCGCTGTGTTGGGAGCCATCATTTCCGTGGTGGGTGTATCCCTCTTCTTCCTGTTATGACGGGAGTTTTGTTAATCTTCTCAAATCTTTCGCTTATCTCGATGATTCTGTGTATTTTTGCAGAGAAGTTTTGTGAATCATCGGAAAATGAATGTAGAAAAAGAAAAGAATATCGTCTGCTCGCAAAAGGGGTTGAGCATGACGCTCGGCATGGAGTTCGTATCGACACCCGAACCTGACACCTGCATGGCCCGTATGCGGGTCGATGAGCGTAATCGTCAGCCGTTTGGCTTCCTGAGCGGCGGTGCGACACTGGCATTGGCAGAGAATCTGGCTGGTGTGGGGTCGATGGCCCTTTGCCCAGGCAAGATCTGCGTGGGTGTCAGTGTGAACGGAAGCCATGTGAAAGCGGTTCTTGAGGGTGACACCGTTACAGCCTACGGACATCTTCTTCACAAGGGGCGCACCCTGCACCAATGGCAGGTGGACATCCGCAACGAGGCTGGTGAACTGATTTCTACCGTTCAGGTAACCAATTACGTCATCACTCCGAAAAGGCATGAGTAGCTTTGCCTATTACCGGTTTCCCCATGCCTCCCAAGACACTCGGCTGGTGTTGAGTGGGGGAGAGCCCGAGGAGTTGCGCGAGTTGTCGCAGCTCAATGGCAGGCGTGGCTTCGTGCTGGCTCCCTTCGTGACGACCGATGACTGTCCCATTCTGCTCTTCCCCGAGGAACGGTGTGAGATTTCCAAGGAACGAGGGACAACGGACAAGGAGCAAGGTCTGAAAGGCGAGGAGCAAGGAATAGTGAGCGAGGGACAGAATCAGGAGGCCTATTCCCGTTGCTTTGCCCGTTTCCATGAGGCTCTGTGTGCGGGAAGGTTCGTCAAGTTAGTGCTGTCTCGCTCGGAGACGGTTTCGGCAGAGCCCTGTGACCCAGTAGCCCTCTACGAGCGGGCCTGTGCGCTGTATCCCCGTATGTTCGTTGCTCTGGTTTCTGCTCCCCGTTGCGGGACGTGGCTCATGGCTACGCCCGAGGTGTTGCTGAGGAGGGAGAAGACGAGCGGTCAAGCGCAAGGCGCGGGTGAGGTCTTTGGGACGATGGCACTGGCAGGCACCATGAAGTTGGAGGGTGAGCTCTTGGAGTTCGACAACCCTTCGCAGGAGTTGGTGCAGCAAATCCGGTGGAGTCAGAAGAACATTCAGGAACAGCGATACGTGGCCAGCTACGTCAGAGACTGTTTGAAAGACTTTTCAACCCACATCGAGGAGGAAGGACCCTATACCACCAGAGCGGCCAATCTGGTGCATCTGCGTAGCGACTTCCGCTTTGTGTTGGACAACGACGCACCGCTTGGCTCGCTATTGGCGGCCCTGCATCCCACACCGGCAGTCTGTGGTACGCCCAAGGAAGCAGCCCGTGATTTTATTCTTGCCAACGAGTCGCATTCCCGAAAATACTACAGTGGCTTCTGCGGGCCACTCGGCGAGGCTCTCTATGTCTCGTTGCGTTGCATGCAGATAGACGGCTCTCGATACCGCCTCTATGCCGGTGGCGGCCTCCTGCGCGACAGCATCGAACAACAGGAGTGGGAGGAAACAGAAGCCAAAATGCAAACCATGCGCTCCCTCTTAATTCAAAATTCAAAACTCAAACCTCTTCCCTATAACCTATAACCTCTTCCCTATAACCTATAACCTCTCCCTCTTCTCCATGTACAGCAATAAGGAAAATGTCAATATACTCACCGCGCTTCTGGTCGCTCACCAAGTGACACATGCGGTGCTTTGTCCGGGCAGTCGCAATGCGCCCATCGTGCATAACCTTGTGACATGTTCCGACATCGTCTGTCATCCCGTCACCGACGAGCGGTCGGCAGGCTTCTATGCCTTGGGCATGGCACAGGCATTGCGCCAGCCTGTGGTGGTGTGTGTCACCTCAGGCTCCGCTTTGCTCAACCTTCTTCCCGCCGTTGCTGAGGCTTTTTATCAGCACGTGCCGTTGGTGGTGATCTCTGCCGACCGTCCGGGCGAATGGATAGACCAGCTTGACGGACAGACCATCCCGCAGCCCGACGCCCTTGGCCGCTTTGTTCGCAAGGCAGTTTCTCTTCCCCTTTTCCCGTCTTCCTCTTCCCCCCTCGCTTGGCACTGCAACCGCTTGGTGAACGAGGCACTTCTGACCTGCCGTCAGCAGGGCGGTGGTCCTGTGCATATCAACGTGCCGCTCGATGAACCACTCTATCAGTTCACGGTGGCCGAGCTACCGAAGGAACGCTGTATCTCCCTGGCTCCTGCCATTTGTAACCGTCTCTCGCTGGCGACGTGTGTGGAGGAGTTCGTGGCGGCACGTCGTCCGATGGTCATCGTAGGACAGCTTCCGCCAGAGAAAAGGATGCTGGATGCCTTCCGCAAGATAGCAGACCATGCGCTGGTGCTGAACGAATCGTTGAGCATCGGCTGGGGCTGCAGCCATTTTGATGAGCTCTTGGCAGAGGGAAAGGTACCGGCTGACATGCAGCCCGACTTCCTGCTGTACCTGGGTGACATGCTGGTGAGTAAGCACATGCGCCATTTCCTGAGAAGTCTGCCTGACATCCCCATGTGGCAGGTCAGCGAAGATGGGCAGCTCCGTGACACAACGATGCATTTCACAGGACTGATAGAAGGCCGTCCTGCCGATGTCCTTCAGCTGTTGGGTGAGGAGATGGAGCAACGGGAGTCCCACCTGTTGCCGTCGTTCATAGAAGGGTGGAAAGAAAGACTCGCGGCGGTGGATGAGCAGTTGGCTGCCGTCCAGCCTCCGTTCTCTTCCCGGTTGGCCGTGAAGATGCTGGAACAGAGGATCGGCGATGCGAGAGATTGTCACACCCACTATGCCAACAGCACCGCCGTGAGGTTGGCCAATCAGTATGCCGCCCACTATGTCTATTGTAACCGTGGCGTGAACGGCATCGAGGGCTCGCTCTCCACGGCGGCGGGCTTCTCATTGATTGTCGGTGAGCCGGTCTATTGTGTCATGGGTGACCTGAGTTTCTTCTACGACAGCAATGCCCTGTGGAATGATGAGTTGCGAGGTAACTTCCGCATCCTTCTGCTCAACAACGGTGGGGGAGGCATCTTCAGGAAGTTCGAGGGACTGAAAGGAAGTCCTGCTCGTGAACGCTTTGTCATGGCACAGCATACGGCTTCTGCCGAGGGCATCTGCCACAGCTATGGTGTGCAGTATCAATCGGCCCGCAACACCTCTGAACTGGCGACGGGTATTGACTGGCTGATGTCAACCGACGGTGAACGTCCCCTGCTCCTTGAGGTCTTCGTCTGACGCATCTCTATTCCTCTTGGTAATCCCTTCTATCACTTGAAATTATCCAGTACCAACGAGGTTTGTACTGTCAGTACCAGGTGGGTTGGTACTGACAGTTCCAAGTGGGTTGGTACTGATAGTTCCAGAATTCATACCCCTTGCTGGTAATGAAAATTCCACTGAGTGGTACTCGCGCTACCACGGGCAGGTAACAAGCCTACCGCTTAGTGGAAGCGATGACAAAACAAGCACCGCACCCTTTGAAGTTGAGGAGGAACCAAAACAACAAAAACCCTTTTGCTTTGTCCAGGTGGTCTTACACCTATGTTGTATGCCCATTCATCTCTACTGATGAACCATGTTCCTCGTAAAGATGAATGCACATCCAACAAGCCAAGGCTTGGAACAAAGCAAAAGAAAAACAATAAAAATCAGATGGTGGCGAGGTACTTGACAGAGAAAGATAAAGCAGGCCAAAACCCAGCAATAATGTTTTTCCGGTTTTTCTTCTTGAAACGAAAAAGTTACGATGATTATTGCATAGCAAATACTCCTGCCCAGAACATTTGTTGTTTTTCTCAACCAATGTCACGAGAAAGAAAAGCCTTGATGTCGTTCAGTCTTTCTTGAGCAGCCTCGCGCCCTATTTCGTAGGTCGCCTGCATCTTCCGTGCATCGTGGGAGATTCGTCCGATGGGCAAGGTGTCGTTGGGGCAGATGACCAGGGTGTTCCCTTTCTTCTCTTCCTGTGCCACGTAGTGCAACTGTTCGTTGTACATCTCGTGGCGCTGCGCCAGAGCCTCTGCTAAGACTGGGTATTTCCCGAGCAGTCTCCTGACGAGTCCCATCATCCTCATGGGCTTCTTCTCGTAGCCGATGGGCTGGGTCAGGATGACCAGGTTCTGCTCAAAGCCCTGTTCCTGGAAATACCTCAGTGGAATGGAGTCGGCAATGCCACCGTCCAACAGTTGGAACCCCTCTATGCTGACAACCTTGGAGGCGATAGGCATGGAGGCAGAGGCACGCAACCATTCATACAGGCAGTCGCCGCCATGCTCAATCTTCTTATAGACAGCCTTGCCCGAGAGGACATTCGTCGCCACCAGATGAAACTCCGTGGGATTCTGTTCAAAAGCCGCATTGTCGAAAGGATCCAATACGTCGGGGAGCGTGTGATAGGCAAACTCCGCATTGAAGAGGTTGCCCGTTGTCAACCACGACCACAGGCTGTAATAACGCTGGTCCTTGGCATATTTCGTGTTATAGCGCAGAGCCCGTCCTTGTTGTCGGCTTTTGAAATTGCAGCCGAAGGCGGCACCGGCAGAGACTCCCACCACGCCGTCGAAGGTGACACCCTCTTCCATCAGCACGTCCATCACGCCAGCTGAGAACAGCCCGCGCATGGCTCCACCTTCCAAGACCAGTCCCTTCCTCATTTCCTTTTGACAGCCTTCAGTCATGATTCTTCCTTAGTACTTGAAGCTGGAACCGCCCAAGAACTCACGCATGATGCTGGTGGGTGGTATCTCCTTGTCGCTGACGGGGAGGAAGTAATGGATGAACTTCAGTAGGCGGTGTGCCTCGGCATACTCGGGACAGTTCTTGGGTACGGAGGCCAGAATGATCTCTGCATGTGTGCGCAGGACGGCAAACTCGATGTTCAGTGCCGAGTTGAACATGGCATCGGCAGTCTCCTGGAACGGGAATATCCATTGGTCTTCGGCCTCACACACGTTCTTCCACTGCGCAATGGTCTCCTGTGCCGTGTAGGCACCCTTGTTGTAGTCGCGGATGATGCGGCGCAGCAGACGGTTGTCCCGCACGGGAATCCAGTTGTGGTCATCGAGTGAGATGCTGGTGAGGGCAGAGATATAAATCTTAAACTTCACCTCATCGGAAATCTTCTTGGTGAGGATCGGGTTGAGGGCATGGATTCCCTCGATGATGAGCACGGTGTCGTTGGCGAGCTTGAGCTTCTTGCCGTTCCATTCGCGCTTACCGGTCACGAAGTTGTACTCGGGCACCTCCACCCGCTCACCGTGCATCAGTTTCACCAAGTGCTCCTCCAACAGGTTGTAGTCCACGGTCTCGATATTGTCGAAGTCATAGTCGCCGTTGGGCAGCTTCGGCGTATCGACACGGTTCACGAAATAGTCATCGGTAGAGAACGAGATGGGGCGCAGACCGCAGGCCAGCAACTGGATGCTGAGACGCTTGGTGAACGTCGTCTTACCCGAGCTCGACGGCCCTGTAATCAGAATGAGCCTGACGGGATTCTCCTTGCGGTGGAAGCGGCGGTCTATCTCCTCGGCAATCTGCACAATCTTCTTCTCTTGCAGCGCCTCGCTCACTTGGATGAGCTCCGAGGCATGCCCTTTCTGTATCGCCTTGTTCACGTCGCCCGCATTCGAGAGGCGCATGATGATGTCCCAGCGTGTCTTCTCGGCAAACATCTCGTAGGTCTTCGGCATGTCAACCTTCTCTGCCAACTGCATGGGATTGTTCCAGTCGGGCACACGCAGCAGCATACCGTCGTGGTACGGCTCCAGGCCCCACACCGTCAGGTAGCTGGCGGAGGGAACGAGTGGACCGTAATAGTAGTCGGCGGTGTCTCCCAACGTGTAGTAGTCGCTGTAGATCTGTCCGCTGGTCTCCAAGAGCTTCACCTTGTCGGTGAATCCCCGCTCGGCGAAGATGCGCACGGCCTCCTCGTTGGTGGCCTCGTAGCGGCGGAACGGCATGTCGAGGTTCACGATTTCCTGCATGCGCTCGCTAATGTGCAGGATGTCCTCGTCGGTGAGCGGCTCGTTGTTCTTCTTCTTGAAGTTGCAGTAGTAGCCGCGCGAGATGGTGTGCTCGACAAACAGCTTCGAGCCGGGGAACAGGTCTTGCGTGGCTTTATAGAGCAGGAAGCACAGCGAGCGCACATAGACGCGGTGCCCGCTTCCCTCACGGGCATCGAGAAATTCCACGTCCCTGTTCTGATAGAGGCGGAACTTCAGTCCCTGCGAAGCGTTGTTCACTTTTGCCGATACCACGGGGTAGGGCAGTTGAATCTCCTCGGCAAATTCCTTATAGACATCGAGCAGTGAGGTTCCCTCGGGGAAGCTCTTCGTAATGCCGTTGTTCTTGCAGCGTATCTGTAGCATAGTTGAGAGTTAGGTTATTCCACTTTTTTGCAAAGGTAAACAAAATTATTGAGATAGAACGGTGAAAACTTGTCTATTTTGCGAATTATTCTTATTTTTGCGGAAAGAAACAAATCAATAACAGTGATGATGAAAGAAAGAAACTGGAAAGCAATCGAAGGGTTCGACTTCAAGGAGATCCTCTTTGAAGAATACAACCACATCGCGAAGATTACCATCAACCGCCCGCGCTACCGCAATGCGTTCACACCGCTCACCACGTGGGAGCTCTCGCAGGCGTTCAACATCTGCCGTGACCGCCTCGACATCCGTGTGGTCATCCTGACGGGAGCCATGTCGGAGGTGCCCGAGGGCAAACGGCTCGAAGACGTGAAGCACGCCTTCTGCTCCGGGGGCGACATGCATGTGAAGGGACGGGGTGGCTACATCGATGGTCAGGGCGTGCCACGCCTGAGTGTGCTCGATGTGCAGATGCAGATTCGCCGTCTGCCGAAGCCCGTCATCGCCATGGTGAACGGCTACGCCATCGGTGGCGGTCATGTGCTCCATGTCATGTGCGACCTGACGATTGCCTCCGAGAATGCCATCTTCGGACAGACTGGCCCGAAGGTGGGCTCCTTCGATGCAGGCTTCGGCTCGTCATACCTCGCCCGCATGGTCGGACAGAAGAAGGCGCGCGAGATCTGGTTCCTCTGCCGTCAATATACGGCGCAGGAGGCGGAGCGCATGGGCATGGTGAACAAGGTGGTGCCCCTCAGTCAGCTGGAAGATGAGTGCGTGGCATGGGCGGAGGAGATGATGGAACGCTCACCGCTTGCCCTGCGCATGATCAAGGCGGGACTCAACGCCGAGCTCGACGGACAGGCTGGCATTCAGGAGTTGGCAGGCGATGCCACGATGCTCTATTACACCATGGACGAGGCACAGGAAGGTGGCCGTGCATTCCTCGAGAAACGCCGTCCCGACTTCGACAAATACCCGCAGTTCCCTTGAGGAGGCTCCGCGTCGCCTAACCTTTTGAACGAATCCCTTTCATTTCTATGCACTATTCCCTGAAAAAACACCTGCTTCACTTCCGCCAGCCGGCGGGAACTTCGCGTGGCATCTACCTCACGCGCCGTTGCTGGTTCGTCCGTCTTTCCGATGGTGAGCGCGAGGGCATCGGCGAGTGTGCGCCGCTGCCCGACCTGTCGTGCGATGCCATGCCCGATGAACCATACATGGAGGTACTGCGGGAGATGTGCCAACGGTATGTTGATACCGGCCAGATTCCCTATGATGCCCTGCGCCCCTATCCCTCGATACTCTTCGGACTGGAGACCGCCGTCGCTTCGCTGACGGGCTCCACTCCCTTCGATGGCTCCACGGCTTTCTCCCGTGGCGAAGAGGGAATCCCCATCAACGGACTGGTGTGGATGGGAACCTTCGAAGAGATGTACCAGCGCATACAGGAGAAGTTGCAGGCGGGCTTTCATTGTGTTAAGCTGAAGATCGGTGCCATCGACTGGCAACGGGAAATAGAACTGATTCGTTTCATCCGCCAGCATTTCAGCGAAGAGCAGATTCAGCTCCGTGTGGATGCCAACGGTGGCTTCTCTCCCGAGGAAGCACCCTCGAAGTTGCGACAACTGGCGCAATACCGCATCCACTCCATCGAACAGCCCATCCGACAACATCAATGGAACGAGATGGCACGCCTCTGTCGGGAAACCCCGCTCCCCATCGCCCTTGACGAAGAACTCATTGGTGTGAACGACCCACGGGAGAAAGAAGTCCTGCTCGATACCATCCGTCCACATTATATTATTTTAAAGCCCTCCCTGCATGGTGGCATGAGTGGATGTCGCGAATGGATCGCCTTGGCACGTGAGCGGGGCATCGGCTCGTGGATAACCTCCGCCTTGGAGAGCAATATCGGTCTGAATGCCATCGCCCTTTTCGCTGCCGAGATGTATGAAGGCCAAGGCGAGATGATGTATCAGGGACTCGGCACGGGACAGCTCTTCACCGACAACATCCCCATGCCCCTTGCAATCCGTGGTGAACGGCTCTGGAGATTGGTGCAATAGATTTTTGTGAAGTAATAAGAAGGAATCTGAAAGATAGCCGATGGAACATAAATGCTCAAATTAGAATAAGAAGACAGATTGGAAGAAAAAATCGGTCAAAAACTAATTTTTTCAAAACCTCTGCTACAGATTGGCGTACCCTTGACGTTCTTTTGCAGAAAAAACAAAGAATTATGGACAACGATAGAGGGCAAAGTTTGATAACCAAATACGTTTGGGTGATAGATACCATTTATCGCAAACGTAAGATATCGTTCAAGGAACTGAACGAGCTTTGGCTTCGCGACGAAATCAGCAGGGGCGTTGAAATCCCCAAGCGTACATTTGACAACTGGCGAGCAGTCATCTTCGACATGTTTGGTATCAATATCATTAATGAGAACCGGGGTGAGTATCGCTATTATATAGAATTTGAAGAGGATCTTTGCAATAACGGAGTCCGTTCCTGGCTCTACGATACCCTCTCTGTTAGCAATGCTTTGGCAAAGAGTCAGGGTCTTAAGAACAGAATCCTGTTGGAATACGTACCTTCTGGCCAGGAGTACTTGCAACCCATCATCGAGGCAATGAAGGAAAACCATGTGCTCAACATGACCTATCATAGCTATTGGAAGGATGAAGAGAACAATTTCGATGTGCAGCCATACTGCGTAAAGCTGTTTCGTCAGCGTTGGTACATGGTGGCTCGCAGCACCTATTCCTATTATTATGAAAAAGGACCACGTATCTATTCCCTTGATCGAATCAAATATCTTCATGCAACAGATGAGACATTTGAAATGCCGAAGGGCTGGACGGCAGAGGATTTCTTTGATGGTTGTTTTGGTATCACAGCCGAACAGTCTGTCAAGATTCAGCCCGTTAAACTAAAAATTTCTGCAGGACAGGCCAACTACATCCGTGACCTGAAGATGCACGAGTCACAGGAAGAGATTGAGCGTAACGAAGAGTACAGTGTTTTCACCTTCAATCTCCGTCCAGAGTTTGACTTCCAGCAGGAACTGCTTTGGAATGGAGAAGACATGGAAGTACTTGAACCCTACTGGCTCCGCAAAGAAATTGCCGGAAAGATTAAAAGAATGTGGAATAAATACAAAGATGACTCGAAATGAAGGATTTTGCTGCTATAGATTTTGAAACGGCTAACAACGAGCGCAGTTCTGTTTGTTCTGTTGGTATCGTCATTGTACGAAATGGTGAGATTGTAGATTCGTTCTATTCCCTTATTCAACCAGAGCCGAACTATTATAACTATTGGTGTTCTCAGGTGCATGGACTCTGCCAGGATGATACTGAGGATGCTCCTGTGTTCCCCAAAGTGTGGGCGCAGATAGAGCCGCTGATAGAGGGTTTACCTCTTGTGGCTCACAACAAACCTTTTGATGAAGGTTGTCTGAAAGCAGTGTTCCGCGTCTATCAAATGGACTATCCTGACTATGAGTTCTACGACACACTTTGCGTTTCGCGGCGAGTACTACCTGATTTAGAAAACCATCAGCTTCAAACTGTAGCTGCTGCCTGTGGTTATGAGTTAGAAGATCATCACCACGCACTTGCTGACGCAGAAGCTTGTGCGTGGATTGCGAGAGAAATACTATAAGAACTGTATACAACATACAATATGGAAGAAAACAAGATTATCATATATCAGACAGAGGACGGACAGACGCAGATTGATGTCCGATTGGAGAACGAGACGGTGTGGTTGACGCAGGCCCAGATGGTAGAATTGTTCCAAACAACGAAACAAAATGTAAGCCTTCATGTTGGCAATGTTTATAAGGAAGGTGAATTGGAGCAAGAGGCAACAGTCAAGGAATACTTGACAGTTCAAAATGAAGGAAACAGAAAGGTTACCCGAAAAGTTAAGTATTACAACCTTGATGTCATCATTTCCGTTGGTTATCGCGTTAAAAGTAAACGTGGTACAGCTTTCCGCATTTGGGCTCGTAATGTGCTTAAGGACTACCTCGTCAAAGGCTATGCCGTCAATGACCGCATCCGAAAGGAGCAGATTGGCGAATTGCGTCAATTGGTGGGAATGTTGGGGCGTACAATACAAAGTCAGCCTCTTCTGTCGAACGACGAGACGAATGCCCTCTTCGAAGTGGTGACGAATTACACCTACGCTCTTGATACCCTCGACAACTATGATTACGAGCGACTGACTATAGACAAGACGACAAAGGAAGAGCCATTCCATGCTACCTACGAGAATGCGATGGAGGCTATCAATGGCTTGCGCGAGAAATTCGGAGGTTCAGCACTTTTTGGTAATGAAAAGGACGAATCCTTTAAGAGCAGTATCGGACAGATCTATCAGACTTTCGGAGGCGAAGAACTCTATCCCAGTGTAGAGGAAAAAGCCGCAATGCTGCTCTACCTTGTCACAAAGAACCATTCTTTTAGCGACGGAAATAAACGCATAGCTGCAACCCTCTTCCTTTGGTTCCTCAACAATAACCACATCCTCTATCGTGAAGACGGTTCAAAACGCCTTGCTGACAACACGTTGGTAGCTCTCACCTTAATGATTGCAGAGAGCAAGACAGAAGAGAAGGATGTGATGGTGAAAGTTGTGGTGAATCTGATAAATCAGAGAAATGAATAATCTTGCCGAAGCAGAAGCTTGTGCTTGGATAGCGAGAGAGATATTGTAAGAAATTGAAAGCTATGAAGTACTGGTTACATAGAATAACAGGTGGAGATAATGCGTTGGGATACGCACACCCTCTATTGTTTAACCACCATTATTTGTCTATCGGGTGGAGCGATTTCTCCTCAGACGCATTTGTAAGGCAAGTGCAGAAAGAAGGAGAAACGGCCATAGATAGTGCTATGCAAGCAGATGGATGGGGCTTGCCTAAAAACAGGTGGAACCTATGGCGTTTTATCGTAGGGATGAAGAAGGGAGACATTGTTCTCGTTCCCACAAGTCTGGAATTTAGTCTGTTTGAAATTGAAGACGACGTTATCTTATCAAATGAATCTATAGACTCTTCTGTTTTTATAGATTGGAATGAGAAGCAAGCCGTTCGACAAGGTGACGGTTATTATTACAATGAAAACGGTCAGCCAATAGATTTGGGCTTCTATAGAAAGGTAAAACCTATTCTGTATAATATACCTAGGATGGGGTTTGCCGATCAGAATCTGATTTCAAGAATGAAAATCCGACAGACCAATGCGGACATTTCCGACCTGAAGGATTCTATAGAGAATGCCAGGAAAGCCTATGAGGAGAATAAACCAATCAATCTGAAGGAGAAGATAGTCGAAGAAACGGCTCCGAAAATACTGTCATTGATTGAAGACCTGACGAGCGCAGACCGTTTCGAGAATCTTGTTGAGTGGTATCTGAAATCGTTAGGAGCAAGGACTGAAATACCAAGTAAGAATGCTCCTGACAAAGGAGAAGGTGATGCTGATGTTATTGGTTACTTTGAGAATATCAAGACAGCCATCATGGTTCAGGTAAAAAAGCATGAAGGCGTAACAGACGAATGGGCTATTCAGCAAATCAAAGCATATATGACAAATCACATCTATGATGATTATCATACACAGATGTGGGTAATATCAACATGTGAGCATTATAGCCCAAAAGCCATGAATGAAGCAGCCGAAGCAGATGTTCGTCTGATTACAGGCATCGAATTTGCCTCAATGATTCTGGATGCAGGATTGGAAGGATTAAATATATAGAATTAACAATTAAATAGCATTAAAACATGAATAGGACTAAAGAACAATTATTGCAAATTCAGGAACGTTTAAACGACCTGATGGATAGTGATACTTCACAAGAGGAAGCGATATGGGCGGTGAATAAAATACTCTACGAAATGGATGTAGAAATTCGACCTGATATAAACTGGTTGGAACAAGAAATGGAGAGTAATATCTCGCTTTCAAAAGAAAAGATGGATTTGTTGAACACATACAAGAAAACAATGCGTGTGATTCAGCAAACAAAGGACCATTTTGATTTCCCTGACCCAGAAGCAGAGAGAATATCAATGTTTACCGATGGATTGAATAATCCAGACTTTGAATTATAAATTGAGAAATTATTAACCTAATTAATTAACTCGTTATGTTGTACAAATTAACTGTAAAATCCGACTTGAGCTCCAATGGTGTTCGTTTGGAAAAAGGAATGTCTGTTGAAGTTGCATTCCACCAATCAGCGTCTTTGTCCTCTTTATTGAGCGACGGAAAGGGACAACAGCTTGTAATAAATGCATTCAAAACCAAATATGGCGTTGACGTCAAGAAAGCAGGCGCATTTACTTCCAGATATTTGGATTTGGAAAGAATCGATTAAAACATTTGTATTATGAAAGACTATGTATTAGAAAACGAGCGCATTCTCAATGAATGGTGTAAAAAATTCGTTGAGGACAAATTAGATGATGAAGAATATAAAGGTTACAAAACTAAAGGTTACGAAACCGAAGATTTTTTTGCCAAGGATGGAATAATGAACAAAGGAAAGTTCAAGAATGATAATGGAACAATATGGCGAGAAGCAAGTGGCAAAGAAAACATAAAGTGGAGTGAATGTCCTTTGCGAGTTCTTTTTTTGACTAAGGATGAGAATGCCGACGAGGCTTGGGATGTGCGGCGAGAAACTTTTTATGAAAAGGGAGGAGAGAATCCCCTCCAAAACAATACTGTGTCAGGTAGTTTCTTTTACCAAAATGAGGCATGTCTTTTGTATGGGCTACGAAATACAACGCCAGAAAAGATGATGTCGTATGACGGCTTTTCTTGGGAAGAAGCATTGAGGTTTTCTGATGAAAAGATTTTTGCACGAATTAATTGCAAAAAAGAAGTGGGGGGAGAGACGATATTGGATAGTGTATTAAAAGATTCAATTGATAAATATTATGATTATCTCAAAGAACAAATTCTTAATATAGATGCCGATATTCTTGTTTGCTGCGGAAGTCAGAATGATAACAATATAATACTAAACACAGTTTATGATATATATAAAGATGAGTTCGAATACGTAAATTGTGTTGAAGGCAAAGGGACAGGAATGCATTACAATGCAAAACAAAACAAACTTGCAATTGATGCCTATCATTTGGCGTTTTTTAAAGGCGGGTTGGAAGCAAGATATAATGAAACGGTGGGAATGTATTATGAGTTCTTGAAGTACTTAAAGAACACAAAGGGTATTGACTTTTCTGCATCACATCGTAAGGAATAACGGAGTTGCTCATCCAAATTGGATTATTTGTAAATAATAGAATTTTTTCAAGCCTCTGCCACCAGTTGGCGGAGGTCTTTGTTTTCTTTGCTGTGTGATATTATAAAACTGAAAAGCCAACAGGATAAAACGGCATTTGAGTTATGGGACTTTACGATAAAAATGGAGATTTAAATGATAATCATTGGGTGCTTAAGGCTGCACGTTGGGCAGGTTCACATTACAAACTAGTACGATGGACTCTACGACTTTTAATTCTGATTATAGTTGGAGTGTTATTGTGGGGCATTGCAAATAACTAATAAGAAAACGATTCTGATGGACGCATTAAATGACAACAAGGAGTGGATAGAGCTGAAAGCCAGCCTCCAATTTGTGGAGGATAAGATACTCCGCACTATAGATTACGATGGTTGGGCAATGAAGAAAGAATTGGCGGAACAAGTGAAAGAACTGCTTTCAGATCGCCATTTCATTCTGGGCAAGATGTTTCGCCTACACGTTACAGAGCAAGAGATCGCACGATTCCGTGATGTGAATGAACATTTGTTGGAACTGACGCGCAAAATGTTCGGTGAACATATGAAACTGCTGGAGTCTCTCAAAGACAATCCCATTTCGTCTGTTACTAATTGGGATGATGTTGTTATAGAGAGTAAATTAGATGTGGATGAAGATGCAGATGTGCTGCATTTTGATGACGATGATGACTATGGTTCAGATTTCTCACATATGATTGATGCTCTTGCCTGGACTGAGGACTTGGAGATTCGTTCCTGTTACACAACTTTAGGGGAGAAGCCAGAACCAGACCACCTTGATGATAGTAGCAGATGGTCTTGGGCTGAAGGTTGTCTTGATGTTCCACAGTTTGAAGGTATAGGTGTCTGTTATGCTGTACATGATCTCTGTACCCACAAGAACTATTCTGTTCCTGATCTTCTCCGCCTTCGGTCCTATTCAGTACTGAATACTATTAAAGGAAATCGGAGACACATCGTTATATAAAACGCCTTTTGCAAGTGCAAACCAGAAAATATATGGATACACAAAGAATAGAGTGGCTCTTCCTGAATAAATAATATGGTATTGAGAGATTGCACCACAGAACATGACACGTTCTTACTTTGATTGTGACAAGATAGGATGATTCCTAACAAATCTTTTCACTCGTTCATCTACAATTCGCAGGCATGTCCTTTTCATTTTGTCATTCAGGTAGCCTTTACTCGTATAGATAGAACATGCGCTCCATCATGCGCCACTTCTGTGCCGAGGTGCTTCCTTCGGGACAGGCTTGGAACAGCGACACGAAGTCTTCCCACTCCTGCTGGCGGGGTAGGGTGGCAAGCCGTTTCATGGCTGTGTCCCAGTCGAAGTCGAGGGGTGTCTCGACAATCATGAAGAGGCGGTTGTCGAGGATGTAGATTTCCATTTCGAGAATGCCGACGGCCCGTATGCCCTCGCGAATCTCTTTCCACGCATGTTGCGGGTCGTGGGCTTCGCGGTAGCGGGCAATCAGTTCGGGTGAGTCTTTCAGGTCGAGCGTCTGACAATAGCGCTTCACGGGTTGCCCGTACTCCTTTACTTGATATCCGTTGTTCATTGTGATTGTTTATTAGTGAAATCTACCAGGATTCGGAATACCTTACCGGGCTGCTCGGCCCATTGCTGCATGGCGGCGGCTGCGTCTTCGGGCATGACGACACGGCTGATGAGTTGATCGACGGGACAGGTTCCTTTCTCCAAATAGTGGATGACGGCGCGGAAGTCGCTGGGCTGTGCGTTGCGTGAGCCTCGGATGTCGAGCTCCTTCTGTACAAAGAACTTCGTCTGGAAAGACACTTCTGTCTTGGCATAGCCGATGCAGATGACGCGCCCTGTGAAGGCCACTTCGTTGACTGCCATCTGATAGGTGGGTGCCGAACCGACGGCTTCGATGACGACATCGGGACCGAAGCCGGCTGTCATCTCCAGCAGGCGGGCGTGTACGTCCTCGGTGCGGGTGTTGATGGTGTAGCTGGCACCCATCTGTTGTGCCAATTGCAGCTTCTCGTCGTCGATGTCGGCGGCAACGACGGTGGCACCTCGTTGGGCGGCACGGACGATGGCTCCCATGCCCACCATGCCACAGCCAATGACCATGACAACATCGATGTCGGTGATCTCGGCACGGCTGACGGCATGGAATCCCACGCTCATCGGTTCTATCAATGCACAGGTGCGAGGGGTGAGCAGTCCTGCGGGGATGACTTTCTCCCATGGCAGCACCAGTCGCTCACGCATGGCTCCCCATCGCTGCACGCCCAGCGTCTCATTGTGCTGGCAGGCGTTGACACGCCCATTGCGGCAGGAGGCGCATTTGCCACAGTTGGTGTAGGGATTCACGGTGACCACCATTCCGGGTTTCAGGCCTTCGGGCACGCCTTCGCCAACGGCCTCGATGACGGCACCAACCTCATGTCCGGGTACAACGGGCATCTTCACCATCGGGTTCTTACCTAAGTACGTGCTCAGGTCTGAACCACAGAAACCTACATACTGCATCTGCAGGAGCACCTCGTCGGCCTGCAGTTCTTGTTCGGGGACGCTGCCCAATTCCATTTGCCTTTCGGCCAATATCTTAATCGCTTTCATTTTCTTTTGTTATATTTCAATGTTTTTGAGGTTGTTGCTTCTATAGCCATAGATGGCGACGATGAGGAAGCACAGCAGGGGTAATACGAAGGACACGTTGACGGCGGGATGTCCCAAGATGGTCTGCTGGTCGATGATCATGCCTTGTAGTGGGGGCATGAGGGCTCCACCCACGATAGCCATCACGAGGAATGCTGCTCCCAAGGTGGTGTCCTGACTGTCCACGTTCTCCAGGGCGATGCCGTAGATGGTGGGGAACATGAGCGACATGAAGAAGCTGATGCCCACCAGACAGTAGAGGCCGGGCATGCCCACGATGAGGATTGTTCCCAATGAGCAGATGGCAGCACCGCAGCCGAAGATGGACAGCAACCGACGGGAGTTGATGTATCTCATGAGGAATGTCGAGATGAATCGGCTGCACAGGAAGAACGTCATAGCAACGATGTTGTACGTCTGGGCCGTGGCCTTGTTGATGCCTAAGTTGTCGGCATACTGAATAATGAAGGTCCATACCATGATCTGTGCGGCGACATAGAACATCTGAGTCCAAACACCCTCACGGTAGATGGTGTTGTGCCACAGGTTGTGGAGTGTCTGACGTGCCGTGTGCGTGTTGCCCAAGGCTTTCTGTTCCTCACTCTGCGTCTTGGGCATCTTGGTCAGGGCGATGATGATGAAGACGGTGAGCACGACGAGTCCGATGGCAACATAGGGATTGCGGATGACTGCCAGGTCGTGCAGGCGGATGCTGGCTTTCTCGGCTTCAGAAAGACCGAAGAAGAGAATCTCGCCGGCTTCGTTTCGCTTGTCGCTGATGAGTTGGGGAAGTACGATGAGGGAGGCTACCGACATGCCGCAGAGGGAACCCATGGGGTTGAAAGCCTGTGCCATGTTCAGTCGGCGGGTCGATGTCTCCTTGTCGCCCAGCGACAGGATGAACGGGTTGGCGGTTGTTTCGAGGAAAGCCAGTCCAAACGTCAGAATGTAGAGCGACAGACAGAAGAACGCGAACTCCTGATAGGCTGCCGCGGGGATGAAGAGAAAGGCTCCGATGGCATAGAGGGCCAGTCCGAGCAGGATGCCCCGCTTGTAGCTGTATTTGCGAATGAAGAGTGCTGCGGGCACGGCCATGGTAGCATAGCCGCCATAGAAGGCGAACTGCACCATCGAGGCTTTGGCAGCAGACAGTTCCATGACCGTCTGGAAGGCTGCGACCATGGGATTGGTGATGTCATTGGCAAATCCCCACAGGGCGAAAAGCGATGTGATGAGGATAAAGGTGAACAGGTATTTCCTGGGTACCAGTTTTGTTTTAGTAGTTGACATTTCGTTTTTTCTATTTGTTTATTCTGACATGTTCTTGATATAGGGCAGCTCCACTAACTTCTTGAAGCCGAACACGCGGCGGGCGTTGTCGCCAAGGAAGAGACGTTTCTCCTCGTCAGTGAGCAGGGGGCTCTTCAAGACAAAGTCGTAGGACATCTTGTAGGTGATGGCGGTGATGGTGCGCGGATAGTCGCTTCCCCACATCAGCTTCTCCATCCCCACCTCGTCGGCAGCCTGTCGGATGGCTTGCATGGCGGAAGGGTAGGGGTAGAACTCGGCATTGTAGAGCCATGTGATGCCTCCGCTCTCAATATAGACATGCGGGTGGCGCGCCAGCCTGATCTGATCGAACCAGTTGTCGCGGGGCGACATGCCGAAGTGTCCAATCACCACCTGCAGCTGTGGATGAGTCCTTACCACGTCTTCCATCTCTGCAGCCTGTCTGGGACCTTCAGCCAGTTCGATGCCCAACAGCACTCCCCGCTCCTCCAAGTAGTCGAACAGCGGCATCATCTCCGCGCCATTCAGGGGGGTGTCCGTCATGCGGGCGGCAGGCACCTTGATGCCTCGGAAACCGGCATCGACCAGTCTTCTCACTTCTTCCATCCATCCTTCTACACGATAGTCCGCCATGCCGAACACGAAGAAGCGGTCGGGATAGCGGCGTGCCACGTCTGCTAAGTAGTCGTTTTGCAGTCCGTCGATGAACTCCTGTGTGATGACTGCCGCCGACACACGGGCATAGTCCATGTTGCTGAGGAAGATCTCGGCGGTGTTTTTGCCGTCGATCAGATAGGGAGGCAGCATCTGCACCTCTTCGCCGAAGAAGAGGGAGCGGCTGCGGTTGTGTGCCATCGGGTGGATGGGTTGCCCGTTCACCACGGTATCCACATGGAGCCACAGGTGGGCATGGGCATCGATGAGGGGATGATTCATCATGCTACTGTTTGGTTAGGTGTTCTTCCAGGTGACACGCTGCTGGTCGCCGATGATGCGGCGGACTTCTTCCACCAGTTGCCAGTTGATGGGACTCTCGGCATAGGAGAGGTTCTTCTCGATGTTCTCGGCACGGGTGGTGCTGAAGATGGTCGATGTGATGCGCGGGTTGCTTACGGAGAACTGCATGGCGAGCTTCTCGATGGGGTAGTTCTGCTCACGGCAGTAGTCGGCGGCATGGCGGCAGGCTTGTACCAGTGGCTGTGGGGCAGGGTGCCACTCGGGTACGCCACGCTCAGTGAGCAGTCCCATGGCGAAGGGCGAGGCATTGATGACACCTACGCCGTTGGCCTCGAAGAAGTCGAGGAAGTCTGCCAGACGGTCATCATTCAGACAATAGTGGCAGAAGTTCATCACGGCTTCGATGGTGCCGGGTGCCGAGTGCTCGATGACCCACCGCAGGTTCTCTAACTGTAGGTCGGTGCAACCCACATGACTCACCAGTCCTTTCTGTTTCAGTTCTACCAATGCGGGAAGCGTCTCGTCAACCACTTGGTGCAGGTCGGCGAACTCAATGTCATGAACGAAGATGAGATCGATATGTTCCACGCCCAGTCGTTCCATGCTCTCGCTGACACTCTGCTGCGCTCTCTTGGCGGAATAATCCCACGTGTTCTTCCCGTCGGCTCCGTAGCGACCGACCTTGGTCGATAGGTAATAGCGGTTGCGTGGAATCTGACGGAGTGCTTTCCCCAGAACCTGCTCGGCCTTGTAGTAGCCGTAGTAGGGCGATACGTCGATGTAGTTGATGCCCATCTCGATGGCCTTGGCCACGGCATCAATGCCTCTCGCTTCGTCGAAGGTGTGAAAGACACCGCCCAGCGAAGAGGCTCCCAGACCCACCCGCGAAAGTCGCATGCCGGTCTTCCCTAAATCATTGTATTTCATAGATGGCGTTGTGTTGTAGGATGTTGGTCTGAAGTGTCGGGCTTACCTGTGTACGAGTGTCCCGATTTCCTCGCCTTCCATCACACGGCGTAGGTTGCCGACGATATCCATGTTGAACACATAGATGGGCAGGTTGTTGTCGTTGCACATGCAGATGGCGGTAAGGTCCATCACCTTCAGACCGCGGTCAAGTACTTCCTTGTAGGTAATGTCGGTGAACTTCGTGGCGGTGGGGTCCTTCTCGGGGTCAGCGGTATAGACTCCATCTACGCGTGTGCCTTTCAGCATGACATCGGCTTCGATCTCAATGCCGCGCAGCGATGATCCCGTGTCGGTAGTGAAGTAGGGCGAACCTGTTCCGGCGGAGAAGATGCAGACGTAGCCTGCTTCCATGGCTTCAATGGCTTTCCACTTGGAATAGAACTCACCGATGGGCTCCATGCGGATGGCGGTGAGCACCTTGTTCTTCACGCCAATGGCACCCAGGGCAGAGCTCAATGCCAATGAGTTGATAACTGTGGCGCACATGCCCATTTGGTCTCCCTTGACACGGTCGAATCCTTTCTGCGAACCGCTAAGTCCGCGGAAGATGTTGCCGCCACCGATGACGATACCAATCTGCACACCCATTGCCTGCACCTCTTTGATTTGCTGGGCATAGTCTGACAAACGCTGTGGGTCGATGCCGTGTCCCTGTGCTCCGGCCAAGCTCTCGCCGCTGAGCTTCAAAAGAATTCTGTTAAATCTCATAACGAACTAATTTTTTTATTTGACAATTTTTCGATATTCCGATATTTCGATATTCCGATATTCCGGCATTTCGATATTTCGATATTTCGATTTCATTCAAACATCACTTCCTTGAAGGCATAGCGCCGCAACAGATTCTCTCGGTCTTTGAGCAACAGATGGCCGTCGGGTTCAATATCGACAAACTGGGCCTCGAATTCTCCTTCCTGATCACGATAGCGATGATAGCCTTCCTTGCGGTAGAGGCTGTTCCTGTAGTTGTTGAGAATGTGGGCTTCGCCTCCGTCTGCCAATATCTGCATCCATGCTTCGAAGGATTCGATGATGTGTTGAAGCAACGGCTCGGTTGCCACCTCATGACCTAATATCTGACAGAGCGAAACAGGGTTGGGGGCATCGCTGAGGAACTGGTGCTGGTTGACGTTGAGCCCGATACCGAAGATGCAGTCGCGGATGGTGCTGCCAGAGACCCTTGTCTCAATCAGCGTTCCACTCAGTTTGCGGTCGCGCCAGTAGATGTCATTGGGCCATTTCAGGGTGATGTCATCTACAAGGCTGTCAAGTACCTGTTTCAAAGCCAGGGCACCCGCCATGGAAAGCGTGAACTGTCTGGCTGGTGCAAGACCTGTGGGGTGGGTGAGTACAGAGAACGTGAGGTTCTTGCCACGCTCGCTCTCCCACGTGTTGGAGCCACAGCCCCGACCGGCGGTCTGGTAGTCGGCCACGCAGACCGTCAACACTTCGTCCGCCGCGGGGGTGTAGTCGCGCAGGTAGCGGTTGGTGGAATCGGTCTCGCTGAGGCGTATGAGCTTCGTTGACATGAATGGATGTTATTTCTTGCAAAATTAACGATTTTATTCTATACGTCAAAATATTATTGTACTTTTGCAAGCAAAAAGCGTGAATATGATTTCAGAAGAACAACAGAAGAAGGATGAGTTCTATATGCGGCGGGCACTTGACGAGGCTCGCATGGCTTTCGATGCCGATGAGATTCCCATCGGTGCTGTTGTTGTATGTAAGGACCGCATCATTGCCCGTGCGCACAACCTGACAGAGACTTTGTGCGACGTGACGGCACATGCCGAGATGCAAGCCATCACAGCTGCCGCCAACGCCTTGGGCGGCAAGTATCTGCCCGACTGCACGCTGTATGTAACGGTGGAGCCTTGCACCATGTGTGCCGGGGCCATCGGATGGGCGCAATTAGGACGGGTAGTCTATGGCGCGGCTGATGAGAAAAGAGGGTATCAGCTCTATGCGCCACGGGCCCTGCACAAACGGTGTGAGGTCACGACAGGTGTGCTCGCCGACGAGTGTCGCGAGCTCATGATGGAGTTTTTCAAAGGGAAAAGATGAAGTAGCCGAATGCTACTTCACCATGACTACCAGGTATTTGCTGGTTGACCAGAACAGTTGCGGGTTGGTCACACGCAGCACATACTGCTTGTTGGCATCCTGTGAGAGCGTGTAGCTGCTCGACGGGTGTGTGGTCAGAATCTTAACGCTCTTGGAATATAGCTTGATCTCTTTGTCAACACGGATGTCGATCTTCGTGAAGTAGCTCTTGTTGAAATTGGCCTGCAGCACTCGGTCGCCCTCGATGATGTGCTGATCCTTCAGCTCCTTCTTGGTTCCGAAGACATACCATGCTGTGTTCAGCTGCTTGTCTTGGTTGCTGATGGTCTGGCTCTTCTGGCTGCTCTCTGTCTGCAGATCGGCCACGTTCTGGTTCAGGTTGTTGATGTTCTCGTTCAGCTCGTTAATGTGGATGTCCTTGGCATCCAGCTCGGCACGGAGCTTTTGCAACTCCTGATCCTTTCCTTCGAGTTGTTTCACCAGTCCTTCAATGGTTGTCTTCAGTTGCTCGCCTTTGACGGAACTCTCACGTGCCTGCTGGCGCAGCTTGTTGATGAGTTCGCGGTTGTGCTGCATGGTATTGGCAATGAACTGGATGTTCTCCTTGATTTGTGCGGCCTTATCAGTTCCCTCGCCGTCTTTGACGATGCTAACGCGGTCCTCGGCCTCGGCAATCTGACGGAAACCATCCTGAATGGCGTTCAGTGTCGATAACATATCGTTGATTTCGTTGTCCTTCTGCTCAACAATCCGCTCGAGTGAGTCTATCTTGTTGGCATCGGCAGAAATCGCCGGTTTCTTTTCTTCGTTACATCCTGTGAACAGTAGCATCATCAGTGCTACGCTCATGAACATGATTTTTCTCATAATCGTATCGTTTTATGTTACTCTTTTTCTTTTGCTTTTTTACTTTTCTCCTTTCCTTCCACCACGATGACAATCTCGCCTTTCGGTGCCTTCGCTGTGAAGTGGGCTATGACCTCCTGCAATGTGCCGCGCACGCTTTCTTCGTGTACTTTCGAGATCTCCCGGCAGACGCTGGCCCGCCGTTCTGCTCCAAACACCTCGGCAAACTGACTGAGGGTCTTCACCAGTCGGTAGGGCGACTCGTAGAATACCATGGTACGTGTCTCTTCCCGAAGCGACTCCAAGTGGGTCTGCCGTCCTTTCTTCTGGGGCAGGAAGCCCTCGAAGCAGAAACGGTCACAGGGCAAGCCCGATGACACCAGTGCCGGAATACATGCCGTAGCGCCCGGCAGCGTCTGTACCTCGATGCCGGCGGCAATCGCCTCGCGTGCCAGGAAGAACCCCGGGTCGCTGATGCCCGGTGTGCCCGCATCGCTGATGAGGGCGATGGTCTCTCCAGCCAACAGTCGCTCTACAATGCCTGCCGATGTACCATGCTCATTGAACTTATGGTGGGACAGCAACCGGTTCTGTATGCCGAAATGCTTCAGCAGGATGCCCGATGTGCGCGTGTCTTCAGCCAAGATGAGGTCGGCCTCTTTCAGGATGCGCACAGCTCGCATCGTCATGTCCTCCATATTGCCCACGGGGGTCGGTACGATATATAGCATGTCTCGATTCTCGCTTTTACGGGGGCAAATTTAGTTAAATAATCTTCACGCACAAAAAAACTGCCCATTTCTTTGCAATTTTTAAAACGTCTTTGTACTTTTGTAAGCAAAACAATACTAAAAGTGCATCTTATGACCACAAACTTGTCAGGCGAGGCCCATCGCCCAGGAAGAATAGAAGTAGTGTGCGGTTCGATGTTCTCGGGTAAGACCGAGGAACTGATCCGAAGGATGAAACGGGCGAAGTTTGCCAAACAGAAGGTGGAGATCTTCAAGCCTTCCATCGATACCCGTTATTCGGATCAAGACGTTGTCAGTCACGACCAGAACGTCATCCCTTCTACTCCTATCGACTCGTCGGCATCCATTCTCTTGCTGGCATCGGACATTGACGTGGTGGGCATCGATGAGGCGCAGTTCCTCGACATGGGACTGGTGGATGTCTGCAACGAGTTGGCCAACCGAGGTGTGCGTGTCATCATTGCCGGACTGGATATGGATTACAAGGGCGTGCCCTTCGGCCCCATCCCTGCGCTGTGTGCCGTTGCTGACGAAGTCACCAAGGTGCATGCCATCTGCGTGAAATGTGGCAATCTGGCCTATCTCAGTCATCGTCTTGTGCAGAATGACCGCCGTGTGCTGCTTGGCGAAACCTCCGAATATGAACCTCTCTGCCGAGAGTGTTATCAGAAAGCAACGGCAGAAGAAAAATAAGGTATTCACATTCCACACTCCACATTCCTCATGCAAGAAAAAATCACATTCGATAAGTTCATTCGTTGGACGGGGGGCTTTCTGATCGTTGCCCTTGTTCTCCTTGCCATGAACTACCTCAGCGAGGTTCTGTTGCCGTTCTTTGTCGCCTGGCTACTTGCCTACCTGCTTTATCCCATTGTGAAGTTTGTAGAGACCAAGCTGCGCGTCCGCAACCGTGCCCTGAGCATCCTGGTCACCTTCTTCTTTGTCATAGCCGTCATCAGCGGGGTGGTCTATCTGATTCTTCCCCCGATGTTTGAACAGTTTGACAAACTCTCGGAGGCTGCCATGAAGTACCTGCACCAGACCACGCACACCAATAATATCACTGCCTCCGTTCAACAATGGTTTCAGCAGAACCAGCGCCAGATAGAACGCTTCATCTATAGCAAGGACTTCAGCGATGCCGTCAGGGTTGCCATGCCCAAGATATTCTCTTTTGTCGGACACACGGCCAGTATCATCGTCAGTATCATCGCTGCGGGCATCACCTTATTATATATGTTCTTCATACTGCTTGACTATGAGTATCTGACAGAGAACTGGATCAAGATTTTCCCGAAGAAGACACGTCCTTTCTGGAACGAGCTGGCAAGCGATGCCGAGCACGCGCTCAATAGCTATATCCGCGGACAGAGTCTGGTGGCACTCTGCATGGGCATCATGTTCTGCATCGGCTTTACCATTATCGACTTCCCGATGGCTATCGGTCTTGGACTGTTGATCGGTATTCTCGACCTTGTGCCTTACTTACATTCCGTGGCACTACTCCCCACCGCCTTCCTTGCGATGCTGAAGGCTTCAGACACTGGTGAGAGCTTCTGGGTTGTGTTCGGATTGGCACTGCTCGTCTTTGCCGTCGTGCAGGTCATCACCGACATGATTGTCACTCCGAAGGTGATGGGGAAGACCATGGGACTGAATCCCGCCATTCTGCTACTCTCCCTCTCGGTATGGGGTGCGTTGCTTGGGTTCATCGGTCTTATCATCGCTCTGCCCTTGACTACTCTCATCATGGCTTATTGGCAGCGCTATGTCACGAAGGAGCATGTGGCGTTGCCAGAGGAAATGGAAGAAAATCAGCAGGAAATGCAAAAAAGTCAGGAATAATTTGTCTAATTCAAAAAAACATACTACCTTTGCACTCGCTTTTGAAAGGACGTGGGTTCTTCCTGTGTCACTTCGAGGCAAAAGGGAGATCCGCTAGCTCAGTTGGTAGAGCACAACACTTTTAATGTTGGGGTCTTGGGTTCGAGCCCCAAGCGGATCACAGAAAAGAGGTCAAACGACCTCTTTTTTATTTCCGCTTGGGATTCTCACCCAAGGCACACCGGAGAGTCCAAATGCATGCAAACAAAACCGCCGAGCCCATCTCTTGATGTCTCGGCGAATAAATGTGTGGGGTAAGAAGCTAAAGTCCTTGGTTCAGCTTTTCAAGCATCGTGGAATCATCCATTCGGGCATTCTTTACAAACTCAATGAAGAGCGTGTCTTCGCTGACTGTATATAGCAACTTGATTTCGCTGATGACAAGCATGCTGCGGTATTCGATGCCTGTTGCCTCAACGAGGCCAGCTTCACGTTTGCCCAAACCAGGGAAAGTGGCGATGCGGCGAGCGGTAGAACTTATTTGGGTCTTGAGCGTGTGCAACTGTCGCTCTCCGAACTCCTCGTAGGTGTACTCAAAGACCTCAGAAAGGCTCAGCAACGCAATAGGCGTCCACTGGATGTGTAAGTTCATATTCCTTGTCGTTCATGAAACGTTCAACCTCATCCATTGATACGGTTTGACCAGCCATTGCCTGAGCATGGCTTCGGCTCAGAATTGTTTTCAATGTTTCGTTAGCTTCCATGTTACTGACGTTTTATGATTCAACGGTGCAAAGATAGCGTAAATCGAGCGAAATACCAAAGGAAAACTCGTTTTTCTTTGTATTTCCGAACCGATGGAGCAGTGAGAGCCATGATGCATATTGGCCAAAAATGAAAGAATGATGTATAAATTGCTTGCTAAAGTGGCGGAAATAAGAAAAAAATGACTACCTTTACGGCCGAAAGGGCATCAGGCAACCCATGAAAGGCTGCGAATGACGGCAGCCAGGCAACAGAATACTCACTAAAACGATATAGACATGAGCATCGACACTTACAAACTGACCAGCATGGAGGAACCTACTGACGAGGTGCTCTCACAACTGATGCGTGAGGCCGCCGAGGAGGCTCGCGAATCGAATCGTAAAGCAACGGAGCGCTTCTTCGAAGAAATAAGACAAGCGGCAGCCGCTTATTGACACTTTATGAACACGACAGAACACCGTCCAGTCCTTATCGTCATTGCCGGCCCCAACGGGTCGGGAAAGACCACGTTTACCTCGAAGATCCTGCGTCATGAGTGGCTCGAAGGAGCCGTCTATGTGAATCCCGATCAGGTGGCGCAGGATCGCTTTGGCGACTGGAACTCGCCCGAGGCCTCTCTGCTGTTCCGTATGACCGACGGACAGCTCTTCAAGCGCTACACCGACGACATCCCAGAATGGGCATTAACCATATTGAGATAAAACCCTCGAACAACAACTAAAGATGTTAAGGAAAATCATAGCTTTGATAGCATGGCTGCCATTGATGGCATATGCACAGGATTTCCAGACCGATACACCCATGGTACATGACCCTGTGATGGCCAAAGACGGCGACACCTATTATATCTATGCTACAGGCAAAGGCATCCAACAGATGACGTCGAAAGACCGGCGGACGTGGACCGTGTCGCGCCAGCCTGTGATGACGGTCATCCCCGGTTGGACTACCGACTCTGTGCCCGGCTTTGGCCATCATGTATGGGCACCCGATGTCATCAAGTGGCATGACCGCTGGTGGCTGGCCTACAGCTGTTCCACCTTCGGTCGCAACGGTTCGGCCATCGGACTACTCAGTAGCCGCTCGCTCGGCGCAAACCTATGGAAGGACGAAGGTTGCATCGTGTCCTCATGTGAGAAGCGCGACAACTGGAATGCCATCGACCCTAACTTCGTCATCGACGATGCCACCGATACACCATGGCTCGTATGGGGCTCGTTCTGGGATGGCATACAAATTGCTCGCCTCGACTCCACGATGCACATCGCCAAGGGCCAGAAGCCGCGTACCCTTGCACGCCGCTACGACCCCAGCTATAAGCCCACGGAGCCCAACCCCACGTCGAAGTATGCCGGTACAAATGCTATCGAGGCACCATTCATCTTCAAGCATGGGGGCTACTACTATCTCTTCGTGTCGTGGGATTACTGCTGTCGCGGTGCTAAGTCGAACTACCGTGTGGCTGTGGGGCGCAGCAAGACTGTTGACGGCCCTTACCTTGATCGCAATGGTAAGGACATGGCCAATGGTGGCGGCACAATCTTCCTTGAGGGCGACAAGCAGCAGTGGGAGGCGGCAGGTCACTGCGCCGCCTACACCTTCGACGACGAGGACATCTTCATCTGCCACGGCTACAGTGCGACCCAGAACGGTGTCGCTCTGCTCATCCAGCGTTCCATCTCCTGGACTGCCGATGGGTGGCCGGAACTAACATCCAAGTAGATGGAAAAGAAACGATTTGGGAGTAGCTCAGACGAACTTGTCAACCAACTATGACAATTTCTCCATTCGCCAGATGTAGGCACGCTCGAGGCTGTAGCCTGCCTCGGGTTTTCCATTGTTATAATTGACAGTCCAGAAAGTAGCGGCACCCCACCATTCGATGGACACGGCTGTCGCACGGATGGCATAGTAGCCGCTTGTATTGAGGAAGAACACCTGCGATTGCCAATCAGCAAACTCGTAGGGCTTCACTTCCAGGTGTCCGCACCTGTAGGGGTGTGCGATGTCTGTTTCTCCTTGGCTTGTGAATCCCCACTGGCATTCCTTGCCTTTGGTGGCATTCTTGCCATGATAGCATACATGGAATGCCACTTTTCGGTAGAAGGTTTGCCCCTCCCTACGGTGCAGCACGAATCGGCAGGAGTCTGTCAGCTTGTCCGATAGGCTGCCGTTGGCATGTAGGTAGTGACGAACCTTCTGTCCTGTCTTCCCGTTTGGGGAGGTTGTCTCGGTATAGATGGCATAGGTTCCACCGTCTTCGATGGATTTTGTTGCCGCCATGACCTCTTGGTTCGTTTCCTGCATCATGGAAAGAGCCTCGGTGGGATCGAAGTCGCCTGCTTCTTCGATGATGAACTGGTTACCGACATCGAACTTGCCGTTGGTGGTTCCCCAATCGGTGAGGCAGATGCCATAGTTTTCGTTCATGTTCAGCGTGCTGAGAGTGTCGTTCTTGCAGAAGTCAAGCACGAAAAGGCTGTCGCGTGTGCTCACCTTCATACACGTACCATATCCATCTATAGGAGCGTCTGTCTCATGTCCGTAGATGTTGATGAATCGGCGGTCGGCAATGCTGTATAGATAGTAGTCCCCCTTGAACTTCAAGATGGCAAAAGTACTGGCGGTGTCGCATCGGTGGGCTTTTGCACGGTTGAAAGTGGTGGCAATCTGCCGCTGATAGATACCAAGTGCGCCACGCTCGTTATTGCGTGTGCGGATGAAGTATTGCTTCGTGTTCTTGAGCTGACTGAGGCTCACAATACGTAAAGGCTTTTGGGACGTTGATGGGCGCAGCCATAGGAAGATTCCCACGAAGATGATGCCGAGGGCGATGGCCGCTACTATCCACAGTTTACGTCGGCTGTTTCCTTTTGTTTCCCTGGTGTCATTCGTTGGCACATCTTCCGTTGCGGGTTTTTCTTTGGAGACTGTTCCTGTTGCGGTTTTTTTCTCTGGTATTGGTGCTTCTTCCTGAGAATCTTTCACCTGGTGTGCCATAAAGTCATCGTAGCCTAAGTAGCCGATGAAGCGTGCCAAGAGATCCAGTGTCACCTTGCGGGGTGTGACGCCTGGCAGATAACCCCATACGCGCATAAGTGTTGTGTGGCTGATATGCTCATGTATGCTATCTTCTATTTTCAGAGAAAGCCATTTGAAATCCGATGGTGCTGATAGCGTGCGCCTGACCTCTTTTTCTATGGCGCGACATAAACAGTTGAATTCTGTCATTGTGTTTGTCCTTTTGTTCTGACGACAAAAGTACGTAAAAATTTTAACAAAGTGATGGAAAGAATGCTGAATTTGCTTGGGAAATGCTGAAATTATTCCTAAATGGAACGGAATGGAATTAAATAGAATTAAATGAACGGGAAAATGCTTTGCTCACTTAAAATGGTATTAATTGTTTTTGTACTGTAACGAAATAAATTGCTAACTTTGTGATGTGACAGGTGTCATTATCTTTCATTTGCCTGTTGATTGATTATTTAATAACTAAAAACCTCAATAAAAGAAAAATTATGAGAACCATCTATTTGACAATCGTGGGATTGTTGTTCCTCATGGGAGGATCGTTGTCGGTATCTGCCCAGGTCAGCAATGACAACGAGGACGGTGTTTACAAAGTGGACAAGCGCTATGCCAACGACTTCGTGCCCGGGCAGGTGCTGGTCAAGTTCAAGGATGCTTCGCCTGTCGTAGTACGCCGTGTGGCGGGTCGTTTCCAGTCGGTTGACCGTCAGTCGGTCAACGACGTGCTGAAGGAGTTCGGTACCGTGCGCATGGAGAAGTTGCTGCCCAACGAGAAACCCGGTCGCAAGTTGCGTCGCACTAAAGCTTATAACGGCACGGTGGTGCAGGAGCATGACCTCAGCCAGCTCTACTTAGTAGAGATGGAAGAGGCGCAGGCTGTCACCACCCGGCAGTTGGTTGAGCGGCTCAGTGCGTTGTCCGAGGTGGAATTTGCCGAGCCTAACTATAAGGTATATTTGGCAGAAGCCCCTGTTAGTCCTGATGACCCGGAAACCCCTGATCCACAGGAGCCAGGCGTGTTACTCTCCACCAACGAGAACCCGCTCTACGAGCAGCAGTGGGGCATTCCCTCCTATGGTGTCGATCAGCTTTGGAATAAGCCCATTGTCAACCCGAAGCGTCCCGTTATTGCCATCATCGACACCGGTGTCGATATGACGCACCCTGACATTGAGCCCAACCTTTGGACCAATACCGTCGAGGCTGAGGGCGAAGAAGGCTATGACAACGACCAAAACGGTTTCGTGGGCGACCTGCATGGCTGGGACTTCATCAACAATACGCCCAACGTGCGCGACTTCAATAGTCATGGTACCCATGTGGCAGGCATCGCGGCTGCTGCCAACAACGGCATCGGTATCATAGGTGCAAATCCCCAGGCACTTATCATGCCCATCTCCGTCATGCAAAGCGACGGCTCGGGCGACGTGGCCACCATCATCCAGGGTATCAACTATGCCGTAGATAATGGTGCCAATGTGCTCAACCTCTCTCTGGGTGGTTATGCCTACAGCCGCGCCGAGCGTTATGCCCTGGAGAATGCCTATTCCAAGGCTGTCATTGTGGCGGCTGCCGGCAACAACAGTGGATGTATTAATACTTATCATGGTGGCCACGCAACGGGTCCTATGTTCCCTGCCGCTTTCTCGTTTGTCTTAGGTGTGCAAGCCCTACAGCAGGAGATAAATCCGACTGCGCCGTACGGAGCTCACCCCTATCTTGCCAAATTCAGCAATTACGATGATGATGGTGCCAACTTTTCACAATCCATCACCAATCAAGACCCCGATGGCTTCAACTACGAGCTGAATGCCCCAGGTAATGATATTCTCAGCACCTATCCTGGCGGTAGGTACGTTTCCATGAGAGGTACGTCGATGGCTTCACCACTCGTCGCCGGTGCCATCTCCGCCCTCTTGATGGTGAAGGAGTACGATACGCAGGAAATACTCTGGGGCGATCTCATCAACACCAACAACATTGCCGAGGCATACGCTGTGGAGGAACGCCCCGCAGAGCTGCAAATCATGGGCATCATGTGGGATGAGCGCAAGGAGCTGGGTGAAGATGATGACGATGCCGACTATAGCGGCGACAAGGAAATTGACGCAGGCGAGACCGTCAGCTTCTATCCCATCATCCGTACCACCTTCGGCGAAGCCTCCTCCATCACGTTCCATCTGGAGATGGGCGATGAGCTGGAAGACCCCACCACCGTGCAGTTCCTCACAGGCGAAGTGGACTTCGGTATGCACCTCGATGCTTACGGCAGGGGTGTTTCGCTGAACCCTGCGCAGCTGAAAGTCGCCAACAACCTTGCCGACAGGCGCCACATCAAACTGAAGATCGTGGGTACCTGCGGCGAATCGACATTTGAAAAACCTTTTGTCATCATCGTCAACAACACGACCAAAATCGGCGGACTCGTCTCCGAGAACCGCACCCTGACTGCCGACCGCACCTACTACGTCAACACCGACCTTGGGGTCATGGATGGTGCCATGCTGACCATCGAGCCGGGCACGCGCCTGGAGTTTGGACCAGGCGTGACATTCAAATCCTTTGGCAGGTTGAATGCCAAGGGTACGCCCGAGAAACCGATTGTCTTTACAAGTCATGAGGGAGAAGAAGAATGGATTCTTTCGAGTGACGAATCTCATGGAAAACATGAAGTGTCTGATGACAACATCTATACCAATGCCGACAGTACGCTGTTCACCATGTTACCAACCGAACAGACACCCAATGCCTATCGCTTCTTTGGCTTCCTGGATGATGGTGTTGCTACATCATATGATTATAATTTGCATAAAGATATTTATAATATCATGATTTATGGAAAGAAATCAGATACATCGGATTATTATCACTCTGTCGTTACTTTTAATTTTACTCAATATCTGATTGACCATATCACCGACAACATCCAGATGGAGGATGAGGATTGGAAAGTCAAGATTGTCGATAGTAATTATGGTGATTTTACGACAATCAAACATTTGTTAACCGACCCATCAGTCATCACTCCTGTGGTAACAAAGCTTTTGTCTGACATTGCAGCATATAGCAGCGCCAACGAATCAGACCCTGATGCAGAATTGCTTCGGGCTGATATCAAAAGAATCAGTTGGTATTACTATGATTATCCGACTGATACCCTATCGTATTGCAGAATTGAGAATGCCCAGTTTGACAGATACGGCAAGGCAGATCCCTACATGTCAGACTGTGTGTTATATAATGTAGAACAGGCATGTGGACAGGGACGCAGGAATGTTATCACATATAGCAGCCTGGATTATCCCAATTACCGCCTGTCCAATATTGCCAATTGTAGAAATGGATACTCCTACCAATTCCAATACAACTGTCGTTATGAGGATCTTCAGGATTGTAACTATATTAATAATGTTAGCAGTTTGGGGTTCTGGCTCTCTGCATATAGTTCTCACGCCCAAGTCTTCCATTCAGACCATCCTTCCTATTTAGGAACGGCCCGTGAAGACTTGGTGCGCCCGCATATTTCGGAATTAGGAACTCAACCAGGCAATTGGGGACAGTTGGACCTGAGCAACATGCCCGACCGCCCCTATGCCGAGGCGCATGGCATTGTGTGGAAGGTGGTCGTCAACGGCAAGGACGCGCAGGACGAGTATGAGGACTTGGCACCACTCGGTGTGGGTAAGCACAAGTTCGAGGTCTATTTCAATCGCCCGATGAACAAGGCCGTGGATCCGCTCATCAGCTTCGGCGTGCGTACCCCGTGGACACAGAATGCCGTGGACGAGGAGGGCAGCTGGAACGAAGACGGCACCATCTATACCGCCTACAAGACCATCACAGGAAAGACGAGGAGCGATGGCGTGAACCGTATCAATGTGCGTGAAGCTGAGGACAACGAGTTCTTTGAGATTCCACAGGAGAACTCACGCTTCAACATCAATATCCAGGCGACAGGCTCCATGGCGACGGGCTTCATGGCTGAGGCGGGACTGGGGCGTGTAAACCTGACCTGGAACAACTCCGAGAACGACTTCGAGGATGCCATGGGATTCAATATCTATCGCTACTTCATGGACGAAAATGGCAATGTGTATAACACCATCCGCCTGAACGAGGAAATTCTGGGCATCGAGACAACAGAGTACACCGACTTCAACGTCGAGCCGGGCAATACCTATTATTATATGTACAAGGTATTATCGACCGCCTTGGAGGAGTTCGACGTGAGCAACGTGGTCTCCGCTACCCCTATGACCTCTATACTTGGCGATGCTAACGCGTCGGGCGACGTGGATGTGGCTGACGTGATTACTACCGTCAACTATGCCGCCGGACAGAACCCGAAGCCCTTCCTCTTCGAAGCTGCCGACGTGAACACCGACCTCGGCATTGACATCCTTGATGTGGTGGGCATCATCCAACTGATTTTACATCCCAGTTCCGATGCCCGCATGCAAACAGATGCCACTGCTGTTTACACTGTCGAGGACGGTGTGCTCTATGTAGAGAGTCCTGTGGCACTGGCTGGTGTGCAGGTGCAGCTGAACCATTCTCAGTGGACCATGGACAGTTCGCAGCCACAGGTTGCCGCCGATCTGAAGGGTTTTGAGCATACGTCGGTATGGCTCTCGGATAATGACTACCTCTTCCTCGCCTACAACCTGAACGGCAAGACGCTATCGCCAGGCAAGCATGCCCTGCTCCTCATGGGTGATGCCGACCTCTCGACGCTTCGTCTGAGCGATGCCTTTGGCCACAATGTACGTGCCGAGGCTGGCGAGGGTGTCACCGCTATCGATGCGATGGGTGCGAAGGTGCTCACGCAGAGCGGCATCTTCAACCTGAAAGGACAGAAGGTTGCCAGCAGTGCCTCCGCCCTGAAGCGCCTGCCCCGTGGCGTGTATATCGTGAATGGAGAGAAAGTTGTGAAATAGCTTTGTTAGAATGTTAGTATGTCCCAAAAATGATATGAAGTCTTATATCTGTAATAAGGTGTGTTATGAGGGGCTTTTCCTTCTGCTCCTCCTCTGTCTCGGCATCGAGGTCCGCGCCGACAACGTGGTGACGGTGTCGGCGGTGGAAGGCGCACCGGGAAGTGAGGTGACGGTGAACGTTAGCCTCGCGAACACCGATGCGGTCTCTGCGCTACAGGTGCTCATCCCTCTGGACGAGCGCCTCACATACGTTGCCGGGTCTGCCGCATTAACAGACCGCTGTGCGAGCCACAGCGTTACGGCAGGCGTGAAGGACGGTGCCCTAAGCCTGATGGTTTTCTCCATATCGCAGGCGGCGCTCTCTGGCAACGAGGGCACGGTGGCAACCTTCCGCCTGAAGCTGGGTAACCAGCCAGGCACCTATCCGCTGGTGTCAACGAAGACCATCGTGACCGACACTGACGGCAACCAGTTGGAATGTGCCCTGACCAGTGGCACAGCCACGGTGCGCTGCGCCAAGGCGCAATACGGCACCATGACCGTCGATTTCGGCAGTGTACCCATCCGCGATATCTACCAGCGGATGCTGACCGTGACGAATACAGGCAATGAGTCGCTCACGGTGACAGGCTTGCAGTTCTCAGTCTATCCCACCGACTTCTCTTCATCGACAACCTTCCCGCTGACCATTGCACCTGGTAGCAGTGCCGGCATCGTCATTACCTACGCTCCGCAGGAGCGCGGCACCGTGAGCGAGACGGTGACGGTGGTGTGCAACAGTGTGTCGAAGCAGAACACCATCGCACTGAAGGCGCAACCTTACGCTGTGAACGAACTGCACATGCAGGATGCCGGTGGTATGGTTGATGATACGGTGACGGTGGCGATGACCATGAACAACATGGATGCCGTCAGCGGTTTCCAATTGGAGTTCTACATGCCGAATGATCTTGCTTTTGTGGAGAACAGCTTCATGCTCTCCTCGCGTAAGCAGGACCATGTACTGGTGCAGACGGTGAGCGATGGCATGCTGCGTATTCTCTGCTACTCGCCCACTGACAAGCCCTTCACGGGCACCGATGGCGAGCTTGCCACGATGCGCTTTCGGTTGGTGGGTCACAACAGCACATCGCTTTCTCCAGGGAAGTGTCTGCTTACAGCTACCATCAACAACCAAGTGACCAATGTATGTTCTCGGAGTACTGGTGCAAGGATTACTATCGGGAGTCCGCAAATCAGTGTGGGCAGTACGCTCGACATGGGAGCACAGCCTGTGACCGAGGATGCTCAGGCAGAGGTCACAGTGAGCAACCAAGGCAATGTGCCGCTCATCATCAACCGTGTCACTTTCGACCGGGAGGGCTTCTCTGTAGAGGAAAGCCTGCCGCTGACCATTAATCCGATGATGCACAAGAGCCTGACGGTGGTTTATCCGAGCAAGGAGGAGGTCAATTTCGCCACGACCATGCAGATTTACAGCAACGACCCGGAACAGCGTCTGTCAACGGTGAACATAACGGGCAGTCGCTTTGCACCGAACTACCTGTCTATAGCAACGCCCGATATCTTCCGCACGGAGGATTTGACGGTGAATATCAGCGTGGACAACTACGACCGAGTGGTGGGTGTTCAGTTCGACCTGACCTATCCCTCGCAGTACTATGAGCCATACGACAATAATTATACCATTGCATCGCGGGTTGCGGGCATGAGCGTCACGATGCGCCCCATCTCTGATAACTGCATTCGCTACTTCTGCTACTTCCTTTCCGGCAATGGCATCGAGCCTGGCGATGGCGATGTGCTCAGCATCCGGCTTCGTCCGAGAGCTGCCCTGCTCGATATGCAGGAGGCGCAGCTGTACAGTAGCTCATGGAATGTGGGAGTGAGCAATGTGAAACTCGGTACCGAGCAGTTGGACAACAAATATTGTGGTGGTACGACGTCATCGAATTTTTCCATCAAACGACCCAGCTTCAACCTAACGTTGGACATGCCCGATGAAGTCTATCGCACAGACAACCTGACCGTCAGCGTGGGTATGGACAACAGCCATGCCATAACGAGCATGCAGTTTGACCTGACCTATCCCTCGCGCTATTACTACTATGACCCCAGTGACAACAACTCTGTTGCAGTGGCGCGTGCTGAAGGTGTGGCTGTCGCGTCGAACCCCATTGATGACAACACCATCCGCTATACCCTTACAGGGCAAGACATAGAGGCGGGCACGGGCGACGTGCTGAACATCAGACTGCGCCCCACGGATGAACTGCTCACCATGTCGGCTTCTGCTGATGTGAATATCACGGAGGTGAACATTACCAGCCAATTCATTGACAACCCAAATCCTGTCAGCAATACCAGTGGATGGACGGCTCCAAAGGGGGCTCCCAACGCCTTCGATTCCAATAACAACTGCGCAGAGTTCTGGAACCAGTCAGGTTTTTCCATTCGCCAGACCTTGCATAACCTGCCGGCGGGTGAGTACAAGCTTGTGGCTGTCGCACTGTCGCGTACAGGTCATCCAGGTACGCTTTCGGCGGGCGATGCCTCTGTTGGGCTGACGACTGTTGGAAGCGATCAGGTGAATAACCGATCTGCCGCCAGCACTTGGTTCAACCAAGGAAACGGTGTCAACGAACTGCTATTCACACAGGAGAACACGGGCGACGTGACGATAGCCCTGACAGCCGACAGCGATACCGGTGGTGACCATTGGACGGTGTGGCGCAGCTTTGCCTTGTACCGTTACGAAACCCGAGAGATGATAGATGTGACTGACCAGTATGTTGTCAACGCCAAGCCTGTTGTCAATGCCAACGGTTGGAGTGCGCCGAAGGGAGCTCCCAACGCTTTCGACCCCAATAACAACTGCGCGGAGTTCTGGAACCAATCGGGCTACTCCATCGAGCAGACCCTCCACGAGCTGCCTGCGGGCGAGTATATGCTGGAAGCCATTGCGTTCTCACGCACGGGACATCCTGGAAGACTTTCAATGGGCGATGCCACAATCGACTTGGTAACAGTGTCTGGTTCAGTGGTGAATAGTGTGAGCCAAGCCAACACATGGTTCAACCAAGGTAATGGTGTCAATGATTTGTTGTTCACACAAAAGACCACGGGCGACGTGACGATTGCCCTGACAGCTGACAGCGATACCGGAGGTGACCACTGGACAGTGTGGCGCAGCTTCAGACTCTACCAGCTGGGGAACAATAATTTGGCTTCGGGTAGTGTGACGGTCAGCAACGTGCAGTTCACCACCGTGGTGTCGGCCAATACGCTGACGTGTGACGGGCAGTCGGCTTCCTTCGTTGTGAGGGAGTCGCCTGTAACCTTAGGCGATGTGAACGGTGACGGGAATATCGACACGCAGGATGCCATTCAGGTCATCCGTCATTACCTGGGCAAGGAGCCCGACAACTTCAACGTTCAGGCTGCCGATGTGAACGGCGACGGGAACATTGATACGCAAGATGCCATCAAGATTATCCGTAAATACCTGGGGAAAGAGTAGGGGACTCCCTGACTTTTTCCCGAGGGAAAAGTTGAATCCATTAAAATCCATCAAAAAATAAGAAAAGAAAAATGAAAAAAGTAATTCTAAGTCTGCTGACTGCCCTGCTCTTTTGCGGGACGGCGACAGCACAACGTTTCTCCGTTGCCGACGTGGAGGCTCTGCCTGGCGAGACCGTCTCGTTTGAAATCACGGTCGATGTAGCAGGGGGCACCTACAGCGGCTTCCAGTTCCAAATGCAGTTCCCCTCAGAAGGCTTTGCCACGACAGGAACGACGGTTTCTGCCGCATGGGATGGCGGCAGCCTTTCCGTAGGTGATTTGGTCGGAGGCACAGCCAACGGCTCTGCTTTCTCAAGCTCCGACACTGCCATCCCCGACGGTGAGCAGGTCATCGGCTCCGTCAGATTCACGGTCGGCGAAGGTGTCGCCGTGGGCAGTTACGACGTGACAATCAGTGGCTTCGACTTCCTCGACGGCACGAACTACACGCACACCGAAGACGTGACCTTCAAGGTGAACGTGGTGAATGCCCATACGGTGGTGCTCGACGAGAACTCGACCGTAGCCCCCGAAGCAGCCGAGGGCGTGAATGTTCGTGTCAAGCGCACCATCAAGGCCAACCAGTGGAGCACGATTGTACTGCCGTTTGAAATGACGGAGGAGCAGACGAAGGTAGCCTTTGGTGCTGACGTGCAGATAGCCGACTTCATAGACTATGACACAACGGAGGACGGAGATGGGAACACGATTGGCATACATGTGAATTTCAGTAGTGTGACGGAGATGGAAGCCAACCACCCGTATATCATCAAGGTGACGACCGCCGTGACGGAGTTCTCTGCCGAGGATGTCACCATAGATCCCGAGGAAAGCCCCGTGGTGGAATACGACAACGGACTGACGGGCAAGAAGCGTAAGGTGTTTGGAACCTTTGCCGGCACCTACGTAGCAGATTTCGATTTCTATAACGATGCAGCCTATTATCCCCTCTTCCTGAGCGGCAACAAATTCTACTATGCTACGGAGAGCACGCAACACATGAAAGCCTTCCGTGGTTACTTTGATTTCGTTGACAATCTGCCGGAGGCAGAAGAGGCGGCCTCGCGTATTGTGCTGACGTTTGGTGAAACGAACTCCATTCGTGGAATCAGCAACGCACAATCGGTGATGGGGAATGACGGTTACTACTCTCTCGACGGACGTAAGTTCTCGGCAAAGCCGACCATGCGTGGTGTTTACATCAAGAACGGAAAGAAGTTGATAGTAAGATAGGAGCAATGAAAACTATGAAGAAAGATTATATGCAGCCCTCGCTACGCGTGAAGGGCGTGATGACGGAAAGTCTGTTGGTTGGTGTCTCTGCTGAGGTACAAGGCATTCAATATGGTGGCGTGGACACGGAGGGCGACAAGGAAGTCGATGCCCGTCTCATCGCTCCTACCTCCGTCTGGGATGAATAAACGGAAATGTGAATCCTTTTAAAAGTCTGATTATGATGAGAGGGATGTGCTCAGTTCTCGAGCGCATCCCTCTTTTTGATGGTGTGTTGTCAAAGGACTGCCGGTTTTACAGCAAAGCCTTGAATTTCTCGTCGAGTGTCGATTTGGGAGCGGCACCGACAAACTTGTCAACCAGCTGGCCACCCTTGAAGAACAGGATGGTGGGGATGTTGCGCACGCCAAGTTCCATGGCGATGTCGTCTTCCTCGTCCACGTTGCACTTGCCCACGACAATCTTGCCGTCGTAGTCCTTGGCCAGTTCAGAGATGACGGGACCGATCATGCGGCAGGGACCGCACCACGGTGCCCACAGATCTACTACGAGAGGCTGCTCACCATTTTTCAGCGCCTCAAAGTTCTCGCTTGTGATTGTTACTTCCATAACCTTATTAAATTAAATGAATACTATGTTATTTCTTTCTTGTTCAAGAAGTGATACGGCAAAGAGTGTGCCATTTTTCTCAGTTCACCCGGTATGACATGTCAGGGTTGGCATCTATGTACTGGATGAGGTCTTTCTGCAGGTTGATGTTGTTGTTTCTGGAGCGCAACAGCAGGTTGGAGTTGCGCTGACGGTCGTTGATCTGGAAGTAGAGTTCTGTCCGACCGGGTGATGCCGACACCATGGTCACAATGTCATCGATGGTCGCTTCGTCCATGTGTTCTGTGTCGCAGATGATGGTGAACTTCTCGATGCGCTCGTCCTTGACGGTCTGCAGGTACTGGATGTCGTTGATCCTCACTTCTATAAACGAGCTGGTGGGGAATTTCTTCGTGAACTTCGCACGGATGAAGACGGAACATCCTTCTGTCAGCATCCCCCGACAGCGTCCCCATTCCTCACCGAAGAGAGCCAGCTCGCCCGAGCCGTCGAAGTCCTCGATGGTGACAAAGCCGCAGGGCTTTCCTTGTTTGGTGAATTTTGACTTGACACCCGTGACGATACCTCCGAAGATGGTCTCCTCCTTCTTGGTAAGAGCCTCTTTGTCTTCTAACTCCGTACACTTGGTATTGCACATGGAGCGGAGTATGATACTGTAGTCATCGAGTGGGTGGGCAGACAGGTAGATGCCTACCAGGTCGCGCTCACGGTTGAGCTTCTCAATCGTGCTCCATCGCTCTCCCTGCGGGATGGGGGGTGTGGCAATCTCCACGGCGTTGGCATCGCCGAAGAGCGAGTTCTGCGCCTGTTGCTGTTCGGCCTGGTAGAGCTGTCCGTAGCGTACCAGCGTGTCCAGGAACATGTTGCCGCGGCTGTCGGCAGCAAAGAAGTTCTCGCGGGGAATGCCAAAGCTGTCAAAACCGCCGCTGAGTGCTAAGCTTTCAAACGCCCTGCGGTTGACGGCTGCCATATTGACACGTTGGGCGAAGTCGAAAATGTCCTTGTAGGGCCCGTTCTTCTCGCGCTCGTTGATGATGGCCTCGGCAGCGGCGTCGCCCATACCTTTGATGGCTGCCAGTCCGAAGCGGATTTCACCTTTCTGGTTGGTACCGAACTTCAGATGGCTTTCGTTGACATCGGGGCCTAATGTGGCAATGCCCATGACCTTGCACTCGTCCATGAGCTTCGTGATTTCCGTAATCTGGTCGCGGCGGCGACTCATGATGGCTGCCATGAACTCGGCAGGGTAGTTGGCCTTGAGATAGGCCGTCTGGAATGCCACCCACGAGTAGCAGGCCGCGTGTGACTTGTTGAAGGCGTAGGAGGCAAACTTCTCCCAGTCGCTCCATATCTTGTCGAGCACTTTCGGGTCGTGTCCGTTCTTCACGCCGCCCTCAATGAACTTCGGCTTCATGGCATCAACGATGTCCTTTTTCTTCTTACCCATGGCCTTACGCAGGGCATCGCTCTCGCCTCGGGTGAAGTTGGCGAGCTGGCGCGAGAGCAACATCACCTGCTCCTGATAGACGGTGATACCGTAGGTGTCCTTCAGGTATTTCTCCATGCAGGGGATGTCGTAGGTGATGGGTTCCCTGCCATGCTTGCGGGCGATGAACGAGGGGATATAGTCCATAGGGCCCGGACGGTAGAGGGCGTTCATAGCGATGAGGTCCTCAAAGACCGTGGGCTTCAGGGCACGCAGGTGGTTCTGCATGCCGGTTGACTCAAACTGGAAGGTGCCGATGGTGCGTCCCTGCTGATAGAGCTCGTAGGTCTTCGGGTCGTCGATGGGGATGTGGTCGAGGTCGATGTCGATGCCGCGTGTCATCTTGACGTTGGCACAGGCTTCTTTCAACTCCGAGAGCGTCTTCAGACCGAGGAAGTCCATCTTGATGAGTCCTGTTGACTCGATGACATGTCCGTCGTATTGCGTGCAGTTGGTCTTCGTGTCCTTGAAGTCGGGGTCGTCGGCAGTGGAGACGGGGACCCATTCGCTGATGGGGTCGCGGCAGATGATGAAGCCGCAGGCATGGATGCCCGTGCCACGCACGGTGCCCTCCAGCATCTTGGCATACTTGATGGTGTTGCTGAGCTTCGGGTCGGGCGATGCCTCGGCTTCCCGCAGCTCGGGCGTACACTTGATGGCATTGGGAAGGTTCATCTTCAGTCCATCGGGCAGACGGTCGGGGATAGCCTTGCAGAGTGCGTTGGACTGCTCGAGCGGCAACTTCTCCACACGTGCCACGTCCTTGATGGAGTTCTTCGTCGCCATGGTGCTGTAGGTGATGATGTGGGCGCAGTTCTCGTGCCCGTACTTGTCTTCCACCCATTTCAGCACCCGTCCTCGTCCGTCATCGTCGAAGTCGGTATCAATATCAGGCAGTGAGATTCGGTCGGGGTTGAGGAAACGCTCGAACAGCAGGTCGTACTTCAGCGGGTCTATCTTGGTGATGCCCAAGCAGTAGGCAACCACGGAGCCGGCTGCCGAACCACGTCCGGGGCCCACCATCACGTCCAGTTCGTTGCGGGCGGAGTTGATGAAGTCCTGCACGATGAGGAAGTAACCGGGGAAGCCCATGGTCTTCATGATGTGTAGCTCGAAGCGTATGCGGTCATCTACCTCCTTCGGCAGGTTCTCCGAATATCTTTTGACTGCTCCCTCATACGCTAACTTCTTCAGGTAGTCCGCCTCGAACTTGATGCGGTACAGCTTGTCGTAGCCACCGAGGTGGGCAATCTTCTTCTCGCCTTCCTCGCGGGGCATCGGGTTCTCGCCGTTCTCGTCGCGTGTGAATTCTTCGTAGAGCTGTTCCTTGGTGAACTTCTGCCGCCACTGTTCCTCGGTTCCGAATTCCTCGGGGATGGGGAAAAAGGGCATGATGGGGTCGTGGTCGAGGCTGTAGATTTCCACCTTGTCCAGAATCTCCAGCGTGTTGCTCAGGGCTTCGGGCACATCGCTGAAAATATCGTTCATCTCCTGTTGGGTCTTGAACCACTCCTGCTTTGAATAGAGCATGCGGTTGGGGTCGTCCAGATCCTGTTGGGTCGAGAGGCAGAGCAGGTGGTCGTGTGCCTCGGCGTTCTCCTTATCTACGAAGTGGGAGTCGTTGGTGCAGACGAGCTTGATGCCATATTCGTGGGCGAGCTCGATGAGCACCTTGTTGGCTTTCTGTTGCAGGGGGAATGTCTCTCGGTTGGCGCGGATGGTCGGGTCGGTCACCTCATGGCGCTGCAGCTCCAGGTAGTAGTCGTCGCCGAACACGCGGTGGTACCACTCGATGGCCTCTCGCGCACCGGCGATATCGCCCTGTAGGATTTTCTTGGGCACCTCGCCGGCTATACATGCCGAGCAGACGATGAGATCCTCATGGTATTTCTCCAGGTCGGCACGGTCGGTGCGAGGACGGTAGTAGTAGCCGTCCACCCACGAGCGTGAGACGAGCTTGATGAGGTTCTTGTAGCCGTTGTAGTTCTTCGCCAGCACGATGAGGTGATAGCCGCTGTTGTCGCCCAACTCCTTCACCTTGTCCTCCTTGGTGCGGTGGGCAACATACATCTCACAGCCGAAGATGGGCTTGAAGGGAGGCAGTCCTTCCTTCTTGCGCTTCTTGTTCACACCGTTGCAGATGTCGTGGAACTCCTTGATGCCGAACATATCGCCGTGGTCGGTGATGGCCATGCCCTGCATGCCGTCGGCGGTGGCTTTGTCCACAAGTCGTTTGATACTCGATTGTCCGTCAAGTATCGAGTAGTATGTATGTACGTGAAGATGTACGAAATCTTGCATAAGTCCTGGATTTGAGGTGTAAAGTTACGGCTAAAATGTGAGATATGCAAAAGAACGGGCTTAAAAATTTGCTCATAAGATAAAAAAAGCTTACCTTTGCAAGTTGGAAAGAACTATACAACCAATCATGGGAGAAAAAATCAAGAAACTCAAGAAGATAAGAATCCATCGTGAGGGTTCTGACACACTGGTATGGGGAGCCATCGCCATTGCTGCCATCGCCCTCTTGCTTTGGCGTGCTTTTGACACTCACATTCCGTTCTGGGCATTCGTGGTCATCTTCGGTGCGGTCTATGCTGTCGTGCTGAACTTTTTCCGTTGCCCCATCCGCTATTTCCCGCAGGAGGATACGGAGCGTATCGTCGTAGCACCCGCAGACGGTAAGATTGTTGTTGTCGAGGAAGTGGACGAAGACGTGTATTTCCACGACCGCCGTATCATGGTGAGTATCTTCATGAGTCTCTTCAATGTTCATGCCAACTGGTTCCCCGTGGATGGCAAGGTGAAGTTTGTCCATCACCAGAACGGCAACTTCCACAAGGCTTGGCTGCCCAAGGCCAGTGAGGAGAACGAACATGCCGATGTGATGATTACTACGCCCGAGGGTGTTGACATCCTCTGCCGTCAGATTGCCGGAGCCGTGGCGCGCCGCATTGTCACCTATGCCAAGGAAGGCGAAGAGTGCTATATTGACGAGCACCTCGGCTTCATCAAGTTCGGTTCGCGTGTAGATGTATATCTGCCTTTGGGTAGTGAGGTCTGTGTGAAGATGGGGCAGAGCACCACAGGCGACCAAACGGTCATCGCCAAACTCCCCTGATTTCTCCCTCACACACTGACACACTCAACATTCCACATAGCACATTCCGCCAATGAAACGTCACATCCCCAATACCATCACATGTTGCAACCTCATTTCAGGTTGCGTGGCTGTTACGTTTGCGCTGATGGGCAATCCGCACATGGCACTCCTTTGGATTGTGATGGGTGCTGTCTTTGATTTCTTTGATGGCATGAGTGCCCGCCTGTTAGGTGTCAGCTCTCCGATTGGCAAGGAACTCGATTCCTTGGCAGACGATGTCACCTTCGGTGTCGCACCCTCTGCCATTGTCTATCATGAATTGACTGTCATGGACTGGCCGGCCGTTCTTTCCTCCCCATTTCCCGGCCTTGTGTCCTATCTCCCTTATCTTGCTTTTGTCATGGCGGCTTTCTCGGCGCTGCGGTTGGCCAAGTTCAACCTTGATGAACGGCAGACGACTTCGTTCATCGGCTTGCCGACACCTGCCAACGCCTTGTTCTGGGGTTCCCTCGTTGTGGGTGGACACCAGTGGGTGGAAAGTCTGCCGTGGGGTTCCTGCCTGATGCTTCTCCTGACGTTTGTCAGCTGCTGGCTGCTCGTTGCGGAAATCCCGATGTTTGCCCTGAAGTTCAAGCACTGGGGCTGGCGGGGTAACGAGGTGAAATACATCTTCGTCCTGAGTTGCATTCCCCTGCTGCTTTTCTTTGGCATCACCGCCTTTGCGTTCATCATTGCGTGGTATGTCATTCTTTCCGTGGTGGTCAACCTCACCCAACACTAATTGATCCCTCATCCTTCATCCTCCCATGGCTTTCTTTCTGCAATTCGTCTTTTTCATCATCCTCTTCTTCATCATCGGTGTTGCCGTCATGTGCTTTGTTCTCTATCAGCATGTGAAACGCTTCCTCGGTTTCGGACGCTCACGCCGTCAGCACACCTATTATCATGGTGGAACCAGAGGCTATTACCAAGATATGAATGGTCAGCAGAATGCCGGTCATGGAGAACCAACGGTCATCGACCAGCGGTCGCAGCGTGAGACCCATCAAAAGATTATTCCCCAGAACGAAGGAGAGTACGTAGATTTTGTTGAAGAGCCTTGAAGAAAGAACGACCAGACATGATGGCATACAAGACACGCAACATTCCCTTACTGATTATCTTCATCTTCCTCTTCTCCTGCACCTCGCAGGAGGAACGAGAACTCTCCGCCCTGCTCAACCGTGCGGACTCCCTCATGCGCACCCGTCCTGACTCCTCCCTGTATATATTAAATAAGGTGGAGGCTCCCTCCACCACCTCCCTCTCCATGCGCCACGCCCTGCTGCGTGCCGATGCCCTCAACAAGTGCGACTCCGTGCTCCCCTCCGACACCCTCCTGCAGGAGATCGCCGACTACTACGACCGTCACGGCTCTGCCAACGAGCGCATGCGAGCCCACTACCTCCTCGGCCGCTGCTACCACGACATGGGAGAGGCACCCCGCGCCCTCGAATGTTACCAGCATGCTGCAGAACAGACGGACACCACAAAAAAGGATTGCGACCTTTACACCCTCCGTGCCATCTACGGACAGATGGCAGATTTATATGATGCC